>NZ_JAKTII010000003.1:0-640674 GCF_027855175.1 Acinetobacter sp. AOR14_HL | reverse complement strand
TGTCCTGCGGTACCAAAACCACCAATCAGGATGGTGGCACCATCTTTAATTTGCGATAGAACCTCGCTAAGTGAGGACTTACTTTTGTCAATCATGTGAGAAACCTTAGAGCATGAGGTAACGTGATGTTATTACTACCGCTAAAAATTTATTTAAATTCTTAATGGTAGTAATAAATGGAATAAATTTTGTGAGTCAAAAGCGAACTTTTAACTCACATACACTTTCAATTAAGCGCTAGCGCGACGACGTTCAACTTCAGTTGAAGGAGCAGCAGCGGCATCTTTAACAAGTTCGATGTTAAATGTGATGTGTTTGAAAGCGTGATCTAAACCACGACGTTGAATTTCAGCTGGGTCAGTTACATCAACTGCTGTTGCTACAAGTCCGTCACGAGTTGCGAAAGCAAAGTCGTCCCATAAGTACTCATCACCCTCAATGTTGAATTGAGTTGTAAGCTTGCGGAAGCCTGGTGCAGACACGAAGTAATGAACGTGAGATGGACGGTTACCATGACGGCCTAACTTGTTAAGAAGGGCCTGAGTTGTACCTTCTGGAGGGCAACCATAACCAACAGGCATCGTGGTTAATGCAACATATTTACCATCAGCATCAGTCAAAATACTACGGCGTAGGTTGAAGTCAGATTGAGACTTATCAAAGAATGAGTAATTACCCAAGCTGTTAGCATGCCATACTTCAACTTTAGCATTTTCAATGATATTGCCATCAGTATCGGTTACCGTACCTTCAATAATTAAGGTATCGATTTTGCCAGATTCAGTTCCGTCATCCATACGCGCAAAACCAACGGTTTCAGGCGCACCAGCTACATAAAGTGGGCCTTCAATGGTACGAGGTGTGCCACCAGTAACGCCTGCTTTTGCATCAGCTTCATCTGCACGTAAATCAAGATAGTGTTCTAAACCTAAGCCAGCTGCCAAAAGAC
This sequence comes from Acinetobacter sp. AOR14_HL, assembly GCF_027855175.1. NCBI lineage: Bacteria > Pseudomonadati > Pseudomonadota > Gammaproteobacteria > Moraxellales > Moraxellaceae > Acinetobacter > Acinetobacter sp. AOR14_HL. The sequence goes on along the minus strand of NZ_JAKTII010000003.1, from coordinate 639,725 downwards.
CAAGTTCGTTTGCTTGACCAGCATCTGTGAAATATTCCAAACCTTTCCATACTTCTGAAGGTTGGATGTCTAAATCTTCGATGGCTTGAAATAAATCCCCGAGAAGGCGCACTACAATTTGCTGAACACGTGCATCGACTTCGCCTTTTGCAGTGTCGACATTCATTTGTTTTACAAGCGCATCAATTTGTTGACGGTTCATACTAAAACTCCTTAAGTATGCAATACGGTTTTAGGTGGCAGTGGTGCTGGCATTTTGTTTTGCTAGCGAATTGTTGCTGCCACGTTCCTTGTTACCTTCTGAATAAATATATTTAGTTTTTGAATGTGCTTCAGACTACACACTCAAACTATTTTCTTAAATTACGAATCATCATCACGAACAGATGAAGGGTGACGATTAAGTGCCATCACTTCGATGTTCATGTAAGGATAGAGAGGTAATCCTTGTAAAATGTTGTGCAACTCTTCATTGCTCTCAACATCAAAAATACTGATGTTTGAATATTGGCCTGTAACTCGCCAGATGTGACGCCATTTACCTTGACGTTGCAGATCTTGCGAATAAGCCTTTTCAACGGCCTTAATTTCATTTGCTTTGTCGGCTGGCATATCAAGTGGAATATGCACATCCATACGTACATGAAATAACATGGGAAACTCCTTATCCTGTTGCCTTAACGACGTAACTTCTCAACTTTATCTTCATCAATTTCAATGCCTAAGCCCGGAGCTGTTGGCAAGTGCAATTCAAAGTTTTCGTAACGTAGCGGTTCCTTCAAAATTTCTTCGGTAAGTAATAACGGACCAAATAATTCAGTACCGAATGCTAATGTTTCAAAGGTTGCAAATGCATGAGCAGAAGCAATGCTACCTACAGGGCCTTCAAGCATGGTACCGCCATAAAGATCAATTCCAGCCAAACCTGCAACCTTGGCCACTTCACATGCTTCGATCAGACCACCAGATTGTTCAATTTTTACCGCAAATACATCAGCCCCATGGCTTTTTGCAATACGGTATGCGCTGTCTGGCCCAGTTAAAGCTTCATCCGCCATGATTGCGACATCAAACCGATGTGTTAAACGGGCAAGTGCTTCAGTATTTTGAATAGCACAAGGCTGTTCAATTAAATCAATTCCGCCATCTTGCAGCTGTTGAATACCTTGGATACATTCCAGCTCTGACCATGCACGATTTACGTCAACACGTACACTAATATCTGCACCTAGTGCTTTTTTAATTGCAATCACATGATCAACATCGTGTTGCAAAGGGCGTGCACCGATTTTGAGTTTGAACGTGTTATGACGTTTCAACTCAATCATTTTTCGAGCTTCAGCAATATCTTTTTCTGTGTCGCCAGACGCGAGCGTCCAAAGTACAGGTAAACTATTACGCAGACGGCCACCTAAAACTTCACTTAACGGCACGCCTAAACGTTTTGCCTGAATATCAAGTAGAGCAGTCTGAATGGCACATTTCGCGAAACGGTTACCATTAATATTTTTGCGAATCAGTTTTAGTGTTTGAGCCACATTTAAATCTTTAACTGATGCGAGTAATGGTGCAAAGTAAGTATCAATATTGGCTTTGACACTTTCAGGACTTTCTTCACCATAGTTTAGTCCACCAATGGTGGTCGCTTCACCCCAACCGACAATACCATCCATGGTCGTAATTTTAACGAGCACCAAAGTCTGAGTACGCATTGTGGTTACAGACAACTGGTGAGGACGGATAGTTGGAATATCCACAAGTATGGTTTCTATGGTTCTATACATGAAGTTTCAACTATTTCAAACTTGTTTACATACCATAGAAGAATGTAATAGCCTAAAATAGATATAGAACGGTATTTTAAGATACTAAAAAGGTATATTAATGGAATTAAGACATCTACGTTATTTTGTTACCGTTGTGGAAGAACAAAGTCTGACTAAAGCCGCAGAAAAGCTTTTTATTGCCCAGCCACCTTTAACACGTCAAATCAAAAAACTAGAGGAAGAGTTAGGGATTGATTTGTTTGTGAAGGGCTCTCGTCCATTAAAAGCAACAGAAGCAGGCCTGTTTTTTTACCAACATGCTGTGCAGATTTTAACGCATACGGCTCAAGCGGCTTCTATGGCTAAAAAAATGAAGTTGGTCGATAACATTGTCAAAGTAGGTTATGTCAGTTCACTGCTTTACGGTCGGTTACCACAGGTCATTTATCTATTTAGGCAGAAAAATCCAGATATCCATGTTGAACTGATTGAATGTGGCACACGAGATCAGGTCGAGGCTTTAAAGTTAGGCAAAATCGATATAGGTTTTGGTCGATTACCCATTAGTGATCCTGCCATTAAGAGACTTTTACTCAGAAAAGAAAAATTAAAATTAGCGATTCATAAAAAGCATCCTTTAAGTGAATTTCAAGATTCAGGAATTTACTTATCTCAAATCATTAATGAGACGATTTTTTCTTATCCAACCACGCCTAAACCGAATTTTTCGACCACCATTCAAGCTTTATTTACCAAGTTGGGTTTAATTCCAGCCAAACTCACCGAAGTCCGCGAAATCCATATGGCACTTGGTTTAGTGGCATCGGGCGAGGGCATTTGTATTATTCCGGAAAGTGCCTGTGACATTGGAATGAAGAATCTAACTTACTTAAATATCTTAGACTTAGAAGCTTATAGTCCCATTTCTCTATCCATGCGCAATATGGATCAAAGTTCGTATATTCCTAAAATTTTAGATTGTATTGAAGAGATCTATAGCGAAGAAGAAGTGTCCAGAAATTTGAATTTATAACTTTTTAATACGATTAAGATTGAATTTTCATGTTATTTTAAAACTTTAAACCTATAGGTAATATGTAAAAGGAATTATTGAATGAGAAAAATTTTAGGACTAGCTTCTCTCATTATGTCTATTGGTGTTGTACATGCTGAACAATTAAATGAACAAGAACAAATTTCTCCATACAGTGCAAATGTAACCTTCGCGAGTCAATATATATCACGTGGTTTCCAGCAAACATGGGGTAAGCCAGCTTTACAGATTGGTTTAGATTATGCAAATCCGAATGGATTATTTGTAGGTACTTGGGCATCGAATGTGAGTTCTAACTATCTTAGAGATGCTTCAGTTGAGTGGGATTTTTATACAGGTTATATAAAAACTTTCGATAAGTTTTCGGCTGGCATGACAGTTTTTTATTACTATTATCCGGGAGCTGAAAGCACACCTGAAACGGGTAGTACCAGTTATAACTATGGCGAAATTGTGCCTCAAATTGGTTATGGACCTTTAACGCTTAAATATTTCATTACCTACACCCCAGATTACGCGGGTTATAACTCCAAGACGATGGGCGGCCCTGAGGGTAAAAATTCAAGAGGAACAACATATCTGGATTTAACTTTTACACAGCCAATAAATGACACTTGGACTTTTGGTGCCCATTATGGCTATGAAAGAATTAAAAATTTCTCGGAAGCTAATTTTCAGGATGTTAAGGTTGAGCTTATTAAGGATTTAGGCGATGGATGGAATACGGGGTTGGCCTATACCAAAGCTTGGGATAAAAATAGCTACTATAAGAAGTATAGTAATGGTGAGCCAGATGCACCTATTTCAAATCCAATTGATTCGACTTTTACAGTGTCTGTAAAAAAAGTTTTCTAAGTTAAACTTATCAATAATGGTCTGATTAACTACGCTTGAAAGTTATCTGTAAACTTTCAAGCGTAGTTAAAACGATTTTTTATTTATTTTTTTAAATTAATTAAATTAGGTAAATTAAGCACTACCTGAGTATTTTTAATAATGTCTAAACGTGAAATTATCTAGAGTAATATATATAAAATTGGAAAACTAAAATATTAGTATTTTTCTAATCTCTAAAAAAAATATGGATTAATAAAATTATTATGGATACTTAATATTAATCTTCAAAGGCATTTGTGGGCTGATTATAAATAAAAACTATTATATGAAACAAAATAAGTATTGGCATTTAGATGGGGATTTTTCCATTCTTAAACTGTTTTATGTACACGTTCCAGTAGGTAGCTGTCTCGGAAAATACAAGGGATTTGTTGTGTCTAACTTTGCCTGAACTCCGTATTCCGTTTTTATACCTTCAGTAACGCAGTATACGTTCAATTTTGCAGTTTAAGGAAATATTGATGTCGAATTCTGCTGTTGTTGATTCAGTTGCTTTTGCCTTAAGACAAGCTGAACTATCACAAACTGCGATTATTCCTATTCGCACTGAGCTCGGTGGTGAACAGGCAAATGTGGATATCGCTTATGCAGTACAGGAAATCAATACTGTACGTGCACTGTCGGAAGGGCGCCGTTTAGTAGGCCGTAAAATTGGCCTCACTTCTAAAGTGGTACAAGCTCAACTCGGCGTAGATCAACCTGACTTTGGGATGTTATTTGCTGATATGGCATATGGCGATGGTGAAGTCATTCCAGCGGGTAAGTTGATTCAGCCAAAAGTTGAAGCTGAAATTGCGCTCGTACTCAAAAAGGATTTAACCCAAGCCCGACATACATATGCAGACATTATTAGTGCAACTGACTATGCCTTACCGGCTATTGAAATAGTTGATAGTCGCATTGAGAACTGGAAAATCTCATTGATTGACACGGTTGCTGACAATGCATCAAGTGCAGCTTTTGTGTTGGGCTCACGTCCAGTACAGCTTAATCAACTTGATTTAGTTAACTGCAAAATGATTATGACTCGTGGTGATGAGGTCGTTTCGCAAGGTGTTGGTAAAGCTTGTTTAGCTAATCCATTGAATGCAGCAGTTTGGTTAGCAGATGAAATGGTAAGACGCGGACGTCCATTACAAGCAGGAGATATTGTCTTGACTGGGGCATTGGGTCCAATGGTGGTGGCTCATCCTGGGGATGAGTTTAAAGTTGAAATTGAAGGCTTCAATTCAGTTGTTGCATGCTTTGCTGCTGAATAAAGGATAAGGAAATGAAAAAGATAAAATGTGCCTTAATTGGTCCAGGAAATATTGGAACAGATTTGTTGTATAAATTGCAGCGTAGTGAAGTTTTGGAGCCAGTATGGATGGTTGGAATTGATCCTACTTCCGAAGGATTGGCTCGCGCTGAAAAAATGGGTTTAAAAACCACGGCTGAAGGGGTTGACGGTTTATTACCTCACGTACTTGAAGATGATATCAAAATTGCTTTTGATGCAACTTCAGCATATGTGCATGCAGAGAACAGTCGCAAGCTCAATGAGCTTGGGGTGTTAATGATTGATTTGACTCCTGCGGCAATTGGTCCATTTTGTGTTCCGCCAGTGAATTTGGAAGCTTTGTTGGATGCGGGTGAAGTACCCAATGTGAATATGGTGACTTGTGGTGGGCAAGCAACTATTCCAATGGTCGCGGCAATTTCACGGGTACAGACTGTTAACTATGCCGAAATCATTGCAACGGTTTCGACTAAATCGGTTGGGCCAGGTACGCGTAAAAATATTGATGAATTTACCCGTACAACTGCTGGAGCAATTGAAAAAGTTGGTGGTGCCAAACAAGGTAAAGCCATCATTATTATTAACCCGGCTGAACCACCACTAATGATGCGCGACACAGTACATTGTTTAGTTGATGGAGAACCTGACCAAGTTGCAATTACGGAATCAGTCAATGCCATGATCAAAGAGGTACAAAAGTACGTACCCGGCTACAAACTGGTGAATGGACCTGTATTTGATGGTAATCGTGTTTCTATGTTTCTTGAAGTAGAAGGCCTAGGCGATTATTTACCGAAATATGCAGGTAATCTTGACATTATGACTGCGGCAGCTGCACGTACTGCAGAAATGTTTGCAGAACGCGTTTTATCTAATCAAAAAGCTGAAGTTGTTTAAGGAGAAACCGTATGTCTAAGATTATTGTGCATGATATGACTTTACGTGATGGTATGCATCCACAACGTCATCAAACTACAGTTGAGCAAATGATTGCCATTTCAACCGCGTTAGACGAAGCGGGTGTGCCATTAATTGAAGTGACTCATGGTGATGGCTTAGGGGGTAGTTCCGTTAATTACGGTTTCGCTGCTGCAACAGATGAAGAATATTTATCTGCTGTTGTGCCACGCATGAAAAATGCCAAAGTGTCAGCGTTGTTATTGCCTGGCATTGGAACAGTTGATCATTTGAAAATGGCACATGAGATTGGTGTTTCAACCATTCGTGTTGCAACACACTGTACAGAAGCAGACGTGTCTGAACAGCATATTACTGCCGCACGAAAATTGGGAATGGACACAGTTGGCTTTCTAATGTTGGCACATATGGCATCGCCACAACATTTGCTAGAAGAAGCAAAAAAAATGGTGTCTTACGGTGCTAACTGTATTTATGTCACTGACTCTGCTGGTTATATGTTGCCACAAGATGTTACCGATCGGGTTGGGTTACTTCGTCAAGAACTTGATAGCAGTATTGAGTTAGGTTTCCATGGTCACCATAACTTGGGTATGGGCGTTGCCAATACTGTTGCTGCGGTTGACGCTGGCGCAATTCGGGTCGACTTGGCGGCAGCTGGTCTAGGAGCTGGAGCAGGCAATACGCCGCTTGAATTATTTATTGCTGTTGCAAATCGTATGCAAATAGAAACAGGCGTAGACTTGTTTAAAGTACAGGATATTGCAGAAGATCTTGTGATTCCAATGATGCTAAACCCAATTCGTGCCGATCGTGATGCAGCAACGTTAGGTTATGCAGGTGTATATTCATCTTTCTTGTTGTTTGCAAAACGTGCCGAAGCTAAATATGGCGTCTCTGCACGTGAAATTTTATTAGAGCTTGGTCGCCGTGGTACGGTTGGGGGACAGGAGGATATGATTGAAGATCTTGCCTTGACCATGTCAAAAGCGAAAGTAATGAGCGCATAAGTTTTTTTAAAAATGAAAAAGAGCACTCCACGAGAGTGCTTTTTTATATCTAATGATTTGATCTAGATGAAATAACTTGGATATAAGCGTTATTTTCTATAAATGGATAGATATTATTTTTGATTGGATGTGTTTCTATTTAAATAAAAAAACGATTAGAAAATTAAAAATAGCGAATTAAAATAAAGCCATTTTAATAAAAAATAGATATATAACAAATGCTTATTCTGGTTTTTAGGAGATGATTAATCGTTTTTAGTGATCTGTTAAAAATCCTCATTACTGGAAAAGTAACATTTTTTTAAAGCATTGAGTTTAAAAAGAAAAATATCTTAATACTCTAGTCGAATTTTTCATAAAAATAGAGTTGAGCATGATAGGGCTTGGTTTCATGGATTGATTGAAAGGAAGTACGCAATGCGTCGTCAAACGTTATGGATCGCAATGGCTTGCGCAATAGCAACAATAGGGGCTACTGGCACACATGCTGGTTTTGTTGAAGATAGTCAGGTTCAGCTTAAATTTAAAAACTTCTATTTAGATCGTCAGTATGATGATACCCCTGCAAAAAATTGGGGGAGTTGGTCGCAAGCTGTGACACTGGATGCAAAATCGGGCTATGCAGAGTTTGGGGCGTTACAACTCGGTGTTGATGTGTTAGCACAGTACGCTGTGCGTCTGGATGGTCGTGACCGTAATGCCGATTGGGTTCTGCCGTATAGTGGAATTTCTGGTACAGGCGCAGGAAAACAAGAGCGCCAGTTTGGAAAAATAGGAGCAACTCTTAAAGCGAAAATCAGCCAAACTGAATTACGAATTGGTGAAATTTTACCTGTAACACCAGTAATTCATTTTGATCCATCACGTCAATTATTGACCACTTATAATGGGGTATGGCTAGAATCAAAAGATCTTAAAAACATCAAATTAACGTTAGGTTATTTGGATAGTATCAATGCCCGTTATGAAAATCAGCCAATGGATTTTGGTCTATGGCCTAAAGCATTAAATAATGATGGTAAAACTGATGGGATGTATGTTGCGGGCATAGATTACCAATTAAATAAAAACTGGTCTGCAAGTTACTTTTATGGCGATGTGACGAATATCTATCGTCAAAATTACTTGGGTGTGAACTATAAAAACAATTATGACAAGTTAAAAGTCGATTCACACATACGTTTTTTCGACAATGTAGAGTCGGGAGATGCCTTGTATGGTGATATTGATAATCAGGCATTGTCTATAGGCTCAACCTTAACTTATGGCTCACACAGCGTAGGTTTATCTTATCAGCAAATGTTTGGTGACCATGGTAGCAACCCGAGTGCAGCAACTGGCGCACCATATTTCCCATCCCTCGCAGGTTGGGTACCTCAGCCTTATTTGGATAACTGGTCAGTTGCGAGCTTTATCCGTAAAGATGAAAAATCGGTGGGTGTGGCTTATAGCTATGATTTTAGTGATCTTGGCATTAAAGGTTTAAAAACCACTGCAAAATATTGGCATGGTTGGGGCATTGATTCAGCTTATGAATCAAGTGCATTAACAGGCAAAGGAAAAGAAGATGAATTCAACTTTATTCTGAATTACGTAGTGCCAGAAGGGAAGTTAAAAGGCTTGGGTTTTCAGTGGATGTATATCGATGTGAACTTCGACAATATTGCAGGCCAAGCAAGCGATTTGCAGGAACATCGTATTGCAACGACATACACCTATAAATTTTAAATACTTTTAAATATTTGTTTAAATAACAAATGGTTATTAATATTTTTTTTGTATCATATCATCGTAAACAAGTATCAGTTTAGGCGCTGTGAACAGGTAAGATGGGTGAGTAAAACATTTAAAATTTGGCCTACTAAAAGCAGCTTAATCTTGAGTTGAGCTGTATAAATTGTAAGAGGAATGACATGGGCACAGTACAAATCCCCGAATATAAAACAGATCCATTTTTTGGTTTGGAAGACAAATGGATTGAAACAGCAGCAGGCGAGCTTACTCATTATCATGAGCTTGGAGAAGGTACTCCAATTTTATTTTTACATGGTTCGGGTACTGGTGTTTCAGCAGCAGCAAACTGGTGGTTGAACTTACCACAAATTGCTGAGCAGGCACGCTGTATTGCTATTGATTCGATTGGTTATGGACAAACTGTTGTTGCAGAAGGCACAGCTTACGGTATCCGTGCATGGGTAGATCATGCAGTCCGTGTATTAGATGCTTTAGGAATTGAAAAAACCTGGTTAGTAGGTAATTCTTTAGGTGGTTGGTTAGCATTCCAGTTTATATTGGATTACCCTGAGCGTGTACTGGGTATTGTATCAATGGGAACGGGTGGTGCTAAACAGACGGCAGCACTTAAAGCACATGCTAATCCTGAATTGACAGAAGCTGGTATCCGTAAAACTTTAGAAATGTTTGTGGTCGATAAGTCTTTAGTCACAGATGAATTGGTTAAAGTTCGTTTTGACTCAGCAAAAAATGACTACGCTTCGGATCGATTGATGGATGTTGTTGGTGCACGAGACCGTGACCGTTTTGAGTTCCCGCTTGATTTTGAAAAGATGAAAGAGATTCAAGTTCCTGTACTACTCATTCATGGTGTGCAAGATGTAGTTATTCCTGTATCTCGTACATGGGATATTTTGAATATTGTACCTTATGCTGATGCACATATTTTTAGTCAATGTGGTCATTGGTCGCAAGTTGAAAGAGCACAAGAATTTAACCAGATTATTAAACAATATTTAGCAGTACATGATGTTAAATAAAATATAAAAAATACAGGAAGGATAAATTATTATTCTTCCTGTATTTAAATTAAAAAATTTGGTTTTTTGCTGAGCCCTGTCATTTTATCTTAGACTTTTGTATTAAATAAGATAAGTTAGATCTGGTTAATATTTAAGTAAAAAACTTTACTTAATAAATCCATAAATTCTTTAACCCCAGAAGATTCTGCGTCTTTGCGATAGCTTACAAATAAATCTAAAAAAGGTAGATCGACATCAACAGGTCTAGTGACAATATTATTTAAAGTGAGCGGCTCTATATAGCTAGGCAAGATCCCGCAACCTAATCCCATCCCTATTGAATTAATGTTAAATAAAATATTATGAGCAGTTTGCACAATATTAAATTTAATTTTATGAAGTTCAGCAAAATTAAGAATTGTATTATGTAAAATCGACGACTGTTCTGACGATGGGATAATAAAATCAATATTATTTAAAAGCTTCACTGGAATACGCTCGTACTGAGCAAGTGGGTGATCTCGAGGAAGCAATAGCATCAGAGGTTCACGTAATACAAACTGACTCTGAATCTCATCGTTATTTAAGTTATCTCTCATAAAGGCAATGTCAATTTCACCTTTCTTTAAGGCTTCCATTTGTTCGGTATTATTCATGCTCCGTAATTCAATTTTTAAGTTTGGATTTTGTATGCGTAAACTCGGAAGAACACACGGGAAAACTTTCATTTCTACTACTGGAACAAAACCAATGGTCAGTTGTTGTTTTTTAAATTTTGAAACTTGACGAGCCATTGCAATTGCTTTGTCCGCCTGAGCTAAAGTCAGACGGGCTTGTTCAAGAAATACACTACCTTCTTCAGTGAGTTCAACTTTACGTTTAGTGCGATGTAGTAATGTAACGCCAACCTCATCCTCAAGGTCTTTAATTTGTTGACTTAATGATGGTTGAGCTGTGTAGAGGCGAAGTGCAGCTTTACTAAAGTTGAGTTCTTCAGCCACCATTACAAAGTAGCGTAAATGACGTAATTCCATATCAGTTGTGATCCCAAAATCCTATTATTAACGTTGGATAGTTAATAAAATATGCTAAATGCTTGAAAACCATAAATCCGTTTATAAAACCACTGATCAGTATCAGTCGAACTTAATTTTAATATTTAAAATCTATAATGAATAATTCATAAAAAGTCTAATTTGAAACAAATAAAATATTTCACTTAAAACAGTTAAAAAATCATTATCCATTCAAATTGAATTTTATGTTGTGCGTTTTTGGCGGCAGCAGGAGTGCTTCTCATGAATGGAAAAATTGAAGTGTGTGAAATCGATGCTTTAGTCGATGCACAAAATGGACGTATCTCGCCAACTATCTATACAGATCCACAATTATACGAACTAGAGTTAGAGCGTGTTTTTGGACGTTGTTGGTTATTTCTTTGTCACGAAAGCCAGATTCCAAAATCAGGCGACTTTTTCAATACGTATATGGGTGAGGACCCAATTATTGTTACGCGTCAAAAAGACGGTTCTATTAAAGCATTATTAAATCAATGTCGTCACCGTTCTATGCGGGTTAGCTATGCTGACTGTGGTAATACGCGTGCGTTTACCTGCCCATATCATGGCTGGTCCTATGGTATTGATGGTTCTCTTAAAGATATTCCATTGGAAGGTATCGCTTTTCCACATGGGGCTTGTAAAGAACAATGGGGGTTGCAAGAGGTTCCGCGTGTTGCAAGCTATAAAGGTTTGGTTTTTGGTTGTTGGGCAGATGACACACCCGAATTACTTGATTATATGGGTGATATTGCTTGGTATCTCGATGCAATGATTGACCGCCGTGAAGGTGGCTCGGAAGTCATTGGTGGCATTCATAAATGGGAAATTAACTGCAACTGGAAATTTGCAGCAGAACAGTTTGCTTCTGATCAATACCACGCGCCGTACTCGCATGCCTCTGCAGTACAAGTTTTAGGTGGTAAACCAAATGATGATGCTTCTAAAGCATTAGGTACAGCACAAACGGCACGTCCAGTTTGGGAAACAGCAGAAAGTTGTGTGCAATATGGTCAACGTGGTCATGGTTCAGGTTTCTTTCTGACCGAAAAACCAGATGCTAATTTCTGGGTTGATGGTCAAGTAGCAGATTACTTCCGCGAAACCTATGAAGAAACCAAAGAGCGTTTGGGTGACACTCGTGCTTTACGTTTGGCAGGCCATAACACCATGTTCCCAACTTTGTCTTGGCTGAATGGTATGACGACGATGCGCATTTGGCATCCACGTGGACCAGATAAAACTGAAGTTTGGGCATTCTGTATCACGGACAAAGCAGCGCCGCAGCACATCAAAGAAGCGATGGAGTTGAATGCTTGCCGAGCATTTGGCCCAGCTGGTTTTGCTGAAGCAGACGATGGTGAAAACTGGATTGAGATCCAGAAAGTGTTACGTGGTTATAAAGCGCGAAAAAGCAAACTCATTATGGAAATGGGCCTTGGTAATGAAAAATACCGTGAAGATGGTATCCCCGGTATTACTAACCATGTTTTTTCTGAAACAGCTGCACGTGGCATGTATCGTCATTGGGCAAACCTGTTGATGCATGAAAAATGGGAAGACGTACAACGGGCAGATGAGGCTTATGAGCAAGAGCTTTTGAACAAAGCGGCTAAAAAGGATGAGAAGGAGCTTGTGAAATGAACCAGATCATTAACTCATTAAAACCACAGCCAGTATGGCGTTCTATTGGATTGGAACTTCACCACGACATTAGTCAGTTTCTATATGCAGAAGCACAGTTGTTAGATGACTGGAAATTCCGTGATTGGTTGGACATCTTAAGCGAAGATATTTTATATACGCTCAAAACGACGACAAATGCGCAAACACGTGATCGTCGTAAATGTATTGCACCACCATCAACATGGATTTATCACGACGACAAATTTGTACTAGAGCGTCGCGTAGCAAAATTAGAAACAGGGATGTCGTGGTCCGAAGAACCGCCATCACGTACTCGTCACTTGATTACTAATATTCGGGTCGAAGCAACTGCGCAAGCAAATGAATATCAAGTTTTTAGTAATTATTTGCTTTATCGCTCGCAAAAAGAAAAAGACGTATTGACCTATGTTGGTAAACGAGTTGATCTGATTCGAAAAGATGATAGCAGTAGTTTAGGTTGGAAAATTGCTAAACGCGATATCACCCTCGATCAAGCGACTTTGATTTCTCACAATATTACGGTGTTTTTCTAATGAATAAGATTTTCGTTTGTCAGATTGATGAGTTGGATGAAGGCGAAGCGCTGAAAGTAGATTGTAATGTAGGTGATATTGCTGCACTCGCTGTATTCAATTTCAATGGTGAATTTTTTGCCATGAATGATAAATGCAGTCATGGTAATGCTTCTATGTCAGAAGGCTACTTGGAAGATGATGGCACGGTTGAATGTCCACTTCATGCATCACGTTTTTGTTTGAAAACTGGCGTACCACAATGTGTACCAGCGACTGATCCGATTCAGACATTCTCTGTCGTGATTGAAGATGGTGCACTCTATGTAGAAATGGCAGGAGCGTAATGATGGGCTGGCTAGAGGGTGAAGTTGCACTAATTACTGGTGGTGGTTCGGGACTAGGGCTTGCGTTGGTTGAGCGCTTTTTGCAAGAGGGTGCACATGTTGGTGTGTTGCAACGGTCTCAAGCAAAAATAGATGAATTGATTGCACGCTATGGTGACAAAATTGTTGCGATTAATGGAGATGTGGCTAATTTTCAGGATAACGTTCGTGCTGTGCAGGCCACAGTAGAACGTTTTGGAAAACTGGACTGTTTTATTGGTAACGCTGGTATTTGGGATCATTATGCCGACATCGTTAACATGAGTGGCGAACAGTTAGATAAAGCCTTTGATGAAATCATGAGTATTAACACGAAGGGTTATTTGCTTGGTGCAAAAGCAGCTTTAGATGAGTTACTCAAAACTGAAGGCTCGATGATTTTTACCTTATCTAACTCAGCGTTTTATTCATCTGGTGGTGGTCCAATTTATACCGCATCAAAACATGCTGGTGTAGGTTTAGTGCGTGAACTGGCCTATGAGCTGGCACCGAAAGTGCGTGTGAATGCGGTTGCTCCATCTGGCATGAATGTCAATGTAAAAGGTGCCGCATCCCTTGGGCAGGAAAATCTAGGATTACTTGATGCACGCGATCCCCAAAAAATTGGGCAAGGTATGCCATTGAGATTCTTACCAGAACCAGAAGACATGACTGGTTCTTATGTATTGCTTGCATCTCGTCAAAATAACCGTCCATTATCTGGCGTTTTTATAAATGCTGACTGTGGTTTGGGAATTCGTGGCTTACGCCAAGCGAACGCTGGTTTTTTTGATGCTTAATTTTAATCCGATATTAATGGACTAATAAGACAGCTAAAAACTGTCTTATTTCGGAGCTAATCATGACTGTTAAACTTATTTGTGCTTCTCATAGCCCGCTAATGGAATTTGCATCTCCGGCAGAAAAACAACAAGAACAAACGGTGCGTCATACTTTTGAAAAACTGGCAGCAGAGGTCAAAGCATACGACCCCACTTTAATTATTGCTTTTGGGCCCGATCATTTTAACGGCTTCTTTTATGACCTGATGCCGAGTTTTTGCGTGGGTGTACGTGCGACGGCGGCAGGTGATTGGAATTATGGTCCGGGTGAGCTCAATGTGCCAGAAAACACAGCATTAGGTTTAATTCGACGTGTACTTGATGAAGGTGTGGATGTTGCATATTCATATCGTATGCAAGCAGATCATGGCGTAACCCAACCGCTGCATTTTTTATGTGATGGTCAACTTAATCGCTACCCAACCATTCCAATATTTATTAATGGTGCTGCTGCACCAATGCCTACGACAAAACGAACTATTGCTTTAGGACGAGCGGTTGGGGCTTTCATCAACTCAATTAATCTAGAAAATGAACGTATATTGATTTTGGGCACAGGTGGACTTTCACACGATCCACCAACCCCTCAAATGGGCTCTGCACCACCAGAAGTTGAAGAGTTTCTCATTGCCGGACGTAACCCAACTGTTGAAGCTCGTAATACGCGTCAGGCCAAAATCATTTCAGTGGGACAGCGTTTGGCAGCAGGTGACAAGAGCGTATCTGTTCCGCTTAATCCTGAATGGGATGAACAGTTATTGGAAAAATTAAAAAATGCAGACTTTGCTGCGCTTGAAAATATGACTGAAGATGAAATTCGCCGTGAAGGTGGGCGTGGTGGGCAAGAAGTTCGTACATGGATGGCTGCTTTTGCGGCATTAGAAGCTGTTGGCGATTATGAGATGACCTTACATTGCTATGAACCTATCAGTGAATGGATTGCTGGTTTTGGCATTGTATCTGCCGAGCTGAAATAAAGGATAAAACGATGAATATTCAAACTATTGTCATCATCGGTGCTGGACAGGCAGGTGCAAGTGCTATTCTGGAACTACGTAATAACAAATACGACGGTAAAATCATTTTGATTGGAGATGAATCACATCTGCCTTATGAGCGTCCTCCTTTATCTAAAGATATGATTTTAAGGCCTGAACAGACCAAAATTGAAATTCTGTCACAACAAAAATTGAAAGATTTAGGTGTCGAAGCCATTCAAGGCAATGCGGTTGTACGCATTGAGCCTGAACAATATCAAGTGATTTTGAAAAATGGTGAAAGTATTCACTATGACAAGTTATTACTCGCGACAGGTGGGGCTCCTCGTCGTCTTCCAATTTTAGATGCAGTTGGTAAACATGTTTATACCCTGCGAAATTTGGAGGATTCACAAGCTTTGGTTCCAGTCTTTCAAGCAGGGAAGCGCATTTTGCTTGTAGGTGGTGGGGTTATTGGTCTTGAATTAGCATCAAGTGCTCGGTTTAAAGATTGTCAGGTGACCTTAATTGAACAAAGTCCAATGATTATGGGGCGTTCACCAGCAATTATTAGCCAATTTTTACTTGATGAACACCGCAATCGAGGGGTAGATATTCACTTAAATGTGCAAATTGCCAATGTTTCCTTACGTGGAGAAGAGATAGTTGTAATATTGGAAAGTGGTGAAGAGCTGATTGCCGACGCTGTTGTTTATGGCATTGGGATTGTACCGAATGCTCAATTGGCCATAGATGCTGGTTTAGACGTCGACTTTGCCATTAAAGTGAATGAAAACTGCCAAACTTCTCATCCAGATATTTATGCTGCTGGTGATGTAGCAACTCAGTTGCGTGCAGATGGTAATTATGCCCGTATTGAAACTTGGGAAAATGCCAATAATCAAGCAGGCACTTTTGCTCGTCATGTCATGGGATTAGCGCAACCTAAAGCTAATCCATCATGGTTCTGGACAGATCAATATGATATTAACTTTCAATTCGTTGGCGATATGTCTGCAAAAGAATGGCATATACGAGGCAATATGAATCCGCAAGAAGACAAAAATGTTGGATTCACCTTATTTGGCTTAGACCAAGGTATTGTTGTAGCGGGTATTGCAGTCAATCAGGCGCGTGATGTTAGGCATTTAAAAAAATTGGTTTCTAGTTCTAGCGCCTTTGATAAAGAAAAGTTGCTAGATGTGTCTATTGAATTACGCAAATTAATTTAATTAGGGTTGTTATACTAAAAGCCTATTTAATATTGAAAATAAAAACCGTCATGATTATATGGCGGTTTTTTTTATGGTTAATCATAAATATTTTCCATAAGTGGATGTTATTAATACTTAATTTGAACTGCATTATAATTTTTAGCTATTAATAGATTTGATTTTTGTTGAGTGATTAATATGTTTTTTGGATTTTAAATTTTACTTTTGTGATTTAAATAATTGAAATATATGTTTATTTTAATTTTATTATAGGTTGTTTCTATAAGACTAAAGTATTTAAGTGAAATGTAGTAAATATTTTTTAATTTTTTTATGAAACTATAGAACTTAAGGCTAATTTAGAAATAAAAGCAGTTAAGAAATGATGGTGAATGATTTTTTAAACTAGTAGAAAAGGATTTTTCTATGGACCGTGCAGGAAATAAGCACTCTATTATTACGATCGTCATTTGTTTTTTAATTGCTGTGATTGAAGGGATTGATATTCAGGCAGCAGGTATCGCTGCTGTAGGTATTCGAGAATCTTTTGGTCTGGATAGCTCTCAACTCGGTATTTTTTTTAGTGTCGGAATATTGGGGTTATTACCCGGTGCATTAATTGGTGGACGTTATGCAGACCGCATTGGCCGTAAGATGGTGTTAATCGGGGCTGTCGCTATTTTTGCAGTATTTACCCTTTGCACCGTTTGGGTAAATAGTTTCTATATGTTGCTGTTGGTACGTTTTTTAGCAGGAGCTGGATTAGGGGCTGCAATGCCAAATTTAATTGCTCTAGTTTCAGAAGCTGTTTCTAGTGAAAATCGTGGGCGTGCTGTAGGTTTGATGTATTGTGGTATGCCAATAGGAGCCATATTGGTGTCATTACTAGCAGCCTACGATGTAAGTGGACATTGGCAAACAATTTTTTATGTTGGTGGAATCGTTCCTCTTCTTGTACTTCCACTTATGATCAAATTTTTACCAGAGTCACGGGAGTTTTTACAAACTAGATTTCAAGATAAATCTATTACACGCATAGAAAGCTCTTTTAAAAATCTATTTAGAAATAACTATGCAGGGCAGACACTATTACTTTGGGCAAGCTATTTTTTTACCTTGATGGTTGTATACATCATGTTGAGTTGGTTGCCATCTCTCTTTATGGAGTTGGGATTCTCTCGTCAACAAGGTAGTTTAGCTCAAGTCTTTTTCCAAATGGGAGCTGCAATAGGTACGGTTGTTTTGGGTATTTTGATTGATCGCTGGAATAAAGCTTATGTCATTATATTGATGTACATAGGTATTTTAGCTGGTTTATTTAGTTTGAATGGAGCCGATAGTCTTACTGCGATGTATGCAGCGGCAGCATTAATGGGAACATTTACAATTGGTGGGCAAGGCGTTTTATATGCATTCGGTAGCATTGTATATCCAACAGAGATTCGGGCAACTGGTGTAGGCAGTGCCGCAGCAGTTGGGCGTATTGGTGCAATGTTAGGCCCTGCGATTGCTGGACAATTACTCGCGATGGGAAGCGGTGCTACAGGCGTAATTTCTGCTGCCATCCCTGGAATTATCATTTCGGCATTACTGATGCTTTTAGTGATTCGCAAATTACATCAGGCCCAATAATTTCAATACCACAATGAAAAAAGCTCATATTTAGGAGCTTTTTTCATATTTGGCATTATTTGAGTGAAATTTCAAATTTGATCATCCGAATGTTTTAGTAAGTTCATAACTATATCGAGCATATGAGTCGAATTACGGTTTTACTAATCATCTATATTGAGTAAGAAAAATGTATTCAGTTACCAAGGAAAAGCTTTGGAATCGTTCATTTATTCTGTGTGTATTGAACAATCTTTTTTTATTCATTTATTACTATGCATTACTCACAATATTGCCACTTTATATTTTAAAAGAATTATCCGGTTCAATCAGTCAGGCTGGTTTGGCGTTAACCTTATTTTTGGTTTCATCTATTATCACTCGTCCTTTTTCTGGCTTAATTATTGATCGGTTAGGTAAAAAATATGCCTTACGAGGTTCGGCATTATTATTTGCACTTCTGGCATTAAGTTATCTATGGGCAAATCAGTTATGGCTTTTATTGTTTATTCGTTGTGTGCATGGGATCTGGTTTAGCATTTTGACGACAGTAATAGTGCCTATAGTGAATGATTTTATACCTGAGCATAGAAAGGGCGAGGGTATGGGATATTTCGTAATGTCTACGAATCTGGCTGTTGTTTTTGGGCCAATGATTGCATTAGCTACGATACGTTACACAAGCTTTTATAATTTATTTGCCTTTTTAGCATTCATTGTTTGTTTAGGTTTAATTTTTTGTTTTCTTATTCCCGTTTCTTCCTTAAAAGATAAGGAGATCATCTCTGCAAAGCGGAGTATTACATTTGACGATATCTTTGAAAAAAGGGTGATCTCTATCGGCGTTATTGCTTTATTTACTGCAATGTCTTATTCAAGCATTATGAGCTTTATTAGTGTCTATAGTGAAACAAAAGGCTTATTAGCGGCGACCAGCATATTTTTTATTATCTTTGCAATATCAATGATTATAGTACGCCCTTGGGTAGGTTACTCTTATGATAAAAGAGGGGCTAATTCCGTGGTTTACCCTTCATTTATCCTTTTTTCAATAGGCTTATTTTTAGTTAGTTGGATGCAAACTCAGTGGGGTTATTGGTTGGCGGCAGTATTCATAGGAATGGGATACGGATCCCTTTTCCCTATTTTTCAAACCATGGCAATACAATCGGTTGAGAAAAAGAGAATAGGGCATGCTGTTTCAACCTTTTTTACTTTATTTGATTTCGGAATGGCCATTGGTTCAGTTTTGGTAGGATTAATTATTGCCCAAATAGGCTATGAGAAAACTTACCAGTTGTGTGCATTCCTTACGATAATGACTTTGTTTTTATATCGTTGGATATGTAATAAAGATGGAAAGACAATAATTAGGATATGACATGGAATTACGTCACTTACGCTACTTTGTTGCGGTTGCTGAAGAGCTGAATTTTACTAAGGCAGCAATGCGTATGCATACGGTGCAACCTTCTCTTAGTCAGCAGATTAAAGATTTAGAAGAAGAGGTAGGAGTTCAGCTTTTTATACGAAGTAAGCGAAAAGTTGAACTGACCAAAGCAGGAGAAGTCTTTTTTAAAGAAGCTCTAATCATTTTAGAACATACAGAAAAAGCAATTAGTTTGGCTCAACAAACTGCTAAAGTTGAACAAGAACAATTAAATATTGGTTTTGTTCCAGCGGCAGAAATGAAAATCTTCCCCTATATCATGCCCAATATAAGAGCGCATTTCCCAGAATTAACAATTGATTTTCATAGCCTTACGGATGATGAACAACTAGTAGCGCTTAGAAAAGGCGAAATAGATATCGCTTTTACTCGCTACGGAACTGATTCAGATGAACTGGTTTCGATTCAGGTATTTCAAGAGCCACTTACCTTAATTATTCCCAAAAATTCGCCAGAGGCTCAGCAGGAACGCATTAGTATAAAAAGTTTTGAACAACATGATTTTGTGATTTGCAATGAAGAGTCATCGCCAGAACTTTATCGAATTATTCATAACTTCTTTAAAAAAACTAAGCTTAACGTCACTGTTGTACAGCACTCAACTAATATCTTACTTAACGTTAATTTAGTCGGAATGGAAATTGGTTGGAGCTTGGTACCACAGTATGTGATTCCTCTATTAGGAGATAAAATTATAGTTAAAAAGACGATAGAACCATTACCGATGATAGGTTTGTATGTTTCTTATCGAAAAGATCATGTTAATAAAGCTATAGATTTGATTTTAGATGTACTTAAAAAACAATTTTATCTGGACTTTAGCTAATATAAAAAAGCCATTCAAAAGAATGGCTTAAAAAACTTTAGTTAATTAAATGCATTTTTTCAAAAAGTTCTTCACTTATACTATTCACCGTTTGGGGAATAGCAAGACCTGCTATAAAACGGTCAGGTCGTAATATCACCATAGATTGATTTGTTTGACCAAACCAAGTGCGGATTTCACTATCTGCATCACCGATTGTAATGAAATCTGTATTAGAAGTTTGATTGGGTGCATCTAATTGCACGTTAGGGACGACTTGAATAAATTTAATGCCTAATTTAATCCATTTTTTCATAATATTGGGTGAGATGCCCCAAGTTGGATTGACTCCCCAAGCGAGAATGGCAAAGTTATTTCCAATGACATCATCTAATAAAATTTTGTCTTTATTTCCAAACTGGACATGAGGCTGTATGAACATCTTTCCAACAGGTGTATTTTTTCCTGAAAATGGCGCCAATATTCCCTCATTATATTTTGGCATTGGCTTGAAACGCATTTCTAGTAAATAGCGTTTTATGGGTTGTATGTAGTTCAATGCATAAGAAATACTATCGCGAACAACACCTTGCCATTTTTTCGGTGGGGCAAGTACATGACCCGCTAGAACGGATAAATTAATCATTGCTTGCGCGTGGTCTTTCCTTTCTAGTTGATAGCTATCAAGAATTTCAGGGCTTGCCACTTTTTTAATGACCAAAGCCATTTTCCAAGCAAGATTAAATGCATCACGCATACCACTATTGTAACCTTGGCCCTGCCACACAGGCATAATATGTGCAGCATCACCTGCCAATAAAATACGGTCTACGCGGAAACGATCTGCAATACGTGCATTATGTGTATATACACGTTGGCGTATGACTTCAATATTATCGGTATGAGGTAAAACTTTTCCTAATAGACGATTAATGTTCTCAGGTTTACTAAGTTCTTCTTGGGTCTCTCCCGGCATTACCATAAATTCAAAACGTCGGATGCCGTGTGGTAAAGCTGCTGATACGTAAGGACGAACTGGATCACAGCATAAATATACATGAGGAGTAGCTAATGGATCGTTTGCAAGATCAATAACAATCCATTGGTTAGGTGCTGTTTTTCCTTCAAAATTAATGTTCAGATTACGACGTACAAATGAATTTCCGCCGTCACAAGCAATAAGGTACTGTGCTTGAATAATTTCTTGTTTTTTGTCTTTTGTAGTGAGGTTTAAAGTTACGTGATCTTTGTCTTGAGTAAAACTATTTAAGTGGCGCGAAAAAAATACCTGTGTTGTTGGGTATAACGCTAAACCTTCAAGTAAAACACGGTCAACTTGAGGTTGAATAAATGCGTTACGACGTGGCCAACCAAATTCGCGAGTCATGGGTTGGATATCTGCAAAGCAACGTCCTTTAGGAGTTAAAAAGCGCATCGCATGATTTGGGGTGGTATGCGGTAAAACTTGTTTAATTAATCCTAAAGATTGGATTGTTCTTAATGATTCATCATCAATACCAATGGCTCTTGGATAATCAATAAGTTGATCTAATTGTTCAATAACAGTAACTTGTACACCTTGCTTACTTAAGTAATTTGCAATTGTTAATCCAACAGGTCCTGCCCCTAAAATTGCAACTTCCGTGGTGTGATGTTGAGTTTGATTCACAGTAAATATCCCTTACTATCAAGTTTTCTTATTAATATCAAACTTGAAAGAAGGTTGAATTTAATCAATAGTTTAATAAGTGAATTTTAAAAAGCAGGATGTATATTTAATTTTTTTTAATATATTGTATTTAAAAGAGTTTTTATATTCTTGCAATAGTTTTTTTAAATCCAATCATTGTTTTAAATTATAATTGAAGGATGTCGCTTTTAGAGCTAAAAATTTATTCATTGTAAAAATAATAAAACTTTTATTATCAATAATTTAATTTGATGTAAATACTAATATTATAAACTTTTATAATGAGTAACAGTTATACAATGCCAAATAAGTTGCCATGATGGAAAATAGTATTTCTGTCACAAATCACTCTAAATGGCAGACATAATCAATCACTTCATTTGTCATAATTTTAAATTTACTATTTTCAGGAACATAAAAAGATTCACCGCTAGAATAAATTGTAGCTTCTGGTTCATCGCCAATTTGAACAGTGCATTTCCCAGAAATAATTTCGATGCGCTCTGGCACATGAGTTTTAAATGTTAAAGCCTTATCTGATGGAAGAATAACTCCAAGAGTCTTTTTTGTTCCATCAGTTAGTTCAATTACGTGACTAATAGAATGCCCCTCATAGTAGACATTAGCTTTTTTTGTTATAGAAACAGAATCAAATTGATTTGGCATTTCTTGTATCTCTTTATTGTACTAAATATTATTAAGATAATAATAAAAGTTCCTCTGAATCTTCAAGCTATAAAATTACATTTTAGGTAAGCAATAAAAGTAACTTTTCTCTCAAGTAGATCACTAACGAGAAATTAGTAAATATCAATTAAATGATTCAAAAATAAAAAGCCCAAGGTGAGAGCTTTCTAATCTATGAAATACTTAATATTAGGATCTTGAGCAAAATGTAAGCTAAATAAGGCAATTGCACGCAAGATAAACTGATGACTAAAGTCTGGTTGGTAGATTTACTACCTGAGCATCTTCAACGACATCTAGTCGAGGCACCTAGTTCATTTAGCAACTTTGTTAAAGGTCCATCGATTTTTTAGTTGAACTTTTTTAGAAACTATAAGGTTGAACTTAACTTGAAATTCAAGGCTTTAATTTTGGTATGTAAAATCTTTGAAATTAAAAAGAAATAAAATAAAAACAATTAAAGATTAAAAAGATACAAAGTTAATTAGAGTCTTCATATAAATTTTATTTTTAAAAGACAATTAAGATGATTGGCCTTAAAGTTAACTTTAAGCTTGATATAAATATTCAAACCTTAATAACGAACCTATAAGCAGATTTTCAGCAGGAGAACAAAGATGGGATATGTAACCACAAAAGATGGCGTAGACATTTTCTATAAAGATTGGGGACCACAAGATGCCCAAGTTTTATTTTTTCATCACGGTTGGCCTTTAAGTTCAGATGATTGGGACACACAACTACTTTTCTTTTTAGGACAAGGTTATCGTGTTGTAGCTCATGATAGACGGGGACATGGGCGTTCGAGTCAGGTGTGGGATGGTCATGATATGGACCACTATGCAGACGATGTTGCAGAGGTGGTTAAACATCTCAACATTAAAAATGCAATTCATATTGGTCACTCAACAGGCGGCGGCGAAGTGGTTCACTATATCGCTCGTCATGGTGAAGGAAATGTTGCAAAAGCTGTGCTTGTCAGCGCAGTACCACCATTGATGGTTCAAACTGAAAATAATCCCGAAGGTTTACCAAAAGAAGTTTTTGATGACTTACAAAATCAGGTTCTCACAAACCGTGCGCAATTTTTCCGTGACCTTCCATCTGGGCCGTTCTATGGTTTTAACCGACCAGATGCGAAACCATCTGATGGGATAATTTCCAACTGGTGGCGTCAGGGTATGACAGGCAGTGCAAAAGCACATTACGACGGTATTGTGGCGTTCTCACAAACTGACTTTACCGAAGATTTAAAGAAAATCACGATTCCTGTTTTGGTATTGCATGGTGATGATGACCAGATTGTGCCTTATAAAACCTCTGGGGTGAAATCGGCAGAGTTGCTTCAAAATAGCCAACTCAAAATCTACCCAGGTTTCTCGCATGGCATGTTAACGGTGAACCATGAAATTATTAATGCCGATTTATTAGCCTTTATCCGTGAATAATTAAAAATAAAGACATCAGATTTTGAAAAGAGGCATGCTGAATGCCTCTTTTTTTAGTTCATAACTTTACTAAGCACACACTTTCAGTAACAGGTTTCTATGCTTTGATAAATCAATGAACAGAATTATAAATATGAAAAATGAGGTGAAAAGATGTCTAAACGCATATTACATGTCGTGACCAATGTTTCACGTTATAAAGATGTAGATGAGCCCACAGGTCTATGGTTAGGTGAACTTACCCACGCCTATGATGAGTTTGAAAAACAAGGTTATATTCAGGATATTGTCAGCCCGAATGGCGGGAAAACACCTATTGAACCAAAGTCACTGGGTGCATTGGTTGCCGATAAATCGGTAAAAGCGAGAGAAGATGATCAGGCATTTATGACCTTGCTGGCCAACACTCATAAACCGTTAGATATTCATTGGGAAGATTATGACGTGATCTATTACACGGGTGGTCATGGGGTAATGTGGGATTTTCTCGATAACCCTGAACTTCAAGAAATCACCAAAAATATTTATGAAAAAGGCGGTATTGTTTCAAGTGTTTGTCATGGCTACTGTGGCTTACTTAATGTAAGGCTTTCCAATGGTAAACGGCTTATAGAAGGGAAGAAGTTAACTGGTTTTGCATGGAGTGAAGAAATTTTAGCAGGGGTAGCAAAAAAGGTGCCTTACAATGCCGAAGAGTTAGCAAAAGAGTACGGTGCAGACTATGAAAAGGCTTTAATTCCATTTGCACCACATGTGGTTCAAGATGGAAATTTAATTACAGGCCAAAATCCATTTTCTGCTAAAAAAACGGCTTTAGAAATTATAGAAGCTTTAGAAAAGACCTAGGTTTTATATATTAAAAAATAATCCCCAAAAGAGAAGTCAATCATGACTTACAACTTTTGGGGATTGTTCTATTTTGAAAAGCTAACTTTAAGGAACAATAACAAAATCAGGATTTGCTATCGCAAACACAGCATCGCGGTCTGCCGCAGGTGGATAAATCCAGACAGTATTAATTTCCTGCTTAATTTTTTTGGCTTCTTCGCGAACAAATTGAACCTGACGGTCCCAACCTTCGCTATAGAGAGCGCCCCACGGGCCTAAATCAACACAAGTCACATACTTTGGCTGACTATATGCATGTAACGGTAAATCAACCAATTCTGCCGCAGCATTGTAACCCGCCACACGGCCTAGGCTCATGGCATGTTGGCAAGACATCACGTTAAAATTACCTAAATCATCGGTTGGAACTTTTACAGTATCTCCCGTCACAAAAACATTTTTTACTTCAGGTGCATGTAAATAAGCATCCCCAATCAAACGGCCTAAATTGTCTTTTTCACCTGCTATTTGAGAGGTGAGCGAGTTAGCACGTATGCCCGCAGTCCAAATCGCGGTTTCTGTTTCAATTTTTTCGCCATTAGAAAGTGTTACCCCTGATGCATCGAGTGCTGTAACTCGTAGGCCAGCTTTACCTTCAACACCTAGCTCGCTAAGAGCTTCACGAATAACTGTAGCAGCTTGGTCACCCATTGCTGCACCAATTTCTGTTGAGGAATCAACTAAAACTACATGCACATCAGTTTCACCTAAAATACTACGCAGACGTTCAGGCATTTCAGTGACAGTTTCTAGCCCAGTAAGCCCACCACCTGCAACCACCACGGTATTACGCGCTGCATTTGAAGGTTTATTGGCTAAGTTTTTAAGATGTTGATCTAGTTTTTCAGCCTCTTCTAGGGTACTTACGCTAAAGCCATATTCTGTAAGGCCTGGTATAGGTGGCATAAACGTAGTACTTCCAGTTGCCAGAATAAAACGGTCATAGCTTAAGGTTTGTTTGTTGCCATCGGTGGTTGAAACCTCAATAGTCTGTTGGTCGCCATCAATTTGATTTACCCAACCTGCTAGATATTTAACCCCAACCACGCCTAGTAACTCCGAAATATCAGGGTTCATGTTTTCTAGTACAGCTTCATAAAGACGAGGGCGAATACCAACATTCGGGCTAGGGGAAATCATCACTACTTCAATGTTTTGTTCTTGCGAAGCTAGGTGAATTGCTCTTTGTGCAGCAAGTGCAGCCCATAAACCAGCAAAGCCAGAACCTGCAATAATAATACGCTTACTCATTTGATTATCCTTTTGATCGATTTTTCGGACAACAAATTCCAGCTCATCGCAAAATTTAGGGTGAGCGAATCCTTTCTCTGATTGTCCGAAAAATCTGAGAAGGCGTTTAAAACGATTAGGGGTGTTTTACTTTAGGGTTTGAGACCCTATCAGCTCGTTAGTCGGGGGTGTCCCGCGATATTTTATTTTTCCGCATTTTTGCTGTTCTTCCTTCGATGCGTTCATTGATCCAGCCATTTACATCACTAAAAAATACGTCGGGTGCATAACGGCCAAAACGGTCTGCAATATCGCCAAGTGTATGAGCACCTAGCGCATCTCGCATGGCTTTTTCGGCCTGTAACATCACGGCGTGCACTGCACACACACCACTGGTTGCCCAATCTGGCGGGGCCTGATTAAAGACTGCACATTTCCCACGGACTTCTTGGCACTCAAAAAGCGGTTTTTCACCTTCGATTGCATTCACGATATCTAAAAAACTGATTTCATGAGCGGATCGAGCGAGTAAATACCCACCACGAACACCTTCTTGAGCAATAACGAGACCTGCCTTTTCAAGTTTAGGAAAAATCTTGGCCATAAAACTTGGAGAGACTCCTTGTAATTCAGCCAGATCCTTACTACTCAAAGGTTTATCTTCATTGTTCACAAGAAAAAGAAGACAGTGAATCGCATACTCGACGCTACTAGTGATATAAGCCATTTAATTTCATAATTGATCAATTACAAACACAGACTAACTCGGTCTGTGTTTGTAGTCAACAATAAAACTAAGACAAAGTTAGTCCTAGTTTTAAATAAGCTCTATTAAAGTGTGAATTATTAATTTATCTATTTGAATAATTTAAGTTTTAATAAATAAAAAAGATTTCAATAATTTATAAAAAATTTATTTAGTTCTCTTGAGCGTAGAAATGTCTAATAGATGTTTAATGAGGTGGTTCACAACTTATAAGTAAGATAGAGAAAAGGGGATAGGCATTTATCATTTATTTATGGAGTCTTTTAAATTATATTTATGTATATTGTTTCAATTAAAATATTGAATAGCTTTATCTGAATAAAAATATTTTTTTTACATAGCATGATGAATGAATAAGAGAGTTGTTTTGAAAACTGAATTTATTATTAGATGTATTTATGCACTTTGTCTTATCGGTGCAGGGCTCAACCATTTACAAACAGTTCTAATGCACGGTTTGTTTTGGGACTATAACAATGCACCACTATTTACCTGTATTTATTGGACATCTTTAACGTTTATTGATCCACTTGCAGCAATTCTTCTATTTTATAGACCTCGTATCGGCTTAATTCTAACTTTTCTTATTATATTTAGTGATGTCATTCACAACACTTGGATTACATTAAAAGTGGGGCGAGACTTGCTCAACTATATGTATATTTCCCAATTTTTATTTCTGGTTTTTGTTTTGTGCACAATTAAGTTTCCTTGGAAGGCACATAAGACAAGTTAAAATTTAAAGATTGGAGAGCAAAAGCATTCTTTTACTCTCCAAATAATTTCTTCAAACTTACGAACGCCACCAATAATTTTCGACATTTGGCTCGTTTAGATTGAGTACTTCCCCCATTTGTGGTGTGCTAATGCCTAGATCTTTTTGCTTAGCCAAATCTACAATTCGTTCAAACGGGTCGTCCCACGCATGAAGTGCTAAATCAAAAGTACCGTTATGCACAGGTAACAAATGACGTCCTTTTAGATCGATATGTGCTTGTAACGTTTGCTCGGGCTGCATATGTACATCTGGCCATTCTGGGTCATAAGCTCCAGTTTCAAGCATTGTAAGATCGAAGGGCCCATATCGATTTCCGATTTCTTTAAAGCCATCAAAATATCCCGTGTCACCACTAAAAAATACACGTAGATCATTATCAATAATTACCCACGATGCCCAAAGCGTTGCATTACTGTCACTCAAGCTTCGGCCTGAAAAATGATGTGCAGGGGTGGCAACCAGTTCTAAACCATCAATATGTGTGGTGTCCCACCAGTCGAGTTGTTGAACTTTTTCTGCTGCAATGCCCCATTTAATCAGAGCGTCACCCACACCAAGCGGTGTTATGAAATGCTCAACTTTGTCTTTAAGTTGCATTACTGCGTGGTAGTCCAAGTGGTCGTAGTGGTTATGCGACAAAATCACGCCTTTAATTGGCGGTAGTTCGGCAATGCTGATTGGCGGTTGGTGAAAACGTTTTGGCCCAATCCATTGAAAAGGTGATGCACGCTCCGAAAAAACAGGGTCTGTTAGCCAAAACTCATCGCGCAATTTTAACAAAATGGTCGAGTGCCCCAGACGAAAGAGAGAGCGGTCAGGCGCACTAAGAAGTTGTTCTTTCGACAAGCTTAAAACTGGAATTTGTTTGTTTGGAACCGTATCTTTCGGTTTGTTAAATAGAAACTTCCACATCAACTGAAGCGACTTACCAAAAGAGGGCTTGTGCTGGTTCGGACGTGTATTTCTAAATTTGCCGTCGTGTTGCTGTGACGGCATTAAGGGAGAAGGCAAGTCTGTTGTGTTTGAAATAGTCATCTTGTTTTTCCTTTAGTGGAATAAACCTATATTTGCAAATAAGAACTTTAAGAGTACTTATTAATATCTATATAAATGAGTATTTACTCACTCATTAATTGGTTCAAAAATAAGGACGCCGTAGGTCCTTATCTTTTATTTATATTGAAACTGCATGCCAAAATGCTTCAAAACCCGATTTGCGATAACGCTCGGTTTGAGAAGGGTCTTGGGCAATAAAATTCAGTGTGACTTCCGCAAGTGCCCCCAAAATTGAAGCAATAAATAACGGTGGGTAGTCACGTAGTGTTCCACCATTAATATGTTCTTGAATATTTTGGGTCAGATCGCAAAAGGTTTGCATACCAATTTGTTTGCTTTGTTCGGTAATTTGTTCAGAGGTTGAAAGCTGTGCCATTACTTTGCGTTTGAGTGGAGCTTCTAAACTCCAGTCCAAATAGCTTTGCCAAATATGAGACATTTGTGTTTGCAAATCGGAGTGATCAGGGTAATTGAGTATCATGACCTGACGTAATTCAGCCTTCAGTGAAAGATAGAGCTGATTAAGCAACTCTTCTTTGCTACTAAAATAGGTAAATAAAGTGCCTTCTGCCACGCCAGCGACTTTAGCAATTTTTGAGGTAGACGCACGTTCGCCAAGCTCTGCCAATGTTTCTATAGCAGCACTTAAAATTGCATTACGTTTATCTTCACTACGAGGACGAGCCATACACAAATATATTAATTGAGTGATTACTCAATCATACATAAAAATAGCTAGAGTGCAAGAAATGTTTTGTAGAGGAGGTCAAATTTACGAACACGCCAATAAGCTCAGAATTTTAAAAAGATTATAGATTTATTTTATATTGTTAAGCTTAAATTTAAGGTTTTCCTTAAATATGTAATTAAATGAAAAACAATAATTAATTAAATATTTTCTAGCCAATTTCACATTGACACCTTAAATATTGCAGATTACCATTTGCGGGCTGGCCTACATTGCCAGTCGGTTTTGACGGACCGATATTTGAACCACATCAGGACTATTTCTTCTGAGGAACAGTCTTGTGTGCACACCTCGTTCCCTCCCGTAGCGGTAGGACGGGAGTGGGACACTTTCGAGTGTGCTGGAGTTCAAACCAGTCCGTCAACCTGCTTCCGTTCTGCCACCATAATTTATAATGTTTCGGCAGAACTCCATACTTGAAGGAGTTGGCTTTGCACATTCATTATTTCTTGGCAGCCTTTGCCAAAAGCTATATTGACACAACTTAACCCATCTTTAAATGGTTTGATGGCCTTTAGGCTTGTCGAACTTTAAATCATTTCGTTTAAAAACTTAGCAACAATAAAACTTGAGATGTGCCAAGCACAGTCTTTATGGCTTTGCTATGCCTTTTTTACCCTTAATAGGGTCAAGGCTTTTTATATCTCATTTATATACAACAAAAATTTATTTTATAACGGTAAAACTATGCCACATTCAGATCTTCCCTTTCGTGCTTTAAGTGTGCTTCATTCTGCAAGATATCTTTTTAATAAACATGGCTTTCACAATGTCGGGGTAGACCGAATTATTGAAGCAGCAAAAATCCCGAAAGCCACGTTTTATAATTATTTTCACTCAAAAGAACGTCTTATCGAAATGAGTCTGACCTTTCAAAAAGATGGGCTTAAACAAGAGGTAATTTCAATTATTTATGTTCAAAAAGACTTAACGCTAGTTGAAAAACTTAGAAAAATATACTTTTTACATGCCGATTTAGAAGGGCTTTATCATTTGTCGTTTAAAGCTATTTTTGAAATTGCGAAAACACATCCAAAAGCGTATCAGGTCGTAATTGACTATCGAAACTGGTTGATCAAGGAAATTTATAATCTGCTTTTAACAACTAACGCAAATGCTTCAAAACAAGATGCGCACATATTTTTGTTTGTGATTGATGGAGCAATGGTTCAGCTTTTAGACCCGAGTAAACCAGATGAACGGGAGAGGTTGCTTGAGTATTTTTTGTTGGGGTTGGGGTGAAAGAAAAGCATTTTAATCTATGAATCTAAAATAAAATTTGTTTTATCAAGTAGTCAATGTAATTTCTATTTTTAGGAAATTCAAATAACTGCATCTTTATTAGTCATATATTTTTATCTTCAATCATAAAATTTACAATGAAAGGAAATGTCACATGAAGGAGGTAGCCTTATAATGATAAGTATGTAAATGTAAAAATGAATCATATTAAAGAATGGACAATTAATATGGCTAATCAAAAAAATGATCAACACCGGCAACAAGAGATTGATCAAGATCGCCAAAATAAACAGCAAGAACAACAATTCGAGCAAAACCAACAGGATCAACAACAGCAACAAAACCACCAATACCAACACCATATACCAAATCAACAGCGGCAACAAAACGTGAAAGATCAGAAAGATATACAGCGGCAAAAAGATCAGCAAAACTGATAAAACTATCGCAAATGTATAAAAAAACCTCAATATCTCATTGAGGTTTTTTCATACGTATTTAAGCCTATTTCTTGTAGCAGAAAGCATCCTATAAATATCATGATTTTTTATTTAAGGAATATTTTTGTCCTCATTGGCATAGTCATTTAAGAATACCAATGAAGAAATAGACTAGAACTTACTTCTGATTTTATAAAGCTACTACGAATGGTCGGGTAATTAAGATCTTTAATGATTTGACCATTCGTAGTGTTTTTTATTTAAATAAATGCTCAAAGTTCAGCAATATTATTTAAAACAACTTTCCCTTTTGCTCGTCCAGTATTTACATATTGGAGCGCTTCTTTAATTTGAATAAAGTCATAGGTTTGGTCAACTACGGGTTTAATTTTTCCAGCTTCTACCAGTTCAGTAATTTTTGACAGGTGTTGACCATTGGGTTGCATAAATAAAAATGAGTAAGTAATGCCGAGTTTTTTTGCTTTATGTCGAATTGACCAGCTTAACATCGGTATAACACATTTTAGGAACCAGTTCGGATTAATTGCCTCTGCAAAAGCGTGATCGGGAGGTCCTGAAATACTGATAAGACGTCCACCACGTTTAAGAACATGTAGTGATTTTTCTAAAGTTTTTCCGCCTTGTGTATCTAGAACCACGTCATAGTCTTTAAGTTCTTGCTCAAAGTTCATTGTTTTATAGTCAATGATGATGTCGGCACCTAGCTCTTTCACCCAACCACTGTTTTTGGCACTAGTTGTGGTCGCAACCGTAGCGCCAAGTGATTTGGCAAGTTGAATTGCAATTGAACCTACACCACCTGAACCTGCATGAATAAGCACTTTTTGACCAGCTTTAACTTTTGCAATTTCAACTAGTGCTTGCCATGAAGTTAAGGCAACTAATGGTAGGGCTGCCGCCTGCTCCATAGAAAGATTTTGAGGTTTAAGTGCAAGTGAAGACTGTTGAACCACAGTATATTCAGCAAAAGCGCCGTTTAAATCTGTCTTGGCATAGACTTCATCTCCAGCTTTAAACTGGGTAACGTTCGATCCAACTTCTACGACTGTACCTGCAAAATCATTGCCTAATATGAAAGGAAACTTCACTGGGAGAATTGCTTTAAATTCACCCTCTAAAACTCTTAGGTCGAGAGGGTTAATGCTGGCTGCATGAACTTTAACAAGCACAGCGTCTGCTGTCAGTGGTGGTTGAGATTGTTCATTGAGCTGTACGTCATCAATGTTGCCATAACGGCTAATGTAGGCTGCTTTCATTTGAAACCTCTATTTCTCGAAATTATTTTTAAAGTTTTATAGGCTTAAGTGTGCTCTAAACTTTCAAGCTGCGGTGAATTAATTTGTCAAAGATCTTTGCAGGTGCAAATCGTCTTAACGCTTTTAAGCTTTTTGCAGTTTTTCCTGCTGTGTAGCGTGGTACGACCTGTTGGCTTTGAATAACGGTTAAAATTGTATTGGCAACTACACTCGGGTCATCTGACTTATTAATTGAATTAATCATTTGTTTATGTAGCTTTTCACGCGTTTGATCGTAAAAAGAAATTTTATTGTCTGCTTCGAGTAAGTTTACTCCCAAAGACGTATTGGTGTAAGCAGGTTCAATAAGTGATACACGAATACCTTGAGATCTTAATTCGTGATCTAAAGATTCAGAGTAACCTTCAAGTGCATGTTTTGAAGCAGCATATAGTGCGCCAAAAGGCAGAGGTAAAAGCCCAAGAATTGAACTGATATTTAAGATCAATCCTGATTTTTTCTGGCGCATATGTGGTATCACTGCACGAGTCATTCGAACCGCACCAAAAAAATTGGTATCAAAAATAGCCTGTGCTTGTTGCATTGAGCTTTCTTCGGCACCAGCAGGCGCTATTGCAAACCCAGCATTATTAATTAAGACATCAATTTTTCCTTCAGTCGCTATTACTTTCTCAACGGCTTGTGCAACTGAATTGTCTTGATTTACGTCTAACTCAATAAGATGGAATTTGTATTTTGATGAATCTTTTGCTTGTCGGCTTGTGCCATAAACAATAAATCCAGCCTCATGTAAAAGGTTTGCTGTTGCTAAACCAATACCAGAAGATGCGCCTGTAATGAGAACTACTTTACCAGTCATACCATTTTTTCCAATTTGAAGGTGTTCGCTATTCAGTTTCACCTTGATATTTTCATCATAATCTAAAAACAAAATAGTTACTACTAAAATGATAGTAACTTTTATCGAATTTATTTCTAGTTTTTATTGGCTCATACGATTTTCAAACCAATTTCAAAATTAATGGAGAAAGAAATTGCATACAAAAAATAAAAGCTCTGCAAATCATTCACCAACCTTAAAGCTCAATGTCGATGGAACTTTATTTACTTATCGTGAATTTGGAAAAAAAGAAGGCACACCAATTATTCTGCTAAATCATTTTAGTGCTGTAATTGATGATTGGGATCCTAGAGCCATTGATGGGATTGCTAAAGAAAAGTGGAGCATCATCTTTGACAATCGGGGGTGTTGGCGGTTCACAAGGAAAAAATCCAGCTACTGTTCAAGTAATGGCTGATGATGCGATTGAATTTGAAACGCGTGGTTTAGTTTTATTAATTATTTACCCAGACGCGGGTCATGGAAGTATTTTTCAATTTCATCAAGACTTTGTGGGAAAGGTAATTCAGTTTTTTAGAATAACTTGAATATTGTATAAAATGATGCCTCGGTTGACATCATTTTATATAGCTAGCTTTATACGATATTCTTTGAATTCCAGATGGTTAGAGCTTTATTTGCCGCATTTTCTGCTATTTGTGCTTCTGCGCCTAATCCAACTATTAGATTAATACACATTGGAATTAGAATTTCGGTGGTGGGATTAGGGCAACTAGTAAAATGTTGCCCAAGCTCTAACATAATAAATCCATGCAGTGCACTCCATAACTGTGCTGCCATCACATCAGGGTCAATGTCTCGAATATATTTTGCTTCTATCAGATTGACACATTCTTGACGCAAGTGTGAATAAGAATTTTTAAATGCTTCTGTACTTTCATTGGCTGAAGCTTCACTTCTCCGAAGTGGTGTATATCGTCCCTGAATAGACAAGCCAAACATCAAATCATAAAGATGCGGATTAGCCATAGCAAAATTTCGGCATTCTAAAGCCATTAAACACAAGTTTGTCATTGGCTCGTCTGTATTTTCTATACTTTTAAATAAACGAGCTTGTTGGGTAAATCCTTCGTCAGCTATGGCTTGCAGCAGCTCAGGCACCCCGCCAAAGTGAGTATAAACACCCATAGTGGACTGACCTGCTTCTAAAGCAACAGTTCTCGCTTTAATTTGAGAAGGACCTTGGTTTTCGATTATTCGCATTGCTGCTTCTAATAAACGTGTACGAGGACTTTTTTTTTCCATAACAAAGTTATTGCGCAATAAAAATAACATTGTTATATTAAACCATAACAATGTTATTGTTAATGCTTAGTAGCTACTAATTTCATATTTTTAAATAAAAGTTAAGCAAAGCTGAACGGATTCTTCTAGCGAGATATCGAGCTTAGAGACATAAAATGTGGTGACTAGGATTGCATCATGAAGATACTTAAAAGTGCTGTTTTGTCAGCAGTAGCAATAAGTTTAGCGGCCTGTAGTCATTATTCTCAGTCGTTAAATACAAGTAATAGCAAGGCTAATGTTAGTCAAATAAAGAAGGGTTCTGAAATGATTAATAGTGAAATACAGAGAAAGCACATTAAATTGGAAACTCATGACAATGTGCTCATTGCTCACTTAGATGGTGGTCCTTATCAGTTAATGGGACTAGATATGGCTGAAGAGTTATCTGAACTATTAGATGACCTTGAAAAAAAGCATACCTCTGTTGAGGCAGTAATTTTTACTGGGGATCATCCAGATTATTTTATTGCCCATGCTGATGTCCGTTGGTTGCAAGAAGGTGGAGCTAGTATTCCAAAGCTGGGGCTAAAAACTTCTTCTTTGGTTGCACGTACATCTAAAAGTATTCGAGGAGTTCCAGGCTTAGAGCAGTTAGCGGAACTTACCCCTTTAGATGGTGGTATGCAATTAGATAAATTGCATGAAACTTTTTTACGAATGAATAGAAGTGGTGTGATTTTTATCGCAGCATTAAATGGCTCTGCTCTGGGTTTGGGTAGCGAGTTTGCACAAGCCTGTGACATCAGAATTATGGCTGATGGCAATTATGTGATTGGCCAACCTGAAGTCTTACTGGGTATTAATCCAGGAGGTGGTGGGACTCAGCGATTAACGAGATTAGTGGGAACTCATCGAGCGTTAATGATGATGCTTGAAGGAAAACCTGTATCTCCAAAGGTTGCGTTAGAAATTGGCTATGTAGATGAAGTCGTGCCTAAAGATCAGTTGATAGATAAAGCTTTAGAGCGAGCAATTTATTTGAGTAAACGTCCTAAAACAGCACGAGCTGCAATTAAGCGTGCGGCATATTTTGGTGGGTCGGAAACATTAGAAGAAGGTCTGCATAGAGAGCGAACTGAATTTATTCATATATCCCCAACAGAGACAGCACAAAAGCTCATGAAAGGCTATTTAGAGCAAACCGATCAACGTAAAAAATTACCTTTCTATGATGCTGAAGTATTTCAAGAAACTTTAAAAAGTGGCTCACTTCCATTAGCGTCTGAAGGAAATAAAAAATGAATAAAAATCAAGTAAATGTTTCTAAATATCAGGTTATTAAAGAAGATATTCGTTTTGATTCAGGTGAAACTTATTGTTCTGCATGGCTATTTTTACCTAAAGGGGTAACCAAACCTCCTGTAGTTGTGCTTGGGCATGGCATCGGTGCAATCCGAGAAATGAGATTAGATGCTTTTGCAGAACGTTTTGCCCAAGCGGGTATTGCTGCTTTAGCCTTTACCTATCGATATCTTGGCGACAGTGGTGGTGAACCTCGCCAACTCATGTCTGTAAATCGCCAATTAGATGATTGGGAAGCAGCTTTAAAATTTGTAAAAAGCTATCCGTCGCTTGATGGTGAACGTGTAGGAATTTGGGGAAGTTCTTTCGGTGGAGGGCATGCAATTACTATTGCGAGCAGACATCCAGAACTTAAAGCCGCAATTGCACAGTGTCCGTTCACAGATGGTTTAGCTTCAGCGTCTGCACTAGGCTTAAAAGATACCTTAAGAGTAATTCCAGTAGTAACCAAAGATTTATTTGCAAAATTATTTGGATTACCGCCAGTCATGGTGCCAATTGCAGCTCCTCCGGGGCAGCCCGCTCTTATGAACGCTCATGATGCGTTAGAGGGGTATCTAGCATTAATGCCGGAAGGCGTCGAATTCGTAAATTACTTAACCGCAAGAATTATTCCAGAAATTCTAAGATATCGACCTGGATTAGTCGCCTCTAAAATCCAAAGCCCAATACTATTTTGTGTTAGTGATACCGATACGGTTACACCAGCAGGTCAGACTTTAAAACTCGTTAAAGATGCTCCACGTGGTGTTATTAAGCGTTATGAAGCTGGGCATTTTGATTTTTATACAGGTGAGGCTTTTGAGCAATTGGTTAACGATCAAACTCAATTCCTTAAGCAAAATTTCAATTAACTTGCTGTGATTTCATCTAGATTTGTAAAGGAACTACTATGCAATTTACTATGCTTTCTAAATTAAGGGCAGAGGAAGCCCCAAATGCTCACTGCATTTCTGACTCGAACATTTCTTTAACTAATTATGAGTTTCATAAAGCTGTTCTTCGAGCAGCTGGCACAATGGATAGCCAAGGTATTTGTGAGGGTGACGTTGTCGCACTTATGCTACCAAATCAAGTTGAATTTGTTGTTGCCATGTTTGCCGCATGGTATTTAGGAGCGGCTATAACTCCAATTAATCCTATGCTTACGCATAAAGAAGCAAATCATCAGTTAAAGGATTCAGGAGCAAAACTACTCATCAATTTAACAGGTGAGAAAATCGATAATAATGTCTCTTCAATAGCTGTGACTATGCTCAAGCATGGTGATGAGTTTCAACATGCTCCAGTTGTTAATCCTGAGGCATTGGCTTTATTAATATATACAAGTGGTACAACGGGTTTACCAAAAGGAGTCATGTTAGATCATTCTAATATTATAGCGATGACTGAAATGGGGCGTGAGGGATTACAAATATCTGAAAAAGACCACTGCCTTTTGATTTTACCTTTATTCCACGTCAATGGAATTGTTGTGAGTATTCTTGTTCCTCTTGCTTCTGGTGGCCGTGTAACGATACGTCAAAGATTTGATATAGAAACTTTCTTTTCTGATATAGAGCATTTGCAACCGACTTATTTTTCAGCAGTGCCTACTATTTACGCAATGTTATATGCATTACCTAAACAGATTGCACCAAACGTATCAAGTTTACGTTATGGAGTTTGTGGTGCGGCGCCTGCTTCAGCTGATTTACTCGTTAATTTTGAAAAGCGATATGGTTTTCCAATAGTAGAGGCATATGGCTTATCGGAAGGTACGTGTGGCTCTACATTAAATCCAGTGAATGGTATCAGAAAAGCTGGAACGGTAGGGCTGCCATTACCCGGTCAAAAAATAGCTATAGCTGATTTTAATGGAAGACATTTATCTGTAGGTGAAATCGGGGAAGTGTTGATTCAAGGTAAAAACGTTATGCGGGGTTATCTGAATAAACCAGAAGAAACAGCCAAAACGGTTGTAAATGGTTGGCTACACACAGGTGATATAGGTCGAATTGACGATGAGGGATATCTTTCAATCGTTGGGCGATTAAAAGAAATGATTATTCGCGGGGGCGAAAATATTTATCCAAAAGAAATTGAAGATACATTACTTGAGGTATCCGAAGTTTTTGAAGCGGCTGTGATTGGTGTTTCTGATGAAAAATGGGGGGAAGTAGTTTGGGCGTTTATATCCCTTAAGCCTAATGCCGAATGTTCAATTGATCAAATAAATCAGTATTGTAAGCAGCATTTGACTCGTTATAAGCAACCAGAAAAAGTGATTGTTCTTCCAACTCTTCCTAAAAATGCAGTTGGTAAAATTGATAAACCTAAGCTTCGTGGGCTATATCAAGTTCAGGGAGCATAAAATGTCGAAATTACTAAATATCGTCATGCATCTAAAAAATGGGTTGTCCAAAAGATAACAAGCTAGAGTGAGGAATTATTATGCGAAACACTTCTTCTGACAGCCCATTATTTGATTACGACTGGGTAGTTATAGGTTCTGGTTTTGGTGGTAGCGTTTCTGCCTTACGCTTAGCTGAAAAAGGCTATCGAGTTGCCGTATTAGAGCGTGGAAAACGCTATAAAGATGAGGACTTGCCTAAATCGACTTGGCAACTCAGTAAATTTTTATGGGTACCTTCAATTGGATGGAAAGGGATCATGCGAATGAAGATTTTTCGCCATGTTTTTTTTCCTAGTCAATCTGCTGTTGGTGGCGGTAGTACGGTTTATGGTGGAGTTCTCTATCGGGCTAGGCCAGAGTTCTTTAAAAATCCTCAGTGGAATCATCTTAGGGATGATTGGCAACAGGTCTTAACGCCATTTTACGATAAAGCCGAATATATGCTGGGCGTAGAGACAATTAAATTTGATTCCACAAATCAAAATATTGCAAAAGAAATGGCAGCTCATTTTGGTTGTAGTGATGGATTTAAGCGTGCACCGACAGGTATTTTCTTTGGGGAACCAGACAAAAAAGTGCCTGATCCTTATTTTGGAGGTGAAGGTCCAGAGCGTACAGGATGTATTCGCTGTGGAGCATGTATGGTTGGTTGTCGAGTCGGAGCAGTAAACTCATTAAGTAAAAACTATTTATGGTTTGCTGAAAAGAAAGGTGTTCAAATTTTACCAGAACATCAAGTCACTGATATTAAACCTTTAAATGCATCAGATGGAAGTGATGGCTATCGCATTACAGTTCAAACAAAAGGGCTGTTCTTTACTAAAAAAATTACGTTTACGACTAAAGGTGTCGTGTTTGCAGGAGGCGCACTGGGAACCAATGAATTATTAGCCAATTGTAAATTGAATGGTTCACTACCGAATATCAGCAATAAATTGGGACAATTAGTGCGTACCAATAGTGAATCTGTGCTTAATGTAAGATTGCCCAAAGATCTAAAAACGTGGAATGACGTCACTGCAAGTAGCAGCGTACATATTGATCAAAACACACATATTGAGTTTTTGACCTATGGGCGACATGCGGACTTTATGAGTTTGATGTATACCGTTTTAGTGGGTAACGGAAATCGATTAACACGGCCACTCAAATGGTTGTGGCAAATTGTGCGGCATCCGGCACAATGGCTGAAAACAGTGTCACCTATTGGGTGGAGTCAGCACATGATTACGTTGTTGGTAATGCAATCTCTAGATAACTCAATCCAATTTTTACCTAAAAAGCGTTGGTTTGGTTCTGGATATAAATTAATTACTAAGCAGAATAGTGATAAGCCAAATCCAACATACATTGATATTGCCAATCAGGCTGCACAGTGGGTAGCTGATTATACAGGTGGTGTTGCGCAGAGTAATATTTTAGAAGCAATAGCTGATATCCCGACGACAGCACATGTTTTAGGTGGGGCTGTCATTGGAAAAGATGCTGCTCACGGTGTGATTGATCATAATTTACAAATATTTGGATATAAAAACTTATTGGTTTGTGACGGATCAGCAATGCCAGCAAATCCTGGGGTAAATCCAGCTTTAACAATTACTGCTTTAGCTGAATATGCAATGTCTAAAGTAATAGAACCCTAGAGATATCCAACCTTTAAGTCTTGAACTGATGATCAGTAATTTTAAGGGCTGTTTTGTGTATCAACACGAAGCAGTCCTTTTTTATTTCATTTAATTTTTACAAGAAATTCAAGTAAATAATAGTTAGTACTAAAAAGATAGTGACAAAGGGAATTTATCAATATATAGTTAATATTAAATCGATACCTACTCTGTTTTTATCTTTTCTCTCTTTGAAAGATCACTCATAAAAACAGATGAATCAGATCAATGAATTAAATTTGAGGATCAGAGAAATGAATTTTTTATTAAATACAGTTGCTATGAGTTTGACGGCGATATCTATTTTTAGTGCTCCCTTAACTCAGGCCGAGACTGTGGAATCACTCTCTTTTAGCACCCCCTTAACTAAGGCGAATGAAGTGTCAAAAAACAGTGTTATCAATCAGCAAGCCGGTCAAAATCCCCAACTCAATACAAATTGGACAAATGTCCCAACTCAATTTATTAGTGCAGGTGGCGTTAACTTCGCTTACCGAGAATATGGTCAACAAAATGGTGGAACACCTGTCATTTTCTTAAACCATTTAGCTGCTGTACTAGATAACTGGGATCCACGAATTATTGATGGAATTGCGGCTAAACATCATGTTGTTGTGTTTGATAATCGCGGCGTTGGTGCTTCGACTGGTGAACCAGCAAAGTCAATTGAACAAATGGCAGATGATGCGATTACTTTCATTCAAGCAAAAGGCTTTAAGCAGGTTGATTTATTCGGCTTCTCGATGGGCGGCATGATTTCACAAGAGATTGTGCTAAAACAGCCGAATTTGGTTCGAAAAATGATTTTATCGGGAACTGGCCCTGCGGGCGGTACTGGAATTAGTACAG
This sequence comes from Acinetobacter sp. AOR14_HL, assembly GCF_027855175.1. NCBI lineage: Bacteria > Pseudomonadati > Pseudomonadota > Gammaproteobacteria > Moraxellales > Moraxellaceae > Acinetobacter > Acinetobacter sp. AOR14_HL. The sequence goes on along the minus strand of NZ_JAKTII010000003.1, from coordinate 598,895 downwards.
TCGGGCGAGTTTCTAATTGGGATTTAGTTCGTGGAATGGTGACTGGTCAAGACCCTAAGGTTTATCTTTTCTTCACTCGTACAGAAAATGGTAAAGCTTCTGCAAAAGCCTTTATTCAACGTATTAATGAACGTACTGAAAACCGTGATAAAGAAATTACCATTTCTGCCTATCGTGCCCAGCTCAAAGCATTAAAAAAATGGGGAAGTAAAAAACCTGCTGACCTTTCTGTGATTCAACAACCTGTTCTTGTTGCCAATGGTGATCATGACCGAATGGTGCCAACAGTAAATACTTATGATTTAGCAAAGCGCTTACCGAATAGCTCACTTGTTATCTATCCAGATGCAGGTCATGGGGGAATATTTCAGTTTAATGAAGATTTTGTAAAACAATCACTTACATTCTTAGCTAAATAAGAACTTAAATTTAGGACTATGACCATGACAACAATTACCCACCAAACAGCCGAGACCCAATTCATTGAAGTAGATGGAGCAAATTTTGCCTATCGTCGATGGGGTAATGCAAATACAGAGCAACCACCGCTATTTTTTCTTCAGCATTTCCGAGGTGGTTTAGACAATTGGGATCCACTGATTACTGATGGTTTAGCGCAAGGGCGTGAAGTCATTTTGTTTAACGGTCGCGGCATTGCTTCATCTACTGGCCAGCCCCGTACTCGCATTGAAGATATGGCAGACGACGCGGCAGCAGTCATTCGTGCATTAGGTTTAAAGCAGGTTGACCTATTAGGCTTTTCACTGGGCGGGTTTCAGGCACAAGATTTAGTACGTCGCCATCCTGAACTCGTCAGAAAACTCATGCTTTTAGGTACGGGACCAAGAGGCGGTAAACCACGTGGAGATGATCCAGAAGTAGCTGCATTGGTATTGAAGCATGCAACAACTGCTGTGCCTTCTGAAGAAAACTTCCTCTTTTTATTTTTTGGCCGATCTGAAGCTGCTATTCAGGCGGGTCATGAATTTTGGCAACGTCGCCATGAGCGTAAAAACCAAGATCCAGCAAGTTCAGTTGAAGTCATGCAGGCACAAATAGAAGCCAATATGCATTTTTTACCTAAACTTGATGAACAAGACCCATTTGCACATTTACGTGAGATTAAACAACCTACTTTCATTTTAAATGGTGTCGATGATGTGATGATTCCGACCATCAATGCATATCACATGGCACTTAACATTCCAAACGCTCAGCTATTTATTTATCCCGATGCAGGACATGGTGCCCAATTTCAGTACCCTGAACGCTTCGTAAAACATGCAATCCAGTTTTTAGATGAATAATGCCCATGAGTTCAGTCCATTCAATTTGATGAATCAAGAAGATAAAAATGATGAAATTTAAATTATTGCTGTGGATGCTGACCAAGCTCATGCAGCGTGCTGTAAAAAAGAACCCGAAATGCGCAGCTTATGTGAAAGATAAAAATGTCATCTTTCAGATTCAAACAGCAAGTGGTGAAGGCCGCTATTTCGAAGTGAAAAATGGCAAGATTAACTCTTATTCAGGCCTAACCAAGTCACCAAGTTTTACCTTTACGTTTAAAACGGGTAGCAAAGGGTTTGCCGTGTTGTCAGCGAAAGACAGTGTAAACACTTTTTTAACTGCACTTAAAACACAAGACCTTGTCATTACCGGAAATTTTGTGGATGTGATGTGGTTTCAAAGTTTAGTGGACTTTATTCAACCCCATTCAAAACCCTCTTTAACTGTGTGAGATAAGCCATGACTCATCTGCAATTAAAAACGAATCTTTTGAATCAGCCTTTAACTTTACCGAATGGTGTCATCATTCCAAACCGGTTAGCGAAGGCTGCAACCAGTGAAACTTTAGCCAGCTATTCAAATAATCCAAACGAAAAACATGTTCGGCTATATCAGCGTTGGGCCGCATCAGGGATTGGGATGATCATAACTGGCAACATTATGATTGACCGCAAAGCCTTAGGTGAGGCTGGTAATGTGGTGGTTGAGGATGAGCGTGATTTTGCAATTTTACAGAAATGGGCAAAAACCGTGACCGAACAAGGTTCTCAATTGTGGGCACAGTTAAATCATCCGGGAAAACAATCACCCAAAGGATTAAATGTACGTAATATTTCTGCATCAGTAGTGCCATTTGGTGCAGAAATGCAGTCTTTATTTGCAACACCTGATGAAGCAACACACGAAGAGATTTTAGAAATTATTCAGCGTTTTGGTCGTAGCGCTGCGATATGTAAAAAGGCTGGATTTAGTGGAGTCGAGATTCACGCTGCGCATGGTTATCTAATTAACCAGTTTTTGTCACCTTTGCACAATTTAAGAAATGATGAGTGGGGTGGTACACCAGAAAAACGTCGCCGTTTCTTAATGGAAGTTTATGCAGAGATCCGAAAACAAGTCGGTAAAGAGTTTCCTATTGCGATTAAGCTTAACTCGGCAGACTTTCAAAAAGGCGGGTTTACCGAGCAAGACTCGTTAGAAACCATTCAGGCATTAGCGAATGCAGGCATTGACCTGATTGAAATATCGGGTGGTACTTACGAATCTGGTGTAGCCAAAGCTCCACAAAAAGCATCGACAATCGCACGCGAAGCTTTCTTTATTGATTTCGCAGAAAAAGTGAGAACACTTGTTAAAACGCCGTTGATGGTAACAGGTGGATTCCGAACTGTAGAAGGTATGGATCAAGCTTTGCAGTCCCATGCATGTGATGTCATTGGAATTGCAAGACTTATGGCAATTGAACCTGATGTACCCAAATCTTTACTGGCAGGAAAAAATGGTTTTCAGTCAGTGAAACCCATCAAAACTGGTATCAAAAAAATTGATAGTCTGGGGATTATGGAAGTACTTTGGTATACCCAACAACTCAAACGGATTGGAAAAGGTAAAGAGCCGAAACCTAAGGAAAGTGGGTTATGGGCATTTATTAAATCAGTTTTACTCAGTGGTTGGGGAACTTATGCAACCCAACGTAGCCGAGCAAAATAACCAATTTACTTTACATCAGGCCAATAAAAAGCACTCTAATTGAGTGCTTTTTATCTTTATATTATTCGCTTTTCAGGCGAATAGGACGAGTGCCAATTTCAGCCCCGGTCATTTGGTCTAACACAATAGGTTTGATTTCAGTACCTTGTTCTGCATCAAGGAAAGTCACCATTTTTTCAGGCTGTTCATAAGGTTTGTATTTTCGACCCCATGCGCCAATCACAAATAGAACAGGTAAGAAGTCTTTACCTGCTTGAGTTAATACATACTCTTCACGCGGTGGGTGTTCAGAATATTGTCTTTTTTCAAGTAAGCCTTCATCTACCAACACAGACAAACGTTTTGTTAGCATTGTAGGTGCAATACCTAAACTTTTACGAAACTGATCAAAACGAGTGAAACCCGCATGAGCATCTCGTAATATCAACATGCTCCACGCATCACCTAGTACAGAAAGGCTTCTGGCGATTGGGCAGACTTCTAGATTGCTATTTTTACTCATATCGAATTAATAAACTCAATAGTAACTACTAAAACAATACTAACACAAAGTAGCGAATTAAGCGAGTTTGAATGCTAAATATACAATAATAACTCTATGTCCCGAGTCAATTTTGAACTATGTCTGCACTAGGCTGACTTTCTAATAACTTGGATAAATTATTTTCAAGCCAAGTAGTTAAATCAAAAAGTCGTTCGGAAGCCTCGCGTCCAAAGTCTGTTAATTGATAATCTACGCGAGGTGGTATTTCTGCATAATCCTGACGTACGATAAAACCATCGTGCTCAAGCGTTTTTAGGGTTTGTGCCAACATCTTTTCACTAATGCCATCAATTAGTTTCTTTAACTCATTAAAACGCAGACGTTGATCTCGAAGTGCAACTAAAATCAAGACACTCCAACGGCTCGTGAGAGTTAATAAAATTTTTCGAGAGGGGCAATCTGCTGCAAAAACATATCCTTTCATCGCGTACCACCTTTATTACAAAAGTTTACATTTGTTTCTAAACTTACTTTTAGGTAAGTACTTACTTTTAGTAAGTTAAGGTACTACGATGATTGGAATATATCAACTACATCAGATGGAGATCATCATGCGTATTGCAGTTACTGGTGCATCAGGTCAACTCGGCCAATTGGTTATTTCTCAATTACTCGAACGTACTGAGGCAAAAAATATTGTCGCATTAGTTCGCAATCCAGAAAAAGCATCAGATTTAAGCTCAAAAGGGATCGAAGTGTGTGCTTTTGATTACGGTCATGACGCAGATAAACTTTCGGTTCAATTGGCTGGTATTGATAAGCTTTTATTAATCTCATCGAGTGAAGTTGGTCAACGTACAGTACAACACCAAAATGTGATTAATGCGGCAAAACTTGCAGACGTAAAATTTATTGTTTACACAAGTTTATTAAACGCAGATACATCACCACTTCTATTAGCACAAGAACATGTTGAAACTGAACAATATTTAAAAAAATCGGATATTCCACATACACTATTACGTAATAACTGGTACAGCGAAAACTATGCAATGGGCCTTGCACAAGCAGTTGAGCATGGCAAAATTTTTGGGGCAACCCATCACGGCAAAATTGCTTCTGCTTCACGCTTAGACTATGCGACTGCTGCCGCTGTGGTATTAACGCAAGACGGGCATGAAAATAAAGTTTATGAACTAGCAGGTGATACCAGTTATACACTTGATGATGTTGCAAAATGGGCAAGTGAAATTAGCAAAAAAGAAGTCATTTACCAAGACCTACCAGAAGAGGAATATAAAGCGCTCTTGGTACAATTGGGTATAGCAGAAGGGTTTGCTGGCATCTTGGCAGATTCAGATGAAGGCGTATCTAAAGGCGGCTTGTATAGTGATAGCAAAGATCTGCACCAGTTAATTGGTCGCGCCACTACAAGTATGCAAGAGACGATTAAAGAATTCTTATCTTAAGTTAACGCTATACTCTTATCTAAAAACAAAAGGCTTAAATTGTTCGGATTTAGGCCTTTTGTATATTTGAATGAATACGACTTTCATAAAGTCGGGGTAGACCAAATTATTGAGTCAGTAAATAACAACCAAACCAAATGCTTTAAAGCAAGATGCACACGTTTGTTTGTGATAGTTTAGTTTTTATATTTCTTTCTTTCGAAATTGGATTGGCGTCATTCCTGTCCATTTCTTAAAGGCACGTGTGAAATTTGTAGGCTGTATATAGCCTAGATAAAGCGCAATCTCTTGTATTTCCATATCACTATTAAGTAATAAGTTTTCAGCTTCTTTTTGTTGTGCTTCTTCTAATAATTGCGCATATGAAGAACCGACTTGGCTTAAGTGTCGTCTCAGTGTGCGACTAGACATATTTAAGCGATTCGCAATTTCATCAAAAGTGGGATAACCGAGTTGTGGTTTTAAATTTAACTCTGCTTTTACGGTCAGGCATATATCTTTAATTTGTTCGGAAAAGCGGAGTTGCTCAGCTTCACATTGGGCTAAAGCTTGTTTGAAAGCAATCGGATCTGCCATTTTAATGGGTAAATCTAGAAGCTGTTTTTTATACCGAATTTGATTAGTCGGTTGATTAAAATGAATAGTAGGTAATAAATGTTGATAAGCTTTGTGATAGCTAGGTTCTGACCAGTCAACAGATAATTCAATATCAGCTAAATCATGTTCTCTTAAAAATTGACCAGCTTGAATCACGCCAATCATCAAACATTCATAAAAAAACCGTCTTAGCGTTTCTGCTTGAGCGGCTTGATTGCTGACAACAGGGTGAGTTTCTTTAATTTCAATAATAGAAAATTCATGATCGTCTAGCAGAGTAATACGATAATCTTTTAATCGCATGTTAAAGAATTGCGTTGAAACCTCAATGGCTTGACGTAAATTCGGGCTGCTCATTAAGGCGTATCCCATCGGGCCATGAGCAGTTAAACGCAGTTTTATTCCATATTCATATCCCAAGCCAGAATCTTTCGACAATAACAAGCTTTCCCATGCCAGTTTAGACCATTGAATAGGGGTAATTCGGGCGTCTAATTGGTCTAAAAGTGTTAAGGGAATTTTACTTTTTTTCAAAATTTCAAGCGCAGAAAACCCTTTGTCTACCATAATTTCTAATAATAAATGAGCATAAGAAATAGGAATGCTGGCTTTGGATAGCCCATAAGGATCCTTCATATTCTTTTTTTGTTGTGGCCGAAAATGATTATCAGTATGTCTGATCTACATCTCACGCTCAAGTTAAAACTTCGGAATAATCAATTTATTCTATTTTGAGTAAGAATTATGAGCCTACCTATTCCACGAGCCTCATCTCGCGTTGTGATTACAGGTGCTTCATCTGGTATTGGAGAGGAGTTAGCAAAACAGTTCGCTTTACGAGGCTATTCCTTAGTTTTAGTCGCTCGCCGTGTCGAAAAATTAGAAGCACTGGCTGAAAAACTAAAAGCTGAATATCAAATATCTGTAGATTTATATCCATGTGATTTGGGAGATAGACAAGCTAGAGCTAAGTTTCGTCAGTATTTAGAAGGTATTGAGGTTTCAATTCTTTGTAATAACGCAGGTTTTGCAACTTTTGGACGACTTCAAGAGTTAGATGCAGATCGAGAGCGTGAAGAAGTCGAAGTCAATAGTGTGGCAATTCACGACCTGACTTTAGCTGTGTTGCCACAAATGCTCAAAAGAAAATCCGGAGCAATACTGATAGTAGGCTCTACTTCTGGTCATCAACCCACTCCGGCAAATGCCACATATGCGGCAACTAAAGCATTTGCAAACTCATTTGCAGAGTCTTTACATAGCGAACTAAGTGGTACAGGGGTGACCTGTACTTTACTTGCTCCGGGTCCTACTAAAACAGGTTTTAATGAAGTTGCTGGAATTACCAAAATTGATGGAGTCGGTGGCAATTTTGTTTGGGTCACAGCAGAACGAGTAGCTAAAGAAGCGATTCAAGGCATGGATTGCAATCGCCGTATCGTGATTCCCGGTTTTATTGCGCAGGCGCAAACTTTTGGGGGACGTTATACCCCGCGCATCATCTTGCTCCCAATTCTGAAACAAGTATTTTCGAGATTAAAATCATGAGACAACTCATCAATGATTTAAGTGTTCCAGTGGGCTTAGCCAATCTTGGCAATAAGCTGTACCACAATGCGCAGTATTTGACGGCTGTTGTTGAAGTGGATGAAAAAGCGATGGCTCGTTGGTTACCGTCTGGAATGACACTGGTTCAACCTGCCAGAGCTGATTTGTTCTGTGCTTATTTCCCAGAAAATGTCTATACGGGTGCTTACCATGAAGCGGGTTTATTCGTTCATATTAAAGTAGGCAATAAAACAGGAATCTTTTGCCCTTGGATGATTTTGGACGATGATCGCGCCATGATTATTGGACGTGAGTTGCTGGGCTACCCTAAAAAGATGGGTGAGATTAGCTGGGAAAATGACGGAAAACGTATTGTTAGCAATGCCTCACGCCGCGGTACAACACTCATTGAAATGGAAGCTAAGCTTGGTGAAGTCATTGATGATGCACCTCCAATTTTAGGATTACCACATCGTAATATCACAGGTGGATTGGGGATTGGTTTACCTCGTGAAGTTCGATTTACCCCGAAAGAACACCCACTTGAAATCCGTCGTGTAGAAATGAACTTACGTTTTACGGGTACTGAAAATGACCCTTTACATGAGATGGGACTAGGTAATGTCATTGAAGCAAGACTGCATCGAGTTGATTTATCGGGTGGGTTAATTCCTCCAATTCAAATACCTCGTTTACGTACGCCATTATTTTTATTGCGTCAGTTTAATCCTCGTGTTTTATAACTGGAGAATAAATATGAATGCGCTCTTTCAATCAAAAAAAATACAAGATTTTTCTAAAATCTCAGCTTCAATTGATATTCCTGTAAGAACAATGGATTTTACTTTTCCAGATGAAATTCCTGAGTTCTGGTTTGATAACAATGCCTTACTTACGATGTTGTTGACTGCATTATCGAGCGCATTTCCAGATGGTGAACGTCAATTTATTCATAGTGTGCGTAATTATCAGGCAAAAATTGAAGATCCTGTTCTGCTTAAACAAGTCCGTGCCTTTATTGGTCAAGAAGCACATCACGGTAAAGAACATGACGTGCTCAATGCTGTCATGCTGAAAAAGGGTTATCCCGTAGACCGAATTTATAAGCGCTTTAAAAAGATGAATCGCTTGATGCAAGAGCAATTCTCTACAGCTCATCAGCTTGCATGTACCGTATGTATGGAACACCTCACAGCAATTCTAGCTGACTATTTTATTAGTACAGCACCTCAAGATTTAGAGTTGTTTAATACTCATGTCAGAAAAATCTGGGCATGGCATGCGATTGAGGAAACAGAACATAAAGCGGTAGCTTTTGATGTATATCAGTCTTTGGTCAATAGACCTTATTTCTTACGATTGGTCATGATAGAAACCACGCTTTCTTTTCTTATCATTACCACTAGAGGAACAACCGAACTGTTACGAGCTTCTGGCAAACAACGAGACTTAAAAGAACTTTATCAAGGTTTTCGTTATTTGTTTGGAAAACAAGGTTTAGTCAGACGGATTGGTAGACATTATCTCGACTTTTTCTCCGCAGATTTTCACCCTTGGCAGCATGACAATCGGGACATGGTGAACTTATTAAAAAAACAATATTTCAATGAAGAGCTGCTGAAATAATCAAAAGTTGATGCTTGTGCAGTACTCACAGAACAAACAATTTTAGGAATAATTATCATGGCACAGTCTACATCTACAAATTCTCCGTTACAGCAACCATTAAAATTGGCATGTGGCATAACCATACCCAACCGTATTGCAAAGTCGGCCATGAGTGAACAATTGGCTGATCGACACGGCTCACCCACCACAGACTTACAACAACTCTATGCAGCATGGGCAAGGGGTGGAACTGGGTTGTTAGTTACGGGCAATGTGATGATTGACCATCGTGCTTTTGTTGAGCCACGAAATGTCGTTTTGCAAGATGAGCAATTTTTACAAGCAAATAAGTTATGGGCTCAGGCTGCTAAGGCCAATGGCAGCAAAATTATTATGCAGATTAACCATCCGGGCCGTGTTGCGGTTTTGCCACTTTTGAAAAAGCCGATCGCGCCCTCAGCAGTCGGGCTTGATTTACCTGCTATGAATATTATTCGTATTCCACGAGCAATGACTGAAGCAGATATTTTAGAGCAAATTAAACGCTTTGCTACAACCGCAGAGCTTGCTGTTAAAGCAGGGTTTGATGGCGTGCAGGTACATGCAGCGCATGGCTATTTACTCTCGCAATTTTTATCACCTTTGGCTAACGTTCGGACAGATGGGTGGGGAGGAAGTCCTGAAAATCGACGCCGTATGTTGATTGAAACGGTTCGAGCTGTACGAGTTGCAATAGGCAAAGACAAAATATTAAGTGTAAAACTCAACTCTGCCGATTTCCAAAAGGGCGGCTTAAGTCAGGAAGAGTCTCTACAAATTGCATTAGCTTTAGAAGCAGAAGGGATCGACCTATTAGAGATTTCAGGCGGGAATTATGAATCTCCTGCACAGTTAGGCTATGCACCAGATCGTTCTGCTCAGCGTGATGCATATTTTATTGACTATGCCACCGCACTTCGCAAACAAAGCAAATTACCACTGATGTTAACAGGTGGGCTGAGAGATGTAGATTTTATGAATCATATTGTTGCTAATGGTACGGTCGACTTGGTTGGATTGGCTCGGCCTTTTGCAGTACAGCCAGATTTAGCAAAACAACTGTTAGCCGGAAAATCGGTATTAAAACCTGCAAAAATTCCAGCCATTGGATACAAACCCGTTGATGCCTATTTACAACTCGCTTGGCATGCTTCGCAATTTCGCCGTATTAGCAGTGGGCAACAACCCAAAGCGATTAAGGGCTTAGTGCGAACATTGATTGCCTTTGGTCCACGTATGGGCTTTAACATTCTGACTCAGGATTAATGCTAAGCGCTTTTGATATATAAGGATTTATTATCATGAATAGTTTAATCAGACAAAACCATGTCATTGTTCCACGGCGTCCTGTATTTAATTTTACTGAAACGCCAACGCATTGGATTTATGACGATCCAATAGTTTCGCAAATATTAAATTCAATTAACCCGATTACACCTGCACCAGAACGTTGGTTTTGTCAGACGTTTAGAGATGCATTGCCTTACATTAAAGATGAAAAACTTAAAGAGGCAGCAATTGCTTTCATTAAACAAGAGGGCGCTCATAGTTATGGGCACACTCTCGGAACACGGCACATAGAGGCCTTAGGGATTGATTTAAGTCGTTATACCAAGATGACGAATTGGATATTTAATGACATGATTGGCCCGAAACCATTAGGCTATGAATTGAAGCATCCACGCTTAAAGTCGATGTGGTTAACGACCCGATTGGCAATGGTGGCTGCTGCCGAACATCTGACTGGAGTGTTAGGACATTGGGTTCTTAATGCAGAGGGACTACAACAAGCACCTGTCGATGTAGAAATGTTACGTTTATTGCAATGGCACGGAGCTGAAGAGGTAGAACACCGTGAAGTAGCCGATGCAATGTTTAGATATTTTAGCAATAGCAATGTACTTCGGGTTGGGGCGGCAGCTTTCACGTTCCCGCTATTTATTGTTTTGGCTTATATTGCTGTCGAAAATCTAGTAGAACAGGATGCGCAATTACCACATCGTTTTCGTTTCAAAGATTATTTCCGAGCAGCTCGACAAGACCGTGTGCCTAAGGTTGACGATATAATACGTGCCTGTTTGCGGTACTTTAATCCCAATCATAATCCCTTAAATGAGGGATCGACTGAGCAAGCATTGGCATTTTTAAATGACGGCAACTACAAATAGGCCAGTTAACTGGCTGTTGTAAAAGTAAATTGTTAAGCCAATATTTAAGGTTTTTCTTAATTGTGTAATTAAATGAAAAACAATAATTAATTAAATAATTTCTAGCCAATTTCACATTGACACCTTAATTTTTGAAGATTACCATTTGCGGGCTGGCCTACATTGCCAGCTGGTTTTGACAGACCATGTAGTAAGACCGCATCAGACTTGTTCCTTTCTGAGGGATAGTTTTATGTGTGCACACCCGTTCCCTCCCGTAGCGGTAGGACGGGAGTGGGACACCTTCGGGTGTGCTGGAGTCTTACCCAGTCTGTCAACCTGCTTCCGTTCTGCCACCATAATTTATAATGTTTCGGCAGAACTCCCAAAAGAAGGAGTTGGCCCATGCACATTCATAAATTATTGGCACTCACTGTCAAAATCTATCTCGACACAACTTAAATCAATTTAAAGCAGTTTGATCGCCATTAGGCTTTTCAGGCTTTAATTCGTCACGACCAAAAAACTTAGCAACCAATAAAACTTGAGATGTGCCAAGCACAGTCTTTACGGCTTTGCTGTGCCTTTTTTTCTCCCAGAATAGGCACAGGCTTTTTAATCTCTTTTAGAAACAACAAGAATTTATAACGGTAAAACTATGCCAACTTTAGAAACATCTTCCAAAAAATTACAGGTAATTCACACCGCAATAGAGCTGTTTAATATCTATGGATTCCACAATACGGGCGTGGACTTAATTGCCAAAGAATCCAAAATTCCTAAAGCTACTTTTTACAACTACTTTCACTCAAAAGAACGCCTCATTGAAAAGTGCATATCTTTTCAAAAAAGCCGACTGAAAGAAGAAGTTCTGGCAATTATTTACTCAAGCCGTTACCGAACCTCAAGCGATAAACTCAAAGAGATTATTGTTTTACATGTCAATTTTAATAGTCTGTACTATCTATTGCTTAAAGCCATTTTTGAAATTAAACAGATTTACTCTCCGGCCTACCACATGGCAATTGAATATAGAAAATGGCTGCTTCGAGAACTTTTTGATTTAGTTTTTAGTTTGGAAAACTGCCCACTAAAACCTGATGCTAATATGGTTTTAAACTTAATTGATGGGTTGATGTTCCAGATTTTAAGCTCAAATCGTTTGGATGAAAGGGATGTGGTGGTGGGGAGGTTTTTTGGGTAATATTTGACAATGCTTAATTCTAAATTTTACTAACTAAAGGTTAGAGATTAATTTAAAGTTATAACTGTAGATCATTAAAACTAAACAAATAATGAGGGGATTTTAATGCAAGATGTGAGGACTAGCTTATTAATACTTGAAAATAAAGAAGTCGAAAATATTGCTGAAGTCTATTCTTTGGAACAAATTAGAGAAATACTTATTTTTGCTCTATCTGATAGTACTCCAGAATATTGGACAATATTAGCTCTAAACTTGTTGAATAAAAAAACTGAGTATATTTCTGATGAAATAATATTAATACTTAAAGAAATAGTAGACATGCCAAAAAAATATACACAAAAAAATAGGCATGAGGCATTGAAAATATTTAAAAAACAAAAGGTGAAATACTAATTAGGGGATTTATATGAATTGAATTTTTTAAAGAATATAGTAGTTTATTTAATATAGGCGTGGCTATGTATAGATTGGATATGCCGCAGTAAAAATTATGAATGAAAACTACGTTAATATTTTCATAGTGTTGGAGTTTTATTGTGCAAAATATTAAAATGAAAGATGATTCATGTCATTTTTTAACTGAACAAGATATTAGTACTAAACAAATTATTAAAGTTTGCTTTGACATATCTGATTTTGATGAACTTCAACAAGTTTATGATTTTTTTGGCGAGAGAATATATGGAAATAATCGAGAGCATTTGAATGACATTCATGCAAATACAAAACATTTTGGAAGTAACTTGTCTGCATTTCATGACTATTTAAGAGGATATCTCATTGGTGTTTTTCTAGAAAAAAGAGATGAAATTTTATCAGTAATTATAACCAATAAAAACAATAAAAATATTGATGAGGATTGGTTGGCTTTTTTTAATATAATAGTGCAAACTTTTTTTGATTCGCATAGAGATATAAAATATGGGCTTTATATGACATTGGATTTTTCAAGAAGTATCATGGTTAATATGATGGATTATTTTAGTTTTTTAATTTCTGATTATCATAATAGACCAAAAGATGAACTAGATGAGAATGGTAATTATGTGTAAAAGTTTTTTAATTTGGTATGCTAAGTTTTGAATGTTTATAGAACTATTTTAAGGCTTCCCAATCTAAAAGGTACTTTATATGAGTAATTTGGTGACTATGCTTTCTTCTATTAAAGCTGAAAAAAATTATTTTATTGAAAAATTAGAAAAGGTTAATGGATATTCAGAACGAGAAATCGCTGAAATTGAGAAATTAAATAATATTTCTATACATGGGCAGTTAAAAGAGTTTTTAATAACAATGGGGAAGTGCTCTGGAGGCTTATTTTTAGGTGATGATTTTTACATATATAGATATTATAGAAATGCTGGATTTAATATACAAAGGCAAAAAAATTTAATGGCTGATGAAGAACTTGCTATCAATTATAGAGAGAATGGTGAGAAATTAGATTTAGCTGAAGAACAATATTTTGAGATTTGTGGTGAGAATGAACATGCTAATATTTTCTTCATGTATACAAAGGATGATAATGATTATGTTTATGAGTGGAATGAAAATACTAATACAGTAAAAAGATTTGGAACACTGTTTAATTACTTAATTCGATATAGGAAGAGTTTAGGTTCATATTCAACTCAAGGAACAATTCGAGGTGATGAAGATTCAGCTTTATTCGATGAATTAACAACAGGAAGATTGTTGCTTTCTAACTAAATTTATGAAAAGTGTTGTAACCTATATATTAAAACTATCTTATAATTTTTAAATTATTTTATCGTAAAAACTATTGAGGTTTTCTGATGAAATCAATAAGAGAACTAAATAAATTATTAAAAGCTTATAAAAGATATAGTATTGAAAATTTAGCATATTCGTTAAAATTTGATGAAAAACATATACTATATGCTTTAGATGGGAAAGATATACTTTTTCCTCATCATATAGTGGGTATGTCTATATCTTATGCCCAATTGGCATTCTTAAAAATTGAAAATAATAATGCAGATATAGATGCTTTGAATAGTTTAAATCTTGCCTTGATGTATGCAGAAGTGGGAAGAGAATTACAATTAAAAGATTTTAAAAGAAAACCTCTAGATAAAATGAATGTACATGAGTTAAAGAAATATTTTTCAGAATTTTCTGCACTAATTTTTTGGGCGATTCTATTAAATAATAAAAATTTAGCAAAGAAATTAGCACGCCAAGTGGAGTTTTGCTTACAACAACAATTTCTATCTGACTTTCCTTTAAGTTATAACTATTTTTCATTATGGGCTTATTACAAATGGATTAATGAAGAATTTACATTAGAAGCAAAAATAGGCGGAAAATTTAAAGATTTGATAGATAATTGGTCATGTGACTCAGTATTTTTAGAACCATTACTCATAGATATAGCAAATTTACACTGCGAAGAATTAATAAATAATGATTTACGTAAGTATCCTCCAAAATTTATTCGCCCTCCGTTTACTTTATTGCCACTTGAAATTCATGTGATTAATAAATTAAGAGCATTGGATGAATTAGAGGAAATATCTTTAAATCATCCTTTAATGAACACTCATTCAGCAAAAATTAAAGACTTCGAAGTGATAAGTGATGATTTGCTTGAAATGATACAGATAAGTTTTTTGTAGCTGAATGAACCTACTCAAAAGTATATTTGCAAACAGCTGGGGTACAGGAGGATACAATGGCATGAATTTATATATCTACCGAATATATTGATAAATTTGAATTAATTATAGTCATTACTTAGAAATGGCTATGTATAGATGGGGTATACAGCAGTGCAAATTATGATTGAGCCCTCAGTTCTTAGAACCAAATCTCCATTTTTTATTATTACTAAAAATTTCTTTATTTTTGGATTGCTTTGGATTTTATCTTCATTCTTGTATGGTGTTTTTGACTATGAGTCATATTCTTCCATATTTATTTATCTAATTAGTTTCTATGCTACTTATTTTTTTGGATATTTAATATCTAAACCTATTGTTTTAGACCTTGACTCTAACACTCTTAATCGAGTTAAGTTTTTAAGCCTTATGTTTTTTGCTCTTTATTATGTAATAATACTTCTACGGTTCTTTCTATTTGATATTAATAATGATTTATATGGTTTTAGACTTGGATTTGGATTCATTTATCCATTTTGGATACTAACCCCAATTTTTATCACTAATCTGAAGAATAAGTTTTATATTTATTTATGTGTCTTGCTATGTGCTCTAGAAGTAATTTTTTGGGTAATGTTTTTTAAAATGAGTGAGTCTGAATTTTACAAGAGACCTTCATCTGTTGCTATGTTCACAAGTTCTCTTGTATTCGCCTTAACTTTTCCTTGGTATTTATCTTGGCTAAGAGAAATAGACATCAATAAATGGGTTTTACCATTCTTTTTTAAAGAAGATAGATTTATATCTAAACTAATATCATGGGTAGTAATAGGACTTGGTAGTTTATTTATGTTTTTATTCTATCTTTTCTTTTAAAAAAGAATTCTAAAAAAAGGTGTATCTATGAGATCTTTACATCAGGTAGCAGCTAGTCAATTGGGTATAGAAGTATGGTACCAGAAAGGATTTGAACAAAATGGTATTTTGTTTATTCGACCAAATCATTACCACCCATCGGAGGCTATGGGGGTGCAATGTGCAAATTGTAATACGATTGTGTGGATAACTGGACGTAATGATCCTATTTTAAATGAGGAGTTGCCAGAATATGCTGTTAATGGTGGTTCTCTTTATCGTAATTATATTGAGAATAATAGTAAAAGGTTTTTAAACTCTTTACCTTCATGTCCATATTGCTATCAACAAGTCTATGATTTATTTATAAATAGTACAATTATGCCGAGATATCAAAATGGGGACTACTATTCATTAGAAAGTGATCTAGGTCCTAATGAAGAAATATCAGCTAAAGTCAAAGATATACCAGTCTGGTGGTATGGTGATCAAGCTGAAGCTAAAAGACAGAGTTTGAAATTTTTATAATATTTTTTGATAATCAATAAACTATTACTTTTGAAGATTTTGCACATACTGGAATTAAAGGTTTTTTGTAAAACCAGAGGCACAATGACATGAATTTGTATCCAATACCCGCTGATTTTATTAATGAAAAGGTGAACCTTTCATGGTGTGATATCAAATGGGGCTATGAAAATAATCTTCTCACTTCAGAAATACCAATAAAAAAAGCAGAGAATAGTTTATTAACGGAAAACTATACTAATGCTGAACTTGAATTGTCATTCCTTATCCCGAGTGAATCAAATGACATCACTCTTTTTATTAATGAACTATGTCCTAACTTTAAAGAAGATGAATATGAGAACATCAGTCAAAAATGGTTATATGTAATTCTTAGTTGGCTCTGGATTAATAGAGAAAACTTTGAAGATCCATTAGATGAGGTGGAAAGTATTTATACAGATTTTGATTGTCCAGCCGAAATGGATAGTTTTATTAAATATATGCCTCCTACTGATGGATACGATCCCTCGTTGTATTCTTATGCAGAAAATATTAATCGCTTAATGAAGAATTGGGAGAGCTATTTGCAAAAGAGTGCTGAAAAGTATAAGTGAAGCACTATGCGATCTATGAAGCTTAAGAATATTAAGCAAATTTTTTAAATACTGGAGTACCATCAAATGCTACAAGATATTGGGAATCAGTATCCAAATGGCGCAATTAATAAAGAAATTATTGAAAATTTTGCAGCTACCTTAGAAGTTACATTTCCACCAGAATATGTTGAACTTATTTCTCAACATGATGGAATTTATCCTGAAATTTCTAGCTTTGATTATGTTGACACTGATGGTGAACTAAATATCAGTACAGTTGAATTAGGGGGATACTCGCATGAGCCCCGTATAGAAGGGATGCAATTTCCTGAAGGCGATGATGATTATGCTGGAAAATTGATAGGATTTGGATCGACACCTGGTGGAAATTTTATTTGTTTTGATTACCGATTTCCTTGGATAAAAGATCAACCTAAGATTGTGCTTGTTTTACACGATGAATTCTATGATTTTGGAATGAATGAGGGTAAAAGAAAGATTCTGTACCTAGCAGATAATTTTGTACACTTTATAAATTCATTACATGAATTTATTGAGTATTAGCAATCTACTATAGTTTTTTGATTTTTAAATAATACTTTATTTAACAGTGCTCAATAGTTGAAAAATAGCAGTTTGGAGACAGAGCGATTGGTAAATTAAATATTAAAGGTTACTAATGATTTTATATGTTTGTAGTTATGTAGTAAGAACCCCATTTTTTTCAGAGAAAAGAATAGATTTAAAAGAAATGGGTTGGGAAAAATTATCAAATATAATTAAGAACATTTTTTCTTTTGGAGGTAATGTCATTATTCATAAGACAGACGCAGATTATTCTGAAGAGTTTGAGCGACTAGCATATAGTGATATTGATAGCTACAGCATGGTTTGTGACTCTAGATATGGTTATTTATTTGGATGCAGTATTAGTGAAAATGAGGAATATCCGGCGGGTACGTATTTACGTCTTATAAACAGAAAAGCTAAAAATCCTGATGAGATTTATATTTTTGAGCCCCATGAAGATGAATGGAAAGCAAAATATGTTAACCACGATTTAGAATTAGCATTAAATTTTTTTAAAGATATTTATGAGTATGGCGATTTATTAAAAGAGTCAAAAATTATGCTTGAGTAGTTAATTAGAGTTTTAGTCAATATTTAATTTTAAGAAAATTAGCTTCTTCATGGAAAATCAGCCGTTATGAATAGTATTAAAAATAAGGAAGAATATCAAAAAGCATTGGCACATGTAATTCAACATGCTGAATCTAATGAAAATACAGTTAATTTGATTGACTACATTACAAATAACAAAGGTGATGTACCATTTTGTATAGGAATGTTAGGGAGTTATGCTGAAGCTAACGCAATGGTATCTTGGTTTAGGGATAGTGATTTAATTGCTTTTAAACAGTGGTGTTTTATTGCGGCTAAACTGAATCGTATGGTGTTTCAGTTTGATGCTATAGAATGGTTCCCTACCTATAAACATTTATATGCTTTATTATCAGATAATGAGGAAATCATTTCTTGGTATAGCCAGCACCGAGTATCGTATGATCGAGTAGGCTCACTTAAAGACCGTGATAATCCACGTAAGCCCGATTTTCATGGGTACCAGTTGATCTTAGCTCTTAATCATGAGTGGGATAAATTACGTGAACGTTGTGAACTCATTTTGCAAACTGATTTAAAAAAGGATAAAAAGTATTTAATTGACCATCGTTTTTATCTTGCCTTATCCAATGGTGATAAGAGTGAAATGGAAAATATTTTGACTGAATTAACTAGTCCAAAAATTGCCAAAGTTCGTAATTTTGAATTTGCATTTACTTTTACTGAGCATTTTATTGCTACTCATGCTGTAATTTATAGCAAATTAGCATGGAGAAATGGATATCAGTTAAATATAGATACTCCTTGGATACCTAAAGAATGGTTGCCTGTAAAGCCTTTACCTGAATATCCCGAGCCTTGGGAATTTATGCGCGAATTTGATATTTTCACTCCTTTTGAAGGTGAATGGAAAGATTGGTCAACCAAAAGGAACACTAAATAAGTTCTGAAAATTTGGCTATGTCCAAGATAAATAGTGGGCTGACAATCAGTAAATTGCACTACTTTTGGCATTAAAGAAGGCTCTCAAAGTTGCGGACTTTTTTATTACACATTGCTTAAAATATACACAGAAACCTCGCTAAAACGAGTTGGAAGGCTACAAAGGCGAATGATACTTTAAGTTTCACTCTTCCCAATAAGTAATGTGAGCAATGAAATTGTTAGCTTTGTTCAGTATGGGAGTTGCAGCGAGTTATTGGTATGAAACTATAAAAAATAGCAAGCCAACTCTTCTGAAACCAACTTTTGATGAAATAGTAAAAAACTTTGTATTAGCAGAATTTAAAGCCTAATGCATTTAATAATTTTAATTAAATAAAAAGCTCATCGGAAGGTGGGCTTTTTGTACATAGGATATATGTGACTTTGCATAAACGTATTTTCATACTTTTATTCTGTATCTTTTTTATTTAACTCCTCAAACATTTTATATTGCTCTTCAAATATTTTTTCATGGTTCTTCACTGTCTGTAAGTACTTAACACACTCAGGGCACTTTTCTAAAATTAATGATTGTTCAAGTCTTATAATTATTTCTTTGTTTAGTGAGTGGGAGTTGTTCTTTGCTGCATTTGTAAGTTTTTCGCGAAGTTCTATAGGTAAGCGTAAGCTATATTGAGACGATATAGGTTCGCTATCATTGATATTTGTCATAGTTATCCCATCCCTGTAATAGATTTTTGTTATAAAGTAAGACTTAAAGATAATTGTAGGACAATTTGAACTAAAAAACAGTACCTAGTACTTTTTACTGAATAAAAGATTTCTTAAATGCTGGGATTTTTTGAGATGAATATCTGAAATGGGATGTAAATAAACAAGAGTATTAAATATAGAAATGAATCCCAAGGGGGAGGTTATGAAAAAAATTCTATTAAATTGCTTAATTATTTTTGGTGTGGTTGGGTGTGCAACCAATGAACCTAAAGAAACCCCATTAGAAGTAAAGCCTAAAGATACTTATTGCAATCCTAATGAGGCTCAAAAGCTTATAGGACAGTCTGTTCCTAGTGAGGCAGAGTTAAAGAAAATAACTAATGCAGGTGTTGTGAGGATTTCTCGTAAAGGTCAATCTGTGAGAGCAAACTTACATTATGATCGACTGAGTATTGTGATTGATAACGAATCGAAGATCATCTATTCAAACTGTAGTTAAGTTGATAAATAGAATCAAAGTATTCAATTAAATTTCATAAATGAGATAGCATTTTTTTGGATACAGTTGAATGCAGAATAGTCTGTATATTAAGTTCTGCTAAATATCGATTATTGGTGGGGCTTTTTATTTTTTATTTGGTATATTTGAGATTCAACATCTTGAGTAATTATTATGACGATTAGAATTGATTTAGTTCAAGGCAGGACAAGCTATCATGATCGTTATGATAGAAATCCTGATTTACTGTTTATCAGTTTACAGACTTACGAAGATATCTTGCATGACCCAAACACCGATTTAAGCAAAGACTTTAATAATTTTTATGGTTGTGAAGTCATTACAGTGAACTCTTTAAATATTGATTATATATTTTTTGAGAAAACCGATTTGGATGCTGCGCTTGAAAAGTATATAAGCCAAAGAACCCAATTGATAACTATTCCAAAGCATTTGCCTTCACATAGTACATCAGCTCCTACAAACTCCAAACTACGGTCTATTGAAGATGATTTTACTTTAGAAAATTTACAAATTGAAGAGAAGATAATCGTTGCTTACCGGCAGTCTCAAGAAAGTAAAAAATTAGATTTTTAAGAGCCGAAAGGCTCTTTTTTAATGGAAATAATGTACGTCTTCTATGTCCTATATCTTAACTATAAGTACCAGTATTGAACATGTTTTTGCAGAGAAAGCCTCGCTAAATATCGATTATTGGCGGGACTTTCTATATTTTTAACTCATGATATATTTGTATCAATTGAATAATTAATAAAGTTAATAAGTATGAAAAGATATATTTTTATAGGGCTCGTGATGAGCGTGCTTTCAGCTTGTTCAAATAATGTATTAAACCCTGAAGCTTCTAAACAAGTTCAAGCGCAACCACCAGAGAAAAAAGTCAAGCCTCCAGTCCTTGGCACAAGTAATGAATGGGACTCATCTTTTGACTGTGATCCAATCAAAGTTAGAAATCTTATAGGTAAAACTGGCTTAACAGAAAAACAGGTTCTATCGATGACCAATGCTCGAATTTATCGAAGTGCTTATCCAGGAGAAGCGCTTACTGAAGACCTCCGCCCAGATCGAGTGACTGTAGTAATTGATCCAAAAACAAAACGAATAGTAGTTAGTGCGTGTGGCTAACTTAAACAAAAAATAATCGTTCATAATATTTTGTTTTATAAATTGTAATTTTCTAATTTTTCCTTAGAAATATTATATTTAATGTTGAATTGTTAAAGAAAATCTTAAAGATATGCTGCTCATGATTAAATTTTGGTTGTTTTTTCTATAAATAATATATCTTTATATTTTAACCTTATTTCTGATTAGAAGGTAAAAGTGAAAAAAATATTAGCACTAACAATTTTAATTTCATCATCTTATACATCTGCTGTATCAAATGAAGTATTTGAGCAGGACATCCGTAGTTATTCTTTATTGCATGGCGTAAGTACAGCAGAAGCAAATAAAGCATTATTTTTAGAAGCTAACCGAGACTCTGCACTCGACGCTATTGAAAAGGAGTTCAAGGGGAGGATAGCTGGTATTTATGTTGAAAACTCACCTACATATAAAATTGTGGTTAGGATCAAAGGGTATGGCCAGAATGAGAAACGCAATATAGGAGTAGGAAATACAATTTCTAAAAGTAAATTGCCTATTGATATTCAATATGGGGCAAAAGAAACTAGAGAGGTTGCTAAAGGACAGATAAATAAAGCACAAAAACTAGTAAAAATTTATTTTAATACCCTTCAAACTGTTAGCTACAATGAAAAAAATGGGAATATTGTGGTTGAAGTCAAAGGAAAAAGTACTGCTGAAAATTTAAATAAGGTTGATCAGGTCAAAGCTGCTTGGAATAATCCGAATCCACCATTAGAAATTAATTTAGTTAATTGGTCTGTAAAGCCTCTTGTAGATGCTAATGGCGGGGCTTTTTCTTTTATAGAGTTTTAAATTTTTTAATTTCACAATAAAAGTAAATATAGATTAGATAAATTATTGACTGTTAGAATTTAAAAATATAGTTTGTCTTTTTTTATTTCAACGCACTAAGAAATTATGAATAAATATCTACTATTAATACTTGCAACATCTACTCTTTCTTTGACGGGTTGCGCACAAATGATTCCAGCTCAAGCTACTAAACTTGAAAATGGAAATTATATGATTCAGACCACTTCTAATATTTTGGGTTCTAATGAAGCAATGGAAAACAAAGTAAACAAAAAGGCTGAAACTGTTTGTGATGGTAAAGGCTTTAGTGAAATAAATAATAATCATCAAACCCATAGTCAACAGATATATACAGCTCAAGTAATTACTACAGGCACTTATAAGACCTTCAATAAGACTATTAAATGTAATTAATCACTTTTATAGATAGCAATTGAACTCACTTCGGTGGGTTTTTTAATAGTTGATTTTAATTTGCCGAACTTCTTACAGCCCACGACGCCTACTTTGATTTGGTCTTGGCGGAGGTCTCTTTTTTTGAACATTCGTGTTCATAGTGGAGAAATTTCAAGATATTTAAATTTATCATAGTGTTAATATAAGCAAGTTTAATATTAATTAACTGTTATATGGATAATATGTATAAATTGCATAAGAATGAATCTCCGGAAATGATTCTAGCTTTTGAGAAAGCTATAAGTACATTTAAATATTTTTGGCGAGAACTCTATTGGGAATATCGACGAATTGTTCCTGCTCTAGAACTGGCTTATGTGAAATGTGCATTTACCCAAGAAAATCTTGAGGATAAAAATCAACCTTTGATTGAGTATATGTGGATTGATCAAGTTGATTTTGATGGGAGTACAATTTCAGGAACTTTGTTAAACGAACCTTATATTATTGATAATGTGCAAGCTGGTGAAACAGTAAGGCTTCAATTTGAGTCCATAGTTGACTGGATGTTTTTGTCTAATGGCAATGTTCATGGTGGGTTTACGATTCAAGAATATCGTAAAACTTTAGATGCAGTAAATCGTAAAGAATATGATGAGGCGTGGGGGATTGATTTTGGCAATCCTGATGAAATTTTTCTAGTTTATGACCAGAAAAATTATCCCGAAAATCTAGATGAACATCCCATGTGTAAGAGTATTTTGGATCAGTTCATAAATATTACAAATACAGACCCTACAATTATTACTGAAAAAGATGAAAGTGGTAATCAATTATTACATCGTGAAGTTATAGCGGGTAATTATTTATTTGTTCAAGAACTGTTAAGGTTGAATACTAATAAGTTAGAAGTGAATAATCAATCAATGACTCCTTTAGATTTGGCTCATAAAATGGGGTGGAGCAATATTGTAAATTTACTTAATTAGCTTTGACCCAAACCCTCTAATGGAGGGTTTTTTAATGGGTGAAATTTATGAAAAATAAAGTCAGCTTTCAGGCCCTAATAAGAATTAAGTAAAGACTTAAATAAGTAGTTTTTAACCTAAATATACTTAAAAACTTATCAGAGTACTAACTGAGATATTAAAGGTTTGTATTATAGAAAGAAGCCAATTTGTCTACTGCTTGATCAACGTGATCGGGTTGATCATACATGGTCATATGTGTTGCATGATCAACAAGAAATAGTTCTTTTTTAGTTTTGGCTAAATCATAGAAATGTTTACTGTGCCACAATGATTCAGCATCGCTCCCCGCTATTAATAGTAGTGGCTGCTTAAGTAATTCTTGAATATTCTCTGTGGCATCAAATGCAATAATTTTATCTACACTTGAAAATAACAATTTATTCTGGGAATTTTTATGTTGTCCCCGAGAGGTTCTATAATATTCAGTCGCTTCTCGTAAATCATGTGGTGTATTCGCATCAGGTTTTTCAGGCACATAATTGATATATACAGGTTCTGCACCATTTGCTTCTCGGGTTCTTTGCTGAGCGACTTGATCCAATAATTTTAATTGATCTGATAAAGTTCCGTCACCATGCCAGCCTTTACGGAATCCCAAACCAATATCAAAACCACTCACAGTACCCACTGCTTTAATACGGTGTTCTGTCATTGCTGCATTAATGCTATATCCACCACCAGCACAAATACCAAGTGCGGCAATACGATTTTTATCAACGAATTTCAATGTCGTGAGATAATCAATACCACTTCGAATATCTTCTACACGTTCAGTTGGATTCTCTAAAAATCTAGGTTCACCGCCACTTTCACCTTGGTGAGAGGCATCAAATGCTAAGGTGATAAATCCTTTTTTAGCCAGCTTTTGCGCATATAAGCCTGCGGTTTGTTCTTTTACACCACCGCCAGGATGAGTCACAATAATTGTAGGATATTGTTTTTTCTCGTTGAAGTTATCTGGTAAATACAAATTACCAGCCATTATGATTTGACCATTTTTGAAAGTTACATGTCGCATATTTTTTTGACTGATTTCTGTGCTGATCTTCGTTTTTATTTCTGCTGCAAGAGTGGCTTGAGCAGTAAAAACCATGGTTCCAAATGTTAGTGTTGAAATTAAAAATCCTTTTTTAACAAGACTGTGTAATTTGAATTTATCAGTTACTAGTCTTGTATTCAGGATATTAGAAATGTCATTTTTCATGTTATGAGCCTTATTCAAAATTAGTCAAAAATTTGGGATAGCTGTTGTTTTAGAGACTCGATATCATTGTTAATCTGTGGATTTTTCATGACATCGAAAAATGAAAATGTTGGTAATATTTCAACACCACAAAATTTGTAGTTTGCTGTGTTGTGAATAAATGCATCATCAACAGATCTACCTTCAAATAATTTTTGATTAGAATCATTAAATGCTTCTTGAGGAGCATTCCATGTTAGGGATAACATGTACTTTTTACCGAAAAGCTTTCCGCCTGTACCGTATTGCTTGGTTGGATCCTGTCGAGTACGTCCATCACCAGTTAAAAAACTTCCCTGTTTCATGCCTTCAGTAAAGACTTCATCAATATATTTTTTATAGATCCATGGAGAGCCAAACCAATACACGGGAGACTGAGTGATGATTAAGTCAGCCCATAAATGTTTATTCACTTCTTCATTGATATCATAGCCTTTTTCAACCTCGGTAAGCTGGATTTCACAATCTAGACTGAGCATTGTTTCTTTAATAATTTCAACTATTGAGCTATTTAATGTGCCAGTAGAAATACCTTCATAGAATTGATGTGTATTAATAATTAATACTTTTTTCATCATATATACCCTAAGTTTTATTTGCCTATTGAGGATATTAGTTTGCACTGGAGACGAAGAATTAGATTGCCAAATTTGCTTTAATTCTTGCCTAATACGATGAGAAGTGGCAAAAGTATAACTAATAAAATTTTAATCTGTTAATCTTAAACAGTATATTTATATCCTGATTTTGTGAGGAGCAGGCTAAAATGAATCGGTCTAGTGTAGATAATTTCCTCCTTTCTTTAGTTGAAGATATTGCTCAAAACGATGGGGACTATCCTACAGAAATTCCAGTATTATCTATTTATCGTCGCAGTACAGTTACTGATCCGATGCCATGTGTATTTGGCTTGGGTTTAGGTGTCACACTACAAGGCAGAAAGCGCGTAACTCTTGGAGAAGATGTCTTTGATTATGGTTCTGGACAAGCACTTATTAATACGATTGATTTACCAGTTGTCTCTTATGTAACACAGGCCACAATAACAGAACCTTATTTAGGATTACGGTTAGATCTGGATGCAAATTTAATTGTACAAATTGCTACGGAAATGAATGCTTCCAGAATTTACAAAGGTGGACCGTCAAGAGCGATGTCTGTTATAGCATTAGATGATGGGTTACTTGATGCCTTAATGCGTTTAATTAAACTTTTAAATGAACCTAACAAAATTCCATTTATTGCACCCTTAATTCAGCGAGAAATTATCATTCGGTTACTGGACGGTGAGCATGGTCCAATGCTCCAACATCTTGCTGCTGTAGGCTCTCCAAGTCAGCAAATTTCTCAAGTAATTGCTTGGATGAAGTTAAACTATACAAATACTATTTTAATAGATGAATTAGCAGCCAAAGCGCATATGAGTTCATCTACTTTTAGACAGCATTTCCGTAGTCTTACTGGATTAAGCCCCTTGCAATATTTAAAAAATTTGCGTTTGCAAGATGCACGACATTGGATGCTTTATGAAGATATGGATGCTGGTAGTGCTGCTATACGCGTTGGCTATGAGAGTGTTAGTCAGTTTAATAGGGAATATGCCCGAATGTTTGGGGAACCTCCACTCAGAGATATAAAACGCATGCGCAATCTAAGTAATTGAAATAATATATTTATCTAGCTATTTAAATTAAATAGAAATGAATATTTTTGAATGAACATACTGTAGTAATTTAACTTATCCTTTATCGATAGTTTTTTAACTTAAAGGCAGCTAGTTTCCTGATACAGCTATCGCTGTTTTTAGCACATTATCGATCATGATATTGAGTTCATCATTACTCAAATGACTAAATTGTCCATCAATAATTAAATAGCTTAGACCATGAACCATTCCCCAAGCTAACCTTGCCATGGTTTGACTCTGGGCAGCATCGACGGGGGCATCAAATGCTATTGCTGCTGCGTATACCATTCCTGTATAGAATAAATTTGTCATAGATTTTAATTTTTCATCATCTTGAGCGACAGTAAACTGGCTATACATCAGTCTAAATAAAGATGGATTTTTAATAGCAAAATATATGTATTCTTTTCCTGAGTTTAAAAAACCGTCTTTGGGGTGGGTTGCATTATGAATAGCATGCGCCTGAGCTTCTATTAATTGTTCAAATCCATATATAGCTAAAGCTGTCAGTAGTTCTTCCTTATTTGCAAAATGTCTGTAAACCGCATTTGGCGATACACCAATCATGCGGGTCAGTTCTCGCATACTAAAATCAATACCCTGACTAGATTCTAATAATTGTAAGCCATTAATAAGTAAAGCTTCTCTTAAATTACCATGATGATAGCTAGAAGCTGGATTTGTGTTCGATGTTGACACTATACACATCCTCGTGTAGTTTTAATTATGTATACAGTGTATACATTCGTTGATACATACTGGAATTATACAAAAAATTAATCAACAGGTAGGATGTAATCGAATGAACAGGACAAGTATCCGTAATGAAATTGTTAACAATAAGCTGGTTTCTTCCGTAGTAGGGAAGTTTCTGAGTTTCCATCAAAGCCGAGTTCCCTATAGCCCAGATAATCCTTTTCTTGTAGGTCCTTTTGCTCCAGTTACTGAAGAGGTTTTTTCAAGTGATTTGGTTGTACATGGAGAAATACCATCTTCATTAAATGGCATTTTTTTAAGAATGGGCCCAAATCCATTAGAAGTTGAAAACCCTGCAAACTATAATTGGTTTATGGGCGATGGGATGGTACATGGTCTAAGGTTAAAAGATGGTCAAGCATTATGGTATAAAAATCGATATGTAGGGACGCATCAAATACATAAAAAATTAGGGCGAGAGAAAATAAAAGGTGAGCCTCGAGGTCCAGTTGATGTCGCAAATACGAATATTATTGGTCATGCAGGAAAGATCTGGACAATAACAGAATCAGGGCCGTTTCCAGTCGCTTTAGATCATGAATTAAATAGCCTTAAATATGGTTTATTCAACAGTAAAGATAATTATCCTTTTACAGCTCATCCTCATGTAGACCCAGATACGGGAGAGTTACATGCGATTTGCTATGATGTTTTACTGCCAATGCAAGTCTATTATCAGGTGATTGATCAATCGGGCCAAGTTAAGAAGCGAGTCAGTATCCCTGTTAAGCATGGACCAATGATGCATGATTGCGGTATGACAAAAACTAAAATGCTAGTTCTGGATTTCCCTGTAACTTTTTCAATCGAGAGAATGTTACAAGGGATGCAATTACCCTATTCATGGAATGAAAAGCACCCTGCGCGAATAGGTGTCTTACCAAAAAATGGTGATGCACAGGATATAAAATGGTTTGATGTAGATCCATGTATTATTTTTCATTCATTTAATGCATACGATCTTGAAAATGGCGATATCATTTTTGATGCTTGCGTTCACACCAAGACCTTTACTGACTCTATTCAGGGACCAGTAGATAAGCAGTTCATCCAGTTTGAAAGATGGACTTTGCAATTTGGTACTCAAACTCTAAAACGGGAAGTAATTTCAAAAATTCCTCAAGAATTTCCTCGTCTAGATGAACGTTTTGTTGGGAAACCCTATCGCTTTGCTTATTCAATTTCTGTTGGAAATGAAGGTGAGCCAGTAGATAATATTAATTTAAAAGCAAATAATTTATTGGTCCATGATTTACTCAAAGGTGAATCCTATAAGCATTCATATGGTGATGACTATTTTACTGGTGAAGTGATTTTTTTACCAAAACAATCTGAGAGTGAAGAGGGCGATGGTTGGTTAATTTCGTATATCCATGCTTTAGATGGGATAAAGCCAAGTAAAGTAGTAATACTCGATTCCAAAAAAATTGGCAAAGAACCCCAAGCTACTATTGATTTACCTGTACGAGTGCCTTTAGGTTTTCATGCAAATTGGGTGGATATTTAAAAAGATAGTTTAATGTGCATTCTGCTAAAAGAATGCATAGTAGAAGAATGATGAGTGCTCCAATGGTACTGTCAGCTTTGGAAAAGCTTTAAAAATGTATTGAATTTAAAGCACATTAAATATAGTCGCCAAGATGAACTAAAAAACTTAGCTACAAATCTCCTAAACACGGGGCTTTTTCTTTTGTTGGGATGAAAAATTAAACTGACTTAAATGTGGTCGTGATATGGTATAAGAGCACCTCCAATAATAAGGATTATATATGTCAGACAATTCAACAAAATGGCTTTGTGTGGGTGGTGTTCTAAGTGGTGAGTGGAGAGAGCAGCAATTAGAAGCTTTTGATGTTGATCCTAATGATTTAAATACTCATAGTTATGAAGCAATGAAACTCATTAATCCTGTTACCAAGGCAGAACAGGATTTCTATGTATATACTGAGCTACAAGAACATGCATATGACAGGGCAATAAATTTTGCCTTATCCAAAAATCAATAAGATCAAGAGAGCACTTAGGTGCTCTTTTTTATCTGAAGATATGACCTGTTAAATAATTTCTTAATTCCCAAGGACTCGCTTCTCAAGCATCTCCATAAAAGTTTTTAAAATAATATTGTGGTTTTTGCCTTTATGAGTAATTAAACAAATTGGGGTGCTGTAATGCATTTTTTCCTTTGAAACTGGCTGCATAAAGCCATCTTCAACCCATTTCTTTGCGTAGTGATCGGGTAAAAAACCCAAGAATTTTCCAGTTAAAATTAGGAATGCAATTCCTTCACGGTCACTTGCAGTCGCTTTACAATCTAAAAGCTGGTGCAACTTTGCTGCTTCTGGAGTGATGGCGTAATTGGGAAGTACGGCTTGCCAGGTTTTTAACTCACCTAAATTGAGGTTGCTACATTGGTTGAACAGTGGATGGTTTTTACCGCAATACAAAAATGAACTTTCACTATATAAATCAAAATAATCTAGACCAGACAAAGGGGTAACAAGGGGAATTGCTCCAGCATGTAAACGGTTGTCTAGCACACGGCATTCAATATCAGAAAGTGTACTCATACTAATGTTAATAATAACTTCAGAATGTTCTTCGGCGAGTTGTGCCAGCGTATTGGTAATATAGCCACTTGGCATGGTCACGAGGTTATTAATAATACCTATATTAAATTCACCCTTTAGACGGTTATGCATTTGATTAACTTTAGAGCGAAAGTCTTCGATAGAAGCGGTGAGTACTTCTATATATTCTAAAATTTCCCGTCCTTCATCAGTCAATGCAAAGCCTGCGCGTCCACGCTGGCATAGCCGAATGCCCAGACGATTTTCTAAATCACTCATATGCAGACTAATGGCAGATCGGCTAATGCCAAGAATACTTTCGGCAGACGTAAAGCTATGACAGTCACAAACTGTTTTAAATATTTTAAGTAATTTAATATCAAAATCAGTTACTTGATTTAATTTTTTGGGTTTCATTTAGTTTTGTTTTTTTAAATCTAAACTCAAGATAATTTGAATTTATCAAAACTATATCGCTATGTACACTCAAAAAATAGCCTCAAAACAAGAAGAGTGATTATGTTTGATATAGACAAATTAACTGATGGTGATTCTGCATCGGAAAACGTTCAATCAAATGCTCAGATGAGCTTAAATTATCAAGCGCATTGGATGCCATTTTCTGCAAATCGTAATTTTCATAAAGATCCGCGCATGATTGTTGGTGCTAAAGGATCTTATTTAATTGATAGTGCAGGCCGCGAAGTCTACGACTCTTTGTCGGGCCTTTGGACTTGTGGTGCAGGACATACACTTTCTGAAATTCAGCAAGCCGTAAGTACTCAGTTGGCTAAGCTGGATTACTCCCCAGCATTTCAGTTTGGTCATCCATTGTCGTTTCAATTAGCTGAACGAATTATTCAGCATATGCCTGAAAAATTGCAGCATGTGTTCTTTACTGACTCAGGTTCAGAGTCAGCCGACACCGCAATTAAAATGGCTCGTGCCTATTGGCGAATTAAAGGCAAACCAAGCAAAACCAAACTGATTGGGCGTGCACGTGGCTACCATGGTGTAAACGTAGCAGGGACAAGTCTTGGTGGTATCGGTGGCAACCGAAAAATGTTTGGTCAGCTCATGGATGTAGACCATTTACCGCATACCTTACAGCCAGATTTAAGTTTTACCAAAGGCTGTGCTGAAACAGGTGGTGTAGAGCTTGCCAATGAAATGCTTAAGTTAATTGAGCTACATGATGCTTCAAATATTGCCGCAGTCATTGTAGAACCCGTTTCTGGTTCGGCAGGTTGTATTGTGCCGCCGACTGGTTATTTAAAACGCTTAAGAGAAATCTGCGATCAACACGATATCTTGCTGATTTTTGATGAAGTCATTACTGGTTTTGGGCGAATGGGTAAATGGACGGCTTCAGAATATTTTGATGTTACGCCAGATATTTTAAATTTTGCCAAACAAATTACCAACGGTGCTATTCCACTTGGTGGTGTGGTTGCAAGCCATGAAATTTATGACGCTTTTATGCAGCAAGATTTACCTGAACATGCAGTCGAGTTTACCCACGGCTATACCTATTCGGCGCATCCGGTTGCCTGTGCAGCGGCTTTAGCGACGCTCGATGTTTTAGAGAAGAAAAATTTAATCCATCAATCGGCTGCTCTAGCTCCAAGCTTTGAAAAACTTTTACATGAGTTAAAAGGTGCTCCAAACATTCTTGATATACGCAACTGTGGGCTGATTGGTGCTGTGCAATTAGCACCGCGTGATGGCGACGCGACGATTCGTGGTTTTGAAATTGGCATGCAGCTTTGGAAAGCGGGTTTCTATGTACGTTTTGGCGGCGACACGCTTCAGTTTGGCCCAATGTTTAATAGCACAGAGGCAGAGTTACAACGACTCATGAATGCCGTGGGTGAGGCAATTTATCAAGTCAAATAATATTGATCGACTTAAAACTTAATTGGAAAAGATGAATAGACACAAGGAATAAAGATGAACACTTTAGAGAATTTTGACAGCAACGCGATTGCCAACACAGACACAGATTCAAGTCAGCAAACCGTTAAAGTAGTAGGGCATTTTATTGATGGTGGCCTCGTAACCAAAACTATCAAGAAACAGCCGGTTTATAACCCTGCGACTGGTGAAAGTACTAAAGATGTTGCGCTTGCAGATGCAGAGCTGGTCAACCAAGTGGTTCAAATAGCAGAGCAGGCTTTTCCAGCATGGCGCGATACACCAGTGATTAAACGCGCACGTGTTATGTTTAAATTTAAGCAATTACTCGAAGAAAATGCGGACAAGCTTTGTGAGTTGATTGGTGAAGAACACGGAAAAATTTGTCACGATGCAAAAGGTGAATTACAACGTGGCATTGAAAATGTTGAATATGCATGTGGTGCGCCTGAGTTTTTAAAAGGTGAATATTCGAAAAATGTGGGTCCAGATATTGATTCATGGAGCGAATTTCAACCATTAGGTGTGGTTGCTGGGATTACGCCTTTTAATTTCCCCGCAATGGTTCCGTTGTGGATGTTCCCAATGGCGATTGTTTGCGGTAACTGTTTTATTTTAAAGCCTTCAGAAAAAGCGCCGTCGGCTGCGTTATTTCTAGCTGAACTATTAAAACAAGCTGGATTACCTGATGGTGTTTTCAATGTTGTAAATGGTGATAAAGACGCTGTTGATGCGTTATTGCATCATCCAAAAATTCAAGCGGTTAGTTTTGTCGGATCAACCCCAATTGCAGAGTACATTTACCGTACAGCAACCGCTAGTGGTAAGCGTTGTCAAGCATTAGGCGGAGCAAAGAATCATGCGATTATTATGCCTGATGCCGATATTGATAACGTCGTGACTTCTTTGTTAGGCGCGGCATTTGGCTCATCTGGCGAACGTTGTATGGCACTGTCTGTTGCTGTTGCCATTGGTGATGAAGTTGCAGATGTTGTGATTGAAAAATTAAAACAAGAAATGAAGCAGTTGAAGTTTGGTCACTATGCAGATGAGCGTAATGACTTCGGACCGCTCATTACGCAAGCACATAAAGATAAAGTACAAGCTTTTATTCAAAGTGCCGAGCAACAAGGTGCTAAAATTGTTGTGGATGGTCGTGATGCAAAACCAGCAGGTTATGAAAACGGTTTTTTTGTTGGGCCAACTTTAATTGACCAAGTTTCGCCAGACATGACAAGTTACCAGCAAGAAATATTTGGTCCTGTTTTACAGGTCATTCGTGTACAAACTATGCAAGATGCGATGCAACTCATTAATGACCATGAATATGGTAATGGAACCTGTATCTACACTCGTGATGGTGAAGCAGCACGTTATTTTACCAGCAATATTCAAGTCGGTATGGTTGGGGTCAATGTGCCATTACCTGTGCCGGTTGCATATCATAGCTTTGGTGGTTGGAAGCGTTCATTGTTCGGTGATTTATATGCGTATGGCCCAGATGGTGTGCGTTTTTATACACGCCGTAAAACCATTACCCAACGTTGGCCTTCAACGCAAGTCCGTGAAGCCAAACAATTTGCTATGCCTACATTAAATTAGTCAATAAAAAGGGAAAACTCTGATTTTCCCTTTTTTGTTTCGTACAAGTTGGAGAAGTACATTTTTAAGACGGTTTTAAAATCAGTTTGTCAATTTGAAGGAATCGAATATGAACAATGATAAAACAACAAAATTAGGTGAAGGACTTTCTAATCGGCATGTCACCATGATCAGTATTGGTGGCGTTATTGGTGCGGGTTTATTTGTAGGCTCTTCTGCGGCAATTGCAAAAGCAGGGCCTGCCGCCGTACTCGCTTATATAATTACAAGTATTTTAGTTTTTCTAGTTATGCGCATGCTGGGTGAAATGGCCGTAGCGCAACCAGACACAGGTTCGTTTTCTACATATGCACGTAAAGCAATCGGCCCTTGGGCTGGGTTTACCATCGGATGGTTATATTGGTGGTTTTGGGTACTGGTTATTCCAATTGAAGCGATTGCTGGAGCTGAAATTTTGCATGCTTGGTTCCCGCAAATTTCTAGTGCCGTTTATGCATTCGCTTTTATTATTTTACTCAGCTTAGCCAATTTTTTTAGTACCAAAAGTTTTGGTGAGTTTGAGTTTTGGTTTGCACTGATTAAAGTCATTGCGATTGTAGTGTTCATTATTATTGGAGCAATGGCTGTATTTGGAATGTGGCCTTTAGCAAAAAATGTGAGTGGTGTCGGCAATCTGTTTTCAAATGGTGGTTTTATGCCACATGGTATGGGCGGTGTTTTATCGGCAATTTTAATCTCGGCATTTTCATTTTTTGGAATAGAAATTCTTTCTATTGCAGCGGCAGAATCTAAAAATCCGGAAGAAAAAATTAAACGTGCGACCAATTTGGTGCTCTACCGAATTATTTTATTCTTTGTTGTTTCTATTTTTCTTGCAGTTGCTTTGGTCGATTGGCGTTCACCAGACTTACAAAAATTTGGTACCTTCCAGTTTGTGTTAATGAGCCTGAACGTTCCTGAAACTAAACTGATTATGGATGCTGTCGTTTTTATTGCAGTTGCAAGCTGTATGAATGCCGCAGTTTACACTTCATCTCGCATGTTATTTGCTTTAGGTACACGTCAGGAAGCCCCGAAAGTTGTGACAAAAATTAATGGAGCGGGCGTACCAACTTCGGCTGTATTTTTATCTACGTTGATTGGTGTAGTGTGCTGCGCTGTAAACTACATGTTCCCGGGACAAGTCTTTGGGTTCTTGCTCTCAACCACAGGCTCAATTGCATTACTGGTGTATTTGGTGATTGCATTTTCACAATTACGTTTAAGACATAAATGGGAAAAAGAGGGTACAGCCGTATCTTTTAAAATGTGGTTGTTCCCATGGTTAACTTGGTTTGTGATTTTAGTCATTATGACCGTTTTAGGTTATATGTTCTTATCACCAGCCTATAGTTATGAAACCACTTTATCTTTGGGTGTAACTTTAGTAGTGGTCGTTTGCGGGTTGTTTGTCACGCGAAAGCGTAAAGCAACCAGAGCGGTTGCCATGAATTTAGATTAATTAAAAAAAAAGAGACTTTAGGGTCTCTTTTTTCATATCTCTAGATATATCAAAAAATGCTTTTATATCTTCGGCTTTCTTCCTAAGAAGAACGCAATCATCGCACCTGTAAATCTAAGAATACATAATTACTTTAGGTTGTAAATTGTCTGCAATAGACATCGATAGGCTGCTCGATAGAGAAATATCTATCGAGCTATTATAAATGATAAGAATTATAAATTCGGGGCGGTGGTCAAGCAAATATGCGGCCTTAATTTTACTAGTCCCTTATTGCTTCAAAGGAATCCAGCCGGGCATGTTTTGAATGATGGTCCATAGCTTCTCTGGGATATTGAGAGCATTTACTTTAGTTGGATCAAGTTCGACAACTATTTCTTGTCCTTCTCTAAGGCTATCAACCCAGTCTGGATTGATAATCAATCCGCGTCCAATCGCAACCATAGACAGTCCAGTATCTAGTGCTTGCTTGGCTTGATCTGGTGTCAGGATGCCACCAGCGGCTAAGACAGGCACGCGATTGTCCACTCGATCAAGAATGTGGTTGATGATGGTTGGCCCAGTTGGATCGTCGATAGGGCGGTCAGTCAACAGGTTAGCCAAAGAGACGTGGATATAATCAATCCCAAGATCCAACAACTGATCAATAAAAGTAAGAGTTTGATTAATGCGGTATCCTTCATCTCCTGTCTCTTCGGGAGAAAGGCGAACACCGATGGCAAATGGACGGTCAGCATGCTGGGCTACGACGCGTTTGACCTCTGCAATGACTGCTAATGGAAACCGCATGCGGTTTTCCAATGAGCCGCCCCATTCATCACTGCGCGTATTAGTAGCTGGCGACAAGAAGTTTTGCAAAAGAAAACCGTGTGCGCCATGTACTTCTATCCCGTCGAAGCCAGCCTCGATACCGCGTCGTGCTGCCTCGCCGAATGCCTTGATTATTTCCAAGACTTCATCGCCTGCTAGTGCCCGAGGTGTCTGTGGTGCCATGAAGGGAGTAGCTTTCGTCATAATGGCGCTAGAGCTCACTACGTCTGCATTGGGAATCAATTGAGGCAAAGCCTTGTTGCCCGCATGAAATAGCTGAAGAATGGCTGGTGCGCCACCACTTTTTGCAGCATCCGCGAGTCGTTTAAGGCTTGGAATATAACTATCATCAGCAGCAGAAAACTCATGTGTAAACCCGATACCATTGGGGGTAACTTGGGCACAGCCGCTAATGACCAAGCCTACACCTTTAACACGGAGCCGATAATAGGCTTCCTCTTCGTCCGAGATTTGAAAATCATCAGTACCGGACCAAGTTGTCATAGGTGACATCACTATACGGTTGCGAAGGGTGATGCCTGAAGCAAGCTTAAGTGGATGGAAGAAATTATTGAGAACAGACATCAAATAAACTCTTAAAAAGGTGTGATGCTTAATGGTATACATTATAAACCTAGTGTCAATTAGGTACTTTAAGTAGCCTAGGTATCCTCGTGTAAACCATCTCTGCATGCATTTCGTGGCAATTACTCGTTGTGCAGTTATGATGGAATCTTCAATCAAGCTAGCTAAGTAGGAAGGCTGAAACCTTATTGTTCAAGCTTTGAGATTGGTATAAAATTTACACCTAGTACCATATTGGTATGTGTTTGATCGGAGAGATTCATGGAAAATTCGATGTTAGTTATTGAACCGCAGTGCTTTTCATCAAATTGCCCAAGCAGAGTTTTATTTGATCAGATTGCAGATAAGTGGTCGATGATGGTATTAGCCGTTTTAGATGACGGTCCACATCGTTTTAATGCGATTAAGCGTCGGCTGGAAGGTGTTACACAAAAGGCTCTAACCCAGTGTCTTCGCCGTTTGGAGCGTAATGGACTTATCTCCCGTCACGTGATTTCATCTCCACTCGCTGTTCAATATGAAATCACGCCTCTGGGTAATACATTGCAGCAACCCTTGCG
This sequence comes from Acinetobacter sp. AOR14_HL, assembly GCF_027855175.1. Lineage (NCBI taxonomy): Bacteria > Pseudomonadati > Pseudomonadota > Gammaproteobacteria > Moraxellales > Moraxellaceae > Acinetobacter > Acinetobacter sp. AOR14_HL. The sequence continues at coordinate 562,317 of NZ_JAKTII010000003.1, read as the reverse complement.
ACAATTGCATGCATGGACAATTGATAAGCTTCCAATGGTTGAAAGCGCTCGAAATGTATTCGATCAGCAAAATTCGGTGTGAATACATTGCCGAACGAGTTCATATCCTAAGAAATAAGCCAATTTTACTATTGAAGAGTTGGCTTAAGTCTATTTCTTGTTCGTATCCACAGAAACTAAAACAGATAAACCAGGACGCAACAATTTAATATCTGGTTGGTTCTCAACAAGTCTGATGCGTAACGGAAGGCGCTGAACGATTTTGGTAAAGTTCCCAGTCGCATTCGTTGCAGAAATTGGTGAGAAAAATGCGCCCGTAGATGGTGAAAAGCTATCTACCACACCTTTTAATTCAACGTTATAAGCATCGACATAGACATTAACAGGTTGTCCGATTTTGATTTGTTTTAACTCAATTTCTCGAAAGTTTGCTTCAACGTAGACTTGATTTAAAGGCACAACAACCATTAATGGATTACCAGCGCCAATAAAGTTACCGACGTTGGCAGACTTCTGACCAATCATGCCATCAATAGGCGCTCGAACTTCTGTATAGCTCAAATTCAGTTTTGCTTTATCAAGGGCAGCCTGTGCTTGTTTAAGGGCAGCTTGTTTGGCTTGTACCTGAATCTTGTATTGGTTTAATTGATATTGTGCATCGATTACTTTTTCTTTGCTGCTGTCTAAGTCAGCATATTGCTCAGTTAATGTGGTTTTTGACTGTTGCGTAATTAATCTAGATTCCGCCCCAAGAGCTTGTAGCTGCTCATAACGCGCCGTGTTGTCTTTAGTAAGTTTAATTCCAGCTTCTACTTTTCTAAGCTGGGCTTCTGTTTCACGAATAACAGTCGGTTGTCTATCAACTGCGAGCATTGCTTCGCTTAAGTCGGCTTGTGCTTTTGCATAATTAGATTCAGCTTCAGCCAAAGCAGCCTGATAATCACGTGCGTCAATCCTTGCTAAAAGTTGTCCTTTTTTTACAGTCTGATGATCTTTAATATAAATTTCTTCAATATTGCCAGACACTTTAGGGGCAATGGTTGAGTACTCTACATCCACTCGTGCATCGTCTGTTTCAACAATTAAAGAAGGTAAAAATATAAGTTTTAAAACCCATAAAATGGATGCTAAAACAATAATAAATGCGATAACCATAACCCAATGCTTTTTAAGATATTGCACCTTTGTTAACTTGGGTGGTTCGATGTTGGTGGTATCTTGGGCTTCGAGAGTACTCATAAAGATTTTCCTGAGTTATGACTATTCATTAACTTAATGAGAGCAATACGTGGCGGATAAGTTCTAACGGGCAAAATCAGCATAACGATCAATAAAAATGCAGCCAATCCCGCTAAAATCAGATATTGATCGCTAATGACTAAAACAGATTGCTGCGCTTGAATCGCAGAATTTAGGGCTGATAAACCACCTGAAACACGTTCTGCGCCATTTTCAGTCAGTACAGGTGGGGTAAGAGGGTTAATAACAGGGCCTTGAATATTTTGGAAAACATGTTGGGCTGTATTTTCAATTAGTCGTGTTGAATGATATTCACCGCGTACTCGGTTTATCCAATCCAAAATACAAACACCAAGTACGCCACTAATGGCACGTGGGGTATTAATCATCGGTGAAGCGTAAATCGCCATGGTTGGATGAACGCTGTTTGTCCCCATCATGAGCAACGAGAGCACTACACAGGTTTGCCCTAAACATGAAATCGCGTGCCAAAAATAAAATTGATCTTGATTCCATGTGGTGTCGAGCTGACTTGCACCTAAACAGCCTGCGATTACTAGAAGCAAACCAAAGCCATGCACATATCGACTATCAACCCAAGCTTGATTTAAAAGCTTAACGACAATGGGAATATAGATAAATTGCAATGCCGCGATTTGTAAACCAATCCACATGGTTTGGGTGGGTTTATAGCCGTGTACAGCACTCAGGTAATTGAGTGGTAATGTACTTGTCGACATCCCAATAATCACAAAGCAAAACAGCGCAAAGATAGCGTAAGCAAAATTTCGTATTTCGAGCATTTGCGGTTTAATTAATGGGGATGGAGAACGCCATTCATGTATGAAAAATAACGGTAAGGTGATAGCACTGATTAAAGCCAATACACAAATTAATTTAGAGTGGAACCAATCTAGATGATTGCCATGCAATAACATGGTGCTCAGGCTTGCCAAGCTAATGACGGCTAAAATAGCGCCTGTCCAATCGTAAGTCTTTATTCTTGAATAATTTAAAGGGTCTTGGGGAATACCAAAATAAACCAACGCTGCACTTAAGGCACAAAACGGAATTGTTTGAAAGAAAATCATCTTCCAGCCAATCACATCTAAATAAAAGGCAGAAAGCGCAGCACTTAAGTTGGGAAAGAAAGTCGCAGTTAATGCGTAGCAGGCTAGACCCCATAGTCGAATATCTGGCCCCAAAAATCTAAGCGCACATGCCATAAGCAGAGGAATGGTTAAGCCATTAGCAAGACCTTGTAGGGCGCGTAATAAATAAAATATTTCGATATTTGGACTAAAAGGAATTAAAACACTAGAGAAGAGGCAAAGCCCTATGGCAAAAAGCAGAACTCTTCGCATAGAAAAAATGACCGCCCAACTGGTGGAAAGTATCATTCCAATAATCATGGCACTCGCGTAAATACTATTGACCCAATAACCAGAGTCAACACTAATTCCCATAGCTCCACGTATGTCGATTAAGGTAATGCTGGTAATTCGGTTATTAAATTCAACAGTCATTGCAGCAAATATTGCACCTGCTAAACCGATGAGTGGCTTTGTATTCATCTTTTACCTTAAATCTTAAACATCAATTCATTGCACGGAGTAGATATTTACTGTACTGTACCGATCGGTACTCTACTCTCTAATTAAATTTCCGTCAATTCTCGATTTTGAACTTTTCGATGAGTTACACTACAAACGAAGTCGCTAAAATTGTTATAAGGTCACTATGTCTGGTTCAACTAAAGCTAATGAAAAAGATCAAAAAATTCTGGATGCAGCAACAAAATTTTTTTTGATCCACGGCTTTAGTGGCACAACCACAGACATGATTCAAAAAGAGGCAGGTGTTTCAAAAGCGACGATGTATGGTTGTTATAAAAATAAAGAAGTGATGTTTGCTGCCGTGATTGAAAGACAATGTACGAACATGCAGGAGCAAATTATATTAGTCGAGACAAAAGCCGAAAACCTACGTTCTGCTTTAACTGAAATCGGGAAAACCTATCTGCGATTTATATTATCGCCATCTGGTCTTTCATTTTTTAGAGTATGTATTGCAGAAGCAGTCAGGTTTCCAGAGTTATCTGAAAGATTCTTTCAAGTTGGCCCACAGCGACTTGCTAATATTATTGCAGGTTATCTTGAAAAATCAGCTAAAAATGGTGAAATTGAATTAGAGTCTTCTTCAGATATCGCAGCGAATATATTTTTAGCATTACTACGAAGTGATGCACATCTTAAGTGTCTTACACATCCTAATTACATTATATCGGATAGTGAAATTAGTTCTTGGGTTGAATATGCAGTTGGTTTATTTATGAAAAATATAAATTATCGCCAGAATTAATTTTTATAGGTCTATTTGATAATACGAAAATATAGAAATTAAAAAGAGGCCATGAATTGGTCTTTTTTTAGCTTTATAGGCTGTAAAAGATAAATATTTTTAGCTATGGAGAATATTTATCTTGGCTAAGTAGGTGATGTATATCTCTTTAATATAAAAAAAATAAATATTGCATATAAATATCTTGAATAAATGTTAATTTCCTGTATGCTTAACTTAACTAGAAAAAAGACTTGTAGTAAATCTTCTTTAAGTATCGCAGTTTTAGTCATAATCCTTCGTTTTTTCAGATCTTAAGCTCAATTCGTTATTATTTTTTCAAAGTTATATTTGTCATTTTAAAATGACTCAAATTATTAAAATCAAAGGATATATTATGTCTAATACAAGTAATGGTACAGTAAAGTGGTTTAACGAAACTAAAGGTTTTGGTTTTATTCAACAAGAATCTGGTCCAGATGTGTTTGCCCATTTTAAAGAAATTGCTTCTTCTGGCTTCAAAACTTTATATGAAGGTCAGCAAGTAACTTTTAATATCGCTCAAGGCCAAAAAGGTCCAAGTGCTGTGAATATTATTCCACAGTAATAATAAGCGAAATAAAAAAGCCCTGAATAATCAGGGCTTTTTTATTTATTGTGAATCAACTTTTAGCTGACGATGAATTAATCTTAATTCTAAATTTTCCAAGCCAACGACCTGATCATTTGAATCAACTAGCTTTAATTTAAGTAAATCATTTGTATTTTTGTGGAAAACTTTAACGACATCTTTATCAGCTTCAATAAAGTTGCTGCCAGATTCAAGCATTGCAAGTAATACAACATTTAAGCTTCTACCTTTTGGCGTGAGTAAATACTCTTTGCGCTCTCTAACGCCGATTTCCTTATAAATAGATAATTCAAATATTTCTAATTGAATAAGATGTTTTAGTCGATTAGATAAAATTTGCTTTGATATGCCTGTATTTTCTAAAAATTCATTAAATTTAGTTACCCCATAAAAAGCTTCTCTTAATAAGAGGATGGTCCACGTGTCATTCAATATTTCAGCAATTTGAAAAATCCCGCACACATCTGCCGAGAATTTATTATTTGGAATAATTTGATTTGACATTCAGCGGGGCTCCAATTAGCATGAGTCTACAATTTAGACCTAGGGTTAATTCAGGTAGCATTATGCCATTTATAAATATACAAACAATAGAAGGCTTACTAGATAAAGAAAGTAAGGCTGAGCTTTTTAAGCGAATAACAGATTTATTTGTAGAGATTGAAGGAAAGGGAAATGCTGCTTTTCGGGAGCATGTCTGGATACGAATTGATGAGTATCCTCCTGAACAGTGGCAATTAGGCCACTTACGACCAACAAAAGAGATGATTGAAATAATATCTAAAGCTAACTAACTATTATTCTTCCAATGGTGTTCGGTGTAGAAATACCGACATAACAAACCTGAATTATTTTTAGGATAATTCAGGTTATAAAAAATTAATCTGCTAAATGCTTGTCTATGTTTATACGCTCTTTATATCCACCGACGGCGGAACGCCAAAAAAGCGTTTATATTCTCTAGAAAATTGCGACAAACTTTCATAGCCTACTTGCATGCTTGTAGATGAAATATCATATTCTTCGGTCATTAATAAACGCCGTGCTTCGGTCAGTCTCATTCTTTTTTGATATTGTAAGGGGCTCATTGAAGTAATATCACGAAAATGTTGATGAAAACTTGAAGCGCTCATCCCCATTGTGCTTGCAAGCTCTTCAATGCTAAATGATTTTGCAAAATTTGTTTTTAACCATTCAATGGCTTTCACAATTCGATGGCCTGTAGTTCCTGCCGCTACAATTCGTTTAAGTCGGTCACCTTGCGGACTCATTAATAAACGATAAAAAATTTCCTTAATAATAAGGGGAGACAAGATTGGGATGTCTTGTGGTGTGTCTAGTAATTTTAATAACCGTATAAAAGCATCATTCAGTTCCGAATTTACGACCCCAACAGCCATTCCTTTTTTTTCAGTATTTGTATCTTTAAAAGGAATATGGGCTTCAAGCATGATTTGGGCAAGCACATAGGGGTCTAGTCGTAGCACTATTGAAAGATAAGGTTGTTCAACTGAAGCTTCAAGAACTTGAGCAATCACAGGCAGGTCAATTGCAGTAAAAAGGAAATGATTTGAATCATAGGTATAGGCTTCTTCGCTAAGAATCACCTGTTTTTTCCCTTGAGCAATCATACATAGACTCGCATCCATCATACTGCTCGTTGGTTGGGTCAGTGTTTCAGCACGAAATAAAGTCAGTCCCATAATAGGCGTTTCGAATGTACCTTTTTCACGGGTCCATTGATCAATAAGTTGAGCCAGTGTTTCATTATTGCCTAGAGACATATTCGCCATTCAGATTTCACCTATTGTCATCTGTGTTTTTATTGTAGGCATTTCAAATAAGAAAAATAGAGAGAATTGCAACAATTCGGAGGATTAGGCAAATCTGTGAGAGGAATAGAACAACACCTTATAGCTTTCATTTTTATACTGATGAACATGGCAAAAAAGTCGATTGATTAAAGCCTGTTGATTCACCGTTTCCACAACGTATTCACGGCTTTTCAAAATCTATAGCCACCAATGAAGATCCAGCCAAGAAATCGTCTTTATTTAAACATTAAACATGAGAGAAAAAATATGACAATTGAAGTTTTAGGTTATGCCGCGCTGTCATCAGAAACTCCTTTAGTTCCTTTTAAGTTTGAACGTAGAACTCCACGTGAAGATGATGTTGTCATTCAAATTGAATATTGTGGTGTCTGCCATTCCGATTTACATCAAGCTAAAAACGATTGGGGATTCAGTGCTTATCCGTTAGTGCCGGGTCATGAAATTGTAGGTCGTGTCACCTCAATCGGTGCCAAAGTCACGAAATATAAAGTCGGCGACCTCGTAGGAATTGGCTGTATGGTAGATTCATGCCGTACTTGTTCTGCTTGCCATTCAGGACTAGAGCAATATTGTGAAGAAGGTAACACTCAGACTTATGGCGCTGTAGATCGTCATGACCAACGACCAACCTATGGTGGATATTCTCAAACCATTACTTGTAGCGAAGATTTTGTATTAAAAGTACCTGAAAATCTGGATGCCCAAGCTGTACCGCCGTTACTTTGTGCGGGGATTACAACATGGTCACCACTTCGTCATTGGAATATTGGGAAGGGCAGTAAAGTTGCAGTCGTTGGTTTAGGTGGCTTGGGCCATATGGCAATTAAACTTGCAAATGCTCTAGGCGCAGAAGTGACATTATTTACTCGCTCAGCTAACAAAGAACAAGATGCAAAACAACTCGGTGCGCATCACGTGGTGTTATCAACTGATGAAAATCAAATGCAGTCAGTCACAAATCAGTTTGATTTAATTATTGATACTGTACCTTATAACCATGACTTGAAGCCTTATATTCCAACGCTAGCTTTAAATGGAACAATTGTGTTGGTTGGATATTTGGGTGAAATTAGCGCAAATTCAGTACCTATGATTTTGGGTAGAAAATCAATTGCTGGCTCGGTGATTGGCGGGATTAAGGAAACACAAGAATTACTTGATTTCTGTGGTGAGCATAATATCGTTTCTGAGGTCGAGATGATTGATATGCAAAACATTAATGAAGCTTTTGAGCGTATGTTAAAGAGTGATGTGAAATATCGTTTTGTGATTGATATGAAAACATTATCGGAAGATTAATCTGGTTTTTGATCTGGGCTGTGCATTCTGCCATTAGGGTGCACACCCACATATTGCTCTTTTCTTGATTGAGTGCGGGTTCAAATAAAAAACGCTAATGATTTGAATGAAATTATGTTATTTTCCGACCTACATTGATGAGAATAAGTTTTCATGTATCGGTTTGGGACCATAATTGGCTTGCTAGCAATATTGCTACAGAACTTTGTGTTCTGGCAAAGCCTATTACCCAATGAAATGCATCAGCAAGCGGTGTGTGAGCAAATTGTAGAAGTGATGAATCATTCAAAAATGAGCTCGGAACTACATTCTTCTCATCATCTAAAAATTAATTCAAATAAAAAGCTTCTAGATAAAAGCACTCACCACGACTCAAACACAGGTTGTCATTTTTGTTATTTGTATAGCCATATCGCCACAATTGATGGCTTCAAATTATCTCTGTTTGAAATTGGAGTGACGGTTCGCTTAATTATATTAGCTACCCTCACTTATATATTATTTTATTTACGGCGTTTATTTCTCTCGCCCCAAGGCCGTGCTCCACCTCAACAACTTTGTTTTGCTTAATTGGTTAATGGGTACAGATAAGTCCCTCATTCATTACTAAACAGAGTTTGTCATGTCTAAATTTTTACTCAATCCACTGGCGTGGAGTATTTTGTTTGCTCAATTTTCGATGTCGGCCATGGCGCAAAGCCAAACTGATCAGCAGATTGCTGAGTTAGAGAAAATCACAATTAAGGCTGAAGATGTTGCCGAGACTTCTTTTTCTTCAACAGCGTTAACTCAATTTGACCATAGCTTATTGAGCGTTCCATTTACCAAGTCCCATGTGTCGGAACAAGATATTAAGAACAATAATATTCAGCGGGTGAGTGATGCATTATCACGAGTGAATGGCGTGGTTTATCAGGATAGTTATGGTGGAGGTTTTTGGGACAATTATTCATTCCGTGGCTTTAGCACCGACCCCAATATGGGAACCAGCTATTTACGTAATGGTCTGAGTTCTTTAAGTGGCATCCATACTCCAAGAGACATGGTCAATATCCAAGCAATTGATTTCTTAAAAGGTCCAATGGCTGCCATGTATGGGCAAGGTGCTATTGGTGGCATTATGAACATTACAACTAAACAGCCCGAATGGACGCAAAAAAATGAAGTGAGTTTAAGTGGCAGTACTTTAGAAGAATATCGGGCTTCTCTAGATAGTACAGGCGCATTAAGCGATGCCGTGGCTTATAGACTTGGGCTGGCTTATGAAAATAACCAAAGTTTTAGAGATCAGGTCGATAGTCAGCATTACTTTGTTGCTCCACAGCTTGCATGGAAAATATCGGATCAAACACAACTCAATCTCGACACCGAGTTTTCCGAGCATCAAGGTGTTTTTGATCGTGGTGTCCCGATGGTTAATGGGCAATTTGTTGTCAACAAAAAGACCTTTTTAGGCGAACCATCGGATGGTGACATTAAGGTTAAAGATCAGATGTATCAGTTACGTTTGAATCACCAATTCAATGAAAACTGGAATAACACCACTGCTCTTAGCTACAACCATGGCGAGCGGGCAGGAACCTCAACTGAAATTTCAAGCATTGCCGCAGATGGACAAACCGCAAACCGTTTTAGACGTTACCGTCAATTTGAAACAGATACATTTCAGCTTCAGTCAATTCTGCGCGGGAAGTTTAATACGGGAGTGGTAAAGCACGAACTCGTTGCAAATGTCGAGGCTGGACACTACACCATAGATCAAATTCAACTGCGTAATGCAGTGGGTACATCAAGCCCGATTAATATTTATAATCCAGTGTATGGGCAAAATATTTTAGCGCTAACTAGAACAACAAAAAATACGAAAGAAACCCAAAATATGTTGGGAGTGAATTTACAAGATCAGCTCTTTTTAAATCCTCAATGGAATGTACTGATTGGGGGACGTTTTAATCGTCTGGAGCAACAAATTGATGACTATAAAACAGGTCTTTCAGATCAACAGGACTTTACGCCGTTTAGTCCACGCGTGGGTGTGAACTACCAGCCTACGACAAAACTTTCCTTCTATAGCAACTGGGGTAAATCTTTCGAGTTAAATACGGGACTCAATAAAGACAATCAACTTTATGACCCAGAGAAAACTCAAAGTTGGGAAATTGGAGCCAAATACGAATATCTACCGCAAAGCTGGTTTGGACTGACCTATTTTGATTTAGATAAACAACATCTATTGACTGAAGGTATTACCGATACTTATGTAGATAGTGGTCGTGTACAGAGCCATGGTGTAGAAGTCGAGTTAAAACATCAATTCAATGATCATCTTCGTGTGGGAGCCAATTATACTTTTACAAAGGCATCGGTCATTGAAAGCGAAGTTGATACAAAAGGTGCTCGTCTTAAAAACATTCCGAGGCACACCGCAAATTTAAATGCGGACTACCAATTTGAACTATTGGGAAGAGAAGCTGGTTTGGTAGGAACGATCAACTATTTTGGCAAACGCAGCGCTAACTACATAGATAATGGAACCAGTTTGCCAGAATTTACGGTGGTGAATGTTGGGGGCTATATGCAAGTTCGTCCTGATCTGCGAGCGCAATTAAATATTGATAACGTGTTCGATAAGGATTATTACGTTTCGAGTTATACCGATGAATGGGTACAACCCGGAGAGCCATTGAAGGCAACTTTATCTTTGACTTGGAACTTTTGATTAAAAAGGAGTTAGGCAAAGTTTAAGTCTAACTCCTTCTTTAAGATTTATAGATTTATAGATTTATAGATTTATGGTTTGGAAGGGATGTATTTACGCATTGCAAAGATGAATAGCGTAAATAAAATACTAAAACCAAAAACAGGTAAGCTTAGGCCTAATACAATGCTCACCAATATTAATGATAATTTTTGTGGGCCAGTCGCACGCTTCCAAATAAATAAGCTTTGACCAACAAAGTGAGTTGTCATGAGTTTTAAATTTGAGTTTTTAAACGCGGCCTTATATGCATAAATAATCATGATACAAAGCGTAAGCGCATAAAGTGCGAGAACCAACTGATTTATCAAACCAAATAACATACCAATATGAGCATCGACTCCCCAACGAGTGAGTTTTGCCACCAGTGAGTAGTCTTTAAAAGCAATTTGATCGATGACTTTATGTTGTTCCATATCAATTGCGATGCTATCTGCTTGAGTTGGCCATTTACGCTGAATCTCAGCCACTGTCCAAGCTTGATTTCCACTGGTGGGTGGTTTGATTTGTATTTGTGCTGCATCAATGCCATGTGCTCTAGCTATTGAAAGAGCGGTATCGTACTCACCTGACACAATATTTAAATTAAGATTTTCACTGTGTGGCATCTCGTGATGTTCATGATGCATCACTGTAGGTAAATTATCTGTTTCAAGAGAAGTTGCTAATGTTGGGGTTTGCCAGTTGAGCCATTGACGAGCAACCCGAATATTGTCTCCAGCCCACTCGGACCATGTAAGACCAGTAATGGCAATGAATAATAAGAGTGGAAATAAAATTAAACCAAGCGTGCTATGCCATCTCAATAATTTATTTTTTTGTGTTTGCCTGATTTTTAGATTTTGACGACGTTTCCACCAATTATACAGTCCAGTTAAAGTCAAAATTGCTAACCAACTTGCTGCCAGTTCACTGTAAAAGCGGCCCCATTTTCCAAGTAATAAGTTGCTATGTAATTGGTCGAGCGTAGTTCGAAACGGTAGAACTCCACTGGTCCCATAGACAGCTAGGTGGCCTTTGGCTTTAAGCGTAAAGGGATCAATGAAAACAGCTTCACTGGTAAAATGATGGATCGGGTCTGAGAAAATGACACGAGTTGTCTGATCAGCGCTTGGGGCTGGTCTAACTTCAATTATCTGTGCAGACTTGGGCATCACTTGCTTTGCGGCTTCAATTTGCTGACTCAGCTTATATTGCACCTTATTTAGCGGCTCAACGTATAGAACATCTTTATACATTGCTTGTTCAAGTTGAGGTGTAATTGCATAGAGTAAGCCGGTGAATGCCGCGACCAATATAAATGGTGCAATAAAAATACCAGCATAAATATGAATTAAACGGTAAAGATTACGCCAGAAGGATGAATGGGTCAGCATCAGAAGATAATGTCTATCAGGTGTTGGGCGGATTATAACGACTTATTTCTCTTAATGTTGATTGAGCTGTAACTGCTATTAAATTATTTGAATGGCGCTTAGGCAGAGTGTTTAGATTAATAATTAAACAGTTTTTATTACTTGGTAAATTTTATGCCTTTTTTTAATTACTATTTAAGACGTTATTTGATAACTCTACACCTTATAATTCAAACTGTTTTGCTTCCTTATTAGTATTAAAAAACCGCTTATTTTAATATAAGCGGTTTTATTAGAATAAAGTTTTATTGCCGTCCAAAACTAGTGATGGCCTTGTGAAACGCCACCATTTCCATCTGGAAGACTAATTCGAATATTTTGCATCATGCCTTGATCTTCATGATCTAAAATATGGCAGTGCAATACAAAGTCACCGATGTAGCGTTGGTACTTGGTTCGAACAACGACTTTATAACTGGCTCCTTTTACATTTTTAACCCAAATGGTGTCTTTCCATGTACCTTTGAGACCGCGGTATTGTGGGTCGGGTGGAGCCGATTTGTCGTAGTCATCAACGGCATTGATATCGCTGACATCCTTATTGTTAGGGTCTGTGATCGCTACGATCTGAAACGGGTTTACATGAATATGAAAAGGGTGGCTGGCTAATTTAGAAGTGAGTATCCATTCATCAGTTTTACCTAACTCGAGCGTACGGTCAATTCGGTCTGGTTTGTATGGTTTTCCATTCACCTGAAACTGAACTGGATTAGCATTCGTATCAATATTAAATTCTAAAAATTGTCTATTTGATGTTGCTGGTAGGTCCTGATGAGGAACAAAGTGGCTGAGCTTTAGATTTTGTTGTAAATCTTGAAGTACTGCGGGACGCATATCTGGGGCAATATTTCGGTATGCATTATTGCTTAAAGCCGTTGTTAAAGACTGCGTTGCAGAGCTGGCTTTATTGACTTGAACTATACCGAGTAAGTGTTTCTGTGAAAATGTACGGTCCACGTTAGCCGAAGCAGAAGCCGCTTCATCAATTAAACAATAACGACCTTCTTGTGGGAATTGAATTAATGCGTCGTAACGATAACCTGGTTGAAAGACGGTAACTGTTTTGTCCATAACTTGTTTGAGGGTTAGACCGTCGGCTGCGATGATGTGTTGACTCACAATAGGTCCTGTACAGCTTTCACTTAATAATTTCTTTTCACCCATTGGTGTCAAATTGAGTTTGGATGGAATATTTTGCATTTGACGAACGCTCAGGTTGATACTGTCGCGGACACCTGCATGTACCATTCGCCAACGCTCAACTTGTCCTGCAACCGCTTGAGTGATGAAGGGTTGAACTTCTCCATTGATGCTCGTATATCGTCCTGATTTTCCCCAATCACCAGGGCCAAAACCTTGATAATCTCTAATTTCACCAATTTGATTGTTTTGGCAAATATAGTTGCCATTTTGATCGGTTTCGATTTTTCCGTTAGCATCGTAGCAAGCATATTGGATTTGCTGAAAAACCAGAGTTCTTTCTTTGAAACCATAGGTAAGTAAATCTAAATCACCAGACTTATTTGGGGTAGGTTGGCGATACCCCCGAATAATTAACGCACCTGCCATGCCACTTGCAACTTGAATAGCAGTTGAACCATGTCGATGTGGATGGTACCAAAATGTTCCCGCGGGATGATCGGGCGGAATGTTGTATTCATATTGAAAATTAACACCCGGATTAATCGAAATTAAAACGTTATCACTATTTCCGGCTGGGTTAATCCATAAACCGTGAGTGTGCATGTTGGTGCCATCAAAACAATGCGGTTTATTCACATCAAAATGATCGCCAGTACAACTTGGGTCTTTAGGAAATTTTTTGTGAGTAATCGGGTCTATATCAAGTTGGTTATCTAAATTTGCCCGTACGGTTTCTCCGGGAAATACTTCAATTGTCGGAGCAATATAAGGCGTATTGGGCTGCGTATTTGTACCTTGATAACTACGTAAAAGGACTTCGTCATAACGATTTGTCGCTGGGTTCCAAAGTCTGTTCCTCGTTTTTTTAACTTCCCAAGTAAACAATGCTTCATTTGAAGATTGCATTTGCGGTGCATTTGTTAATGATTTTGTAGGATTCGGTGCAGCAAGTAATGCGACATGATTACGTGCAACAGCCATATCGGGTGGGTCTTCTAATACACGTTCAGAAGAATCATTTGCTGATACACACCAACTAAGCAAAGTTAAAGGCGTGCATAATATTAAATGAGCTATTTTCATAATGAATATAGGCCTGAAAAGATCAGGCCTCTCCCTTAATTATTATTTTGAAGTTTCTAAGCGAACCTGAGAAATACTCAAGCCTTGAGAGCTTACTTTTTCTTTCACTTGATCAAGCGTTAAATCAGTAGCAACAAACTGAACTTCTAAGTCTTCAGCAGGCATGCCTAATTGCTTAACCTGATCACTAACTTGATAAACCAATTGACCAATATGACCTGGGTGCCCGCCGTGGTCATGATCTAACACACCGAAGTAGTTAATTGTGGCAACATAAATTTTTTGGTCAGGTTTATTTTTTGGAGATAGATAAATCTTATAGGTTAGATTTGGATTACCAATCATTTGGACATTATCTAATATTAAATAGGTTTGTCCTGATGAGAGCGTTGTTTGAGTAAGTTGACTTGAGTTCTCTAAGAAACTTGCAGTTTGAGGGGCTAAAGCTACTTTTTGAGTTACACCCATAAGCTTAATGGTTTTATTACTGCTCACTGGTTTATGATTCATTTTAAATAGGTTTGCTTTTTCAGCACCTTTACTACTCATAACTGGTGCTTGAACTTTACAAGCATTTTCATTGGTATATCGAACTGGAATTTTACCAGGGGTGAATACATCGGCAATGGTCATGGTAACTTTGTTGCCGTTTTCATCTGCAAATGTATAGCGAGTGTCATACCAACTATCGGGCATACCTAAATTTTTCTTGGCCCATTCAAGCGTAATTGGTTGCCCATTTGCTTTTTTATTTAACCAGCATTGCCACAAGCGATCTATATTTGCATGGTGCATATAAAATACGGGGTCTAAGCCTGCAATAGGTACAAATCCCATATCTGGTAGCACACAGTTTTTACCTACCGCACAGTGCATTACACCATGAGGTTGAGACTGTAATTGGTTAGAGAAATCTTTGAAGTTATCCCATTTAAAGGCTTGAGCAGCGCTGGCATTATCTGGATCTATGGCGCTGATATTTGTATTTAAACCCGGGGTACGGAACTGATCATATAAAGTACCAGCCTGTTTACCACGGACCAATTTAGGTAGTGCTAAGCCTTGACCATTAGCAGCTTTTTCTTCGTAATAGTCCCAATAAGGAAGTGAATAATCTTGCCCAACATATTTACGTACCGTTCGCTCATAAAAATAAAGCATCATACGGTGCCAAGGTAAGAAATTTAGATTGCCATGTTGGCATGTACCCCAAACTTCATCGGTAAAGCCATCATTTGGGACTGGTGAATTTTGAATATGTTTATAGTAACTGTCACATACTGCTTTACTATATACCTGTAAACACTGGGGCATACGGTATTGATTAACATAATAATCTTTGTCTGTTGCATGTGTACCTGTACCAAAATAGCCATGTGTATTGGCCCAGTAATTAAAGCTTGTACGAAACTCGGGTGATAAGGGGGGAGCATTATTATTTGCTCGCATTTTTTCCAAACCTTTTTGTAATGCACTTACTTTGGCTGGATCTTTTGCAAACTCCGTCGCACTCATTCGTAGTGAGTCAGCATGGGTTGTTAAGCTCATGCTAAATAATAGAGTACCTAAAATATAATAATTTCTCTTCATGTTTTTAAATCCTTGTCATGTTTAATGTTCTTATATTTGATTATTTGTAATGTATGAATTTACCCTTGGTTTGGATAATTCTTAACCTAATCTAGCATATAAAATAGTTTTTATTAAAGTTTTATATTTAATATTAATAATGAAAAAATTTAATTTTAAATCCTGTAATTTTTTAGAAAAACTTAATTATTTAATATGTTTTTTAATGTGGTTATATTGAGGATTAAAATAAAAATTTAATTATATTTTTGTGTAATGTATTTTGTTTTTTTAATTTTATAGTTGTTAAGGCTCATTATTTTCCTGGATTAAATTTTTTAAATATTAAAGCTAAAACTTTCTGATTAAATTTAAATATTGAAAAGTAAGTGATTTCAGTTGAATGGTTAAAGAAAATTCTAAATATTTTGAAAATGACTATTCATTTTTCGAGTTTTAAAAATCACAATCACATGATTATTAAGTTTATTTTGTAATTCTGGCATTTTTATTGCTTAATTACTCTTATCTTCAGCACAACACTTGATTTGACTGCCGTATTACTTATGCTTCAAATATTCTTGATCACTTATGGTGTGTTTTTCACATGAAAAATGCACCAAATAGACGCATCTTTTTATTTTGCACTGTATTTGTGCGTTGGGTGCTGTAATGAAGTTTTTGGTTTCAATACTCACTTTACTCATTCTATGTGGATGCTCTTCATCTGAACAAAAGGCAAAAACACAAGAAAAGTTAGCGGTCCATTCAATATGTGTGTTTGATAGTACAAATACAAAAGTCTGTGTAGCCAAACCAGCCCAAAGAATTGTGTCTTTGTTTGAGTCGGGTTTAGATGGCTTATATATGCTGGGGCAAGGTCATAAAGTAATTGGCATACCGGCCGAAGTATACATTCAACCATTATTATTTAATGCCTATTCAAAAATCGATCAACGTATTGCCAATAGAGAGCTTGCTACACCTTCGCAAGGTGCAAATGCCACCAATATTGAAAGTCTCGTGCTGTTAAAACCAGATCTGGTGATTTTGGGGAGCGGACAAACTCAAACAATTGAGCTGTTGAGGCAGTTTGGCATTGCTGTATATGTGATGGAGTCCGGCACTTACAAGCAAGTGAAAGAAGAACTTTCTGAAATCGCTGTGCTTAGTGGTGCTCAAGAGCGTGCTCAAGAAATTTTAAGTTTTTCTGATGAAATTGTGTCGGAAGTCGCAGCAAAAACAGCACGTCAGCCAAATAAGCAATCGATTTATTATGCATGGTCAGGAGGGCGGATTTTTTCTACCTCTGGTCGCAAGTCTATTACTAATGACTTTATTGAGCTGGTGGGTGCTTTCAATATTGTTCAGACCGATGCAAATCAACCCAATGTAAACCCCGAGACCTTAATTGAATGGAACCCTGACAATATTGTTCTTTGGAATACCAACCCAAAACTGATTTATGAACGAAAAGAATTACAAGGTTTAAGCGCCGTACAAAACCGAAAGGTCTTTAATTTGAGTCCTGCATTTATATATAACCCGCATACCATCAAAATCATTATCACGGCGATTTATTTGAATCATAGTATTTATCCTGAAAACTCCGATTTAACTGTAAGTGCTTTACAACAGCGTATTTTAAGCAAGTTGTATGGTGAGCACCTTGCCAAAGCGTTGGTGCAATGAATATGCAAAAGCTGAAGTATTATTGGTTTTACCCGTTACCGTTCGTCATGATTTTTATCTCGTTGCTCATAGGGCCAACTCAAACATTGAGTGCATGGGACTATTTGCTGTGGGGCGTGCAAGCGGCCTTCGGTACACCATATTTTGATGCTGAACAATTTAGACTAATGCAAAACATTCTTGTGAATGTCAGGCTACCTAGAATTTTACTGACCTTTATGGTGGGGGCTGCATTGGCAACAGCGGGTAATGGTTTGCAGGCATTATTTCGTAACCCCTTAGTTGACTCTTATGTGCTCGGTATTTCATCTGGCGCGGCATTTGGTGCAGCTTTGGCACTTTCTTTAAGTTGGCTTTCACCCAATCTATCCGCCTTTATTTTTGGTGTGTGCGCCGTTGCCTTAACGTATTTATTTGCACATCAAAAACATGAAAGCCAGACGTCTTTAGTGATGGTAATTTTATCGGGCATGATTGTTTCTGGGCTATTTTTGGCAGGACTGACAGTTATTCAATATTTAAGTGATCCATTCAAACTGCAAGCCATAGTGCAATGGACCATGGGCAACTTGCATCAAGCTTCTTGGCAAAAGGTTCAATACGCCGTGCTACCAATCTGCATTGGCCTTGCCGGACTATTTGCAATGCGTTGGCGCCTAAACTTAATGGCACTTGGTGCTGAAGAAGCGCAAGCGGTGGGTGTTAATCCGCGCTGGGAACAGCTTCTTTTAATTGCTCTGGTGACCGTTTGTACATCAACTTCAGTTGCTGCAGCAGGCATTATTAGTCTATATGGATTGTTTATGCCGCATATTGTGAGAATGTTGGTTGGGCCAGATCACCGATATAGCATTCCTGCCAATATGGTGTTGGGCGGCAGTTTTCTACTCATGATTGATAACTTTTCTCGGGTTTTACTAACGTTTGAAATACCGATTGGTATTTTTACCATGCTACTTGGCGCGCCATTTTTCTTATTATTAATGAAAACACAGAGGACTCATTGGGCATGATTCAAATTGATCAGTTAAATTATGCCTATGGGCACAAACAGGTTCTTAAAAATATTCATCTGGAGTTTCCTGAAAATCAGTTTTCAGTCATTTTAGGGCGTAATGGTTGTGGGAAATCGACACTTTTTAAATTGATGGCTGGCCTAGAACCCGTAAAAGATGGATTAATCCGTTATTCGGGAAAGCCATTATCGGACTTTAAAGGTAAAGATCGGGCTGCATTACTTGGCTTTTTACCGCAATTTCACAAAACCGTATTTCCATTTTTGGTTAAAGATGTCGTGATTACAGGACGTGCTGCTTTTAGCCGATATCGTCCTTCAAAATCAGATTGGGAACGTGTTGACCAAGCTTTGCTTGATTTAGACATTGAGCATTTACGTGACCGTCCTTATACCGAACTATCAGGTGGTGAAAGGCAATTGGTTATGATTGCGCGCATTTTAGTACAAGCACCCAAAGTCATTTTGCTCGATGA
Source organism: Acinetobacter sp. AOR14_HL (assembly GCF_027855175.1). Taxonomy (NCBI): domain Bacteria; kingdom Pseudomonadati; phylum Pseudomonadota; class Gammaproteobacteria; order Moraxellales; family Moraxellaceae; genus Acinetobacter; species Acinetobacter sp. AOR14_HL. The sequence goes on along the minus strand of NZ_JAKTII010000003.1, from coordinate 543,822 downwards.
GCCAACCAACCATCTCGATGTTTATTATCAATCTTATTTAATGAAAAAATTGCGTCAGTTGTCGCGGCAAAATTTTACGGTGATTGCGATTATGCATGATCCCAACTTAGCATTTTTATTTGCAGATCATTTGTTTTTCATGCGCGAACATGAGGTAGTTAAGCCTGAGTCAAAAACTCGAATCACCGATCCGAAGTTTTTAAAAAGTGTCTATGATGTCGAGTTCCATGAAGCCATGATTCAAGACAAAACCATTGTTATCCCTGATCATTCTTGGCTGTAAAAAATATGACACTTCACTATCAGCTAGCCGACAAATCAGACTATGCATCTGCGGTAGAGTTTGCAATTTATACTAGACAGCTTTTATTCCCAGAAATCTATCATGGGCAAGTTCCCAAAGATTTAAAAAATTTTGGGCAATTTTATGTCAATGATCCATTGGGCTGCTTCATTACCGTAAAAGATAAAAACCGCATTATTGGCACCATTGCATATCGGGCGTATGACCATCGTTTTGATTTAAATCTGCCACCAAATACGGTTGAGGTCGTTAAGTTATTTGTATTGCCTGAATACCGCCGTAATGGCATCGCAACTCAACTATGTGACATGTTGTTTAGCCATGCAAAAAAGAATGGAATTGCCACTTTGTATTTGCACACTCATCCATTTTTACCTGCGGCTGAAGAGTTTTGGACTCTACAAGGCTTTGAAGTCATTAAGCGAGAATGGATCGAGACGTATGACACCATTCACATGAGTAAATCTTTATAGTGTTTCATTCTGAGTATGAAATCTTTTTAGAAAATGGGTAGGCGGATAGCCCATAATTTTACTGAACATTGCTGTAAAAGCTGCCGAGTGTTCATAGCCCAAACTAAAAGCAATTTCCGTAATTGAGATATTCTCTTTTAACGCGTTTAAAGCATAGATGATGCAGACCCGATTACGCCAAGCCTGAAAGGACATGCCAGTTTCTGACTTAAACCAGCGATGAAAAGTTCGTTCACTTTTATTGTGATCATGTGCCCAATCTTTAGGGCTACTATGAATATCCGGGTGTTCCATAAACTCAGTACACTGTTTAGATAGTAATGTGTTGTGAGGTAGCGGAATAAATAGAGGTAGGGCTGGTGCAGTTTCTAATTCATATAACAATAAATCGATAAGAGCGCCATCACGTCCTAAACGCTGGTAGTCAATAGGTAGCTGATTTGCCTGAATGAGCAGCTGATGAAGTAACGGCGATACTTGCACAACTTCGCAGTAGTTTGCCTGTCTTGGGGCATTACTGTCTTCTATATACAAGCTATAGGTACTGACTTTAGACAACCATACCCGATGTGGTTTGCCTGCGGGTATCCATACACCACTGTACGGTAATACGAGCCATTGGCCATCTTCAGTTTCAACTTTCATGAGGCCTTCGGGTGCATATAAGAACTGAGCACGGCGATGGCTATGCGTATCTAACAAAGTATCAACTGGATAGTCTGATCCTAATGCTAGAACTGTTTGGGGTAGATGATCTACGTCGTTAATTGGAATATTACGCATATATTTTTGGCTGAAACAAATAAAAAGATGGCTTTTCTACGTTAGCTTGCCATATGGCTATTTTATATCATGCCTCTATAAATATGAGGAAGATGATCATGCTATATGAGCTATTTTTATTTGGATTGCTTTCAGGAGTCACCACTTGGTTATTTGGCTTTGGCGGTGGTTTTGTTGCTGTGCCTTTGCTTTTCACTGTCATTCTTCAAAAGTGGGGCAATGAAAGCAGTGTTGGCATACATGCTATGCAAATCGCGGTGGCCACATCTGCATTTGTGATGTTGTGCTCGGCAAGTTTTGCAACCTTTCGACACTATCGGTCTGGATATATAGATTGGCAAAAAATCCGCTTCTTATGGAGTGGTATCGCATTTGGTGGAATTGTTGGTGCGGTAATGGCCTCATTGTTTAATGGAAACTGGCTTCGCTGGATATTTATGGGTTATGTGTTTGTAACGATTCTTGATTGTTATTACCGACCAGGATTTATGGTGAACACGGTGCAAAAGCAACACTATGGTCAAAACAGTGAACTCATCAAAGGCGGAATTATTGGTTGGGCTGCAGCTCTTTTAGGTGTAGGAGGAAGCGTAATGACAGTTCCTTTATTACGGCGGCGGGGTAGTTCTATGGCAGAGGCCGCGGCTATGGCAAATATTCTCACGCTGCCTTTGTCTTTAACAGCAACGCTGACCTATTGTGTATTGTCAGTTTGGCAATCTACATGGGCACCAAGCGGATTCATTGGTCTGATCTGGTTTGAAGCCGCATTATTCTTGGTTGTGGGAACATGGATCGGATTGTATTTTTCAGAAAAATTTATTTCAAAACTACCAGATTTATGGCGAGCAAAGTTGTACCCGCTACTTTTAATCATTGTTCTACTTGTAATGATTTTTGTAAATTAATTATTTATTTCAACAGCTTGAATAATAATTTTTATTAAAAAACGAATTTCTAGTCGCTCTAAAACTGCAAATTTTATGTCTTAAATTTTCTTGAAAAAAGTTTGAAAATTAGACTTGAAATATATAGTGGCTTTATGCCACTATATGTCTATCGAAGATCATCAGACAAAAAAGAGGATGATATGGCTATCCAGCTTTTAGATGGGGCAAGAAATGAAATTCCAGTGAAATTTACGCAGTTTTCTGGTGGAGAGCGTCATGTTCAAATTGATGAGACAACCTTAGGTTTACTATCTGGCACGGTATTGGTTCGTGCACAAATGACCACAAGTCACGATGTGATGGACTACTTACTACTTGAAAACATATTGCTGAATCAGGGTTTAACCGTTGACCTAGAAATTCCGTATTTTCCATATGCACGTCAGGACCGTATTTGTGCAGTAGGCCAAGCATTTTCACTCGATGTGATGACGAAATTACTCAACATCAATGCCGACAAAAAAGCGGGCAAACAAGGCAAGGTAACTGTATGGGACTGCCATAGTGAAGTAACAACTGCATTACTTGCTGCCAATACTTCTTTTAGTGAAGTTGTAAATGTCAGTTCAGTAGACATCATCGCAAAGAGTGAAGCGCTGAGTGCATTATTAAAAGATGAAAAAACAATACTGATTTGCCCAGACAAAGGTGCAAAAGCACGTATACAAATGGTTGCAGACGCTTTTAATCTTGAGCGTAAACAACCAATCACTATTGTTCAGTGTGATAAAAAACGCGACCCAGTGACTGGCAAAATTTTAGGTACACATGTACATGCGACTGATTTATCAGGGCTGACTGCGGTAATCACCGATGACATTTGCGATGGCGGTGCAACCTTTATTGGCATTGCCAAAGAACTCCGTCGCCTCAATTGCAATAAGGTCGTTCTATATGTGACCCACGGTATTTTTAGTAAAGGATTAGAGGTTTTTGATGGGCTGCTAGATCAACTGTTTACTTCAGACAGCTTTCCACAACAACCATCAGACAAAATTTCAGTAATTGCTTTTGCAGCAAAATAAAGAGAATAAAGATGACTATTAAACTTAATCCATTAAACGCTATCGATTTTTATAAAGCTGATCACAGACGTCAATATCCAGTAGGTACAGAGTACGTGTACGCAAACTTTACGCCGCGTTCATCTCGACTCGCAAAAATGCTGCCTGACTTCGACGATAAAGTTGTGTTCTTTGGTCTTCAGGGTTTTATCAAACACTTTTTAATCGATACGTGGAATGAAGGCTTTTTCAAACAACCTAAAGACAAAGTTGTAGCTGCTTATAAACGCCGTATGGATAGTTCATTAGGTGAAGGCGCAGTACCGGTTGATCATATTGAAGCATTACACGACTTGGGTTATTTACCATTACGCATTAAAGCATTGCCAGAAGGTAGCCGCGTTAATATGCGTGTACCCGTGCTCACCGTCATTAATACCGCCCCGCGTTTCTTTTGGTTAACCAACTATATTGAAACCGTATTAAGTGCTGAGCTTTGGAAAAGCTGTACTACCGCAACGATTGCCTATGAGTACAAACGCTTATTAACTCAATATGCCGTAAAAACTGGCGCACCTCTCGATTTTGTACCTGTGCAAGGACACGATTTTAGTAGCCGTGGCATGAGCGGAATTTATGATGCGGCGCAATCGGGTGTCGGTCATTTAACCAGTTTTATTGGAACAGACTCGGTTGCTTCAATTGACTACGCAGAGAAATATTACAATGCCACAGGTGTGATTGGAGTATCTGTGCCAGCGACCGAACACAGTGTGATGTGTATGGGCACAGAAGACAGTGAGCTAGACACATTTAAGCGTTTAATCTGTGAGCTTTATCCGTCGGGTGTTGTCAGTGTCGTGTCTGATACTTGGGACTTTTGGCGAGTCATTACAGAATTTACGGTGGCTTTAAAACCTGAAATTCTGGCAAGACAACCGAATGCTTTAGGTTTGGCTAAATTGGTTTTTCGTCCAGACTCTGGCGACCCGGTTAAAATTATTTGTGGTGACCCAGATGCCGAAGTTGGAAGCCCAGCGTACAAAGGCGCGGTTGAATGCTTATGGGAAGTGTTTGGCGGTACAACGACTGACCAAGGCTATAGAGTGCTTAATGAACGTGTCGGTTTAATTTATGGTGACTCGATTACACTAGACCGTGCGCAGCGCATTTTAGAAGGACTTGAAGCCAAAGGTTTTGCATCAAACAACTTGGTGTTTGGTATAGGCAGCTTTACTTATAATTACTTAACTCGCGATACCTTTGGGTTTGCTGTGAAAGCGACTTGGGGACAAGTGAATGGCGTAGGTCGAGAGCTGTTTAAAGACCCGATTACTGACTCTGGCGTAAAAAAATCTGCGAAAGGTCTATTACGCATCGAAGAAAATGAAACTGGTTTTATCTTGTTTGATGAGCAAACAGCAGAACAAGAACAAGGCGGAGCACTAAAAACAGTCTTTGAAAATGGTAAACTCCAGTATGAGTGTACGTTGGATCAAATTCGTGATCGTTTATCCATCGCATAACTGAGTTTAGATGAGTCGTTACATGGGTATCGGCTCATCATTTTTATTGAGAGGCTGAACGTGACTATTCAAACTGAACAAGAATTCCTTGCCAGTTATGATCGCCGAGATTATGACGCACCTTTACTCACTGTCGATATGGCTATTTTCTCGGTATTTAATGGTCAGTTGCAGGTATTACTCATTAAGCGCCCAAACTTTCCAGCCAAAGACCAGTGGGCTTTACCCGGCGGTTTTGCCGATTTAATCCATGATCAAGATTTGATGGCCACGGCTTATCGTAAGCTGGTCGAAAAAACAGGGATTGCTTCACCTTACTTGGAACAAGTTGCTTCTGTCGGTAATGCTAAACGTGACCCACGTGGTTGGGCCGTGACCATTTTGTATTTTGCTTTAATCGATTTTAATGCCTATCAACATCAAGAGTTGGCTGAATACAGTGAATGGGTGCCTGTAGCAAAAGCACAAGATTTAGCATTGGCTTTCGATCACAACGAATTACTCAGTTTGGCATTAGAACGTTTAACCAATAAAACTCGCTATACCGCATTGCCAGCCAGTCTGATGCCTGAATTATTTACACTGACCGAGCTACAAACCATTTATGAAATTATTCTTGGGCAATCGTTAGATAAAAAAGCGTTTAGACGCCGTATGATAGAAGCTGGCGCAGTTGAAGAAACGAACCACAGTAAAATTGTGGGCAAACGACCAGCTCAACTTTACCGTTATGCACTCGATTCTTTCGATTTTATATTTCCTCGCTCACTCGAATTACCCAGAAATAAAGAGGGTGAAGATAAGCAAAACATTGAGCTTTCTGACTAGCGCATCTTGATGCGCTTTGATTTATAATGCCGCGCTTATGATTAATGTCATGTTTTGATCAGCACTTTGCCTATGTCACACGTTTCTCCCTGCTTCCAACAAAACCAGTTTTTTGTGTTGGTGGAATATCTCACTTCACTGCATGAAATTTATCCTGTTAAACATGAGTTTGCAAGATATCCGGCTGCAATGACATTGGCAGATCGCGTACATTCAGATCATGATATTGCACCGCTTGAAGCCAGCAAAAGTTACCCTGACTCAATCGATAAAGTCTTACACTTTTCGGGTAAGGCCCGAGACATACAAGACTTTGAGAAGTTTTTAGAGCAAGCCAAAGCAGCTAATATTCAAAACTTGTTATTGCTTACAGGCGATAAACTTAAAGAGCATCATAATGGGCGAGATGGGCAGCCTCGTAGTCGATACCTAGAGTCGGTAAACGCCGTGATGGCTGCCAAGCAACATGGCGGTTTTCGTATTGGAGTTGCTCTTAACCCATTTAAATATGTCGAAGCTGAGCGGGATGCACAGTACTTAAAACTGCATAAGAAGATTAAAGCAGGCGCTGACTTTATCATTACCCAATTGGGTTATGACATTGAAGCCTTGAAGCAAGCCAAATCATTTTTAACCAAGCATGCTTATTCACAGCAAATACTGGCTTGTGTGATGCCTCTGACTTTGGGCCGAGCCAATTTTATGGTGAAGCATAAAGTTGCAGGTATTGTAATCACCCCACACATGTTAAAAGTCTTGGCAGAAGAAAAACAAGCAGGAAATACAGACCGAGTTTATTTACGCTGTGCTTTACAGATTTTGATATGTAAACATTTAGGATTTGCTGGAATTCACTTATCTGCCTGCCATAAGCCAGAAGAGCAAATGCTGCTTGAAAGCTATATCGAGCAATACAGACATTTGAAACTTGAAGCCTTAGAAGAGCTTTGGAATTCACTCTGGCAAGTCACGACAGGTAAAGAGTTTGCGCCTGAAATTACTCGTTTTTCTCGCCAGCCCACGTCCAAACAATTAATTAAATATCGCCAATTGCATGTTATGCATGAGGCCTTGTTTGGGTCGAAAATTGCCAAAGGGCTTGGACGATTTATTTTTAAAGCATCTTTTTGGGAAAATTCTTTGGTAGCCAAAGCATTACTTAAAACAGAAGTGCTGAGTAAACATAGCCTAGTGGGCTGTGAAAGCTGTGGTCAATGCCGTTTAGGTGACACTTTATATATATGCCCTGAAACATGCCCAAAAGGTTTAGCCAACGGGCCGTGTGGCGGAACCACTTTAGACCGCTGTGAATTTGGTGACCGTGAGTGTATTCATTCTGTTAAAGCACGACTTGCTAAAGCTATTGAGCAAACTGAGGTATTAAAAGAAAAACTCATTCCAACCGTACCTCTTGAAGTGCGTGGCACGAGTTCTTGGAAAAATTGGTATTTAGCGGCGGAAGCTTAAGATTTGCATTTCCCCTTAAGCTAAGCAAGGCGATAATTCAAATTTAAAAATTTGTGAATAAATTAATTAGATATATAGTTTTTACTATTAGCTCTAAATTATACCTTATAAGATCATCTTGTTGAGCATGAAACTCTTTATTAAGCCAATTGCTAAAAGCAATTATCCTTTTATTGAAATCCGTTATGTTTCCTTCAGGAGCGAGACTATTTGCTAGTAAATAGTCAATCTCTTTTGCTAAAGTAGGATATCGAGTCACAAACTTTATGCAATGCTTCTGTAATGTTGCTGACAGCCACATCAAACAGTCCCAACGTTGGGACACGGAATCTTTTAAAGAATCTTTCAGAAGAATCTAAAAATAAAAAAACATGGTTGAGTTTGAAAAAACTTGGCGAAGAAATTCTTTTGGCAACTGATCAGGAAACTTACGAGCAGATCAAAAACGCGACATGGTTCGATCGGGAGTTATGTGCATTTGAACTTTACAACGCCGAGAAGAATCTTTGTGATGAACTCATGCATTATTACCACTTTGCAGATTGGCTAATCAATGCATGCGGCAAATACCAAGCACGTGAGCAGACAGGTTTCCGAAATTCAGGGTCGCAGGTTCGAGGTGCGCCGAGTGCTCAAGATAAACTGAGCGACAGACAGGTTCATGCCTTCGCTCAAAAACTCTCACAACATACTGAATTCGCAAGCCAGTTTGCAGCTGCTGGGGAAAGCTACGATCAACTCGCAGCATGTATCGCCGTAAAACTCAGTGATCCAGCTCAGGCCAAACAATGGGAACTTTATCTCTCAAGCAACTGAGGTTCAAAGGATCATTACAGGGGCAGCATGACATCAATGAGCCTTGCTGAATACCGCGATTATTTTCAGTGAAGACAAAGAAATGCCGTTCAGCAAAGCAAGGTACCAGACAGCCAAGTTAAAGCTCAAGAGGAAGGATATTGCAAAACTAATGGCTTATTACTTTTGCGATGAGTCGATTGAAGAGGTACGTGGGAACAAGAAACTATTGTGTGAAATTACGGATGATGCGGCAAGAGCGGCTATATTAGATGTAATTAACAATACAGATTCAGAAGCTCTACTCAAGTGGATGGAAGTCATCATGTGCCGCTACTTCGAGAGACATTCTTGGTCAAAATTACAAACACCAGAAAGAACTGTTATGGAAGTAAAATATGATATTTGATGTGGGCTGGCTGTATTGCACTATCGTTATCCATTTATAAAACATAATAAAGAAAATATTTAAAATAATTTACCAGTTGGTTTAAAATAAAATAGTCGGTAAATTTAAAATATAATTTTTAGTGGACTTGAAAATAGTGTTAGTATTTAAATATTAAGACTTATTTTGTATTAATAAGTGTTATTATTTAGATTGTCTTAATAATATTGTGTAAGTATCTATTATTTAATAATAAAAGTTGTTGGTGTTGAAAATGAGGAATATTATATAAGAGCAGGATAATAATAAATGGAGTAATCTCATGAATAAGAAACTTGTAACAGTAATACTATCGCTTTTAATTATTAACCCAACTACTGCTTATTCTAAAAATACGAAATGGCCGTGGAAAGATAACAAGACGATATGGCCGTGGAAAGATAACAAGATGATATGTTCGGGAGACAATTCTTCTTGTAACGCAAAAGATGTTTTTAATACTTTATCTACTGCGACGGAATATTGCGTAAACCTATATCAGGAGTTCGATAAACACACAGTGAGAGGGAAAAGATATTCCGGAATCATTGGATTCGTTGGAACTATTTTCGGGGTTGCTGGGGCAACAACAACCGGTACGGCTAGCACATGGTTTTCCGGTCTATCAGGTACTACAAATGCCTTTCAGGCAAGTACAAATGACATAATGGTAACGAGTGTAACTCAAGCTAGTTTAACTAGCATTCAGGAGATGGTTTATATCTATAACGTGGCGATCCAGCAGCAAATCGAGAAAAAAAATTATGACACTGCAGTTATGACTGCAATGAATCTGGCTAGCCAGTGTAGGTTTGCTCCAAGTGTTGTTAGTCAAAGAATGCTAGATGCAGTAAAGCAAACTTATCCAATGCCTGAAGCTCTTCGCCCAGCTGTAGATCCAAAACTAGGAGCTCAACCAGGGATAAACCCTGCTGAACAAAAAGAGCCATCCAAAACGATTTTAAAAGATTCTCAACTCCCACCAAGTTTAGGTATTCAAAATAAGTAATACCTACTTTGAAATAGTTTTGAGGAGAGTAAATATGAAAACATTAAAATTAGGTTCAACTGGTAATCAAGTCGAGAAGTGGCAATATTTTCTTAGAGGGCAGGGATATCATTTAGATGTCACGGGAGAATTTGATGAATTAACTGATATTGCTACTAAAAAATTTCAGGAAAAGAATAAGCTTTATGTTGATGGAATTGTAGGAAACCAGACTTTTGGTAAGGCAGCTATGCTGGGGTTTCCTATTATTGATGTAAATGATGATTATAATCCAGAATTTCCTAATAAACCTGATTTCAAACCAATTACAGGAACTAAACTTAGACAGGAAATGTTTGGTCCACTTGAGTTTGAGTCTGCTCCGACAAAATCTAATCCCGAAGGTTTAAAAATCACTAATAATTTTAAAAATAAAATAGTTCCAGTTGAGATACCCCAATTAATTGGAATTAAAGGTGCCCCGAAAACTGGTATTATTTATGTTCACATGAAAGTTAGAGACCAGATACAAGGGCTCTGGGCGGAGTGGGGAAGGCTGGGGCTTTTAGATCGTATTTTGACTTTTGACGGGGTCTTTAATACAAGATTTATACGCGGTAAAGCTAAGGAGCAAATATTATCAAATCATGCTTTTGGGACAGCTTTTGATATTAATGCAGCATGGAATTCATATGGAGCAATACCAGCCACAGCAGACCAGAAAGGTTGTGTGTATGATCTAGTTAGAATAGCTCATCAATGCAGCCTATCAAACTCGACCTTGTGATGAAGCCTCATAAAAGTGAATATACTGAACATTATTTGGGTCAAAATGGTGAAAAATGTATATCAATTGTATTTGATGATATTTCTAAATCTGCAGTAATACCAGTTGATCAAATAAGTTATGGTAAAGAAACAACTGACTTTTATAAGTCAATATGTAGGAAGGCTAAATTGATGATAAAGCAATTACCAGATATGGATCAAATAGAGCAAGAAATCACTATAGCAGACCCTAATTTTGTTGAAATAATACCAATGCCAAAAAATGGGAAAATTAAGAAAAAAGTGGGTTGTGGATATAGCATTTAAATTTTAAGAAAATTACAACCCTCTTCGGAGGGTTTTTTTAATGAGTGAAGTATGGACGATAAAGAATACTTCTGGCTCACAAGAAAAAAAGAGCCAAAAACTAAACCTAAAAGCAGTCCATTGCCAAAGGCTACTCAGAAGTATTTAGAAGCTGAAGAAGCTCTATTTCAAGAGCTAGAAGAACATCGAATTGGATATCGCCGAAAATTTCAATTTGAATAAACTAAAAATTGTCGGTTCGATTTTTATATTGTGAAGTTGAATCTTCTTATAGAAATTGCTGGTAGCTCTTGGGCAGGTGGTCGCGGTGGCACAGAGATACGGGAGTATTTCCTTCTGGTCTTATCGTAAATCTAACGATCAAGGGTTCAGTGGTTGGGCGTGGCGGTGATGGTGGTTTGCCACATTTGGCATTTGGTGCATGGACCAGTGATCCAAATTATACCTTTACCAGAACACGGCGTGATGGATGTCAAGGTGCGCCGGGTTTAATGAACCGACACAGCAAATTAAACCTGATTATTGACGGCAGAACACTTGCTCGAGGAGGTTCAGGTGGCGGTGCAACACCGAGTGGTATCTACACTGAACTAAGTTGTGGAGTTCAAGGTGTTCCTGGCGGAGCTGGTGCACCATTTGGACGGGTTATGACAGGTCAGCCAGGAGCAGGGGGAACAGCAATTGTCGGAGTTGCACCACTGACAACTAAATTAATTAATGGAGGGAAAATTTTACAAACTCTTTAAAACTAGTAACTTTAGAAGTTTAAAAAAATCATATTTTCCTAACATTCTTATAGTAGTAAGTAATGTATGAAAAATATCAAGGTAGAACTATTTGATTCATTTAATTCTAAGTGTTTTTAATTATCAAATTTAAATAGGTGGGAAAATGTCAATTAATGGAAATTTTATAGATATTCGAAATTATGGTGTAGTTGGAGATAGGATAACTGATTGGACACAAACTATTTTCTCAGCACTATCTCAATTAGGCAGTTATACAACGTTATATATTCCGAATGGAGTGAAATGGGATAATGATAATGCAGCTAATGTATATGCGAATATGCCTGACTATACACAAATTATTGATGACTCGGGTTTTGAAGGACGCTATACATCTGATATATGGCAGTCGAGTCGTACTATTTGGAGAAAAACAAATGACAATACAGGAGCAACGAATGGAAACACCGAAAATATAAGAGGTCAGTATCATCCAGCTTTTGTGGTTGAAAGTGACGCGCAAGATTTAACGGGTGGTAATAAAGGAAGTATTGTATTTCGATTTAAAAATGGCTCTAAAGATGATTTCCAGTTTGGGGCCGATAGAAGTACGCAAGATGATAGTAATCTCGGGATTTCAACTTATGGTGGAATTGTAAATGGTACTAGAGCATTTCGTTTAGGTGGGCAGACTTCTATATCACCTCATTGTTTTTCATTTAACTCAACTTTAATAGCAGATGTTTCATTTGTTTTTGGGAAAAAGATTCGGCAAAAAAATGATACTGAGGCGACACATAAATTAAAACCTCATATTGTTCGTTGGAGTCAGCCATTAGATCATACAGGTGATTTTGAACAATCGTGGGTGGTGAGAGAGACTGTCGGTACTGGTACAGAGATTGTGCAAATACACAAGCAAGTAATTTCCCATGCAACAGGTGATTTAACCTGGTCTTTAAAAGATGGAACAACCTTAGCACTTACCGCGCTAATTAATCAGAATAAAGGATTAAATTTAACGAAAAATATTATTACTCCAGTTACAACTTATAGCTTAGTTGCAAAAGACTCTGGTTCATATATTTCTAATGTTAATGCAAATGGTGGTTACATTGTGAATCTACCAAAGGCTGTGAAAGGCTTGTATTTCGAGTTCAGCGTAGATTCTTTAAATAATTTACGTATTCAGCCAAATACAGCCGATAACTTTGTTTCTCTAAACGCTGGCAAGTATAAGCAAAGTAATACTATAGGTTCACGTTTAAGAGTAACGGCCGTAACAGATAATATTTGGAGTGTTGAACAAATCGGTACTTGGACTGATCAAGTGTAACTTTTAGATATAGGCCCTAACTTTGTTTAGGGCCTTTTTATTTCTTATAAAATTTCTTAAAAAAATGGTGAGAAAAATGGCTACAGTAAATGCAACAGATGTAATTGACGGTGATAAAAATCAAGCAGAAATTAATAGAGAGCTAAGCGGAAATTTTAGTAATATCATTGTAATACATAATAATATTAGTGACATCAGTGATATATTAAATAATGCACCTTCAAATACTCTAATCCAAATTAGAGATGGTAATTATATTGCGTCTGGTGTGAAGATTGAAAAGAACAATATTCTTATACAAGGGCAATCAATTGACGGAGTAAAGATTACGGTTTCAGCCGATTCATCTGGTATTTTTATGCGATTTGGCAAGCGAGGGCCAAGTACAGATTATCATAATGATAACCTTCCCCAATATAATGGAACTATTGATTATTGGGATGAACTAGAGTATAGCCCAGCAACTACTGATTACCCAAGATATACTGGAATAGGAATTGATAGTGTAACAATTATTCTTAGTAACTCTAATGGGATAGGAGGAAATACAGGTTTAGATTTTTATAGGGTTAATGATCCTATTCTTAACGCTAAAGTTAGATGGACCTCTAAATTTGTATTTGGTAATGGAGTTAGAGTCCATTTCTGTAAGAATATGCGGAGTGAGCTTTTAGAAATTGATGATAATGAAAATTCTACATATACAATGATTTATTATTGGTCCTATGGACTAAATGCAGATACTTGGAAAATAGGTAAAGGAAATATACTGTCAATAGATTTCAAACATTCAGTAAATGGTTATATAACATACTTAGAGGCTAGTGGACGTGGTGCAGTTGGAAATAGTGCAATTAATTTTGGTTATGGAAGTATTAATAATACTGTAGACAAAATTCTAGCAACTAATGGTGATGTAACAGTTAAGGCATCTGTTGAGTTTGATGTTAATCGTAGTGTCTATTTCAAAGAACTTTATATTAATAATCCAAATGCTGAAGGACTTACTTTTATCCATGCAACAGATGTAAGGGTAGATAAATATTTTATACGTGCAAAACAGCCGCTTAATTTTACAACTAGTACATTTTATGTGTCGAGTTCTGCAAGAAATCTACCGATGAGTCAAAGCACTTCAGAATTTTCTTATGATGGTAATTACGTAACAACCTCAGTCGAAGCTGGATTCACTAAGTATTATGAGAAACGTCCTTTACCAGTACTAAAAGATGCTTTGTTCGGTAAAGGTAAACTGGTTGCTACAACAGGTGCGAAGCAAGTAATAGCTCTAACATTTGCTGGAAGTGTTATTGATTTAATGGACTCTACTGGGAAACTTAGACGTTTTGAAGATGGAAATATATCGGCTAGGGGCTACAAAGAAGATTTTCGTACATCATTTAAATATGAAAACTCTTCTCCCTTTTCCCTCGATAATGTGAATTTTGGGGAAATGACTCTTATTGCAGAAGACGAAGCCTTAAATACCATTATAGCTATGGCACAATTTTCTGCTGCTTTAGATAAATGTAGTGGAATTTTTCATACATTTGCAAATAAAAAATCTTGGCAACATATCTGGATGTTTGATAGTAATGTTACTATTGAGACTAATAAGTTTTTGACCAATCCAGCTGGATATGTTATTGAAATGGACTCAATGGTGAGGTCTAAAATAAGTGGTAAATTGCTTGCGAATGGGCGTACAGTAAATTTTAAAGGTGGTAGTGCTTTATATTATAAAGATGGTTACTCTGATCATTGCTTGAGTGGATCTATTATTAGAGAGACATCTGCTACTGCATCGCCACCATTAGTTACTAATTACTCCTCATCATTAGATACGTGGAAACCTCTTCATTTAGAAAATATGAGAGTTTATGCTGAAGATGGGACAACACTATTAGCTGATCACGCTATCTTAAGACATCTTGGTAATCTACCAGCGGGAATAGAAGATACTAATGGAGGTGGCTATATTAATAAAAATTGTATTATTGATAGGAATACTCCATTTAGAAGATATTTTACTCATAGTAATCCTGATGAAAAGCCTCCTTTGAAGCCCAATACCGTTGGAGAGTATGCACAGAATGGGATGAGTGATACTTGGTGGCATGCAAATAGTTTTTCTTCTTGGTCAAAGTTATAAGTTTCATTTTATAAGCCCTAAGCTTTATTAGGGCTTTTTTTATTTAGATAATTTCTATTAAGACTTTTAAAGGTAAAGGAACAAAAATGGCTACAGTAAATGCAACTGATGTAATTGATGGCAATAAAAATCAGCATGAAATAAATACTGAACAAAATAATTTAAACTTGACGATTAATAATTTTGTTAATCCAAAAATGTTTGGAGCAATAGGCGATGGTATTGCAGATGATACCCAAGCAATTAAAGATTGCTTTGATCATATGATAGCTAATAGTACTAAGTTATATGACTACTCAGGAAGCGTCTATAAACACGTTGAAACCATTGTTGTTAATGGAGCAAATAAATTAATTGAGATAGAAGGCAATGTTACATTTGAATCGATTAATGGTGCATTTTCATTTTCAGGATCATTAACTCCACTTGGTAATATAGCTAGCGCGCCATTACCCAACGATAAACAAATCATTGTCTCTGAAGTACCTAGTACATTGAAACAAGAAGATATTGTTGTTATTCATAATCAATTGGATTTCTCATTTAGTGAGTATCGTTCTTACTATAAAGATGGAGAAATTAAACGTGTTGCCAATGTTGAAGGCTCAACTATTAAATTAACTGATGAATTGGAAACTACATATACTGGTATTTCAACGGATAAGGTATTTAAGTTAGAACCAATAAAATTACGGATCATAGGAAATATCAAATTTAAATCTGATTATCAATATGGTTTGAAAGTTACCTACTGTGCTGACAGTGTATTCAATGAAATGGAAGTACTGTCTCTATCAGGTAAAGTTGGTACATCCTATGCATTCTTATTGGAAAGGTCTTTTAATTGTAGAATTACTGGCGGTAAATTTATAAAAAAAGGAGATTCGACTACTGGAACCGATTACGGTATTTGTTTTAGTAACTGTCAAGATATTATTGCTAAGCCAAATTATTGTTTTGGGTACAGACATGCTGTAGCCACAGGAGGAGGCAGCCTAAATGGATGTGTACCTTGCCGCCGTATATACATAGAAGAAGCAATATTAGAGATTGGGGTGGATACAGGGATTCATTGTGCTGACTTTCATGGAAATACAATTGACTCACATTACAAGCAATGCACCATCAGAGGGATGGTAGGTCTTGGTGGACGTAATAATAAATCTATTGAAAACAAGATCACTATGCACAAGGATGAAGTACGCCCACCAATTTTTGTAACTGAGTGTTCAGGACCAGTTTATTCAATTGGTGATTATATTGTGGACTGCGGGGCTGCAAATGCAATTATGCAATGGGCTTCATCAGGAACAGCAGTTAAAAATACCCGACAATATTCATTCACATTACAAGATGTTCGTATTGGTAAGGGATCTTTAATATGGATTATGAATATAGCAAACTATAATTCTGCACCATGTAGTTTTATTTTGGATGGATTTGAATTTGTTGAAAGTATTCCACATTCCTCATTAACTAGTCTAGTGAATAATGCTATTCAACCAGGAGCTAAAAAACCAAGTCTTATTCAAATTACTAATCCGAAAACAAATGTTAATTACATTACTTATATTTCATCTGACACAAACAGCACATTAGCTGATGGAACTTCTAAATTAGTATTTGATCGCAACGGTATTCGAACAGACTCAGCCCCTGGTCATTTTTCTCAACAAGCAGATGGAACAATGATTTGTCGGCATCGTATTAGCGGTACCGTAGCAATTAATACTGCTCATGCTGGCGGGTATAAAACAACTGATTTAAATTGGGTATTTCCTCGTACATTCGTTGAACCACCGACTATTGTTGCAATATCACTTGATAATGTATGTATTTCAGCTAAAGCTCAAACTATCACAGCATCTTCAGCTAACATTTTTGGTTTTGCTTTAAGCTCTTTTACAAGTTCAACAGTTAATATTGATGTAATTGCTATTGGAAGACACCTATATTAATTGAATAAAAATTCTTTTTAGTTTTTTATTCCAATATAGAAACTAAATATTCTTCACTTTTGGCCCTTTGCCTTACAGCTAAGGGCTTTTTTATTGTCTAAATTTTCTGGAGAAATAAGTGGAACCAGTTTCCACTAGCGGTTTAACAGCAATTTTAAAATTTTATGGCGCCGCAATCATGGTGACTTTAGCGGTCGCCTTAGTTGCAGCAGTTGTATTGATGACACGTATGCCTCGTTCACCTCAAGAATCGGCCGTTGGCCTCATTTGTACAGTCGTTTCAAGTCTGGCTGGTGGTTCATTCATTATTGTGAAATGAGGGCTTCATGAATGGGTTACGGATGTATGGGGAATGATAGCACTTGGTGGTTTCTTCTTTATTTGCGGTATTCCTGGTTGGGCTCTAGTTCGCTGGATTTTTAACTTTATTGATAAACAGGAAGGCAAGACGATTGTTGAAGTAATCAAAGAAGTTAAAAAAGCCAAAGATGATATTAAAAATAGTTAACCGCCTTCGGGCGGTATTATTAAATAGCTCACTTATATTTCTGTCATCTGTCGGAATTAATCAAATGATTTAGAGACTTGTTTATACTAAATGTTCAAAATAAAAACAGGATAACGCCGTGAAAAAAATAATTTTAGTAACAGTAATGGGTTTCAGTGGAGTAAGTAGTGCTTTTGCCGAGTGCTCCTATAGCTTTGATGCGACCTTACAAGACATAAAAGCTTTTGAAGTAGCAAACGGAGCAAACAGTGCTAATTATCGTTATGCAGAGCAAGTTGCTAATATAAATAATACGAATCAGTCTGGTTATGACGTTATAAATTATTATTCAAATAAAGATGTCGATAAGCTTTTAGCTTCTAAAAAATATATTCAGTTTAAAACTCAATATACCTCTAATACGCCAGACAATGTTGCCATAGTTGATAAACCTATTACTACTTCGGATATTTTTGCCCAGGAGTTCATTTTTGATGTGAATAATCTCAAGGTTAATCTTGGCAGTACTTCTCAGATGTATGAGTATGGTTTTGTTATTACTGGATCCTCACAATCTAAAGTGGAATTTACATTAAATTTAATGTTTGCAAAAGGTAATAACTATTCAGGTGTTATAAATGGAGACTCCATCGCTTCTTTAGGAGCTACATATAAATCAGATGGAAATGGTCATTTAACATACTTAAGTGCTAATAGAACCAGTAACCCAGTACAAGTACCAGCTGATGGGAAGGTTAGAGTCGGAATTTATGTAAATCAAAATACTAAACAGATTGGATATATTGTTAATGGTGTAAATTACGGCTACTTAAATCTTACTATGGAAAATAAATTAAAATATATAAGCTTCATGGGAGCAATTAACCAAGACCACTTTGCTAACTCTGCTTTGACTGGTAAAACGGTTGGGCTCCAATTGGTTACAGATAAGTCCAAAATGCAGTTTACTTATCCAACAGGTACTAAGGATATTTGTGGAGTAGCATTGTAAAATGCTAATTGAATTAAAGAATTTTTATCAACAGCCACCTTCGGGTGGTTCTGTTTTATAAAAGAGTAGTTTTTGGGGGGAATTTAATTCTTATTAAGTAGTTGAAAGTATTGTATTATTTTTTAGTAATAGTTAAAATCTTCGTCACTTTTAATTTTATTAAAATTTCACATAAGTATTTGATTAATATAAGGGTTTTTAAAATGTTGAGATGGCTTATCTTTCTTGTTATTCCTATCATGCTTCCAGGTTCTTTATATCCTCTGTTGATTGAGTTAACTAAAGCATTTAATGACATAGCTCAAAGAGTTGTTGCCCTTATAGTTATTTATATTGTAGCTGCTTTTATTGCTGCGACAGTAACTTATGAAAATAATCCATATGATAATAAATTGAAACCTGTCATTGTAGTGTTATCAATTGGAGCATTATTATTTTTTATTTCTTCCAAAACTTTAATTGCGATTATTTATCTGATTGCAAGTATATTTATAGTTGTAAAGTGGAATAAGAAATTTAAGGATAAACCTCTGCCAAATTGAGTATCAATTTAACTAGTTAAGAATATTTAAACCTAACCCGCATATGTGGGTTTTTTTACGTCTAAAGGAAAGTGAAAATGAACATTGATCAATATCTTGAAGAACTTCTTAAACGCGAAGGTGGATATGTAAATAATCCGGCTGATCGTGGTGGTGCAACCAAATACAGTATTACTGAAGCTGTGGCCAGAACGAATGGTTTTAAAGGCAACATGAAAGATTTGCCGCTTGAAGTAGCCAAGTCTATTTATAGAAAACAGTACTGGACAGCTCCGAGATTTGATCAGGTGAACGCGATTAGCTCAGCAGTAGCTGAGGAGCTGTTAGATACCTGTGTAAACTGCGGTATTGGATTTGCAAAACCACTTTTGCAACGTGCTTTGAACTTGCTTAACAACCAAGGTAAAGCTGGTTGGCCAGATCTCACTGTAGATGGAATTTATGGGCCAGCTACATTAAATGCACTAAAAACTTACCTGGCCAAACGTGGGAAAGAAGGAGAGAAGGTATTAGTTCGAGTTCTTAATATCATGCAGGGCCAACGTTACATCGCGAAATCTGTGAACGTAATCCGAGCCAAGAACAATTTTTCTACGGTTGGATCGCTAACCGCGTTTCACTATGAAATTTCTGGTTTTGCTGTGCATTCTGTTTTAAGAATACACAGCCCATACGATAAGTACAAATGTGAATACTTCTATTTACCTTAGATCACTTTAAAAAAAAGCCCTGATTTCTCAGCACTCAGTTTTCCTTAAATAAAGGTTCCTTTAGGTCATCATAACGTAGTGAATGTTTTGATAATTTAATCAAAACCAGATGCTAAGATAACTAATAGAAAAGGGGCTTTTCGCCCCTTAATTATTTAAACTTCTTTTTTATTTACTTTTGAAAATATAAATACCACTAAAAATTAAGAACATAGCTTGGAATAAAAACCATCCAAGTGTTGAATAATTAGAACACATGGTGATGGAATCATAAATAATCTCCTTATAAGATACGGTTTCCATCATGTTTAGTAGTATTAATTCAGCTAATAATAGAACTAGAGAAATAACAGTGTAAAAATACTTATTTCTTATAAAAATTAAAATTATTGAAACGATGATCGATAATAAGCCACACATCCCTAACATTGATGGATCATTAGCTGAAACCCCATTTAACTCTTTAAAATAGGTAATAGTGCCTATAGCAATATATTCATTAATACATAAATCTTGCCCAAACTTATCTATCGTATATCCGCCTATACCTGATAAGAATAAAAATAATATGGCTACATATCTAATCATAATTTACAAACTCAATTTTAATGATGGATCAAATTTCCATGTTTCAACTTGTAGTTCTGGATCTGCTCGGCAAGTTCCTTGGCATCCATCTGGAATTGCTATTACATCACCATTTAGAGCTAATTTTATAGCTTCTTGCCATTTCCATGATCGAGCATAGACAGCTTTTTCAAGCCTTTCTTTTGGAATTTCTCCATTTATCCAACTTCTTAAAGCCTTTTCACCAGCATTATAAAAAACTGTTGACTCTTGCAATGTTAATTTCCGTCCTAATATGTTTCCACCACGGACCACATTTTTTGCTACTAAATCCATAGCTACAGTTGCATCTGTACAGATCACAACAAAAGTTTCATAGAGCCAATCTGGATTCCTTTTATCAATATTCATCAACTCTGCTGCTAATCCTACTTGCATCTCTCCAAAGCCATAGCTGTTATGAGGATATACTTCACCTAGATTAAGATAAAAGGATAAGAGGTTTTTTCTATAAGCCCATACACCATGCATTTTTTCTTCAAATACAATTGATGCAACAATCTGAGGATCTATGCCATTTTTAGCCCCAGCTGTTTTAATTTCATTCCTTAAATAAGCAACCATCCTTAAACCTTCAGGTACAGGATAAGTAGTTGGTACAGTACGGTTTTGAACTTTATGCTTATCTTCTTTTTCAGTTTTATCTTGAAATAGTTTAAGTTGATATTCGGTTATTAATGGTTTTGAATTGGCTTCTTTTGTATATGTATGACCATAAATTTTAACTTGAGGATTATATTCAGTACCCGATGGCAAAAATATCTTAAAAGAAACCGTTGTTTTTGCGGCATCTTCTTGTTCATTTAACTCAAAAAATGCTTCACTACCCAAACCATCTGGTTGCATTGGAAGTTTTTTGGTTGCTCCAACTCGCCCCTTACTAGTTACAAAGGTAGCTACAAAACTAAACTTACTAAAATTTAAGATATTTTTACTTTCTTTGATTCTTAATCTTGCATAGACTTTTGACATTATTAATTATCATCTTTAAGGTTTGTATATTTATCAACCAAATGAAAACTAATGTTTTCTTGTTGTTCAGTATAAATAGGTGAAGTATAACCTTCTGAATTAGTTGTTCCTTCAATCAATTTGCCAGATTCTGTTACCGCAAAATATGCTTTATTTCGATGAGGTATATTTTCTCCATCTATAAGTTGAACGCTAACATTGAATAAGCCACTATTTACTTCAGGTAAAGTAGGGATATGGCTAACAACTTGTTCACCCGACTTGAATATATGTTGACCAGCTTTAACCTCAAATTTACCTCCCGTTATTACCATAATACCTTTATCATTAATTACAATACGCGAACCACCCGCCATACTTTTTTATTCTCAAATTTAAATTTATGTGATTAGAATAACATAACTTGTTTAAACTCAAAAAATACACTTATGACCATGATTGTTTCGGCGCATCTCGGAGATTGTATACTGATTGCCGCTGATAAAAGAGCGATGGTATATGATATAAACTCTGGATTATTAAGAATATCTCATGATGATGAGGCGAAAATAAAGTTATGGTGCCGTGGTGCTATTACAGGCACAGGAGACAGTTTATTTATAAATCGTATAATGAATTATTTTGAAAATTTAACAGAACAAGAACAAAAACTTGAACAAGTGAATGCTATTCAAATGGAAATAGAAAGAAGATTGTCTGAAGGGGTTCCAAAAGAGCTTCTTTCTAATAATACGCTTATATTCTCAATGTTTAATGGCTGTGAAACCTCATTATATACAATACCTATACAGCCATTTTTTGAGACATTTAAACTTGGTGGAGGTGAATATTTAAGAGCCAAAGTTAATGAAATTAAAGAATGGACCATAGAGGTATGCTGTTTAAATATTCCTTCCGATTTAGCATTATTACAAGACTTCCAGCGCAATTTAAGGAGCCTAAATAGCTTTGAAAGTGAGGGGCATTTCATTAGTTACTATATAGAGCATTTAAAGACTATTTTTGCGAAACAAGCCTCTATAGATACTAGTGTTACGCCGTCTTTTGACCTGTATTTACAATCATGTGAGACTGGATGTAGCTTTGCCATTCATATTGAGAACAACTTTTTAACTACTTCAAATGTGTAATATTTTGCCCATTGGTCCAACTGGACCAGGATTAACAAAGTTATTTTTAGCTCTATGAATTATTTGGCCAAATGTGGGAGAGAAGGTATTAGTTCGAGTGCTGAATATTATGCAAGGCCAGCGTTATATTGAAATCTGTGAGCGCAATCCTAGCCAGGAACAATTTTTCTATGGCTGGATTGCTAACCGCGTTTCGTTATGAGGGTTCTGCTATTGGGATGCACAGAGTCTTGGCATTACACCTACTAAGGCTCAAAAATTGATTAATAATCAAGGGTTATGAATTTAAGATTGTGATATTCTCTTCGCACCAATGGGGAGTGAATTATGAGAATTTTTTTATTTTTTATACTAACTACAACAGCTTTTTTGAGCTATGGTGCAGAAACAAAAGTTGATAAGGAATTTTTAAATTCGGGATTAATAGATAAAAACTATAGGTATAAAAATATTGCAGACGCAGCAACTTTCTTCAAGCAATTAGCAAATAGAGAGTCACTTAGTTTGCCAGTAATGCTTAATAGTGATGAAGAAGTAGTATCAATGATGGCGACACCATTTCAAGTTATCTACTCTTATAGAATACACAGGAAGCTTGATAACAATAGTTTGAAAGTGGTTGCGCAACTGTATAATAATCCCAAGAGAATTTCTGAATTATGTCGGCAAAACTATATTCATGAATTTCAAAGAGCAAATAGCTATGTTATCAAATTTATCTATTCAGATCTCAATGGCAGACTTATTACAGAGACTAGATTAGATAAGGAAGTTTGCAATCAATAATTAAGTAGTTCATAAAAAAGCACTCTAGGGTGCTTTTTTATATCTACATATCTTATTAAAAGTTCTTTTGTTTCTTCATCAAGCGATTTTATTTCTATATTTTCAAATTTGTTGTTGTACAAACTCTTTAAATTTTCTATAGGTGTGTTATAGAAGAGCATAAGCTCGATTTTTCTTAAAATTCGATGGATTTCGTTAAATAGGTAGACGATGATCGCACTTTTGGAAAAGGATTTCAGCCCGTCTGAGTTCACCTTGTTTTCTGAAATATTATGGAAACTTGGCTCAGGGAAAGGGCAATACAATTTACGTGAAAATATCATTGCAGATATTGCCATCTTGTTGCGGGCTGATTTTGCCGCATCTTATATTTGGGATTCAACGCATAACTTATCGAAAGAAGGTGTGATATGGAAAATCGACCCAAAAGCGATGCTGGACTATGAGTGTATTTGGCAATTTGATGACCCCATTACTGCACAGCTTCATAAGCTCCAGAAACCAACATTTGTAAACGAGGTCATGCCTCTGGCAGACCTGAAAAAAACAGGCTATTACAATGAGTTTTTAAAAACTTATGGTTTGTATCACGGTATAAATATTTATTTTGTCCGAAATGGTATAGATATTGGCGATTTACGTATTTGGCGTGCAAAAGACGCTGACATGTTTGGGGAGCGTGAAAAAAGAATATTAAGCCTGCTTGAACCTTATTTTACTCAAGCCTTACCACTAGATTTATCAACACAATATGGTCTGACTCCACGTGAACAAGAAGTGGTTCGTTTGGTCTCTAAAGGTTTAAGTGATAAACATGTGGCGAATTTACTTGGCATTAGCTTTACCACTTTAAGAACCCATCTAAACAATTCTATGAGAAAAATAGGCTGCAATAATCGCACTGAAATGGCTTTATTGATTCAGCATTAAAACAAAGCAATCCTCAATTTTGAGGATACGAATGAATGAGCAATTTGTACTAAGTTCTTAAAATCGCAACTTAAATGGATTTTAAGTCATCATGTCAAATGCAGTGGAAAAAAATAATTGGATTGAATTACAGGGTTTAGCAAATGCTTCAGTAGATGTCATCACTAAATTGATTCATGAAAGAAAAGTGTCTTGCGAAGAACTTGTTCATCATTACTTCGCGACTATTGAAAAACAAGAGTCTTTAAATGCTTTTATTAGCACAGATAGAGCTTCAGCAATTCAACAAGCTCAGTATTGGGATGAATATTTACTTAGTGGAAAGCCATGTCCGGCTTTGATGGGCATTTTAATTGCGGTTAAAGATAATATTCATGTTGAAGGTTTCCCTAACAGTGCAGGCACACCAGCTTTAGCTCAATTTAAGCCTCAAACCTCTGCACCGATTATTCAAAAGCTCATTGATCACGGTGCGATCATTGTTGGTAAAACCAATATGCACGAATTAGCCTTTGGGGTAACAGGCTATAATACTGCCATGCACATTGAAGGCGTTGTAGGTACACGAAATGCGGTAAACCCGTTACACATTGCTGGCGGGTCCTCTTCAGGTAGTGCTGTGGCTGTTGCCGCGGGAATGGTTCCGATTGCGATTGGTACAGATACTGGCGCTTCGGTTAGATTACCGAGTGCTTTAAATGGTTGTGTCGGTTTTCGTCCAACGGTAGGACGATATTCACAAGAGAGTATTACCCCAATTTCACATACTCGCGATACCGCTGGCCCGATTGCACACACAATATCTGACATTATCTTAATTGATCAGCTTATTACTCAAGAGCCAAAGAAAGAACCATTACAGCCTCATCAAATTAGACTCGGAATCAATCCATATTTTTGGAATCATTTAGATGAAGACGTTCATCAACAAGCTCATATTGTACTTGGTCTTTTAAAAGAGGCGGGAGTCGAAATTATTAATGTCGATATGCCAAATTTAGAACAACTCAATCACGCTATTTCATTTCCAGTGGTTGTCTATGAAGGTAAATATGACCTTATTCAATATTTAAAACATCATCATATAGACCTGACCTTAGAGTCGGTGATCGATCAGATCTCAAGCCCAGATGTACATGCACTTTTTAAACAGAATATTCTTCCCCAATTAATTCAAGATCAGACTGGTCAACTTGTTCCTGTTTTACCTTTCTATGAAAAAGCCATCAGTGAAGCTCGTCCACAATTGCTGGAACTCTATCAAAACACATTTAAAGCGCATAACTTACATGCTTTATTGTTCCCAACATCAGCCATCGTTGCACCACTAGTAAACGAGCAAGTCAGTTCAATTGAAAATTTCCAAACATTAATTCGAAATACAGACCCCGGCAGTAATATCGGATTACCTGGACTGAGTTTACCCATTGGAAAGGGGGCGAAATCGCAACTACCAATTGGTTTGGAGATTGATGGTTTACCTCATCAGGATAGTGAAATACTTGCGATTGGAGAGACTTTAGAAAAAATTTTTAGGGTTTTAAATAAGTAAAAAAATAAACTGATAATTCTCTATTTTTTAAATAAAAAAGAGTTAAAAGTAACTCTTTTTTATGATTAATTTTATTTGTTAATAATGCTTAGTTTCTTGAAAGGATGTTGGCTTGGGCTTAGAATTTCTCTGCTATTCCACTTAATATAGTTAATCATAAATTTATTGAAATACATCTTTAATAAGTTTTGTTTAACTATTTTAATAAATAAGAACATTTATATTTTATGTTTCTATAAATATTATAAAACTTATCTATAACTCTTTTTAAAATTACACATTACCTTAATTAATTCTACATAAGTACTACAAATTGAAGGCTGATTTTTAATATGGATTCAATGAATTTTCCTGTCAATTAATCACTTTAATAAGAAAAATAATTACTTTAAGTTATTGATTAAAATTAATAAATTAAATTTTTAGATAATAGGTTATAAATGGAAATTTCAAAAAATATAAAATTACATAATTTTTAAACATATTTTTTATAGCATGCAATCTATTGGCGTAAATAGAAAAAATATATGTCAAAACGGTCAATGATATTTAATAGATTTAAGAATCATAATTTGCACCAAATTTTACGCTGTCACGATTCATTGAATAAACCAAGTGAAAAGTTACGTAAAAAAGACGCTAATAGTTTATTGGTGTAAATAAAAAATCGAATATTACAAATAAACGGAATGAATATGGATAACGTAGCTCAGCTAGAAACTGATACTAATTTCCAAAGTCGAAAAAAGATAACTTGGGGTGTTTTTAGTGTCCTGCTGTTATTTTTAGTCGTGGGCATTATATATTATTTTTTTGTATACCGATTTTATCAATCTACTGATAATGCTTATGTGCAGGCTGATGTCACTTGGGTGATGCCAAAGATTTCAGGCGAAGTGATGGAGTTATTAATTAACGATAATCAGTTTGTAAAGAAAGGGGAAACTTTAGCTGTCTTAGACCATCGTGATTACCAAGCCCGTTACGATCAAGCTAGCTCTGTTGTGAGCTTAAAAGAAGCAGCGCTAGGCGTACAACAACAAAATGAAAAGTCCGCTAAGTCCTCAATTATTGAAGCAAATAGTGGCGTTGTTGCGGCACAAGCAGACTTATCTCGCTTAAGAAAAGATTTTGAACGTTACCAAGATTTATTAAAAGATGGGGTAATTACGCGTCAAAACTTTGAAGGGGTTCAATCTCAGTATTTAACTGCTCAAGCACAGCTAAGTAAGGCGCAGGCTGCCGTAAATGCAGCAGAAGCTCAGTTGGGTAGTTTACAGGCCAGTAGAGCGCAGCTTCTGGCAGATATTCAAAGTGCCAATGCAAACTTAAATCTTTATCAAATTGATTTGGCTTCATCAAAAGTGGTGAGCCCAGTCGCAGGGAAAATAGGAAGCCTTGCAATCCAGAAAGGTTCGCGTGTTTCTCCGCAAACTCGCTTAATGGCGATTATTCCTGAAAATAGTTTGTATGTACAAGCGAACTTCAAAGAAACTCAAATTGAAAAAATGCATATTGGTCAGAAAGTTAAATTAAAACTTGATGCTTACCCAAGCCTGACTTACAGCGGAACAATTGAAAGCTTTTCTCCAGCCTCTGGTGCAACTTTCTCACTGATGCCACCAGACAATGCCACAGGCAACTTTAACAAGGTTGTTCAACGTATTCCTGTACGTATTGCCATAGATTCAAGCCCGCATATTGATCTTATAAAACCCGGAATGTCGGTTAGCGCTACGGTTGACCTAAGAACTTAATAATAAAATTTTTAGGTAATAAGAAATGAATAAGTATATTGACGCTGAGTGGAAGTTTCCCGCAAAGACGGCTTGGGCAATTTTTGCTGCCATGATTTTTGGCAACTTCATGGCGATTCTTGATATTCAGATTGTGGCGAGTTCTTTAAATGAAGTTCAAGCCGGCATGAGTGCAAGCCGCTATGAAGTGACTTGGGTGCAAACTGTTTACTTAATTGCCGAAATTATTGCGATTCCAATGTCGAGTATTGTCTCACGGGTGCTTTCAACACGGGTGTATTACACCATCTGTGCAATTGGCTTCACCATCAGTTCTTTACTTTGTGCGTTGGCATGGAACTTAGAAAGTTTACTGGTTTTCCGTGGCATTCAAGGCTTTATGGGCGGCGGGATGATTCCAACCTCTATGACGGCATTGTACTTACTTTTCCCTGAACCAAAACGCTCATTGCCTTTGGTCATGTTTGGAATGATCAGTACCTTAGGTCCAGCCATCGGCCCAACCATTGGCGGTTGGTTAACCAATAACTTCTCATGGCACTGGATGTTCCTGATCAATATTATTCCGGGCATTATCATTGCTACGGTGATCTATTCGGGTCCAAATATTGACCGTGCGAATCATTCACTCATCAAAAGCATGGACTGGTTCAGCCTCATTGGTATGGCGATGTTTTTGGGTGGGCTTGAATATTTCCTTGATGAAGGTGCACGGCATGACTGGCTTGCCGACACAGGTGTTCGGATTGCTTTTATGGTCTGTGTTGTGGGCGGCATGATTTTCTTCTCTAGAAGTTTTACCCAACCAAAACCATTGCTAGATTTATCCGTATTTAAAAATAAAAACTTCACCTTAAGTGCTATCACAACTTTTGTGATTGGTATGGCGCTCTATGGCTTGGGTTACATGATTCCCGTGTTTCTGGGGCAAGTCCGTGAAATGAACAGTAGCCAAATTGGTCACGTCATGATGGTGACAGGTATTGTCATGTTCTGCTTTGCGCCGTTTCTTGCATGGCTCATTCCCAATTTTGATACCCGCAAAACTGTGTTTATTGGAATGATTCTGGCTGGTTTTGGTGTATGGCTCAATTCTCACCTCAGCATTCACAGCGATTATGACTTTATGTTCTGGCCGCAAATTTACCGTGGTATTGGTCTCATGATCTGTCTGATTGTGGTTTCACATTTAGCCATGAGCACTTTGCCACTGAGTAAAGTTGCCGACGCCAGCGGTATTTATAACCTGATGCGCAATATTGGCGGAGCGGTTGGACTAGCGCTGATTAACTCATCATTAGATTGGCTTACTGCGCTGCATGTCACCCAGATTAATCAGTCGATGACCCCGCAGAATTGGATCTTTACAGAAAGACTCGATCAGCTCACGGCGCAATATCAAGAAGTCGGCTCAAATGCACAGCAAATTGCGCTCAGTGTGATCTATCGTGACATTCATTTTCAAGCGCTTACATCTAGTTTTAATGATTTATTACGCATGCTCGCAATCATCATGTTTGTGACCGCCTTTTTAACCATCTTTATGGATCGGGGGAAGAAAATGAATATGTAGCTATTTAGAAATAAAGGGCAGCTTTCAAAGAATGAAAAACAATAGGGCATATCAAAACGTATCCCTTCATAGAAAAAGAACATTTTTATGAGTTTTCTAATATCGGTAGATGAGATCGGAAAACTCGCAAATTAGAGGTGGAAGGTTAAAGGATTATGATTAATACAACGTATAAATTGATTTCAAAATTGAACCTGAAAAACACGACTTATGGTCAATATTTTGAAAAAGAGCAAATCGATACAGAGCGATTAAAAGTGATGTATTCCATTTACGAACAGTATTATGAAAATACGAGATTTTCTATTTTCGTAGATGATTTTAAAAATAAAAGTGGTGCAATCTTAATTTTTGACTCGGAAACAGATGAGATTGTGGGGTTCTCAACCGTTGTTGTGCAGCACTTTTACTTAAACGGTAAGGACTACACCGTGTTATTTAGTGGTGATACTGTCATTTTGAAGAAGTTTTGGGGTACACGTAGTCTGCAAAGTACCATGCTCAAACTCATGATCAAGCTTCGGATCAAATATCCATTTAACGAGCTCTATTGGCTACTCATTTCTAAAGGCTATAAGACCTACTTATTACTCGCCAATAACTATTATGTGTACTACCCAAACATTAAAGATGAAAACCAGCATCTCTCGGAAGTGGTCGAGCACTACTGTGAGAAATTCTTTGGGGAATACTACGACCGTGAAGCTGGCTTACTCAACTTTGGTGATGACTATCAACCATTAAAAGGTGAAGTCGCACCGATTACTGCCGAAATGAGACAGAAGAACCCAAATATTCATTTCTTTGAGCAGATGAATCCAACATGGAGTGCGGGTACGGAATTACCGTGTATTGGTCGATTAGGCTGGAAAGATATTGCCCGTTTCCCAGTAAAGCTCATGACTAAACCTGCAAGTAAGGGAAGATGTGAAGCACGTAAAACGTCGAAAACAAACCGTAGAGAGGCCATCCAATGAAATCTAATGAATGGCTGACTTTGGGTTCGCATCTGATTTTAAAAAAATGGTGTGATGCATCTGATCGTAATTTTCAAAAACAGTTTAATGCGTTAGAAGCGACACAACGTCAAATCCTGCATTCGATTTTACAGACCTCTACGTTTGCTAAAGATAAAAAAGTTCAAAACTATGAGCAGTTTGTAAAATCATTTCCTGCAACACGTTATGGCGCATGGCGAGAAGACATTCAACGCTACCGTGAACAAAAGCTCTCACTATCTAGCAGTAAACTGGTTCGTTTCCAGCCGACCAGTGGGTCGAGTGAACAAATTAAGTTTATTCCATATACCAAACTGTTTTTAGATGAGCTTGACCATGCGATTGCGCCGTGGATGGCAAGTCTATACCGTAAATGTCCGCAGCTTAGTTCGGGAACACATTACTGGTCGGTGTCATGGTTACCAGAAAGCCAGCGTGAGGTTTTAAAAGATAAAAACCTAAATGATGATAGTGCGCTACTAGGTGTAGGTAAGCGAATTTTATCTAAATTTACCCAAGCGGTTCCAAGTAATGTTGCATTTGCAGCCAATGCCGACGATGCACTCTTTGCCACCATTTGCTATTTGGTGGCAAACCGTAACTTAGCCATGATTTCGGTGTGGAGTCCAACTTTTGCGTTGCAATTGCTTGAGCGTTTGGAGTTACTACAACAAGACGTGATTGAAGTTTTACAAAGTGGTTTATGGGGCAATCGTCAGGCTTCATTAAAAGAAGTGACTGCACCGCATAGTCCTGAAAGCGCTCAAGCCTTAATTGACAGTTCAAACGGCGAACAGATCGACTTCAAACAGCTATGGCCTAAGTTAAGTTTAGTGTCGAGTTGGGATACAGCTGGTTCAAAAGCTTGGGCCGAAAAATTAAAAGAGAAATTACCCAGTGTTCAGTTTGAAGGAAAAGGTCTATGGGCGACTGAAGGTGTAGTGACTATTCCCTATAATGACCAATACCCATTGGCCTATCAAAGTCACTTCTATGAATTTGAATATTTAGAAGGCGATAAACAAGGACAAATTATTCCATCGTGGCAGCTTAAACAAGGTGATGTGGTGAGCCCACTCATTACATCGGGTAATGGCTTGCTTCGTTACTGTATGGATGATTGTTTACGCGTGACTGGCTTTATAGAGCAAATCCCGTGTTTTGAGTTCCAAGGCCGCCGTTTTGGTGTAGATCTGGTCGGTGAGAAACTCGCACCTGAAACTGCTCAGCAATTATTGTCGCAGTTAAATGAAACCGAATCGAAAGCGATTTCTTTACTGGCGATTGATACAGAGCAACACGTTAAGCCGTTTTATTGCGTGCTTTTTGAAGGCGAAATCCATCACAGCATTAACAATGAATATATCGACAGTATCTTGCGTCAAAACTTCCATTATGAACTTGCGCGGAACTTGGGACAGCTCGACCAGCCTCAAATTCGCCAAGCCAATAATGGGTGGAATGCCTACAAAAAACTGGTCATGTTTGATGGCATTATCGAAGGCAATATCAAGCCTGAGCCACTCAAAAAAGTTACCCTGAATAGTTTGGAACAACTATGAAAGGGATGAAGCCATTTAATACTCGGTTTTTAACACTTCGACATGCCTTCTATCTTGGCGTGTTGCTTGTGTCGAATACACATGCCATGACTTTAGACGAGGCTTTGTCTGCCAGCTTAAGACATGAAAGTCAGCTTGAGGTCAGCCGTTTAAGCGTGAATCAATCCACCGCTATGCTCGAACAGGCCAAGCAACGTGATGGGCTCAAAGTCAATTTAGTCGGGCAACTGGACTATGAAAGAATAGATACGCCTTCACAAGTCCTGTTTCCAACTGAAGGAAACCGTAAAGGTCGAAGTTTGCAATTGCAGGCGGATTATCCGATTTATACCTCTGGACGGCATCGTTTAGGAATTGATGTTGCCGAAAGTCAGCTTTCAGCCCAAAACCAAGGTTTGTCAGATCAAAGATCGGAAACTATTTTAAATACTGTGATGGTCTATACCGACGTATTAAAAAAGAAAGCGATTTTAGAACTCAGACAAAAGACCATGGCAAATCTGCAACGGTCATTATATGAGTCAAAGCGCCGTTTTGACGTGGGTATGATTACCCGTGCAGACTTGGCTCAGGTTCTGGCACAAGTTGCCCAAGGTCAAGCCGATATTACACAGGCTCAATCTAATCTGACCGTAAGCGAAGCACAGTTTTACCAAGTGACGGGTGTAACGCCTGAAAACCTTATTGCCATTAAACAACTACCTACTATTCCTAATGGGTTAGATGAAATTTTGGCTCAAACCAAAAATCATCCAGCTTTAATGCGCAGTAAATACGAAAAGCAAGCTGCCGAGAAACAATACGCTTTAACTAAGCGTGAACTGTGGCCAACAGTGATGCTGACCACTCGTGCCGGAAAGCAAGATGAAGCAAGCTATATTGGTTCGGAAAGTAATAATTATATGGTTGGGGTGCAGCTCAATGTACCGCTCTATGACGATGGTTTAAATCGTGCCAACGTTAAAAAAGCACAGGCCGATATAGATTTGGCTAACCAAAAAACGCGAAGTCTTGAACTGGACTTGAATAAGCGTACACGCACGAGCTATGCGCAGCTTCAAACCATTCGACAAAATAAAGAAGCACTGGCAAATGCCATAGAGGCAGCGTCGATTGCCTTTGTCTACACACGTAAAGAGTTTGATGTCGGCACCAAAACGACATTTGATTTGCTCAATACCGAGCAGAAGTTACTTGATGTCCAAACTCAAAAAACTGTGAATGACCAAGACGAAGTGGTGTTTGTCTATCAGTTACTCGATCAAATGGGGCGTTTAAATAACTTGGTTCCTATACAGACCGCACAACAGGTGAATAATGAATAAAACAAATCCACCACTTGCTGATAATACCCTGATTACACGAGAAGCAACTTTGGCAGATGATCAGGCTTTAAGAGATTTGATCGCCGTACCTATGACCACCAAAGGCATTCAAATTAGCTTTCAGCGTGAACCCAGTTATTTTAGGGCGTCTGACATTGTGTATCGACATAAATTGCATGTTGTGATTGAAGACACAGAGAGTCAGAAGCATGTTGCTTGTTATAGCAATGGTCATCGCCCATGTTATGTCGATCGGAACGTTCAAAACTTACGATACGCAGGTGATTTACGCGTAGACCACAACTATCGTGGGAAATCACTGGTGAAGGTTCTGGCAAAGCATGTAAAACAGACCATGCATGAACCTAACTATAGCCAAATGATTATTTTTGACGATAACCATGCGGCACGGGCAGCCATCCAAACTGGCAAAACAGGAATGCCTGATTATTATGATGAAGGACTCATCGAGACATTAAGCCTGACCGACACGGGTGCAAAAAGAAAAATCACGGCTTTTTTAAAGCAAGCTAATCAGCGTGATCTTCAAGAGATTCGCACCTGTGTTGCTGAAACTGGACATGTAGAAGCCATGAATCAGTTTATTAGCGACATGGCCGAGTTTTATAACTTTATTCCAGCCTATAACTTTGAAGAACTTGCCCAAGGACATCACTATTTTTCAGGAATAAAACTCTCAGACTTTTTGCTTTATTTTAAGGGCGAAAAACTGGTGGGGATGTTTGGCTTATGGGATCAGCATAGTATTAAGCAAACCAAAATTTTGCATTACAGTTCAGTCATTGGTGTGCTTAGACCTGTTTATAATTTGTTGACTCCGCTAACCAAAGGCATGCGTTTGCCTAAACTTGGCGACTCTATTAAGTACCATGTGTTACACACCTTAATGTGCCATCCACAAGATTTGGCTTTGCATCATAAAATGCTTGAAGATGCCTATAACAAGTCAAAACAGCAGGGCGTTGGTGTGGTGAGTTTTACACTTTCACATAAAGACCCGCGCTATCAGCTAAACCAGTTTTATAAAGGTGAGCGTTTAACAGGAATGCATGGCTTTATTAGTTATGAAGGCGACCCAAGGCCACATTTTGATAAAAACCTGATTCCATATTTAGAGGTTGGGCGTATCTAACTCTAAGATAGGTTCGCCGTAGATCATAAATGCGCAAAAAATTGCTCAATTCTTAAGTCAGTTAAATAGGATTGAGCAAAAATCTTTTTTTTTAAATGATAAATCTTGATTACGTTACAAAATCAAATTGATCGTCTTATATTTTATAAACCTAGCTAATTTGAACTTTTCATTCCAACCTATCTTGGGCTGTTGAAACAATTAACATGGTTTGAAGGTAATAATCTACACGCGGGTGATTATTGTCCTTATGCGAGTTATGCGCATTAAAGGCTGCATCATGAAGTTTCACGACTCGAGCGATCGGATTCGAACTACAACGAATTAAATATTCTTCGCGTGTTTCAGTTTCCCGTTTAGTTAATGCATCAACGGCATCACGGACTTCTTTTCCGAATAAGCTTTCGATTTTGTCTAGAGTAAGAGGTGTGTCTTCAACACTATCGTGTAGAAGGGCGGTAATAATATAGACTTCTGAAAATCGGTGCTTAATTAATGAATTGACCACACCTTTAATATGGTAATCAAAGTAATCATGAGGACCATACTTTTGACCTTGATGCGATTCTTTTGACAATTTCTCTGCTAATTCAACTTTATTTTGAGTCATTTTTTGCTCTTATCACTTTAAGTATATGACGCGGCCTAATTTGTGAGATGGGTCGCTTAAATAACAAGTTTATACTGAATACTCAAATTAGGCATAAGAGTAATTACTCATTTTATTTATTCATTCTTAGTTGATATGAGCCAATCTAGACCTTAAGTTTTTGAAATTTTAAACTTTAACTTAATGATGTAAAGGTAGATTACAAATATTACTTAAGAGTTTCCTTAATTATCTAATTAAATGAAAAACAATAATTATTTAAATATTTTCTAGCCAATTTCACATTGACACTTCAAATATTGGAGATTACCATTTGCGGGCTGGCCTACATTGCCAGTCGGTTGTCGCAGACCGTTTAGTAAAGTGCATCAGATTATTCCTTCTGAGGAGTATTCTTGTGTATATCGATCGTCCCTCGCTTGTTGCGGTAGGACGAGTGAGGGACACCTTCGGGTGTGCTGATTCTTTACTATCAGTCTGCGAACCCTTGCTCGTTCTGCCACCATAATTCTAATGTCTTGGCAGAACTCCATAAATAAGGAGTTGGCTTTGCACATCCATCATTTCTTGGCAACCATTGCCAAAAGCTATAACAACACAGCTTAAAACACTTAACGCAGCTTGATCGCCGTAAGGCTTTTTCAGGCTTTAGCTCGTTATTACTTAAAACTTAGCAACAATTAAAACTTGAGATGTGCTGCGCATAGTCTTTACGGCTTTGCTATGCCTTTTTTCTCCCCAAAGGCCGCGGTTTTTACATCCCATTTATATACAACAATAATTTTTATAGCGGTAAAAATATGCCACATTTAGTTCTCCCAACACGTGCATTACAAGTCGTAAATAAAGCAATTGAGTTATTTCACTACAACGGATTTCATCTGGTCGGCATCGACAGACTTGTGAAAGAGTGTGAAGTTACCAAAGCGACTTTTTATAACTACTTTCACTCAAAAGAACGGTTGATAGAAATCTGCCTGATTGTGCAAAAAGAACGCTTAAAAGAAAAAGTGGTTTCTATTGTTGAGTATGACCACGACACAAACGCAATGGATAAACTCAAAAAGCTCTATCTTTTACATGCAGACCTAGACGGGCTGTATTACTTATTATTTAAAGCCATTTTTGAAACAAAACTGACTCATCCAAAAGCCTACCAAACCGCCGTGCGATATAGAATATGGCTCATCAATGAAATCTATAGCCTGTTTAGAGCACTTAAACCCGATGCTTCCTTTACTGATGCCAAACTATTTTTATATTTAATCGAAGGCGCCATTATTCAGCGTTTAAGCTCGGATCAAGTTAATGAGAGCGTGGTTGAGCTGTTTTTGAGGGGGATGGGGTGAGGGAAAGCACCGTACCCTCAATTAGAGTTTAATTATTGTGGTACGGTTTTCAGATATTTAAATTATTTATGCTAGAAGTCCCAAATCAAGCTTATCTGTCATATTCCTTATGAATGAATGATTACTGGCTAATAGCTCGTCCCACATATCTAAGCAATAATCTAGTGTTTCATCATCTTTATCATTTTCTGCTTGATCATATAATTGTTTAATAACTCTGATGATAGCATCTGTATCCAAATGGCTTACTAAATCTTGAGTTTTTAATTTAAGAATATTTTGAATCATAATAATAATAAGTTCACTAAATTGAGCCATATTCATAGAGCTTTCTTCTATTGAATGTAAAACATTATAAACATTATGATTTAAGGCCTTTGAGTGAACATATATTTCAAAAAACTCACGAGCATATTTTTTCGACCAGAACTTTTGGTTGAAGAATCTGCCCATTTTTTTTAGGATTTCCTCGTTTTCTGAATTAACTAAGATCTCAAAAATTTGTTTCATTTTTGAGTGATCATATCCTTTTGTATCATCGCCCAGAAGTTGGTTAATCACGGAAGCATAGCCAAAAAGGCTTTCATGATTTTTTGATTCGAGTCCTTGCTGCAATTCTTCTTTAAATAAATCATTGAATAACCATCGAGCAAAGATTTGTTTATAACCTTCTTTTCTAACATCTTGATATGGAGAGTCCAGCATTATTTTAACAAGGGTTATAAATGACTCTTTAAATTCACTACTAAATGCATTATTAAAATAGTAATAATATCCATGGCTTAATGTGTTTCTTATATCTTTTTGGCATAGCTTTATAAATTTTTGAAAAGCATAATTACGATCATAATTATACATAGGTAGTAGTAAATCAGCAGTTGCCATTCTTACTGCTGCATGTTCATCATTTAAAGCATTTTCAATAATATATTTGTGAGAAAGTGCGTATTCTTTATTATCCCAGAATTTCTCTGCTAGACCTCGATAAGCTTCTCCTCTTGTACAATTAATAGTATTGCCGAATAAATCATTGCTTGAAATTTCATCTAATTGATTAAGTTGATTTCCTCTATGAATATTCAACTTATCAGGTAGCGGGTCGTCCGCTGACAAAGCAATATCTTCTAGTAGTTTTATATATTTAGGAGATAGTAATTTAACTCTTCCAGAAAGTAGTTTTTGGAGTGCTCGGGAATAATTTGAAGTTGAAAAATGATCGATAACTTGCTCAATTAATTCAATAGGACAAGGAATCCATTGCTCTTTTAGATGCTCTGGAACTTGATCAAGATTATTTTCGCTTAACCCTGAATACAAAGCATCAATATAATCCTGATGAATATTTTTAGGTAAGGCTAAAGCAAATTTTGCAAAACGTTTAGGTTCAGCATTGACAACACTTCTGAAGTTACCTGAAAATTGGTGGATAGTTGCCTCTGTAAAATCTGTTCTAAACTTAGTAGCACTAAATTTATGCGCATCGCTAGTGATAAGTTTTTTCCAAGCCTTGTTAGAGAGCACAAAATAGTTCTTGATTGGTGATCTAACAAATCCTGCTCTTCCAATGGATCTGTGACAAAAATTATCATCCGTGTATTTTTCAAATTTACGACTGAGTACCTGAATCAGTTGTGCGGTTTTATTAGTAAAACGTGATGGATCTAATTTTGGTAATAAAAAGTATTGAGTTTTTCCCCAATAAGGTACGTAGCAGCTTTCGCGTGTAGCCTCTAAATACCATTTAATTTTTTCTAATTCATAATTAGGGGGAAAATAATAAATTGTATTTTCAAGTTGCTCAAAGTTTTCTTGATCACAATGAGGTGAAAATTTTTCTATTAGTTTACCCGCTAATATCCAAACTGGTTCTTCATAATCATTTGCTAATTTGAATGTATGATTTGGGTTGTCTAACAGCCATTTAATTACAAAATCAGCATGATTTATCTCAAGATTAAAAAGGGCATTACCATATATACGATTAAATATTAGATTGAGATTATTTTTAAATGGGGCTAATAGTTGAAAAAGCTCATTAGGTTGTGTAGCCATATTCTGAGAAGCTTTAATGACAAGAGTGAACAAGGCTTTATAGATAAAAGTCTCAAGTGGTGTTCTTGTACCGTAATCGTTAGACCATTTGTATGTATCGTCCATGAGAGGTTCTGCAAAATACTGATCTAAAAAAGGTAAAAAGACCTTTAGAACAGCGTATGAAAGGCTTTCAGCAAGCTTTTCAACACACTCTGTGTCGTAATCAGACCATTCTTCTCTTGAGCTTAGTCTTGCATGTGATTCTTCATTGCACATTAGTTCTAATAGATGCAAAGCTCTAAAAGGATATTTTTTTGTTAAATCATCCCAAAAAATATAATGACTCTTAACTCCAGAATTTATAAGTTCTAAACGGAGATTAAATAATTCCTCCGAATCATCACTCATATTCCAACATAAACAATTGTATATTTTCTGATTCCATTCTTCCGATTGATTTATAAATCTGGATAATTCATTCATCAATAGGTCTGGAGATTTTTCAGCGATTGATCTTAAAAGTTCAAGAGCTTGGGATTGTAGTTCTACATCAGCATCTAGCCAATGACTTAGATGCTGACTTTCCAATAAATATTGCACTAGGGCAGGAGATCCAATACAACTTAATCTTATAAAATGAGGTGCTAGATCAGAATCTACAATAATCTTATTTATAAGCTTTTTAAGGGGAACTTTAAAGTTTTCTATATGCCGTAATGTACTAAAGACCAATGACTTCAAGTGGAAACGGATTTCAGCATGAAAAAGAACTGCCTCAATACAATTACAGAAAGCTCTTTCATCTGCTTCATATAACATTGCGAGTGCATATCTGAGATGTTCTCGTTTTAATAGAGTTTGTTGATTTCTTGAGCCTAATTCCCTTATAAATTCTTCAGCCGAATTAAGGCCAAACGAATATAACTTTTTTCCTATTTCATAATCATAAATGGCTTGATGTCTAAAACTAATTTCTCTATTTTGCTCAGAGAGCAATCCAACAGAAATCATAGCTTTCTTAATTTCTGATGAACCATTTGATAATTGAGTTGATGAAACACTTAATTTGTTAGCTTGATTCATCAAATTTATAATTTCATTGAATAAATTTTCGCTATCTGCTGTAGAAATACCATGACTATCAGTGAGTTGTTTAAATCTATCATCGATGAAAAATTT
The DNA here is from genome assembly GCF_027855175.1 of Acinetobacter sp. AOR14_HL. NCBI lineage: Bacteria > Pseudomonadati > Pseudomonadota > Gammaproteobacteria > Moraxellales > Moraxellaceae > Acinetobacter > Acinetobacter sp. AOR14_HL. The sequence goes on along the minus strand of NZ_JAKTII010000003.1, from coordinate 504,720 downwards.
GATTAAATCTAATTTGGTTGTAAATTTAGGAGCGCACCCTAAATCATTGGCTAGATCCATGTAAATACCTAGCCATAAAGGGATTTTTAAAATATTTTTTTGCTCATTACTCAACTGTTCATATTCTTCAAATTGGCTAATATATGGCTTAATCTGATCTGATTCAAAGAGTTTTAGTTCTATCTGTTTGACATCACTGTCGAGTCCACTGATCCAATTTTTTAGACGTACATCATCTTCGAGCTCAAAGTTTCTTGTCGCCATAATAATTTTTATATGGGCACTAGCATGTTGACGTAGTAAAAGAATTTCCTTAACCATTTTAATACATATATCTAATGCATTTGATGAGTGAAGAGCAGTCCAACGAAGAGCATCTAATTGATCGAGCAAGATGATAATTTCTTGACCCTGTCCATATTTTTGTAAGCAAGAAATAGGAGAATATGGAAATCCTAAATCTTTTCCAAATTGATCAAGATTTTTTTCAGGAACTCGTCTATCTAGTCGAATAGGAAGAACAATAGTTCCAGATCGAACAAAATGTTTTTTTAAATCTAATAAAAATGCACTCTTTCCAACCCCTGCATCAGCTTTAATTATTGTAATTGGGTTATTGTTAACAGTATCTAGTGTAGTACTGAACTCAGCACGTTGAATGTTTTGTCGTGATATTAAATAAGGCTCAATTGAGTGATCAAATTCATCATTTAGCATTGCTAATACAGCGGATATATGAGGATCACCCGGATAGGTTTTAAAGGAAAAGTGGTGGTCTTCTAAATCTGTTTTAAGAATATGAGATGTAATAGGTGTTCTTAGCTTACCGCACTTAACAGGGTAAGTTTGAAGGAAATGAACAAGATGACTAGGAGGTTGATAAACTAATTTTTCAGCTATTAGTGTAAATAATGCATTATCCACATCATCTTCATTAAATTGTGTTACTTCAAAAGCTTTAAGAAATTGAAAAACTTTATCTAAATCATCTGAATCTGACGAGCTTAATCCTAATTTTGTACACAATTCCCTAAATAATTTACGCCGTTCTTCACTAATATTTTGAATTTGATATTTGTAAAAATCAGAGCTTGAACCTGTACTATTTCGAGCACTTTCACAGATATCTTCAAGTAATCTAAAACCAATTCTTGAAACTACCTTGTAAGACTTTGAGCCAGATAGAATGTGTTGAAAACCCTTTGTTAGAAGTTCTTTAGATTGAAGAGTGGAAAGAGACCAAGCATCATCAGAAACATTTCCAATTTTGCATTGATGATGTTCTCTAGATCCATCCAGATTACCAATAATAACATCTACAGCATCTTCATCTGGACCAATAGGTTCTACTTGTACATAAGAAATTTTTTCATCTAATAATTTTAAGAGTTGAAATGCTACCCAAGAAGATTCATAACGATTGCCAATTTTTTCTGCAAGGCCACCTGGTTCTAAAGACACAAACATTCCTCAATTTTTAAAATATTTTTATCATTATAATTTATATATTTTTTTCTAATTTTCCAATAAGTAACGTTGATAATATATGGGAGATTCAATATTTTTAAATTTAATAGGTAAAGATTAAAAATTAGTAAATTTTATTCAAATAACTTTGAGAAAAAATATGAAAGACATTGAAATTTTAGAGATCAATGAAATTGGCGATTATGAAGAAGACCTATCGTTATTGTTAGAAGATTCTATCAATAGCGGAGCTTCAATAGGTTTTTTGGCGCCCGTAGAAAAGAACGAGGTCTTAAATTATTGGCGTGAGGTCAACCATAAATTAGCACAAGGTAATAGCCGTCTATGGATTGCTATTCAAGAAGGAAAAATTGTAGGTAGTGTTCAATTGTCCTTGGTGAGTAAAAAGAACGGAATTCACAGAGCCGAAGTTGAAAAACTCATGGTGCTTACATCAGCAAGAAAACAAGGAATAGCTACATTACTAATGAATGAATTAGAAAATTTTTCAAAAGAAAAAGGTCTACGCTTACTTGTCTTAGATACGCGTGAAGGCGATGTGTCCGAACTTTTATATGGCAAGATTGGATTTGTTCGAGTCGGCGTAATCCCTAGCTTTGCATTAAGTTCAAATGGGAACTACGACGGCACAGCTATTTATTATAAGAGGCTTGTTGGAAACTAGAAATACTTCCAAAAGCTTATACAACCTCTGTGAGATATAGAACATAGCTTACTAACGAAATATATAGCCAGCTTAGAGTGCTTAAGTCTTACCGATACCAAACTATTTTTATATATGATTGAAGGCGCTGTCATTCAGGGCTTAAGTTGAGATGAATTTGATTAAATGGTTTTATTCGTATAATAACTTCATAAAGGGTCGCTGTATTCTTAATAAATTTGTAAGGTTTATAAGTTACATTAGTTCAATAATACTAATACCCTTAAAATAAAAAATATTTATGAATTTAAGCAATATTTATACTTATATTTTTAATAATTAGTGTAGAGTATAGTTTTTAAAGTTATTAATTTTAATATTTTATGGATCTTTTTAAAAAGTTAGACCTTCAAGAAATTATATATAATATTGTTCATGCTAATGATCTTGAATCTTCGCTGAAGATATATGAAAGATATTTTTCTGATCTGATAGGTTATAAATTTATTCTAACGTTTGATAATGATGTAGGTGTAGTAACTGGTCATTCTATTGATAAAGAGTTTAGTAAAGGTGCAAGTGTAAAGAGTCTCTTTAGTGAAAAAAAAGTTTTCTTATTAGATGAAGTTACTTATAAACAAATGAAGATATATGGTAAATCTGATTTTTTATTTGACTATTCAATATCTTTAGATACGATGGCTTTAAGTTATCTTGAACCATTTATTTATACTCCAAAAAATAATCAATTACATGATAAAATCAAAGAAGTTTTTGATTTTATTTCGCGTGATGATGTTTTTGTCGATGCTAGTCCTTATATATTAGAAAATTCATTTAACTTTTTAGATCAAAATAAAGTTGATAAAATTTTTAATAAAATTAAAGCATATGAATTTCTAAGAAATTTTGATTCAGATTTTTATATTAAAACAGGAGGTATCCGGTCAAAGAAAACTGAAACAGAGTTAATAAAATCTGCACAAGAAATTATTTCTAAAAAAATACATTCATTACAGAATGAGAACTTAATTAAAAGTATTACAAGAAGGTTTAATATACAGTATATTTTATTGTTAATAATTTCAATTATTCAGTTAAAGTATGCAAATAAAACACTTTTTGAAAAAATGGATCTATATTTTTATTATAATGAAAAATATTTATCTGCTCTTAGTATCCGTGAAGCTTTTTTAGCAAGAGATTTTTTTATTATGAAACAAAACTTACTTTTTTTTAAACATATACAATTAAGAAAAATTAATATACTCGATGAAGTTAAAAATATGACATGGGATGTATTACATTTTAGAAATCTAGAAGAGGCTTCGACTTTTAAACTAGATAAAGAGGCGAGGTATTTTTTTCCTGCAATATTGACGTTTGATGTGAATTTTCAAAAAATAATTGAGAATTTCAAAGTTAAGGGATTGGTTTATAATAATCTTGGTGATATTTTTCCATTTTATAAAAAAGAAATCAGTGATATTGAAGGTTTAACCACAGAAGAAAATAAGATACTTAATAATCGTTATTTCTCGGACGAGGCCAAAATACTACGATATATAGGGCTTGAAGATACGAAAATACAAATCGAACAGAATGTAAAAAAATTAGAATTTGAGCTTTTAGAAGCAGCAAATATTTCTTAAATCGAAAAATTCTCAGTTGACATCAGTATAATAAACTCTAGAACTATGGGGGTAGCCATAGTTCTAGTATATGTTTTTTAAGAGAGAATACTTATTGGATCATTCATTTAATTAAGAGGAAAATTGATACTCATATAAGAAATTTTATCTTTTAAGTTATTGATTTCTTAATCTCATAGAACTCCTGATAAGGGTATGACCAGTAAGTTTAATTCAATTTTTAATATTTTAAATTGAGTTAGTTAGGAATAAAGATGCCAACAGTTATTGTAGAAAATGATATTTCCCAATGGGATGATTTAACAGGGGAAGTTTATCATTTTCCTAAAAGATATAAGGATTTACTCTTAACTGGTAAAAAAGTTATTTATTACAAAGGTCGGATGAAAGATAAAAATTTTGAATCTCGTCGACTAAGTAAGACTCCTCATTATTTTGGTATCGCTGAGGTAGGAGACGTTATTTCCATCAATAATGACAAAGAGCTGTTAGCGGAAATTATTAATTTTAGGCCTTTTATTCAAGCAGTTGATTTTCAAAAAAATAATGAATATTTAGAAAAAATTCCTAAAAATAAGAAAAAGAATTATTGGAGAGATGGTGTACGAGAGATTGATGATGATACTTACAATGCAATTATAAGCCTGGCAAATTTAGGGCCTGTTTCAAAAACAAAAACACTATTATCTAATGAGGACAACCAAAATTTTGAATCTGGAGTAGAAGGAAAACCCACTCTACAAATTAGTACAAAGTATGAAAGAGATCATAAGCTTAGAAAACAAGCACTTCTAATTCATGGTTATACTTGTGCTGCATGTGGCTTTAATTTTGAAGAATTTTATGGTCATTATGCTAAAGGATTTATTCATATTCATCATATAGAGCCGCTTTTTTCAGCAGGTGAAAAAGTAGTAAATCCTGAGACAGATCTAGTCCCATTATGTGCAAACTGCCATGCAGTTATTCATAGAAAAAGAGATAAAACATTAACAGTCGAGGATCTACAAAAAATGATTAACAGGAGTGTGGTGTAACAATATTAATTAAATAATTTTTTGAAAAAATAGGCAGTTGCTTTAGATTTTTGATTTATGTCGAAAAATGAGATCTTAAATTTGTCATGAGGACACCTGTAAATTAGCAGGGAATGTCGCCTATGGATTGCTATTTAAGAAGTAAGGATTGGGCAGCTATATTTTTTAGGTATTTCGGTACTCTAGATATAGTAAGTTTATTAATGGCTAACAATAAATCTTGATCAATGCTATTGAAGCCATATGTGTGACAAATATTCGTACAAAGATAGTTGAATAATTGAGCCGTAACTTCAGCATCTGCTTCTGCGCGATGAGCTGTGCCATTAAACTTAATATTAAATAAGTCTGCCATTGCCCCAAGTCGATAACTGGGTTGATGAGGTAAAATACGGCGAGCAAGTTTCAAAGAACAAATGAGTCCATTGTGTGATGGATTTAATTCCTGTCGCATACTTTCTGCTTTTAGGAATTTCTCATCAAATCCTGCATTGTGAGCAAGTAAAGGATCTGTTCCAATAAAGTCCAATAGAGAAGGAATGACTACTTCCACTAAAGGAGCATGATTAACCATATCTTGAGTAATACCAGTCAACTTTGTGATGTAGTATGGAACATTTACACCACAGTTTATTAATGAAACAAAACGTTCTGTGATTTCACCTTCTACAATACGTAAAGCCGCGACTTCTGTAATACGATCACCAGCCTCAGGGCTGACTCCTGTGGTCTCGAAATCAAGCACAATGATTGGCGAAACATTCATAAAACGCTTTCTCTATTAGAAATTAGGTATTAAAAGCACAACACTTTTCATCATAATAGCTTTAAGTCAAAGATAGCACTAAGTTAACTTATCTTAATATTGAAATGATATTAGTAAGTGATATGTTTAGCTGTTAGGTTATGCCGAGCACAGCCCATTTACACGGGCTTATAAAGAGTGGTCGGGTAAAACGCCACAACAAGCCCGAGAGGAAATGAATAACTGAGGGTAGAATCTCTTAAAATAAGATGTCCATATGTTTTGAGTGTTTATTCATCGTTTAACGCACATTCAAAATTACTTGGATTTTCTTTACATCTCACTTTTTTCAAAAAATTCATCATTTTAGGGTCGTAGATACCTGCCTTGGTTAGCTGTATTCGTGCCTCGCGCATCATTTTCATATAGTTTAATTGTTCATTTTTAGGAATATCCATCCAATATTTTGAAGGAATATCACTTTCATATTTAGCAATAATGCCAAACGTTCTATTTAGTTGGCTGGCTACCCAAGTCCGCGACTTTTGCCCAAAACCTGCTGGAAACTGATCTTTACGAATAATGAAGTTTGCCGAAATTTGAGTTAAAGGAAAACGAATGATTGCTCCTTTCTCACCTAAACCTTTGTGTAGCTCAAAAGGTTTAAATGCCACAATAGGAGCGGGCACAATATCAATTTCATGGTTATTAAACTTTGCACCGGCATTGGTGACGTCTACAGATACAGCCTGACCACCAACATGTTGAACAAGCTTTGGTTGGGCTTCATCATATTTAAATACCCCAATTTTTTTACCGGCAGCTTTAGCGAGTGTATTGATACTTCTATCATTTACAAATAAATATGCAGGTCCAATTGTGCCTAAACCTGCAATTTCGTAAGGACCTACAACCATGTTTTTTGCTGCCATCGGTGAGGACAACAGCTTATAGGCATTAATTGCCGTTTTCATATTTGTTAATGCGCCAAGAGCATCTAAAGATCCTGTATATTTATTAAACTGACGCCCACGTAAGCCACTAATAATAGCGCCATCACATTTTCCGACTTTTAAATCTTCAGCTGCGACTCGTTCATCAACATATGCTTTTAAAGATATATCAGCTCCCCAATTTTTGGCTTCAAGTGCATAATCTTTAGCTAGAGCGAAAGCATCTCCCGATTTACCAATTGGGTCAAAAACACAGACGACTTGTTGTTTTGCATAAAGAGTTGTTGTTAAACATGTACTTGTAATAAATAAAATAATTTTAAAACGATCCATATTTAGTTATCCATTATTTAAATTATAAAAATTATTTTATAAGTCGTAGTCAGATTAGATATGACATTTAAACAAAAATTTTAAGGGAAAAAGTCAAAAGACAGCTTTATCTAGGTGGTTTTCTAAATACCTTATCTTTATCTCATATTTATAAATAAAAATATTTTCTGATCTTTGTACCTGTGTAGACAGTTAAACAAAACATCTCTCTTTACACTCATCCAGAGCATAACACCACAGGTGATCACAACACGTCTCACATCAGAACTGAATGCCGTGAACAGATGATCATCAGGTATACGTTTAGTTAAACATTCTGAGAGTTCAATAAAACAGAATGTATGGATATGTATCGAGATATGAAAGAAATAATTTCGCAAAAAAACTCATCCGGCATTGTCTGGAAGAATACCAAGAAACAATGGTTCATTTCTGTTGGGTATTTTAACTCGCTTGCGATCTATTGGATTGTACCTCTTTGTTTATTCTTACTTTGGTGGATCGCGTCAAACGAACAATGGATGCCTGCTCAAATTTTACCTACCCCAAAAGACACGTGGAATTCTTTTGTTGAAATCTCATCTCAAGATCTATGGTCACAGCTTGCGATCAGTCTTGAGCGCTTTGGTCTTGGTTTATTGTCAGGTGTATTAGGCGGCGTATTTCTAGGTGTTTTACTTGGCTATAGCCGTATTGCAGAACAATACCTATCGGCAACGTTTTATGCGTTGGTGATTATCCCAACATTGGCTTGGTTGCCTCTGCTAATGATCTGGCTGGGCATCGAAAATAGTTTAAAAATTTTCATAATCTTCAAAGCTACGATGGTGCCGATTGCCTTACATACTCAGGCAGGGGTACGTGATATTCAACCTAAACTCAAAGAAATGGCAGCAATCTTACAGTTTAATCGACTAACCTTGCTCACAAAACTTGTACTACCAGCCACACTTCCATATTTCTTTACGGGTTTAAGACTAGCTGTTGCAGCAGGCTGGACGAGCTTAATTGCTGTTGAGTTATTAGCTTCATCGGAAGGCATTGGATATTTGATGGTGACAGGTCGTCAGCTATTTCAGCTCGATATTGTCTTTGTCACGATTTTTGTGATCGCGTCTGTTGGAATTATTTTCGATTTTATCCTACATCGAATTGAACGTAAGTTTGTGTTCTGGCCACATGCTGCTTTAAGTGCTCATGCTTTTCACAAAAAAAGCCGAACCGATGTTTTCAAGTCATGGGTTTTGCCTTTGAGCTTAATAGCGCTTTGGGCAATGAGCAGTTGGTTTGGCTTGATTTCGAGTCAAATTTTGCCTGCACCATGGGCAGTATTAAAGGCGCTGTGGTTAGGCATTCAAGATTTTTCACTCACCACTGCCATGTATTACAGCCTTTATCGCGCAATTTTGGGATTACTTATTGGTGGGTTAATTGGTGCTTCAGTGGGAATTGTGGTGGGTCTATTTAAGCCGATTGAAAATCTGTTGGCACCCACACTCAACACATTACGTCTAATTGCTATTTTTGCTTGGATTCCACTACTGACAGCGTGGTTCGGACTCGAAGATTTATCAAAAATTGTTTTCATTTCAATAGCGACATTTTTTCCGATGTTTATTGCGACTTGGAAAGGCATGTCGAGCATTCCAATGCAGCTTGTTGAAGTCTCAAGCACCTTAAGAATGACATTGCTTCAACGCTTAACGCTTTTGATTTTACCTAGCATTGCACCTTCAATGTTCGCTGGGTTTCGACTGGCATTACTTTATTCGTGGATGGCATCTTTTGGAGCTGAATACTTGATGGGCTCTGGAATTGGCATAGGTAGCTACATGATGGCAGCACAGCAAAACTTTGAAATGGACCGTGTAATAGCGGCAACTGTTTTGGTCGCTGGTTTGGGCGCGATTCTGGCTTGGCTGGGCAAAATAACTGAAAACTACGCAACATCTTGGCGAAAAAATTGAGGTCCGATCATGACAATTACCCTTAATACAAATACTGAAAAACATCACCATTCATTTCAATCTAATGCTCAAACACGTGTGGCATTTCACCATGTTCATAAGTCTTTTGTTGTTAATCAACAACCTGTCAAAGTCATTCATGACTTTAATCTAGAAATTAAAGAGGGAGAGTTTATTGCGATTGTGGGTAGCAGTGGTTGCGGTAAATCTACGCTCTTACGTCTTTTGGCAGGACTAGACCAAGATTTTGATGGTCGGATTTTAATTGATGGTGCCGATGTAAGCGGGATTGGCGGCGATCGAGCGGTAGTCTTTCAAGAACATCGCTTATTTCCTTGGCTTACCGTTGAGCAAAACATTGAGCTGGGTTTATTAAATGAGGCGTTAACTGCACGTGATAAAGATATTCTGGTCCAGAAAGCAATTGAGCTGATTGGCTTAAATGGCTTTGAAAAGGCCTACCCACACCAACTATCTGGCGGGATGTCTCAACGTGTAGCCATTGCACGCAGTCTTGTTGTGCAACCACGCATTTTCCTGTTAGACGAACCGTTTGGTGCCTTGGATGCATTAACACGGCATCAAATGCAAAATGAATTGCTACGCATTCAATCCCAACAAAAAATGACCACTGTTTTTATTACGCATGATGTGGAAGAAGCTGTAACTCTGGCAGATCGTGTGGTGATTTTAAAACCCAAACCTGGTCGTGTTGAGCAGATTATTCCCATCAACTTACCGCGTCCTCGAAATCGTTCAAGTTTTGAATTGCATCAACTAAAAGAACAGATTTTTCGGATTTTGACCGAAGACAAAATTGGTTAATAGGAGTTATTGATGAGTGAATTTAGTCAAGGCTCGATCAAAAAAGCATTTTTATTTGAGCAATTATCCAATCAGGTCACCCATACAACCACGGTTAATGATCCTTTTAGACATAACGTAGATGTTGGAAATAATCCTGCTGAGCCAAAAAAGAATGCTTTAGCAATCGCGATTGTCGCCGTTGCTGCGGCACATTTGGGAATCTGGTATATCGCCAAACAACTTCCTACGCCTCAGCTTGATGTCAAAACACCTGACCCTGTGGTGATAGAGATTGTCAAACCACCTGAACCACCCAAGGTGATTGAACCTAAAATTCCTCCAGTGGTGCAAAAGCCAAAGATTCCGCCTGTTAGCCAGACACCTCAGCCTGTACAAAAGCAAATAGAAACACCAAAACCAGTACAGAAACACGTTGAACAGCCGAAACCTGTTGAACCGCATAAGGCAGTAGAGCAACCGCGACCTGTAGCAGAACCCTTAAGTAAAAATGTGGTGGCGGCTCCTGTTCAGCAACCCGTTTCAAAACCCGCTGATGTACCTGCGAAAGCTGCTGATGACAACTTACCTGTTACAGAAGCAAAAGGCTATGCGGGTTATTTGAGTAACCCAGCACCTGAATATCCTGAACAGGCTCTCGATCGAGGTTGGGAAGGCTCAGTTATCTTGAGGGTGAAAGTCTTGCCAAATGGCAGTCCTGATAGCGTGACAGTCAAACAGAGTAGCGGCAAAAAAATACTCGATAGTGCGGCGATTAGAACCGTAAAACAATGGAAATTCTCACCCGCCTTAAAAGGAAAAACACCAGTTGAAGGTTGGGTCGATGTTCCAATTCACTATCAACTCCCGAAATAATTTTTTAACTTAATATTGATCTATAAGGAATTTTAACATGAGTGATATCAACTCCCTGATCCACGATGGGACTATCTGGTTATTGGTTGCTTTTTCAATTGTGACGTGGGGTTTGATTGTCATTAAACTGGTTCAAACCCAAAAAGCCAACCGTCAAAGTAAAGCCTTTGCAGAAGAATTCTGGAGTGCCAAAAATCTTCAAGATGCCATTCAAAAATCGGAAGTAGGACAAGGACCTGTGGCACGCATTGCACATACTGGTTTTAAAACACTTGCTGATGCAGACGATGATACGCATCAAGATTTACAACATAGCTGGAGTCGTCAAGATTTACTCGAGCGCCACTTACGCAAACAAATTTTGTCAGAACGTCGCCAGCTAGAAAAAGGCTCTGCCTTGCTCGCATCAATTGGTAATAATGCACCTTTCATTGGGCTATTTGGTACAGTCTTTGGGATTATCCATGCTTTACAGGCGATTGCACATTCGGGTAATGCCAGTATGGATGTCGTTGCAGGGCCGATTGGTGAAGCGCTAGTTGCAACAGGCATCGGGATTGCAGTGGCTGTTCCAGCGGTACTGGCATATAACTATTTTGTGCGTAAAGTAAAAACTATTGGCGCAGAACTGGATGACTTTGCAACTGACTTTGTTAGCCTAAACCAAAAATCAGGTTTCCAGCTTAAGACAGTCAAGGTAAAAACAACAAACACGAGTACTCCAGCCAGCGATTTAAGCCATACCCAAAATAAAGATAAGGTATATGCATAATGACAATTTCAACATCGGAACAAGATGATGTGATTAGCGAGATCAACATTACCCCTTTAGTGGATGTGATGTTGGTTCTGTTGATTGTGTTTATCGTTACGGCGCCCTTACTGACCAATACTGTTAAGGTGAACTTACCAAAAGCTGCACCGACGCAGGTGACAGATCAAACTAAGGCGGTGGTCATTAGTGTTAATCCAAAAGGGGAAATTTATCTGGACAAAGACCGAGTCACTCTTGAACACTTTGAACAGGCCATTCAAACGCGTAAGGCGGCCAATCCTAAACTGGCTCTGAACCTGAATGCAGATGAGACGGTTCCTTACGGTACGGTTGCCAAGTTACTGGCCAGCATAGAACGGGTAGGCGTTGATAAACTATCAGTTATTACATCGCCTAAGTCTTAAGTTCTCTTAAAAGAAATAGGAAGAAAGAAAATCAAGATCCAAATTTGAGATCTTGATTTTCATATAATTGTTTAATCTAAATTTATATTAAACTTGAATTTCACGATGAGGTTGTATGGTCTATTTTAGAGCTTCAATTGAATGGTGAGATAGCGAATGACAACACTTGTTTATAACGAGACAAAAAGAAATAACTATGAGCATTTTTTAGATTTATTAGATCAAACTCATGTTAATCGTTATCAAGATTTCAACATTACCTTTGAATATAAAAAACTGGCAGAACAAATGCTGTCAGAATGTGAGTTTATGGATGCATGTTCGCTTGAAGAAAAGCAGAACTTATTTAATGAAATTAAGATAAAGCATCTTTATCAAGGACAAGTACTATATTCAAGAAATCAAAACTGCCGTGAACTGATCATTGTTTTAAGTGGTGTACTCAAGTTAGGTTGGAATTCATACGATGGAAAATATCTTATTCATCGTTTTATTCCGACAGGTGCACTATTAAATATTGTCTATCTTATTTCTGAATCTGCACTAGAGCATGAATATATTGCACATGAAGCAACTGTAATAGCAACCATTCCTGAACATATCTTTAAGCACACCATACAGCACAATTCGCGCATGCTATATCAGGTTTTAAAATTGGTATGCCAGAGAACACGTCTTTTAGACAATGATATCTATCACACTTCTACGCAACCTTTAAAAGTACAAATTGCCCGACAGCTCATTTATTTAATCGAATTTTTTTCTACTCAAACTCAAAAAGGCATCGAAGTTTTATTAAAGCTCTCGCAAGAAAATTTGGCTGAACTTTTAAAAATATCGAGACAAAGTATAAGAAAGGAAATTCAGTGGTTTGTTGAAGAAGGCATTATAGAAACAAAATACAATCATATCTCTGTCAAAGACATCGACAAATTAAAAGCATTACTGCGGTAAATAGATTATGACGAATTATGAATAATTTTGCATAAATGAAGAAATGCTATGTAATTTTTGTTGCAGAATTTAAAAGGGGTAATTTCTAAACTCATATCATCAATGATGAGAACGATGATATGGCAGATTTATTATTAAAAAAACCAGTGAGTAAGTTAATCGATGTGATCCCTTTAGCAGGTCGTATCGGTGCGCAAATTAATGATGTTGAATTATCTTCAAACCTTAATGCTGAGGTCTTGAATCAAATTAGGCAATCATTGCTTGACCACAAAGTTATTTTTTTCCGTAATCAGGAACATTTAACCGATCAAGAGCAGGAAAAGTTTGCAGAATTGCTTGGGCAACCTATTTCACATCCTACTGTTCCAGTGGCAGAGGGTTCGACTTATATATTTGAACTTGATTCACGTCATGACGGTCGTGCAGACGTTTGGCATACCGATGTCACCTTTGTTTCAAATTATCCAAAAATCAGCATTTTAAGAGCGGTAACTACCCCCAATCGAGGGGGCGATACCACATGGGCAAATACAGAAGCAGCCTATGATGAATTGCCTGAGCCACTAAAGCTCCTTGCCAATCAGCTCCGTGCGATTCACACCAATGATTTTGATTATGGTGGTTTTCGGCCTTCCGCAAGTGATGAAGTGGTAAAACGCCATCAAAAAATCTTTGCTTCAACTGTCTATGAGGCGGAACACCCATTGGTCAGAGTACATCCTGAAACAGGTAAACGAACCTTAATTTTAGGCCAATTTTTTAAACGATTTGTAGGTCTGACTGCTAAAGAGTCCAACAAGCTATTTGAAATTTTTCAAGATCGTATTACCAAGCCCGAAAACACGATTCGCTGGACGTGGAAGAACGGAGATGTCGCTATTTGGGACAACCGCGCCACTCAACATTTAGCTGTCAATGATTATGGTGACGCCTTGCGTATTATGCGACGCGTTACGTTAGCAGGCGATGTTCCAGTTGATATCGATGGCAAAGCGAGTAAGCAAATTAAGCCATCTACTTCATAAGTGTCTAAATAATACGACGCTGATTTATCAATAAAAATGTGGAAAATATAATGAAACCATCAATTTTTAAAAAATTGATCTTGCTGAGCTTATTGGCTTATGGACATGCCAGTTATGCTGAAAGCCTTAAAACAATCCGAATTGGTTCTCCCGATTTAACTGCTGGTCAGAAACACGCGGGTGGTGGAGTTGTTGATGTGCTTTACAACAAAAAATGGCTTGAGCAAGAACTTGCAAAAAACAATGTCAAAGTGGAATGGCATTTCTTTAAAGGTGCTGGGCCGGCCATTAATGAAGCATTGGCCAACAATCAACTGGATTTCGCCTTTTTAGGTGATTTGCCTCCGATCATTGGTAAAGCAAATGGATTAGATACCCAATTACTTGTTCCAACGGCGCGCGGGATCACCAATTATCTGGCGGTAAGATCTGATCTTTCGATCAAAAATTTTGCTGAATTAAAAGGAAAACGCGTTGGTTTGTTACGTGGCACAGCAGATGAATTGTCATTTGTGAGTGCATTGAACAGCCAAGGTTTAAAGCTCAGCGATGTGCGAGTGGTCAATTTAGACTTTAACGCCGTCAACGCAGCTTTGGCCGCAAAAAAGATTGATGCGTCATGGGGACCTTCTCGATTTTTTGCATTACGTGACAAACACATCGTTAACTTACCTATAAGTAGTCGTCAGTTAAATGGTGCAGGATCTACCCAAGGTGTGTTTTTAGGTCGTCAATCATTTATTCGACAACATCCAAATGAAACACAACAAGTTGTGACTCAGGTTGTAAAAGGTCTGAATTGGCTCTCAAATGAGCAAAATCGAGTACCACAAGTCGCACTATTTTTTACCCAATCGGGCTATCCAGCATCTATATATGCTCAAGAACTCAATGGGGTAAATCTGAAGTTTTTATATTCACCGTTATTTGATGGCTATTACACCCAGCAATTGCAGCAAAAAATTACTTTGGCTACGCAACAAGGGTTGATACGAAAAAATATTGACGTCAAAAGCTGGATCAATCCGTCATTTGTAAATCAAGCACTTGAACAATCAAATTTAAAGACCTACTGGAAACCAACTCAGCAGTATGAATATTTGAAATCGGTGAAATAAGCACCGTCTTTTAAAACTTAATTATGGGGTAAATAATGTCGATACATTCGAAAAGTGTAACGCGTGATCCGTTCACGTCAGCAACCAAACAAAAAATTTTAAATTTAAGTCTGCTTTCGCTGAGTATCTTGTCTGTTTGGGGACAAGCTCACGCAGAAACAGTCTCAAACTCTGCACGTTCTTCAGAGGATGTGGCTCAGTTAGAAACCGTTGTAGTAACAGCAACACGCCGTGAAGAATCACTCCAAAAAGTACCTGTTGCTGTTTCAGTCATTAGTGGAAAAGAACTCGACAAGCAACAGCGCAACTCACTTGAAACATTGGTAACACAAGTACCGAGTGTTAACTTTCGGGCTGGAGCCTCAAATAAAGATACTTCCTTATTTGTTCGCGGCATTGGAACCGTTACCACTTCACCGGGTGTCGAACCTTCAGTCTCAACAGTGATAGATGGCGTTGTCTACAGCCGACCTGGGCAAGCAACACTTGATTTGTTAGATGTGGATCGTATTGAAGTCCTACGTGGTCCGCAAGGAACACTTTTTGGTAAAAATGCATCGGCAGGTGTAGTCAATATTGTGACCAAAAATCCAACCAGTGAAACCTCTGGTTATATTGATGCCTATGCCACTAACGATAGTGAACAACGAATTAAACTAGGAGCATCTGGTACATTAATTCCTGAAAAATTAACTGCCAATGTTTCGGCGCTATTAGGTAATTTTGATGGCAATGTAGAAAATCTCACAACAAATGAAGACGTCAACGGCTATAAAAATTATGGTTTTAGAACCAAATTTGAATATACGCCTACCGATAGTTTAGTGTTGGGCTTTACTGCCGATTACCTGCATAAAAAAGGGAGTGCCCCGACAGGCATTGTGGTTAAAAATACCGATGCCAACTATGCAGCAGCATTATCGCCTGTTGTGGCATCTCTAACTAATCGAAGTACAGTTGAAAATACTCAAGCCTCGACTGATGATACCAATCAGGGCGTAGCACTCACTGCAGACTGGACATTAACCAATCATCAACTATCATCAATTACAGCCTTTCGCCAATGGAAAAACACACAGATTGGTGACAGTGATCAGCTTGCAGCACCGACACCAAATTTTGCCGGAATTGCTGATTTAGGGCATGTTAACAGTAAGCAATTCTCTCAAGAAATTAGAATTAAACCGCTCGATCATGGTTTTTTTGATTATGTCGCGGGTCTATATTTTTCAAAGAACAAAAACGATGAGACTTATCAACGTGAGTCAACTTGGTACAACAACGCCTCTAATGCCTATGTCGTAGATTTTGGTAAGGCAATCTATAACACAGACAGCACCAACTATGCTGCATTTGGTGAAGGTACCTTTCATTTCACAAATCGGTTGAGATGGATTGCAGGTTTACGTGTTACTCGGGATGAGTTGTCTTATGATCACAGCCGAGTTTCAACTGTTCCAAGCAGTGTAGGTGTCCGAAATGCGATTCGTTCTTCATTTAGCAGTGAAGGATCAACCAGTGAAACCGGAGTTTCAGGCCGCATTGGCCCTCAATATGACTTTACACCGAATATATTGGGCTATTTTACCTATTCGAGAGGTTATAAAGGTCCTGCATATAACGTTTATTTTAATATGCAGCAAAATGATACGCCTGTCATCGATCCTGAAACGGCTAACTCTTACGAGCTTGGTCTCAAATCTCAATGGTTGAATAATCGTCTGCGTGTCAATGTGGCGCTATTTAATACGGATTATGATAACTATCAGGCAAATTTTAGAACTCTTGACCCAAATGGTTTCCCGATAACCCGCTTAGTTAATGCAGGAAGTGTCTCTACCTATGGGGCCGAAATTGATTCGGTATATAAGATTAATCCAAATTGGGCACTAAACTTTTCAGGAGCCTATACACATGCACGAATTGACGACTTCAAATGTCCAGCTGCCGATACTTCGTGCCCAAATGTAAATGGTAAACCGCTACCATTTTCTCCGGATTGGAAATTTAATACCCAGCTCGATCGCTATTTTACTTTGGCAAATAACAAGCAAATTGAACTTTCAACCCAATATGCATGGCAAAGCAAAGTGCAGTTCAGTCTCGACCAAAACCAAAACACTATTCAGGGTGCATATGGGCTTTTGAACGCGAGCATTGCTTTAGCTGATACTGCCTCTGACTGGCGATTGGCATTGAATGTACGGAATATAACGGATAAATCATACGCAACTCTGCTGAGCACAAATGGTAGCCGTATTAATCGTCAAGTCCCTAGAGATGATGAACGCTACTTTGGTATTTCATTTCGTAAAAATTTCTAAAAAGTATGTCTAGTACGCCTCGTTTTTTACGAGGTGTACACCAATCAATTGGACTGATTAAAATGAGTAATCCTTTAAAACCTGTAAGGTCATCTCAGGTTCAACATTCGTCTACAAGAAAGCTTCACCTTAATTTATTTTTAGATGGTTATGGTCATCATTTGGCCAGTTGGAGGCATCCAGCGAGTCAATTAAACCTAAGTCCCGATGAACGCTACTTAAGCGCAGCAAAAATAGCTGAAGAAGGGAAATTTGATGCCATTTTTTTTGCCGATAGTTTGGCTGTTGATCCAGCAACTGCGACCTCAGGCAAAATTCGCGGTAGCGAGATTGAACCCCTTACATTACTTTCGGCAATCGCGACTCAAACACGTCATATTGGGCTCATTGGGACAGCCACAACAACCTATAACGAACCATATCATCTCGCAAGAAAGTTTGCTTCTTTAGACCAGATTTCTGCTGGACGTGCAGGCTGGAACCTCGTCACCACCGATTTTGCACTTGAAGCGAAAAATTTCAGCACAAAGGAACATGTCAAACATCAAGACCGCTATGCACGTGCTGAAGAATTTCACGATGTCGTAAAAGGACTTTGGAATAGTTGGGATGAGGATGCAGCTATTCATGATAAAGCCAGAGGTATTTTCTTTAATCCAGATAAGGTACACGCGCTCAATCATTGCGGTGATATTTTTCAGGTAAAAGGTCCACTCAATATTAGCCCAAGCCCACAGTCTCACCCTGTGATGGTTCAGGCAGGCAGTTCAGAACGAGGTAAAAATCTGGCAGCTCGTACAGCAGATGTCATTTTTACTGCGCAATCTAACTTAGCCGCTGCACAGCAATTTTATAGCGATGTAAAGCAACGTCTTGAAGACTTTGATCGCCAAGAACATGAGTTAGTGGTCATGCCGGGTGTATATGTGCTTATTGCTCATACGCATGAAGAGGCTAAGAAACAACAACAGCTTTTAGATGAGCTCGTTGATGATGAAATTGGTCTTGGGCTTTTAGGCAGAATGCTGGGTAATTTTGATTTAAGCAGTGTGGATGTGAATCAGCCTTTAGCTTCGTTAGATTTATCCGAGACGCAAACGGGGCAGCAAAGTCGTCAGCAATTGATTCAGGCACTCGGGCAAGAGCAGGGTCTAACCATTAAGCAGCTCTACCAACGTATTGCATCAGGACGTGGGCATTTTTGCTTGGTTGGAACGCCAGAATATATCGCTGATCAGCTTGAAGAGTGGTTCATCAGTGGTGCAGCAGACGGATTTAACATTATGCCGGCCGTCATATCCAATGGAATTCGCGACTTTGTCGATCTGGTTATTCCCATCCTTCAACAACGCAATTTATTCCGCAAAGAATACGAAGGTCAAACATTAAGACAAAACCTCGGCCTCTTGGCTGCTGCCGATTAAAAGGACAAAGAAAGTATGTATCTCGCAAATTCAGAAAGATATAAATCATTCCAATATCGAAAAATTAAAAATAGTGGTTTGGTATTACCACCATTATCACTCGGTTGCTGGCATAACTTTGGAGATGACACTCCAATTCAACAACAAAAATCGGTACTTTACACGGCGTTTGATCATGGAATTAATCATTTCGATCTTGCCAATAATTATGGAACACCCTATGGAAGTGCAGAGAAAAATATTGGGCACTTTTTAAAAACTGACTTCAAGCCATATCGAGACGAACTTATTATTTCGACAAAGGCTGGTTGGGACATGTGGCCTGGACCTTATGGACAAGGTGGTAGCAGCCGAAAATACCTGATGGCTAGCCTTGATCAAAGCTTACAGCGACTAGGGCTTGATTATGTCGATATTTTTTATTCACATCGTTATGACCCAGAAACACCGCTTGAAGAAACAGCCAAGACACTTGCCGATATTGTGCAGCAAGGTAAAGCTCTCTATGTGGGGATTTCTTCTGGATATACACCAGAGTTAACTTTACAGTTGATAGAATTGCTTCAGACCTATCATGTTCCACTTACTTTGCATCAACCGATTTACAATTTTTTTGAACGTCAGATTGAACAGGGCTTAACAGAAACGGCTAAACAAGAGGGCTTTGGCGTAATTACGTTCTCACCACTGGCTCAAGGTTTATTGGCTGGACGATATCTTAATGGTGTACCTGAAGACTCACGTATCGGGCGTGGTAGTCGCTATTTACAGTCAGAGCATCTCGTTGCATTGAAGCTACAGCAAATACAGCAGTTAAATGAAATAGCAAAGCGCCGAGACCAAACATTGGCTCAATTGTCATTGTCATGGGTTTTACGAGATGAACGCATTACATCGACAATCATTGGTGCTAGCCGACCAGAGCAGATCATCGAAAATTTAAAAGCATTACAAAATACGGTGTTTAGTGCAGATGAATTGACTCAGATTGACGCTATTCTAAATACCCCATAACTCTATACAAAATTTGCAGCATGGCTTTCAAGGAGCCAATGCTGCAATGATTGAGCATTTTATTTATTAAAAGCTAAGTTTCACGGTTGCACCGATGGTACGAGGCTGACCTAAACTAGCGAGAACAATACCATTAGAAGAATTCCATGTATTGGTCACATAGGTCTCATTGGTGAGGTTTTTTACCCATAGCGCAACATCCAGTTCATTTTCACCAATACGGTGTCGTGCACCTAGACTCGCATTTGTTAATCCATAGGCTTTGATAACACTGTACGGATTATTATCTAAAGAGCCATATGACCAATCTCGCCAAGCATAACTTCCTGAAACATAGGGCTGCCAGTTATTATGCTCAGCTAAGTCATAACGGAAATTGAAATTTGCAATCCACTTCGGTACGCCATATACACGTTCTCCAGACAGATCTTGTGTATTTACGCCTGTTGGAATGCTGATATTGGATGGAGCAGGCGCATTTTTGTATTCTGTATAAGTAGTATCGTTAAGAGAACCATTAAAATTGAGTGTAAGGCGACGAATAGGTTGATAGGTTGCATCGAGTTCAATCCCTCGGCTGCGTACTTTACCTGCATTTGCTAATACACTCACGACAGAGTTGCCGACTTGTTCATAGCTTGTGGTTTGATAGTCAGAAACATCAATCCAGAATATATTGCTATTAAGCCGTAAGGTATTATTAAGAAAATTCTGTTTTAATCCAATTTCATAGTTATCTGCTTTTTCAGGATCAACCTTTAACGAGTTAGCACCCGCTGCTGGTGCAGAACCAATGCTTAGGTTAAAGCCACCTGATTTCTCGCCGTGTGAATACGTTGCATAGGCCAGTGTGCTCGGATTTAAACGATAGCTGCCAGTCAGTAAGCCAGAGTAACTTAAACCATGTTGCTTCAGTTCACCTGAGTCGTATGCGCCGAGTTGGGCATTTAGTAAATTACGCTCTGCCACACTTAAACCCGAAATTGGAGTACCCCCAATAGGGTCGGTTCTATAGATACTGGCAGATTTATCTTCATAGGTAACCCGTGCACCTGTGGTGATGTCTAGCTTCGGTGTCGCATGCCATGTACTTTGGCCAAATACAGCTGAGCTTTTTGTCTCAGTTGTTCCATATGAATATGAGTCTCGATTATTCAAAATATTCGATTGACCATTGGCAATTAAGGTTCTTACGCTCGGAACGTTGTAAAGATAAAATGCATCCGCCTTATCTCCATATAAAGAGAAAGTCGTATTGTCTAAATGCTGCTGAAAGTAATATAAGCCTGTCACCCAATCTATTTTCTGATTCCCAGCCGATGTTAGACGTAGCTCTTGAGAGTACTGTTTATCTCGAACCGAAACACCACCATTAATCAAGGCATTTGAGCTAATAAAATCACTGTTGGTAGGGGTAAAGTTCCAAAAGCGGTATGCACTAATCGACGTAATTTTTTTACCGCTATCTAGCGACCAATTGGCTTCTGCCGATCCACCACCTTGCTCAACAGACATGTGTTGTGGGGCATCTGAATGAATCTGTTTGTCTTTCCAATTGGTGTAAAGATTTTTGGCACCTGACTGTGTGGCATTTTCTAAGTAACGATTGTAGTTATTTCCATATACGGTACTGTTAAACGTTGGCCCAGCGTAGTACACGACCATCGCGCCTTGATCATCATCTTGTTTGTTGTAATCTGCAATTAAACGTAAATTAAAATTCTCTTGCGGCTTCCAGAGAATTTGACCGCGAACACCTTCGCGATCTGTATTGTTATAATCTTTACCATTATAGGTATTATGAATAAAACCATCTTGAGTTGTTTTATAAAATGAGAGTCGGCCTGCTACATTTTCGGATAGTGCATCTGAAAACGTTCCTTTAGCCTGCAAATAATTGCGTGAGCCAAAAGAAATTTCAGCAGAATGGTCTGGGTCGAAGGTAGGCTGTTTTGAGCTAATGTTTAATAAGCCCGCCGTGGTATTTTTACCAAATAATGTCCCTTGTGGCCCGCGTAATAATTCGAGTTGAGCAATATCTAATAAATCAAACACAGCCATGCCGGGACGACCTAAGTAAACATTGTCCAGATAGACCCCAACACTAGCTTCCAAACCATCACTGGCTGGGTTATTACCCAAACCCCGAACCGCTACACTAGATTGACGTGGGTTCAAGAAAGCAACATTAAGGCTGGGTAGGGCTTGTTGTAGATCTTCAAGTTTACTGAGTTTTTGTGTTTCCAGTGTTTTGGCACTTAAAATACTAATTGGTGTTGGAACATTTTGCGCTTTTTCTTCACGTCTTCGTGTCGTCACGATAACATCAGCAAGCTGAATAACATCATCCGCTTTACTGTTTGACTGTGAATTTGATGTACTGGCTTCCGTTACCACTGTCCCTGAAGTAGGGGAAGTGTCCTCAGCATAGACAATAGATGAATATCCTGCACACCCTATAAGTGAAATAAACAGACTTTGCGTGATTTTATTTAAAACTAATCTTTTTCTCTTGAAATGAAAGGTGTGCTTTTGAACTGACATTAATGACTCCATTTTGTGTTTTCTTTGTGATGATTTTAATTTTTATGTAATTGAACACTGTCATTATCAGTACAAACTTAAGTTTATATTTTGATGATCTTATCTTTATATTTAATAGTAATTTTTTTAAACATAGGCCTTTTAAAATATTGTTCAGGCAGCAAATTTAAAAGCCAGCATTAGGTGCTGGCTTAGTTCAATCAGTTGATACTAATCTCTTCGTTATTTTTATGCTTCAAACGGTTCTAGCTGATCATTCTGTAATAATCTTCGTTGTTGCACATTTTCGATCACACCATTTTCTTTGACATAATTTGCCCATTCTTTGAGTAATTCATCGAGCTTTTCTGGATATTGTTTTGCCAAATCCTGAGTTTCGCCTTTATCATCTTTAAGGTTATATAGCTGCCAGCGATTCGGGCCATTTGGCGCAGGGATGAAGAGCGCTTTCCATTCTCCTTTGCGCAGAGCCTTTTGACCAAACAACTCCCAACCAGTGACATGATCTTCACTGTGAATATGATCTTGTTGTACTTGTAAATACGGCAAGATAGAACGTCCACGCAGTGGCACCAATTGACGACCTTTATACACCTGACCAGGATGCTGAATATTTAAATAATCCAGTAGGGTTGGTAGTAAATCCATGACCGTCAAAAACTCGTGACTAATCTGATTTTGGCGTTTAAACCCTGCGTAGTGAATAAAAGAAACTGTTCTAATTCCACCTTCGCTAGTATGTGCTTTATAAAGGCGAGCAGGAGCAGTGGCTGCTTGTGCCCAATGTTCTCCGTACCAAACATATGAGTTTGCTCGTCCAATATTATCAATACTGTTGTCGTAATATTGCTCGATAATTTCATTAAGTTGACCGCCAAAGACAGGTAGAGCTTCAAGTTGAGCGCCTTCTGCACCATTGTCTGATAGAAAAATAACAATGGTATTGTCTAATTCCCCTCGATCTTTAAGGTATTCGACTACACGTCCAACGTTTTGATCCATACGATCTACCATGGCCGCATAGACTTCCATAATTCTTGAGGACTTGTCGCGTTGTTCTTGAGTAAGATTTTCCCAGAATGGAGTTCTAGCGAGGACAGGGTGAATCGTTGTTTCTGCATCTACCAATTGAAGTTGCTTGAGTTTCTCAAGGCGCTGTTCACGCAATTTAACGGGGCCATCCGCATAACGTCCTTTATATCGATCGATATCTTCCTGAGGTGCCTGCAGTGGCCAGTGAGGTGCAGAGAAAGGTAAGTATGCAAAAAAAGGACGTCCTTGTCGTGCTTCATCATCTTGTAAAAAGTTTAGAAGGCGAGTGGTAAAATAATCGGATGAATAAAATCCTTGTGGTAGTTCTTCCGCAAACTCATCATCTTCTGCATATAGTCCTTTTGTGGACTTAAGTAAGCGTGGAATTTGGTCTTCTGGAATATCTGCTTCAAATAGATAATGATTGGCTGCACCAGGTAATAGTGCAAAAGAACGTTCAAATCCTTTTTCAATTGGAAAATATTCTGGCTTTAGACCCAAATGCCATTTTCCAGACATAATGGTGTAGTAACCCGCATCTTTTAATAATTCTGGTAATGCGGCAACTTTGTTATTTAATACACCTTCGTAGCCTTCTTTACCTTCGAGTTCTGGGGTAAGGGCCTCTGCCATGGTCCCTAAACCAGCTAAATGATGGTCAGTGCCTGAAAGTAACATCGCACGAGTGGGGGAGCAGGTTGACGCCGTATGAAAATTAGTCAGTCTTAAGCCGTTTAATGCTAATTCATTCAAATGAGGTGTATTGATTTCTCCGCCAAAAGCACCTAAATCTGAAAAGCCTAAATCATCTGCCACAATCAATAAAATATTAGGTTGGTTTTTGATATTTACATCTGTCATGTTTTATCCAACAAAGCGACTAAAATGCTTAGTGTAAATATGACAAATTTTTATTCTGTTTCTATTCTGACAGTTATCTCCTAATAAAATCATATCATTATGATAAAAGCAGATATATCAAAGAAACTTAGTGGTACTGTTGAACTGATGAGTCTGTGCAATATCGCTTAGCTTTTCAAAGTCTAAAATAAAGATTTGGTTATATTTAACCTCAATGATGTTTTGGTTCGAAAGCGCTGCTAGTTCTTTATTAATGCTTTGTCTTGAAGTCTGCAAAAGTTCTGCCAGATTTTCTTGACTCAATTTGAGATTCAGTAAAATTTTATCTTTATCCTGATAGGAATGATAATCCACTAGAAAAACTAGTTTTTTAGCAAGACGAGTTTGCAATGTTTCAGTTGAATAAATGAAATTTTGTTCACGATTTAGTTGTGTTCTTACACAGATTAATTTCAACACCATAAACAAAGCATCTGCGTTATTTCTGATGACATCCATAAACAATTGGCCAGGAAGGTTGGCAATTACCGTTCTACCTTGTGCAATATGGTCGTGAAGTAGGGGTTGACCCGTTACGATCGGAACAATATTGATTAATGTACCTGAGGGCACAAAAATATCGGTGTGATATTTGCCTTGAGATGTGCTCCAGCCAAGTTTAAGTGCGCCTTCAAGCAAAATATTGATATCAGTGCACGGATCATTCTGATTGTATATCGTTTGATTATGATAATACTTTCTTATTTTTAAATGCTGAATAAGTGTAGATTTCTCTGTATTAGATAAAGATTGAATAACCTGATAATTTTCTAAAATACGAATACTTTTATGAATAAATTCATTCGTTATAATTTGATGATCAGAAGATTGCCCGCCGTCAAAATCATTCTGATATTTTGAGATAGGATTCCTGAACTCGATAATTGATGATGCTTTCATGATAAATCAGAGATATAAACTAAGATTTTAAACAGCTTATCAGAGTTAAAATTTATTCAAATTTCAAAAAAATATAATTTCATATTTAATTTTCATATGTGCGTGTTATTAATTATTTAAATATCAAAATAATTTTTTACGTGATGGATTGTCTCTGAAATAACAGAATATGCCGCCGTTTTTGATAAAAATTCAGTCATATATTATGACAGGAAATTAACATGACAACATTTATTCAGAAACCAGCACAACAACTACAAGTTAAAAAATTAACTGGTCGAATTGGGGCTGAAATATCAGGCATTCATTTAAGCCCTGAGCTTGATCCATCAACCGTTCAGTTTATACATGACGCTCTATTAGAGCATAAAGTACTCTTCTTTCGTGGCCAGCAACATTTGGGAGACACCGAACAAGAGAAATTTGCAGAATTGTTTGGTTCACCCGTTAAACACCCAACAGTACCCGCAGTGGATGGCACAGATTTTATTTTTGAACTTGACTCACAAAAAGGTGCACGAGCTAATTCTTGGCATACTGATGTTACTTTTGTGGATGCCTATCCCAAAATTAGTATTTTAAGAGGTCTCATCATCCCTGAAACAGGTGGTGATACAACTTGGGCAAATACCGAAACTGCTTATGAAGATTTGCCTGAACTTTTAAAGCAATTTGCTGAGCAGTTGGTGGCTGTACATTCAAATGAATATGACTATGGTGGACCAAAACAAAATGTCGAGCCGGAACAACTAGAAAGACTGAAGAAAATTTTTGTATCCACCAAGTATGAGACAGAGCATCCAGTAGTCGTGGTACATCCAGAAACTGGCAAGAAAAGTCTATTACTGGGGCATTTTTTCAAACGGCTTGTAGGATTCAGTCAAAGTGATTCA
The DNA here is from genome assembly GCF_027855175.1 of Acinetobacter sp. AOR14_HL. Taxonomy (NCBI): domain Bacteria; kingdom Pseudomonadati; phylum Pseudomonadota; class Gammaproteobacteria; order Moraxellales; family Moraxellaceae; genus Acinetobacter; species Acinetobacter sp. AOR14_HL. The sequence goes on along the minus strand of NZ_JAKTII010000003.1, from coordinate 478,912 downwards.
CAGCTTTTATTTAATATTTTACAAGAAAAAGTAACGCGACCAGAAAATACCGTGCGCTGGCAATGGCAGGAAGGAGATGTGGTAATTTGGGATAATCGCTCTACGCAGCACTATGCAGTTAACGATTATGGCGATCAACATCGCGTTGTCCGCCGAATTACGCTTGCAGGTGAAGTAACCACTGGTGTCCATGGCTTAAAGGGTAAAACCACATTACCCAAAGATTTATCAGCAGAACAACTCGAAAAAGCCAAGCTTCATGCTGTTTTAAATGCCAACTAAATACCACTTTAAACATGCAGAACGTCACTGTCGTTAAGCAGTGACGTTGTATATGTTGTTGAGAAAAATGATATGGCCACACTATCAAAACGTAATCGATTTATCTGGATTATTCCTGCGCTTATTTTTATTGCTCTGCTACTGTTTATTTTCAAACCATCTTCATCAGCACCATCAAAAACAACAAATCAGACTGAAAACATTGTAAAAATTCGAATTGCTGTACCTGATCTAAGTAGTAGTGAAAGACACAGCAGCGGCACACCCTTAGTTGATTATGTATATTTAAATCAGCTACTTGAAAAAGAATTCGCAAAGAAAAACATTCAGGTTGAATGGCATTTTTTTAAAGGTGCAGGGCCTGTAATTAATGAAGCCTTGGCCAATAAGCAATTAGATTTTGCTTTTTTAGGTGACTTAGCAGCCATTATTGGCAAATCGAATCAAATCGATACCACGTTACTGGTAGCAACTGGACGACATATAGATGCTTATTTGGGTGTTCTGCCAAATAAAGGATATACCAGCCTAGAGCAGTTAAAAGGTAAACGAATTGCGATTTTTCAAGGAACTGCCATGCAGTTATCTTTTGATCAATATATCGAGCGATATGGCTTTACTGAAAAAAATTTCCGCATTATTAATTTAGATCCTGTTGCGGCCAATGCTGCACTTGCAGCTAAGCAAATTGATGCAAGCTGGGGTTTAATGCCAATTCTGGCGCTAAAACAGCAGAAAATTGTAGAGGTTCCGCTGAGTACTGGACAGCGGCAGGATGGAGCTGGGACAATTCAGTCAGGTCTGGTGGGTCGTAGTGAGTTTATTAAACAACATCCTGAACTTGTCCAAACACTGGTCAATACAGTTTTACAATCAGCGCATTGGGTTTCACAGCCTGAAAACAGGGACAATGCTCTTCAACTCGTAACTCAAAATGCAGGATTACCTAAAGAACTCTATGCATTGAGTCTACAAGACAAAGCCTTAAAAACAGTTTTTTCACCACTTTTAGATGACTACTATCTTGGGCATCTACAAGAAGGTGTACAAACTGCATTAAAGGCCAAGCTGATAAAACGCGATGTTGATGTAAAACAATGGCAAAATGCTGAGTTTGTCGAACGAGGGATTCAACAGTTGAATTATGTCAATTATTGGAACTCTTCAAAATAAAATTATTAAATGAAGCGGCTATGCAAAAAGACCTTAATCGAGGTCTTTTTTATCATCTACTTAACATTGTCTTATGAGTTTAGCCTTCGCTATATCGTCAGCAAGTTCTCATCGATTTATATAAACAATATTTATTGAGTGAGATTACATTGGGACAACTACTGTCATATTTGCGCAAGAATGTGCTGGGCTTGTCGCAAGAACAATATGCTGCTTTAGTCGGGATAAGTCGTCGAACATTAACTGATATTGAGCAGGATAAAAGTAAACTTACTCAATCAGTTTTAGATAAGGTGTTTAAGCCACTGGGTTTAAAAACAGGTCTTGTACCTACGCATGAACATATTGTTGGAAAAATTATAAAGCCATCTGAATGAGTGATTAACTTGGTAAACGATTAAAATTCAAATAGAACACTAAGGTGATAACTTATAAAATATTTGGTTCATGAACCTAGCTATAAATACATATTTTCCTACTAAAAAAGTCTTAAGAATAGACTAAATTTGTCTAGGAGAGTGGTGGCATTCCACCACTAATTAAAATGTAGAGGCTAGGGTTTTGATAGCTACGATTTCTGTTTAGCTTTTTGGCGTAAAACATACAAATATAAGTTTTCTACTTTTTCACGTGCCCATGGTGTGGTACGTAAGAATCGCAATGATGATTTAACACTTGGATCTATACAAAAACATCTAATTTCAATTTTACGATTTAAGCCTTCAAAGCCACCGTAGTAATCCAATAACTCATCCAAAATGTCAGCAAGTTTTTTGCCGTGTAAAGGGTCATTAGAGGCATTCATAATAGATCAACAATATTTTGGGAATCCATTATTATAACCTGAGCTAGTTGGAAAATGAGAGGGATTGCGAAAACACATCCCGAAGCGTATTAGGTTGTAATTGATTATCGAAACTGGCTGATTAAAGAAATTTATAGTTTACTGTTGATGAAGATGCTTTGAAACAAGATGAACAACACATGTATTATAACATTTTTTATGTGTATGTAAAGGTTGTTTTAAAAATTTTTACTTAACTTTCAATGGGATATGAAATAATCAATGCGTTCGAATTTAGCCTAAGCAAAATAATAATATTGATGTTCAAAAGGCTATTTAGGGGAAAAAACTATATATCGGCCAGTAGACACAAAATACAGCCCAATAAAAATAAAACTGGTAAGTAGCTTAAGTATTCTAGCTAGGGGAACCATAAAATTGTAATTACGTTTTCAAAAAGCTGCCTAGAGAATTATTCTGGTTAAGATTAAAAATAGGGTTAAGCCAGTTTAAGTCGTTAAGAGTGCCATGGGTTAGTAAGTTGGTTGAGCAACAGATACCAAGCTAAGAATTTACTGTAGTAAAGAATAAACGGCGTAGCAGCAACGTAGAGTAGCCAGAGTCTTATATATGGTAGATTTCTAAATATCTTATTTAACATAATATACATTATACGAACAATCGTATAATTCCAAATTAAGTATTTGATAATATTAAGATTTTAGCTCTGTAGTTTTCTTTTCTTCTAGCTGTAACGCCTTAGCATCACCACTAGTACGATAAAAAATATTGCTGTCCATTGATGACAATGTCACTGGAATAAAGATTTCTTTATTCAGATAACACTTATAAAACTCAACTAAATGATGATGATCTTCATCAAGTTTAACTGCCTGTGAACATCGCACCATTTCCTCAAGTCCACGGTCGAATTTCTCTGATTGCAAAATTAGATGAATATTCTGTGCCTTTGTCGCCAGCACGTGCATCTACTTTGAGTAATTTGCCTTTAAAGATATTGTATTTAAATACTATTATGCTTTTCTCTAGCCTCTATTTCTACTTGATATAATTTAATCTTAAAAATATCGCGCATGTTTATACTGTAAAAAGAATTTTAAGAACCCTGAAAAGTTAAAATAACCTTTTGTGCCTCAATATATTTAAAATGTGTGATGAATTTCAACTTATTGAGGGTTTGATAATTGTGTTTAATAAATAAAATGAATTTATTTTTCAATTTATAAATAAAAAGCTAAATAATTCACATTTTAAATAAAATTAGTATCTTTTTTCTCTGTAATTATCTTGCAAAGTAAATACTAAAATCACAAAAAATAAATTACATATTTATTAAATGTTTAATTATATATTATTAATTATTTTAATTTTATTCTATTTCTTATTTTAAATTTATATCATAAATATCAATAACTTGAGTTAAAAATAAACAATTTTTAAAGTGTTGTGATTATTATGTTTCTTAATATGTTTTTAAAATTCTAACTATTACATTATTTAAAACATTTAATGTGATTTTCGTCACGTCAAAATTAATATTTTTTCTTCATTTAAACTTAATGATTGTTTTTAAATTAAAAATATTGTATCAAATAGATATAAACTATTTTATAAATAGGCATATAAAATGAAAAATAATATATTTAAACTTCTTATTCTGATGGTGCTTTCCACTTCCCCATTATTTTGTTATGCAAATAACACAATAATGATAAGAGGAAATATTGTTGAAGATACATGTTCAACAGAACATAGCGAGATAGAATGTGTTGAGGTAAATAATTTAAATATTAAACTTGATAGTGAATATTTAAACAAAAGTAGTCTTTCTAACTTAGCTCAACATACTGAGAAAATGGATACTAGCATTGAAAGCATAGGTTCTAATCACAAAGTCGTGGTTATCAACTATCATTAACTTATAGGCATAGTATTTGAGGCTATTCCTACAATAAGCATGATTAAAGAGTGATTTGTCGAACTGATCGCACATTTTGATGATTTAAAGGATGAGTCACTCTTTTTTATAAAAAATGACTATTTGTATGTTTTCTCTATATACATGTGCATAATTTATTCTATATAATTGTATTGTAAGAATTTAAGCTTCTTTTTCACATAAATTGTTTAATTCTTTTCTATTTACATAGTGTTCTTATGTAACTTACTTATCTCTGTATCTCTTCTTTTTTAGAAAAAACAAAAATTATTTATAAACAGCTATATAGCCTGTAAAAGGCTGTCTTGAAGCATTTATTTTCAGTGTGATTTAATTTTTATTATGAAAAAATAATGTGATCTAGTTTGCATTTTGTTTAAGAAGTGTTAATATCGCCGCATTACTTTTCAAGATGTCAAACACTGGAAAAGTAAGGAAATAAACTTTTATCCAGACTTTTGAGAAAACACTATGAAAAAACTTGCTTTGATCGCTGCTCTTTCGGTTGTAGGGATTGCGAATGCTCAAGCTGCTGATGGTACAATTACAATTAATGGTTTAGTTACAGACAAAACTTGTGACATCGTTACTCCAGCTGGTAAAGACTTCACAGTTACTCTTCCAACTGTTTCTAAGCAAACTTTAGCTGTTGCTGGGGATGTTGCTGGTCGTACTCCTTTCCAAATTAAATTAGCTAACTGTTCTGAAGGTAAAGTAGCTACTTACTTCGAACCAGGTGCTAACGTTGACTTTAATACTGGTCGTTTACTTAACAAAGACGCTACTGGTGCTAAAAACGTTAACGTTCAACTTTTAGGTAGCAACAACAACTTCATCCCAGTTCTTGCTGCTGGTGCAAACGGTGCTCAAGCTAACTCTCAATGGGTTGACGTAGCTGCAGCTGGTAGCGCTGACCTTAACTACTATGCTGAATACTATGCAACTGGTGCTTCTACAGCTGGTAAAGTAAATACTTCTGTTCAATACACAATTATCTATCAATAATTATTGATAGTGGGGTTTCTATGTCCGCATAGAAACCCTCTTTTTGTGGCGCTTTCCCGAATCTTTCTTGGTTGAGAATTCTGAAATGAAATTGAACAGTTATAATTTTTTGTTAGGTTTAGCATTTGCTTCAACAGTTGTAGCACCTGCTACTCAAGCAGAAATTGTAATCCATGGCACTCGTGTAATTTATCCGTCGGATGCTAGAGAAGTTACGCTACAAGTTAGCAATAACGGTTCAAAACCAGCTCTTGTTCAAGCTTGGCTTGATGAAGGCGACTCAAAAAGCACTCCGGATCAATCAAAAGTTCCTTTTATGATTGCTCCCCCTATTTCTCGTGTTGAAGCTACAAAAAGTCAGACTCTTCGTATTACTGCTTTACCAACTGCTTCTCAGTTAAATCAGAAGCAAGAAACGGTTTTGTGGTTAAATGTTTTGGATATTCCTCCAAGACCAACTTCAAAAACTGAAAATACGACGCCTGATAATTTTCTGCAATTGGCAATTCGTTCACGCATTAAATTCTTCTATCGTCCAGCTTCAATTAAAGATGATGCGAATTTAGCTGCTGATAAGCTTCAATGGGTTAAATCTGGTCAAAATTTAACGGTAAAAAATCCAACTCCTTTTCATATCACAATGACTTCTGTTTACCAAAAGGCAGGTGATAAAAAAGTTGATTTATTACCTCAAGGTTTAATGATTAAACCTTTTTCTGAAGAATCTGTTCAGCTTAAGAATGGCAATCTTCAAGATATGAGTTTTATGAATGTCAATGACTATGGTGGTCGAGTCGAACACCAAATAAAACTTCAGTAATCAGATTTATCTTTTTAATAAATTTAAGCACCTATTATGTGAGTAGGCGGACTTAGCTATGCCAAAAAAAAGGCAAGAATCTTATAAATTATTAAAACGCCATATTTGTTACTACTTGGCTTCTGGTGTTGTCACAATGACAATGCCTGTATTCGTGCACGCTGAAGAAACAGTCGCGAGTGCTCCTGTAGAAGCTGAATTTGATTCTGCTTTTTTAATTGGTGATGCTCAAAAAGTTGATATTTCTCGTTTTAAATACGGTAATCCTGTTTTACCAGGTGAATATAATGTTGACGTTTATGTAAATGGCCAATGGTTTGGCAAACGCCGTATGTTTTTTAAAGCATTAGAATCAAATAAAAATGCTGTAACCTGCTTTACGGGAAATACTCTTGCTGAATATGGTGTAAAACAAGAGATTTTAGCGCAGCATGCTCCTCTTCAAAAAGAAAATAGTAGTTGTTATAAAATTGAAGAGTGGGTTGAAAATGCATTTTATGAGTTTGATAACTCTCGCTTACGCGTAGATATCTCGATTCCACAAGTTGCTTTGCAAAAAAATGCGCAAGGCTATGTCGACCCAAGTTTATGGGATCGTGGAATTAATGCTGCTTTTTTATCTTATAACGGTAGTGCTTACAAAACATTTACTCAGTCTAATGATCAAAGCGAAACAACAAACGCGTTTATGGGTGTGACTGCTGGACTAAATTTAGGTGGTTGGCAATTACGTCATAATGGTCAATGGCAATGGCAAGACACTCCTGCCGAAAATCAATCTAAATCAAGTTACGAAGAAACAAGTACTTACTTACAGCGAGCATTCCCGAAATATCGTGGTGTTTTAACACTTGGGGATAGCTTTACAAACGGCGAAGTATTTGATTCTTATGGCTATCGTGGTATCGACTTCTCAAGTGATGATCGAATGTTACCAAATAGTATGTTGGGCTATGCTCCGCGTATTCGTGGTAATGCCAAAACCAATGCAAAAATTGAAGTTCGTCAACAAGGCCAACTTATCTATCAAACAACGGTAGCACCAGGTAACTTTGAAATTAATGACCTTTACCCTACTGGTTTTGGTGGCGAGATTGAAGTTTCTGTTATCGAAGCAAATGGTGAAATACAAAAGTTTTCTGTGCCTTATGCATCTGTTGTGCAGATGCTACGCCCTGGTATGAATCGTTATTCTTTAACTGTAGGTCAGTTCCGAGATTCAGACATTGATATTGACCCTTGGGTTGTTCAAGGTAAATACCAACAAGGTATTAATAATTACCTAACAGGTTATACAGGCATACAAGCAACTGAAAATTATGCCGCTGTATTGTTGGGTGCTGCTTTTGCTACGCCAATTGGTGCGATTGCACTTGACGTTACACATTCTGAAGCTGAGTTTGAAAAACAGTCTTCACAGTCAGGGCAAAGTTTCCGTTTAAGTTATAGCAAGTTGATCACTCCGACTAACACAAACTTAACGCTAGCAGCTTATCGTTACTCAACAGAGAACTTCTATAAATTACGTGATGCTCTACTGATCCGTGATTTTGAAGAAAAAGGTATTAATACTTACTCTGCTGGTCGCCAACGTAGTGAATTCCAAATCACCTTGAACCAAGGGTTACCTGAAGGTTGGGGTAACTTCTATGTAGTGGGTTCGTGGGTTGACTATTGGAACCGTAGCGAAAGTACTAAACAATATCAGCTTGGTTATAGTAATAATTTCCATGGCTTAACTTATGGTTTATCTGCAATTAACCGTAAAGTTGAATATGGTTCAACGAATCAAACACACGATACTGAATATTTAATGACATTATCGTTCCCGATTGATTTCAAAAAGAATTCGGTTAACGTCAACGTTACTGCTTCTGAAGACAGCCGTACTGTTGGTGCAAGTGGAATGGTTGGAGATCGCTTTAGTTACGGCGCTTCAATGTCGCATCAGGATTATGCGAATCCATCATTTAACGTAAATGGTCGTTATCGTACTAACTATACAACTGTTGGTGGTTCTTATAGTGTGGCTGATTCTTACCAACAAGCAATGGTTAGCTTAACTGGTAGTGTGGTTGCACACTCAGAAGGTATTTTATTTGGACCTGAGCAAGGCCAAACGATGGTACTTGTGCATGCTCCAGAAGCTGCCGGAGCAAAAGTTAATAATGCCGTTGGTTTAAGCGTGAATAAGGCTGGTTATGCAGTAGTTCCTTATGTAACTCCTTACCGTCTTAATGACATTACCCTTGACCCACAAGAAATGTCGAGCGAAGTAGAACTTGAAGAAACAAGTCAACGTATTGCACCTTTTGCTGGCGCAATTGCTAAAGTAGATTTTGCGACTAAAACTGGTTATGCAGTTTATATTAATAGTAAAACTGTAGATGGCAACAGTTTACCGTTTGCAGCTCAAGTCTTTAATCAGAAAGATGAAGCTGTCGGTATTGTTGCACAAGGTAGTATGATTTACTTACGTACTCCACTTGCTCAAGATCGTCTCTATGTGAAATGGGGTGACGAAAGCAATGAACGTTGTTCGGTTGAATACAACATCAGTAATCAGTTGCAAAATAAGCAACAAAGCATGGTAATGACTGAGGCTGTCTGCAAATGAAAAGAATATTATTAACAGGTGCTCTATTTACTGCTGGTTTTGGTGTGTATGGTGAGGCTAATGCTGCATGTACCATGGTTAACTATAAAGCAAATGATGTGCTAATGGCGGTGGGCCGTGTCGTTGTGCGTCCTAGTGATCAAGTCGGTGCTATTTTAAGAAAAGCGACTTTTCCTATTACTCGGACTACGACACAAGCCAATAATTGTGATAGCCGAGATGTAGCAGTTGCGGAATTAACTCAAGCTTATCCATTAAGTTCTTTAGGCAATAGTATCTATACCACGAATATTCCCGGCATTGGTATTCGCCTCTATCGTGAAGCAGAGAATAATGCCAATTTTTCTGGTTATTACCCATATCAACGTACTGGCATTTCAGGTAATCGTTACTTAGCAGATGGCTATTTTGTGGTGGAAATTATTAAAATTGCTCCACAAACCGGTTCTGGAACATTAGTACCAGGCAGATATAGTAGTTATTATATCCGTGGTTTTCCAAATCAACCTTTTTTAACAAGTACTGTTAATGCTAATGCGATTACCATTGCGTCATCTTCATGTGAAATCCAAGGTAATATTAACAAAGTTGTACAGCTTCCAACCGTTACAAAGGCTGGCTTCAAAGGTGTTGGTTCTACTCAAGGTGAACAAACCTTTGATATGAACATTCTCTGTAATGGCGGTATCAACCCTACTGGCTACGAAGAGAAAAACCTCATTAGTTTAACTTACGACTTTACACAAGACGGCACAAATAATCAGGTACTGGCAAATACTGCTGCCGCATCTGAAAAAGCAAATGGTGTGGGCGTACAATTACTGTGGAATTATCAAAATAAAAATCAAGTCATCAAAAAAGGTGACAAATTAGCCCTAGGTACATTGTCTTCTAATCAGACACTTCAATATAACGTACCGATGACTGCTCGCTACTACCAAACAGCAACAAATGTGACTGCTGGTAAAGTACGTGCAATGGCTACTGTAACTATTGAATATGATTAATCATATTCAATAGTTTATAAACCTAATAATTTCAAATATTTAAAAATTAATAATAAGTTTTACTTTATCAATATTTTCTCAAAATTTAATACTTAACGCGATAGGAATATTTTATGAAAAAAATAGGCATAGTTGCCGTTAGCGCTATTACATTATGTTGGGCAATGTATGAGGTATCTTCTGACAATACCAATACAGTAACGCATAGTGAGTCTAGTCAAAAAGTAGCATCTAAAAGCATTTCATCAACGGCAAAGAATGAAAAATTAGCGTCTCAAACCCTCTTGGCTAAAACAAATTCCCTTAATTCTGCCCCAGTCTGCCAATATAATTTTAATGCAACTCAACAAGATTATGATCTATGGAACAGTGAACACCCTGAATATTTTCCTATGAAAATATTTCCATTGATAAATGGTCAAAAATTTGGTTTTAAAGTGGAGCCTGTCACGGAAGATAATTACGGTTATCTTGATTATAATGCAAAAAGTAAGGCAAAAGTGAATTCAACGAGTTATGAAGGTGATTTTTTATTACCTAGTAAAGGTATTATTGCTCTTGAAATGCAGCTTAAAGTGCCTACACTTTCTTCGAGCACCTCCTCTTACTCAACTGACATTAGTTTTACTGGTATAACAGATAATAACTATACAATTAGATCATTTTATAATTTTATTATTGGAGGACATGATCCTGATTTTGGTGAGAATCCTCCTAGTTTATATTATAGCTTAGTATCGGAAGTGGGAGATTATGAACTTATTGATAGATACTCTAAAAATAAGAAAATGACAGATAACACAAATGAATATCAACGCTTAGGTGTTTACATTAATCAGGATACTAAGCAGGTTGGATTTATTTTCAATGGTGTTGATGAAGGATATCAATTTAAATTACCTGGTGCACTACAGAAAGTAGCTTTCTCAATGAATGGAAATATAAATATTCTTTCTACAAATTTATTTGGACAAGAGTTCTCGAATGAACTCATTACTGACCGTAATGCGCTACAATATAACTATCCTCAGGGTACAACTGACATGTGCGGTAATGCCATTTAAGATATAAAATCATAAGTCGTAAAAAAGGGCTGAATCACAGCCCTTTTTATTTTATTTAAAAATGAATCACGGTACGAATTGATTTACCTTCATGCATTAAATCAAAAGCAGTATTAATGTCTTGTAGAGGCATAGTATGCGTTACAAAAGGTTCAAGTTGGATTTCACCTTTCATGGCATCTTCAACCATTTTTGGAAGTTGCGAACGGCCTTTAACACCACCAAAAGCGGTACCTAACCATTTACGGCCTGTAACCAACTGGAATGGACGAGTTGAAATTTCTTGACCTGCACCAGCAACACCAATAATGACTGATTGTCCCCAACCGCGATGTGCACACTCTAAAGCTGAACGCATAACATTGACGTTACCAATACATTCAAATGAATGATCTACGCCCCAGCCGGTCATTTCTACAATGACTTGTTGAATTGGTTTATCGTAATCTTTAGGGTTTAAGAAATCTGTAGCACCAAACTGCTTAGCAAGTTCAAATTTATCTGGGTTTGTGTCTACCACAATAATTTGTCCTGCTTTGGCTTGACGTGCACCTTGTACAACAGCCAAACCAATACCGCCTAGGCCAAATACAGCAACCGAATCACCTTCTTGTACTTTAGCTGTGTTATGCACGGCGCCAATGCCTGTAGTCACACCACATCCAAGTAAACAAACTTGTTCGTGATTAGCCTCAGGATTGATTTTAGCTAAAGATACTTCAGCAACTACTGTATATTCACTAAAAGTTGAACACCCCATGTAATGGTAAATCGGTTCGCCATTATATGAAAAACGTGTGGTTCCATCTGGCATTACACCTTTACCTTGTGTTGCACGTACTGCAACACACAAGTTGGTTTTTCCAGATTTACAAAATAAGCATTCTTTACATTCAGCGGTATAAAGTGGAATAACATGATCGCCTGGTTGAACGCTCGTTACGCCCTCACCGACTTCAACCACTACACCTGCACCTTCATGGCCTAAAATTGCAGGGAAAACACCTTCTGGGTCATCGCCTGATAGAGTGAAAGCATCGGTATGACATACCCCTGTATGGGTAATTTTTATTAAAACTTCACCCGCTTGAGGTGGTGCAACATCAACTTCAACAATTTCTAAAGGTTTTCCTGGGGCAAAGGCGACAGCTGCACGAGATTTCATCTTTGGGTTTCCTTTAAATCATTCGGTATTTATAGTCGAGCAAAATAGATTATGTAACAGTAATACAAGAGATTAATTTTGCTTAAATTAAAATTGGCTTTCATGACAATCCATCACAGCATAGCCAGTCAGGTAAGTCTAAGCAAGCCTATGTTTCAAAAAGAAGAAAACCTCTTACTTGAAGAGGTTTTCTATCAAATCACTTATCTTATAAACGGCTTATGTTTACTTATAGGTAAATATCTGGTGGATACGGTGTGTTATCACTAATTGGTGAATAAAGCGTATTTTCAACAAAGAAGCCATTTGGGGCTTGAGTGGTATCGATCGTAATCGAATCAAACATGACTTGTGGGTATGCCCAGATAAATTGCTTCATTAAACCCAGAGAAACATTATTTTTCATGTCACCAAAAATTCGTTGCCAGATCGGTGTTCGATAAGGTTTAGTTTTATCAAAGCCATAAATATAGGCAATAGATGCATCAGGAACAAATCCTGATAAATAAACGACTTTATTTGCAGGATAGCCCAGACCCTGTATAGGTATTTGAGAAACTGCCTGATGTGCCAAGTCTAAGCGAGCTTCTAAAAGCCAATCATAAGCTTCGGTCATCATGTAATCAAAATTAGGATATGAATAGTGCGTGCTTGGATAGTTAATATAAGTTGCTAGCGTTTGAATTGGAGATTGAATCGAAGGAAAGAAAATAAGTGGGCTAACTTTGGCTGTTGAATATTTTGCTTTGATAACAGAACGAATGTTTTGGCAGGTTTGCCCTAATTTATTTCTAAGCCATGTTTTAAACTCATCATAAGGAGTTCCTGTTTTATTCATGGCCTCATAAATTGTACCTAAATCTGGTGCATATAAACCTGTATCTGCATTAAAAGCCAGTTTTGTTGGATAGTCATACACACATGGTAGATTCGTGTCAGTGTTGTACCACCACCAAGGTTCACCAATCTGCATGTTTACATCACATCCCCCGACAACCATTGTATCTGCAAACTCAATAAAGACTTTATGTAGATATGCCAAAGCATTTTGGTCACTTAAACTAAAAAAATAACTCGGTGGTTGGTAGCCTGTTTTACCCAAATTACTATTCCAGTCACGCTGTGCCCAATACTCATTGGCCCCCAAGGAATACATTTCAAAGCTGACCCCAAAGATAGGCTGCATACTGGCGTTATGCAAAGCCTGAGCATATTTCTCATGCCATTTACGGGTACATGAGTTAACAACAGCTTCGCCCGTCACCAACGTATCAGGTATTTGCCATTTATTAATATCGCTTTTCCATTTCATTTCAGGGTAATGCGACATTCCACAATAATGGTTAACCAAACCTTGATATCCCAAATTGACCATATTGTTGACTAGGCGCTGCGGGTTTAAATCGTAATGGTCGTCATAGCTGGTACAGATGCCATAATTGTGCTGAGGTACAACAATACGGCTCAAATTTAACTTCGCATTTGTTCCTATAACAACCGAGTTGGTCAGTCGAATATAACCATCTTGGGGCTGACTTAAAGGTGTAGCTGATTGGCCATTATATTGACTGGTAAAACCAGAAAAAGAAATTCTCTGAATATTGGTGACGGGAAAGCTATCTGTCGCAGAAAAACCAGCTTTCACCGTATCCCAATTAATATGGATATGCGCTGTACGAGATGAAGGATTATTTGCGTAGTTAAACAAGATGACATATGCAATTTTATCTATGCCATTCTCATTATAGTACACCGTTAAAGTCGGTGTTAAACTCGCATTGTTAAGCACAGGCATCGAAGCCGACAATTCAATATCGAAGTCCCAAATTACCCCTGCATAGCTGTATTTAGTTTCATAAGCTAAAAATTTATGATCTTTAGTGTCATAAGAGTCCCATGTAATTCCTACCAAATCATTTGCCATGCGCGACCTAAAAGATGCTTCAAAACCATTTCCATAATTAGTAATGGCAAAAGACATCGTTTGCGGGCCGTCTATTCTCCAATAAATAGGGCTAAATCGATCAATAAGTGTATTTTGAGTGATTGGATGAGGTGATGAATTAGAATTATTTTGCACATTTTGTCGATTAGTTATCATGTCGTCATTCTCTTAATGTATTAAGAAGTTTTATATTAAATAATAATTCTTATTTTATTGTTCAGATAAGTAACAATGACGTTTAAATTATTTACAGTTAATATTTTTTATAAAGCTCAAAATAAACTTAAACAAGAACTTTTAATATTATCTTAAAATATTTTTTGCCCTAAGGAGATAATAGATGTCAAATTTTATGCAGCCTATACATTTTAGGGTGTTGTTTGTATTTACTCCTCTTGTGTTTGCACTAACAGGTTGTAGTGAAACTTTACATTCCCAAAGAACCATACCAATAAAGACCTCTTCAGAAAGCATCGCTTATCCAGAAGTTGATACCGTTTTAGGGGAAAAGCTACAGCCTAATGAGGATGTGTTAGCCCAGAACATAGCTCAAGTCATTGAAAAGTCAATTCGTGAACAATATACGGCGGGAAATGCTTTACGTGATGCGCATCCTAAAGCACATGGGTGTGTGCGAGCTGAATTTCATGTCTCAAAAAATATACCTGCTCAGTTCGCTAAAGGCATTTTTATACCAGACCAAAGTTATCAAGCATGGATTCGCTTTTCCAATGCTTCTAATGACGCCTCTAGTGCTGACATTGACAAAGATGCGCGTGGCATAGCGATAAAGCTTTTAGGTGTATCTGGAGAGAAAATTTTAGAAAGTGAAAAGCAAGCAACTACTCAAGATTTTATTATGATTAATCACCCTGTCTTTTTTGCGAATGATGCTAAACGATATCTTTCTTTTATAAATGATGTGAATAGCCATAATATGATTAGAAAACTTCATATTCCATTTGCCTTAGGTTTTAAAGGAACAATGAATGCACTCGGAGCACGTAATTCAAAAATTGCAAATCCACTCTATGCGCGTTACTGGTCTATGGTTCCCTATCAGTTAGGCCTAGGTAATGATCGACAAGCAGTTAAATATTCGGTACGTGCTTGCTCAGTGACAGCAAATAATCTACCTAAAAATCCTAGTCATGATTTTTTAAGAGAAGCTTTAAAAAATACTTTACAGCAAACAGATGCCTGTATGGAGTTCCTTATTCAGCCCCGAACTTCAAGTCAAATGTTAATAGAAGACTCGATGACAGAATGGGATGAGAAAGCGGCTCCTTTTTATCAAGTAGCGACTATTCATATTCCAAAGCAGAATTTTGATACGCCCGAGCAAAATAAGTTCTGTGAAAATTTGTCTTTTACGCCGTGGCATGCCTTACCTGCACATAAGCCATTAGGTGCAGTAAACCGAATGCGTAAAGTCATTTATGAAAATATAAGCAGGGTTCGACATGATATGAATTCCGCACCTAGACAAGAGCCTTAAATACCTTATTCCTCTCGGTTTAACATTTAAGTAATCTTGTCTTACTAGGAGCAATTTTTTATTTAATGACTTCTTTACTGGTGTCTATGGTGATTCGATCAATGAAATCTGCCAGCCATAAAATAAAGTCATCTTCATTTTTATGTTTTGGAATCAAGCTTATATCTACTCTAATGAGTAATTCAATTTGCACACTAACAACAGCCCCTTCGAAGTTCACAAAGTTATATAAAAATTTTAATTCTGTACCGGCAATCGCTTTTTCAATTTCTATAATTAAATTATTTAAGTCTTTAAAGTAATTGCTTGAATGTTTGTTTTTAATATTTTTATTAATTTTTTCTGCTAATAATAAGTATTTTGGCATTTTTATCTCCTTATTAATTATTTATAAAATATAAGTATAAAATTGTAGTTGTAAAAATAAATTTATAATTTTTATTAAGATTGTTGCTGTTTTTTAATTTTAATTGATAAATTATGAATATCATAACTATTTATTGTTTTAATAATGTGATCTGGTTTTAATTTTATTCCGATTAAATTGGTAGGTATTTTAACAGTCAGCTAAAAATTTATATTTAATAAACTCTATATTTTTAAAATATTAAACATTTTAAAAATCACTATTAAAAAACCGCCCCAGAAGGCGGCTGCTGAATTTACAGCGATATATAGAAGTGTAGTGGACGATCACTTCTATATTTTTTTAAACTTATTTTTCTTCTTTTATAATTTTAGTAAAGGCATCTGACTTGAAATAATTAATAATCATCTCTCCATCATCACCTGTAGATGAGGATACTTTAGGAGGCTCTTCATAGTTAAACTTAAAGTCTGGAGGGATAAATTGTGAGATCGGTGGAAGCTTGGCCTCTCCTCCTGTTGTAATTCTTTCAATAAAACCTGCGAGCCAAAGAATATATTCATCTTTATTTTTATGGTTAGGCATGAGGCTCATATCCAACTTAATCGCACACTCTTCTAACGGCTTGGTTAAGCACTCATCAAAATCTATAAAATTATATTTAAGTTTAAACTTGGTTCCTTTAATTTCCTTACGAATTACACCAACCAAATGATTTAAGGTCTCTGCTGAGCTTTCTGAAAATAAATTTTTGTCCTCAATCTTTTTGTACACATTCTCAGCGATGATTAAATATTGTGGCATCTCTATTTTCTCCCTTTTATTGTTTAGCTACTCACTCAGCCTTTTAAGGAAGTATGATAGATATCATGTTTTCTAATGTAATTGTTGTGCTGCCAATTGTAATTAATGTGTGTTTGTGAAATCTGAAAGCATAGCTATTCCTAAAAATTAAAGATAACGCAAAGCAAGTCTCTTTTTAGAGAAAATTATTCTAATCAAAAAATATTTTTAGTTCATCTAAAGTTGGAAGCTGGTTATAAGATTCATCTGCTTCTATTGTGTTAGCCCAGTTTGACTTTGAAAACACGCAAAAATTAAGTTTTTTTAGCACAAGAATGTCTTTATCTAATAAGCCTAATGGTATCCACATAAAATGTGTATTTCCAACTAGGTTGGGTACTGGCGATCCACATTTACTACAAAATGAAGATGTGAAACCTGTTTCCTTTTTATAAGTACGAATAAGTTCTAAACCTGATAACCATTTAAATTTGTCTTTACCGACTAAAGTAGCTGCGTTTGATCCCGTTCCCGATTGTTTTCGGCAGAGACTACAGTGGCAGTGATAGATAGTCTCTATCTCGTTGGTAATTGAAAATTTGACTTCATTACATAGACAAGAACCCATATGACTCATCTCGAGCATCCTTAAAAAATAATATTGAATATAGCATTAGGTTTAAAACGGTTAAATTTAACTTTATATTTTTAAAAGGCTATGTTTTCTTAGAAATACCTATAAAAATAAGGAATTGCTAGTGTTGAGGCTTGGCACAATGCATTTATAAGGGTTAATATGAATTTTGACATATAAATTGAATATAAGAATGCTCTGATAGGTTTAACTTGGATGCAGATTAAATGCTTACATGATCAATCAGCTATATCAGCAGTACAGTACTATAGCTTCAAGTGCTTGGGGCTTTACGGATTTACCCTCTTATACAGATACATACGATCCTAATGAGAATGATACAGTGACGAATAGCTTTAATTGGTTGAATGATGAGCAAGCTACAGAAAAAACAGAACAAGGATTAACTGCTTTTGTGGCATTAGATGATGCCTTTATTAGCATAGCTTCTCGTATGTATCTCATTAGAAATGCAAAAGAAAAAATCGATTTACAATATTATATTTGGACAAATGATTTTGTTGGAAACTTAATGCTGCATGAGTTACTAACGGCGGCAGATCGTGGCGTAAAAATCCGCTTACTCATCGATGATCAAAATGGAGTAAAGCTTGATGGAGTTCTAAGAAGCCTTCTCCACCATCCTAATTTTGAAATTCGATTATTTAATCCATATAAATTTAGATATTTAAGAATTTTAGACTATATTTTTCGTTTCAAAAAAGTAAACCATCGCATGCATAATAAATTAATTATTGCAGATGGAGCGATTGCTGTAACAGGTGGTCGAAATATCAGTAGTGAATATTTTGATGCAAGTAGTAAGTTTCAATTTACTGACCTAGATATTTTATTTTATGGACATACGGTACAGCATGCCCAGACTGTCTTTAATGATTTCTGGCAAAGCGAGCTAAGCCAAGATGCTACTGAGCTTATCGGAACTTGTGCTGTCCACCACCTACAATCGTTACGACAGCACTATCATGATTTAATTCATGAAAGTGAAAATCATACTCAAACCGAAGATAAGCTTTACGATGCTCAAACCTATTTAAAAGAACTTCTTGAGCACTATCCAATTCAGTGGGCAAAAGCGTATTTTGTTGCGGACTCACCCAAAAAAATCTTGGGAACAGCCTCTAAACAAGACATGCTTTATGGACAAGTTCTGGCCATTATGGGTGAACCGAAGCAGCATATAGAATTAGCTTCTGCTTATTTTGTTCCTACACAACAGGGCGCGTATTATTTAAAACAGCTAAAAGTACAAGGAGTTAAAGTCAGGGTTTTAACCAATTCTTTTGCTGCAAATGACGTGGCGATTGTGCATGCATTTTATAGTCAATATCGAGTCGAAATGCTCAAAAGCGGTGTAGAACTATTTGAGTTTAAGCCATTTTTAGAACGTAGACGTAGAACATGGTATGAAGTTGTGACTGGAAGCGTGATCCCTGCAAAAGGCAAAAATAAATCGAGTTTACATGCCAAGTTTTTTGACGTAGACGGTAAAGTATTTATTGGTTCATTTAATTTTGATCCGCGTTCGACTTACTTAAATACTGAAGTGGGTCTTGTTATTGAGTCGAGTCAATTACAGGCTCAAGTTTCGGTGATGCTTGATCAGCATTTACCACAAGTTGCTTATCAGCTTAAGTTAAATAGTGAAGGAAAAATTATTTGGTTAGATTATCAATCTAATGGAAAAGTTATTGAATATGAAAAAGACCCAGATACCAGCCTTTTCCAACGCACAATGATTAAAGCCGTTTCATATTTGCCAGTTGAATGGATGATGTAACAGCACTTCAATTTTATTTATAAGATACCAATCTCTTTAAAGAATTTTTGATAAGCCTCTGCTTTTTTCTCTAATGCCAATGGATAAGCTCTAGAAGAGGATGGTAAGCGGTATAAACTAATATCCCGCCCTACAAAGCGAGTTGATGTAGATGTTCCTATAAGTGGTTTTTCAGTGTGCTCTGGTAAAACAGAAATTAAAGTATCAGTCGCTTTATCACCTGTGGTCATGATGGTCTGACATAACGGAATCTGCTGAAGTAACACAGCAAGATCTGTCGGCGTTACTATTTCAAGAAACTTATCTGCGGCATTCCCCTTCAATCGCTTAATTTGGTAAGCCGTATCAAAGATTGCAATACCTGTTTCAATCAAGAAATTTCGAATACGTTCTTCATTAAAATTTTTCTGGTTTTCACTTAAAAAGTAGGTTTTGTCTTGGAAAAAGATCAGACCAAAAATACGCCACATGTCATTTTGGAAATTTGGATAGTAAAAATCCATCTTCCATTTATTACGTGGTGGTGGAAAACTACCTAACATTAATAAACGGGCATTTTCGGGTAAAAATGGTTCAAGTGGATGTGTTTCTATCTCAATTGTCATAAAAAATCAGTATTTACTTAAAATTTTATAAATAAATTAACCTATTTTCGAGTTAATCACGAGTCAATAAATGCAATTTCTCTTCATTAAAGCGTTAAGGGAAATTACTAAAGCGATCATTCTTGAGGAATGCTTATTTTAAAAATACTATGTGAATGTTGATTGAGATAGTCGACCTGACCTTTATGGGCAATAACAAGGGCTTGTACAACTGAAAGCCCCAAGCCAGTACCGCCTAACTCTTTATTTCTTGATTGTTCTAACCTAAAGAAAGGGTTAAATAAATCTTTGCGATGCTCCGCTGAAATGCCCGGCCCTTCATCTTCTATTTCAAGAATCCAGTTATATTGGTCTTGTCTTGTTGAAACAAGTAGCTTCCCCGGATTTGCATATCGGGTAGCATTATCAAGTAAAGCAATTAAAACTTGTTCTATACGCCTTTGATCACACTTAACGTCTGGTGCTTGAATGTCAAAAATGACTTCAAGCTGAGCTTTTTCTAATTTTTCTTGAAACATATGCACGACTTTGTGAGCAGTTTCATTAAAATTAATAATTTCAAGATAAAGCCTGAGTTGTTGGTTTTCAAAAAGGCTTAATGTACGTAAGTCTTCAACTAGATTTGACAGACCTTCAACTTGATTAAGTAAGTTCTTAAATAAGATCGGATCTGCTTCAAAAACACCATCAATAATCCCCTGTAACCTGCCTTGCAAAATAGTGACTGGAGTTCGTAACTCATGTGCAATTGCAGCATTCCAGACATGAGCGTTTTCAACGGAGGTTTCGAGCTTTTGAGCCATATCATTAAAATTGTCCATCAACTCTGCAATTTCAGAAGAATGATGCGTCGGTTTTTCTACTCGTGCAGTTAAATCCCCATGGCTAATTTTTTTTGCTGCATCTGCTAATAGATTAATAGGCACAATAAAACGTTGAGCAAGCTTTATGCCTAAAATAATTGATAATGCTGTGCCAAACAGAAGCACAGCAAATAACCATATGCCATCTAAATAGTGGAAAAACTCATCACTTTCTTTGAGTTTTTCAAGAGAAATAAGACCCACTTCAATTGCAATATAATAGGTGCCGTAGCCTAAAATGAGCGAACTCAATGTAACACTTAGACTGGTAAAGCTCAGTGCAATAATAAGTTGTTTACTAATTCCCGTTTTATTTTTCATGAGGATTGTCCAGCCTATAACCTACACCACGAACATTAATGAGCATATTGTGTAAGCCCAGATCTTCTATTTTCTTTCGTAGCTTACTGACGTGGCTATCGACCGTGCGTTCTAATGCATCTCGATCTGGTAAGCATTGATTCATCAGTTCAGAGCGGGTAAAAACTTTATGAGGATGGGGTAACATCAACAACAAAATTTTGTACTCAGTCAGAGTTAAGTTAAGTGCTTGTTGTTTGTCATCCGAATAAATATAGGCTGTATGAATTTCTGTATTCACTTCAATATTTTTATAAATTAAGTTCCGGTTGGGCGTTTGCTGATTTTGTTGAGTACGTCGTAATACTGCTTGTACACGTGCGACCACTTCATTTGGGTTAAATGGTTTTACCACAAAGTCATCCGCACCAATTCGTAAAGCCATGACTTTATCGATTTCTTGATCTAAAGCAGTCAGCATAATTACAGGTGTAGCTGCTTTTTGCCGAATTTTATTCAGGACTTCCCACCCACTCAATTCGGGCATTTTGATATCGAGTATGACCAGATCAATGGGCTGCGTTGCATGTATTTCAATCGCCTGCTTACCATTCATGGCCCGTACAACACGCATGCCTTCGCGCTTAAGATAATGTTCAATAATATCGCCAATATCATATTCATCTTCTACGACAAGAATAAGCTTATCCTGACAGTTGAATGTAAAGCTTGGCTCGAACATATGAATAAAACGCGAGAAAAATTTGATTTATCATACGCGTATTTTTTGATAAATCTCCACACTTTTTCCACATATTCGTGATTTTCGTTACACACATATCAAAAATAATGTCAGCATCTAGAAGTCCATTAGGTGTTATAAAAGTGCAAAAGCATTTTTTAGTTCCATTTGTTTTATCTTTCAGTCTTGTGTTACATGGTTGTGGGACAGAACAAGCAAGTGATCAAACACAGGTATCTACAGCTAAAGTTACCGTTCTTTCAGTTCAACCACAGCTGATTAATTTTAGCGAAAACTTACCCGCTCGCGTTCAAGCTTTTAGGACTGCCGAAATTCGCCCTCAAGTTGGTGGCATTATCGAAAAAGTTTTATTTGCTCAAGGTAGTGAAGTTAAAGCTGGGCAACCGCTATATAAAATAAACTCAGAGACATTTGAGGCAGATGTAAATAGTAATCGAGCTGGGCTAAATAAAGCTGAAGCTGAAGTTAATCGTTTAAAAATACAACTCGAACGCTATCAGCAACTTTTACCAAGTAACGCTATTAGTAAGCAAGAAGTGAGTAACGCCGAAGCGCAATATCGACAAGCGATTGCAGATGTTGCCCAAATGAAAGCTTTGTTGGCTCGCCAAAATCTTAATTTACGGTATGCAACAGTACGAGCACCCATTTCAGGACGCATTGGTAAATCGTTTGTGACTGAAGGTGCATTAGTTAGCCAAGGTGATAGCAATACTATGGCTACAATTCAACAAATTGATCGTGTGTATGTCGATGTAAAACAGTCTATTGGTGAATATGAGCGTTTACAGGCAGCTTTACAAAGTGGAGAGCTATCTGCCAACAATCAAAAAGATGTACAGATTCTAAATAGTTTAGGACAACCCTATAACGTCTCGGCAAAAATGCTTTTTGAAGACATTAATGTTGATCCAGAGACTGGTGATGTCACCATCCGTATTGAAGTAAATAACTCTGAAAGAAAATTACTTCCGGGTATGTATGTGCGCGTCACTATTGAACGTGCTTCGGTTCCTCTGGCTTTACTCGTTCCAGAGCAAGCAATTCAGCGCAATATGAACGGCGATCCGCAAGTCTACGTGGTAAATGCTAAAGGTGGTGCAGACATTCGCGCTATAGAATTAGGGCAACAATATGAGCAATTTTATCTCATCAATAAAGGGCTCAAAGCAGGAGACAAAGTTGTTGTTGAAGGTATAGAACGTATTCAGCCAAACCAGAAGCTGGCGATTTCCGTATGGAAAGCAGCTTCAGCAGAAAATACGGCGAAGCAAGGAGACACGAAATGATGTCTCAATTCTTTATTCGCCGTCCTATTTTTGCATGGGTCATTGCGATTTTTATTATTTTATTTGGTGTACTGAGTATTCCAAAGTTACCTATTGCCCGCTTTCCGAGTGTTGCACCACCTGAGGTTAACATTACAGCAAGTTATCCAGGCGCTACTCCAAAAACTATTAATGATAGCGTCATTACCCTCATTGAACGAGAAATGTCAGGGGTAAAAAACCTACTCTACTATAGTGCGACAACCGATTCATCTGGTACTGCCGAAATTACCGCGACTTTTAAACCCGGTACCGATGTCGATATGGCTCAAGTCGATGTACAGAATAAAATTAAGGCTGTTGAAGCGCGCTTACCGCAAGTGGTTCGTCAACAAGGTTTATCTGTAGAAGCATCTTCATCAGGCTTTTTAATGCTTGTAGGCTTAAATTCACCTAATCACCGCTATTCAGAAGTAGATTTGAGTGACTATTTGGTACGCAATGTGGTCGAAGAGCTTAAACGTGTTGAAGGTGTTGGAAAAATTCAGTCCTTCGGTGCTGAGAAAGCAATGCGGATTTGGGTAGATCCAAACAAGTTAGTGTCTTATGGACTCTCAATAAGCGATGTAAACAATGCAATCCGGAATAATAATATTGATATTGCACCAGGTCGGCTTGGTGATAGGCCTTTAATTAACGGTCAACTAATTACCATACCTTTGTCAGCTCAAGGGCAGCTTGAAAATGTTGAGCAGTTCAAAGATATTAGTCTAAAGAGCAACATTAGTGGTGCCAATATTAAGTTGTCTGATGTAGCCGATGTAGAAATGGGTGCTCAGTCATATAACTTTGCCATTTTAGAAAATGGTAAACCTGCAACTGCTGCGGCGGTTCAACTTAGCCCTGGTGCAAATGCGGTAAAAACAGCGGAAGGTGTCAAACAGAAACTCGAAGAATTAAAAGTAAATTTACCCGAAGGTATGCAGTTTAGTGTTCCATACGATACAGCGCCTTTTGTTAAGGTTTCGATAGAAAAAGTAGTTCATACATTAATTGAAGCCATGGTTTTGGTTTTTATTGTGATGTATCTATTTCTTCATAATGTTCGCTATACCTTAATTCCTGCGATTGTGGCTCCAATTGCCCTGCTTGGTACCTTTACCATCATGCTTTTGACGGGTTACTCAATTAATGTGTTAACCATGTTCGGTATGGTGCTTGCGATCGGGATTATTGTTGATGACGCGATTGTGGTCGTTGAGAATGTTGAACGGATTATGGCAACCGAAAGTTTAGCGCCTAAAGAAGCGACTTCAAAGGCCATGACCGAAATTACTAGCCCGATTATTGGTATTACTTTGGTGTTAGCAGCAGTGTTTTTACCCATGGCTTTGGCGAGCGGTTCGGTCGGCATTATTTATCGCCAGTTTACTATTACCATGTCGTTTTCAATTTTATTCTCGGCATTTTTAGCACTCACTCTCACACCTGCTCTTTGCGCAACCTTATTAAAACCGATTGATGCACATCATCAAAAGAAAGGGTTTTATGCATGGTTTGATCGTAGCTTTGACAAAGTCACAAAAAAATATGAAGTTCTTCTACTAAAAGTCGTTAAACATACTATTCCGACTTTAATCATTTTTGTGGTGATTACGGGACTAACTTTTGCAGGAATGAAATATTGGCCAACTGCTTTTATGCCTGAAGAAGATCAGGGCTGGTTTTTGACTTCATTCCAGTTACCATCCGATGCAACAGCTGAACGAACTCAGAAAATCGTCAAAGAATTTGAAGACCATTTAAACGAGCGGTCAGATGTAAAAAGTAATATTTCAATTATGGGCTGGGGATTTAGTGGCGCTGGACAAAACGTAGCACTCGCTTTTACAACCTTAAAAGATTTTGGTGAACGTGATAAATCCACGACCGACTATACAAACTTCATTAATGCAGAAATGGCGAATAGTAAAGAAGGTACAACGATGTCTGTACTTCCTCCTGCCATTGATGAATTAGGTACATCTTCAGGCTTTAGCTTGCGCTTACAAGACAAAGCAAATTTAGGAATGCCTGCCTTAATTTCTGCACAAGAAAAACTTATGGAAATGGCTGCTCAAAACAAAAAGTTTTATATGGTTTATCCTGAAGGTTTGCCCGACGGTGACAATATTAGCTTGAAAATAGACCGTGAGAAGTTAAGTGCTCTAGGTGTAAGTTTTGCTTCAGTTTCAGATATTATTTCGACTTCAATGGGGTCAATGTATATCAATGATTTTCCGAACCAAGGACGAATGCAGCAAGTTATTGTTCAAGCCAATGCAAAATCACGAATGCACTTAAAAGATATTTTAAGTTTGAAGGTTGCGGGCGCAAATGGACAACTGGTTTCTCTATCTGAGGTTGTAACTCCTCAGTGGAACAAGTTGCCTCAGCAATATAATCGCTACAATGGCCGTCCTTCATTAAGTATCGCTGGTGTTCCTAACATGGGTGTATCTTCTGGCGATGCGATGCGAGAAATGGAAAAACTAATTGCCAAGCTTCCTCAAGGAATCGGTTATGAGTGGACAGGTATTTCTTTGCAAGAAAAACAGTCTGAATCTCAAATGGTATTTCTTATTGCGTTATCAATGTTGGTCGTGTTTTTAGTGTTAGCTGCACTTTATGAAAGTTGGTCAATTCCGTTATCAGTTATGCTGGTTGTTCCTTTAGGAATCTTTGGTGCAATTTTAGCCATTATTTTAAGAGGAATGCCAAATGATATTTTCTTCAAAATTGGTCTAATTACCATTATTGGTCTATCTGCCAAAAATGCGATCTTAATTGTTGAGTTCGCAAAAATGCTCAAAGAAGAAGGAATGAGTTTAGTTGAAGCAGCCGTTGCAGCAGCGAAATTACGCTTACGCCCAATTCTAATGACTTCCCTTGCCTTCACTTGTGGTGTGATTCCATTGGTGATTGCAAGTGGAGCGAGTTCAGAAACTCAACATGCGCTAGGTACAGGCGTATTTGGAGGGATGATATCTGCCACTATTTTGGCAATCTTTTTTGTCCCAGTATTCTTTATATTTGTGTTGGGAGCAGCAGAAAAATTCTTCTCTAAGAAGAAAATTAGCTCTTAGTTAAATGCATTGAGGCGAAACTTATCTGTGTTTCGCCTCAATAACTTAGAAATATAAAACTGTATTAGAGAACTAAGA
The DNA here is from genome assembly GCF_027855175.1 of Acinetobacter sp. AOR14_HL. Classification (NCBI taxonomy): domain Bacteria; kingdom Pseudomonadati; phylum Pseudomonadota; class Gammaproteobacteria; order Moraxellales; family Moraxellaceae; genus Acinetobacter; species Acinetobacter sp. AOR14_HL. The sequence goes on along the minus strand of NZ_JAKTII010000003.1, from coordinate 453,005 downwards.
ATCGATTAAGAGTTAAGGACTTTAAAGACCTTGCCTGTTCTTGGATGAGCAAAGGTATTATCTTGATCTAAATTAATGACTTTATCCGAAATCACAATTTTAGAAAGTGGTAACCAGTTTTGCTCTATTCCAGCTTCGACAAAGCTTTTCTCATTAATATTTTCATAAATTTGTTCAACCACAATTTCCATACCACACATACTTTTGGCATTTACTTCTTTTAAAATATGGCGCTTTGACATTCTAGTCTCCATTTTTATTATTCGTATCAAAAATAATAAAGATTCCTCTGATACAATATGTAAATTTTAATAATGAAAGTGTTTTTTTATTTTAATCATACTTTTGAAATAATTAAATGAATAGTTGAGTGATTATTTAATTTAAATATTATATTTAAGTTAATCTATTCAAAATAATTATTAATCTTTATTTTTAATAAAAATTAAAGGGTTCATTATCTGAACCCTTTTTATTTAACTCTAAACTTTTACAGCGTTATCAAGCTGGCCATCATCTTGATTTTTAGCACTGTCTTTACTAATCACTGAGTCAGTATCGCTATCTGTGTTAAAACTCTTACTGTTTTTTTGCTTTTTCTTGTACACACACATCCCAATCGCAATACCTGTTCCCAATACTATAATTGACTTTAACATTTTGCACCTCTTCGACTAACGGAGTATTTTTTGAAAAATCAACTTAAATTAATAGCACATAATTTGTTATTTAACGGCTTTCATTTGCTCCGCTTTTGTAAGGTATTTAATTTTTATGTTAATTGAATAGTGCAATAGTTAAAAAAATAAATTTTGATACAAAGTAAAAAGCCTATTCTGTTTTTGAATAGGCTTTTACTGTATTTCAGGATTAAGCAGTATTATGAATTGCTTTAAGCAATCTTATTATCTTTAAATACACTACAAATGTATTTAATGCTGAACTTTTAGTCAAGATGGGATTGAAGGGTTTTACCAATAATTAGTAATTATTGTGATGGAAATCACGTTTATATAATTTAGATAAGAAAAACCCATTTCTACTTCTCATGAAGAAATGGGTAATGTGAAAACCACAAAAGACCTGAAATACTAAATGTTCTTACATTCAGTAAGGTTGAGTTTAGTGAATTTACCGAATTGTTGACAATTAAACCATTTGTATTTTTTTTAGTCATTTCAGCCAATCAAAAAATGCAAATAATTAGTTATGTTCAATACGTTTAGCTCTAAAACTATTCACCCAGAATCCGATAAAGCACATTTATCCAATTCGTAAAACATAGTTTTTCAATGAGTTCGCTTGAGTAGGCTCGCTGTTGCATGCGATGAATAAGTTTATGTAAGCCCATAACATCTTCAAGCTCAGTCCCGATGAGTGCACCGTCAAAATCGGAACCAAAAGCTACATGCTCTTCGCCAAGTCGATCTAACAAATAATCAAGATGGTCTAAAATGACATCTATAGATGTATTTGCATTACGTTGCCCATCCGACCGTAAAAAAGCGACATCGAAATTCACCCCGACGATACCTTTACTTTCTCGAATAGCTTTAAGCTGCTGGTCAGTTAAATTGCGGGCTTGAGGACATAAAGCATGTGCATTAGAGTGTGTTGCTACGATTGGCTGTTGCAATAGATCTACAGTATCCCAAAAAGCCTGTTCATTCATATGAGAAACATCAATCACCATTTTTTTATCAGCACATCGCTTGATAAAGGCTTTGCCATCTTGTGTGAGGCCTGCTCCTGTGTCAGGTGAGTGAGGAAACTTAGCATTTAAACCATGTCCAAACCGACTGGGCCTATTCCAAAGTGGGCCGATACTACGTAGACCTTTATCATAAAACAGATCAAGTAAATCGGGGTTTTGTTGTAAAGCTTCTGCCCCTTCCATATGCAGCACAATGCCCAGTTTCTGCGTGTTTACACAGCTCTGAATATCCTGAACTGATGTGCAAATTTGAATGTCCGTAGAACGCTGCGCGAGTTGGTGTGCTAAATCGAGTTGTTCTAAACAAATCTGTTCAATTTGCTGCTGGGTAAAATCAGAAGCATTTTGATCAAAAAGTTTATTGGGATGATGTTGTTGCACATAGCTAAATGGAGGTAAAAAAATGGCAAAAATTCCACCAACAAAGCCTGCTTGCTGGCAGCGTTTTAAGTCAAGATGGCCTGCTAAGCGTTCGTGCAGAAAAGCATGTACAGGATCTGCATGATCACTTAGCCATAAACGCGTTAATGCATCATTATGTCCATCAAAAACTGGAATATGGCTAGGCTTCATGAGATTCCCGCTGCTTGCTATTTATCTGTAATCGTGTGGACTGGAATATTTTGTGTAGCACTTAAAGATTTAGAATTTCTACTGTTCCGAAACACAAGTTGTTGTAGTGGAGCTGCTACATGACTTTCTGTACGTGCTTGCTCAATCATTTGATGATACGGCGATTTCCCACATACAGGATCAGCATTGGCAGCATCGCCGGTCAACATATAGGCCTGACAGCGGCATCCACCAAAATCTCGGTCTTTATCAGGGCAACTGCGGCAGCCCTCTGGCATCCATGCATCGCCACGGAAATGATTAAATCCAGTTGATTTGTACCAGATATCGGACAATGTATGTTCACGGACGTTTGGAAACGAAATTGGTAATTGTCGTGCTGCATGGCAAGGCAGCGCCATACCATCTGGAGCAACTGTAAAGAAGATTTTACCCCAGCCATTCATACAGGCTTTTGGTCTTTCTTCATAATAATCAGGCACTACAAAAATGAGTTTGCAAGGATGATTTTGCGCTTTTAATTTTTCGCGATATTCATTGGTAATCCGTTCCGCACGTATCAGTTGTTCTTGTGTTGGTAGCAAACCTTGGCGGTTTAAAAAAGCCCAACCGTAAAACTGACAAATTGCTAACTCGACTGTGTCTGCATTGAGCTCTAGGCAAAGTTCAATAATTTGTTCAATCTGGTCAATGTTATGTCGATGAATTACAAAATTGAGCACCATCGGATAATCATATTTTTTAACTAGTCGGCACATTTCATACTTTTGTTCAAAAGCATGTTTTGAACCTGCCAAGGCATCATTTACCACAGGGTCACTAGCTTGAAAGCTCACTTGAATGTGGTCTAAACCCGCTTGTTTTAGATCGGCAATTCGTTGTTCGGTGAGTCCCATTCCCGAGGTAATTAAGTTGGTATAAAACCCTTGTTGGTGAGCATGTGCAACCAGCTCTTCTAAATCTTGGCGTACCAGCGGTTCACCGCCAGAAAAACCCAGTTGAACAGCACCCATCTGACGTGCCTGATCAAAAACATCGAACCACTCTTGAGTGGTCAGCTCATTTTTATGTTGAGCGTAGTCCAATGGGTTTGAGCAATATGGGCATTGTAGCGGACAACGATAAGTTAACTCCGCTAATAACCATAAAGGTAGGCCAACACCTTCTGTCATACCAAGTCAATCCAGTGCCGCTGCTTTGCGACCAGCATGTAATCTATTACATCCTGATCAATCTCAGCAATATCACCAAATTTTTGCTTTAACTGCGCAATAATCGCGGAAACATTTTGCTGCCCATCAATATATTGCCCGATTGCCCCAGCACTTTCATTTAACTTGATCATGCCTTCAGGATATAAAATCACAAAACCATTTTGAGCTGGTTCGAACTGAAAACGGTAACCTTGTCGCCACGTCGGCACAAGGTTTAAATCAAACTGTTCTTTATTCATTTAAATAATCCTTTGTGCCAAACCCGTTTGCTAGTCACACTGTGATACGGTGCTTCATTGTGAACATATGCCAGCGTTAAAGCATCTAAAATGCTCCATAAAATATCCAGCTTAAACTGCAATATTTCAAGCATTCGTTCTTGTTGCTCATGAGTCGTAAATGAATCAAGCGTAATCGTTAAACCATGTTCAACATCACGGCGGGCCTGACTTAAGCGTGAACGGAAATACTCATAGCCTTTATCATCAATCCATGGATAGTGCTGTGGCCACGACTCTAGACGTGATTGATGAATTTTTGGAGCAAACAACTCAGTTAAAGAACTACTTGCTGCTTCCCGCCATGAGGCACGACGTGCAAAGTTCACATAGGCATCTACAGCAAATCGAACCCCTGGTAATACCAGTTCTTCAGAAATCACTTGTTCACGACTCAAACCCACAGCTTCGGCTAACCGTAACCATGCTTCTCGACCACCGCCATCAGGATATTCACCATCTTGATCGATCATGCGTTGAATCCATTCTTGACGAACGCGTTGGTCTGGGCAATTCGCCATAATGGCTGCATCTTTAAGCGGAATATTAATTTGATAGTAATAGCGGTTTGCAACCCAAGCCTGAATTTGTTGTTGAGTTGCTTTGCCTTCATACATCATCACATGAAATGGATGATAGATATGATAATACTGACCTTTATCAATAATCGCTTGTTTAAATTGTTCGGTCGTTAAAGCTTCAGGTGTTTGAGTCATGGTTCACCTTAGAGTTCAATCTGCATGCCATCATAGGCAACTTCTACACCATTTGCTTTAAGCTCAGCAAACTGGCTAGAGTTTTCATTTAAAATTGGATTTGTATTGTTAATATGAATCAGCACTTTTTTAGGTGTACTCAGCTGATTTAAATAAGAGAGTGAACCACCTTCGCCACTAATATATAAATGACCCATTTCACGACCAGTTTTTTTACCGACCCCTGTTTGTTGCATTTCATCATCTGTCCAGAGCGTTCCATCAATCATGACGCAGTCTGAACTCTGCATAATCTGCATGATGTGATCATCAATTTTTCCAAGACCCGGCGCATAGAACAACTGTTTTTGTGTCTTATGATCTTTGATAATTAAGGCAATGTTGTCGCCGTCATGGGGGTCATTTCGATGTGGAGAATATGGTGGTGCAGCACTTTTAATAATTAAAGGTAAAAATTCTAAATTTTCAAAACCATCAATTTTAAAAGCTTGTTTAGGGTTAATCTCGTGATATTGAAGACCACCATTCCAGTGTTTTAGCATATTAAAAACTGGAAAGCCGCTCGTTAAATCTTGGTGGACCATTTCTGTACACCACACATTCATTGGGCAACCTTCACGTAAGGTCAAAAGCCCAGTCGTATGGTCTAACTGACTGTCCATTAAGATAACGCTCGTTATTCCTGTATCACGCAATTTACGGGCTGGTTGAGCTGCTTTAAATTCGAAAAGCTGCTGACGAATATCAGGCGATGCGTTTAATAAAACCCAGTCTGTTCCATTTTCAGAAATAGCAATTGATGATTGAGTACGGGGTTTGGCATTAATCGTACCTGTACGGACACCATGACAATTTGGGCAATTACAATTCCACTGCGGGAACCCGCCTCCGGCAGCTGAACCTAAAACATAAATATACATAAATTAATATCTTATTAGAAAGAGATAAGCCCTAGAACAAGACTAGGGCTTATGACATATTTGGATGAAGCTGATTAACGTGCTTCGAAGTACATTGTAACTTCAAAACCAATGCGTAAATCAGTGAAAGCGGGTTTAGTCCATTGCATAAATTATCTCCGGTTCATATTAATCTTGTGAAATGAATCACTTGATTAAATCTTATAAGGCAATTAAAAATTTATTCTAAATAAAAAATTGGGGTTTGTAGACAACCTCTGGCTAAGATATTGTTCGATAATTGTGTTTTTTGTCCAAATTTTAATATTTCGAACATATTTGCTTATTGAACGTTTCATCAAATATTCATACTAAAAGCGTATTTTTTATCCGTCTTAATTGATCAAATGATAAAAAAATGACAAATTTAACAACACTTTTTAAAGTAACAACACTTTCTCTGACAATAACGTTATTAGCTGGTTGTAATGACGATGATAATGACACAGCACCCGCCCAAAGAAGCAATCAGACGGTAAATATTTTAGCTTTTAATGACTTTCACGGAAATCTTGAGCCACCTAAGCGTTACGTCGAAGCACCAAATCCAAATGATGCTGCTCAATCTGTTCGTATTCCTGTGGGTGGGGTGAGTTACTTTGCCGATGCAATTAAAAAACTTAAAGCAGAAAATCCAAATAATGCTGTTGTTTCTGCTGGCGATTTAATTAGTGCTTCCCCACTGACCTCTTCTTTATTTTTAGATGAACCGACCATTGAAGTAATGAATGATATTCAAATTGACTTTAATGCTGTGGGTAATCATGAATTTGACCGTGGTACAGATGAGTTACGCCGCTTAAAAAACGGTGGATGTCAGCAATATACCAGCACTGCACCTTGCCAAATTAATAAAAACTTTAGTGGTGCAAAATTTGATTTCCTTGCTGCTAACGTCGCAATGAAAAATGATGCGAGCAAAACGATCTTTCCTGCATATAAAGTTAAAACTTATGGTGGAATTCCAGTTGCATTTATTGGTTTAACCCTTAAAGCAACACCGAGTATTGTTTCCGCAGCTGGCATTAAAGATGTTGAGTTTCGTGATGAGGCCGATACGGTAAACGCCTTGATTCCTGAGTTACAAAAACAAGGAATTGAAGCGATTGTAGTGGTGGTACATGAAGGTGCTGCACCAAGTACTAAGTTTAATGAAAAAACTTGTGACGGCTTAAGCGGCCCGATCGTAGGTATTTTAGATAAATTAAATCCAGCAGTTGATATTGTTGTATCTGGACATACGCATCAATCTTATATTTGTGACTATGCTACAAAAAATCCGGCAAAACCGTTCTTGCTTACCTCAGCTGGACAATATGGCACGCTTATTACGGATATCAAGGTTGAGCTTGATGGTAAAACTGGTGATGTGATTAAAAAGGATGCTAAACAAGTTCCTATACAAAGTGAGGCCTATACGTCTGGCACAACCACGGTAAGTCTTACCGATCTCTATCAAAAATTTAGTAAAACACCAAGCATTGAAGCCATTTTAGATAAATACCGCCAAGCGGTGACCACCATTTCAAGCCGTGTGGTTGGAACTGCAACAGCAGTAGTAAGTCGTACTCAAGTTGAAAGTGGTGAAAGCCCGCTCGGTATTATGATTGCCGATGCTCAGCAAGCGGCTGCCTTAAAAGCAAGTAACCAAGGCTCTGACTTTACACTCATGAACCCAGGTGGTGTACGTGCAGACCTACTGATTAACAGTAGTAACCAGATTACTTTTGGCGATGTGTTTGCGGTTCAACCTTTTGGTAACTCTATTGTGACTTTGAGCTTGACTGGCAAACAGATCAGAGATGTACTTGAACAACAATGGTCTGGTGCAAATGCAAATTCAGCTAGAATTTTACAGCCATCTAAAGAATTCACTTATGAATATACGGCAAATACTTCTGTTTCACCGCGAGCAAGTAACATCATGGTTGCTGGTTCACCGTTGGTTGACAGTAAAGTATATCGCGTGACGGTAAATAGTTTCTTAGCAGATGGTGGCGATAACTTTACGGTATTAAAAGAAGGCCAAAACCGTGTAGGCGGTGGTCAAGATATTGATGCTTTGGAAAGCTATGTCGCTAAGAATTCGCCGTTAATTATTCCAGCTACAACTCGAATTAAAGTAATTAAATAATAAGACTCGTCGAATAAAGGACAGCAAAAGCTGTCCTTTATTTTTCTATCTAAGCTTTTTATTCCGTATATAGATTAAGTTCAATACTGCTAATGTCTGCTCCAGTATTTGCAAAAATAATCTCCATAACTTCATGAAGTAATTCATTAACTTTTTCATGCTCAAAGCTAGAGGCTTCTGATGTTTTAAGACAAATCAGATTACAGCTCATTTTATCTTTTCTAATTTTGTAGATACTTTTGCTTTTACCTAAGAATACTCTTTTGATGAGTTTACGATTTTCAAATTCAGATAAAATTCTATAGATCGTTCCTAACGTTATTTTATATTCATTTTTAATTTGAGCATAAATATTGTCTGCGCTTAAACCTTGTGGATTCTGATTTAAGATTTCAAAAACATGTATTCTCGATTTTTTTATCGGTAGTCCGTTTAATAATGATTTTGAAGTTGTCGTCATGATTAATTAGCCTTAATGTTTAGAAGTATAAGATTTATTAAAATTATTTTGTCGATACTTGCTTGAAAATTATGGGTATTTGTTTATAAAAAAAGCAAAGCCTATTCCCCTATGAATAGGCTTTGAGCTTAGCTTTACCTTAGAAACTATAAGTCGCTTTTACAAAGTAATTACGTCCATAGAGTTTCGTATTGAATGATGCATCTTCATTTTCAAGATCAACATCGGTCAGATTTTTTACGCCATAGTCCAATGTTAAACGTGGTGAAAGTGGTGAAGTAAACGTGACATCGTAAGTTGTATAAGCTGGTAACTCTTTACCACTAGACAACATTTGATTACCTACATAGCTTGCACCTAAATTCATGCGATAATTTTCAACAATAGCCCATGAAAGTGAACTATTAATTAACCATTCAGGGCGTTCTGTGAGGTCTTTACCTGTTACTTCATTTTTAGCATCTAAATAGGTCGCATTAGCAGTTATACCTAAAGCATCACTAAAGTCATATCCTCCGTTGAGTTCCACACCTTTTAGTTTTGCTTTAGCAACATTGTCCCATTTATATGGATATTTGATTAGATTTGGAGAATTAGGATTAGAAACACGTTCAATTAAGTTCTCAACATCATTTTCAAATACTGTAACACCAGCATTCCAGTTTGGTTTTCGAACGATTAAAGATGCTTCGTAATTCGTACTTTCTTCAGGTTTTAAATTTGGATTTCCTGTAATAAAACAGCTACCACCACATGAAATTAATTCATAATTTGCATCTAACTGATATGGCCCAGGGACTTTGTAGGCTTGTCCAATACCACCTTTAAGAATAACTCCGTCTGCCAGTTGATAAGCTAAATATGCTTTACCAGTTGCTTTACCATCAAAATTGTCAAAATCATCATAACGACCACCTAAAGTTAATGTCAGTGCATCGTTAATGTGGGTATCGTTCTGAACAAATACCCCATAACTTTTTTGTTCAGATCCACCTGATGTATACCCCACAGGGTCTGTCACTTTCTGGTCTTTATAATCCACACCAGCAGTGGTGTTATTCATGAGCCAGTCAAAGTTAGCAAAAGCACGTCCTAGTAAATTTTCTTGCTTATAATTACGACTTTGTGGAGCATTGTATTCACTGTCATAGTCATAAATTTTAGCTGTTTCTTTACCAATATAAGCTTCTGTTTTACCCCAGCTCCATTTCCCTCGATGAGTAATACCAAAATTGGTTCGCTCATCTTCACCTTCTTGAATAGAGGTCGCAGCATCTTGAGTCAGTGGTCGCTTATCTTTGCTATAACCTAAATCTAGATCTAAAGTTTGTTGGTCATTGATATCCCAACTTAAAGTACCGTGTACATTCTTAGTATCTTTTTCTACAAAGTAAGCCCCATTTGAATCTGGTTTACCATTTCGATACCACGCATCACGGTTATAAGAATCTCCAGCAAGAGAGAAACTGAGATTATCTGTTAAGCCACCAAAGAGATTAAACCCGTAACGAAATTGATCTTTACCATTGCCACGGTCGGCTCGATTATATTGCCCAAAGATCGAACCATGAAGCTGCCCATCTTCTGCTTTTTTGGTAATGATATTAATTACCCCACCCATAGCATCAGACCCATATAGAGATGACATCGGCCCACGAATCACTTCAATACGTTCGATACTATTTAAAGGGATAGAACTCCAGTCAAAGTCATTGCCTCGCCACATTGCTCCTAAGGAAGATGTCCGTTTTCCATTAAGTAGGATGAGTGTGTAACTACCAGAGGTATCTTGCATCCCTCGAATAATAATTTTGTCCTGCCCACTATTGTAGTTATAAACCCCAGCTTGTTTTTGTAAAACATCAGCAAGACTAAGTGCTGCACTACGCTCAATCTCTTCACTCGTGATCACACTAATCGATGCGGGTGCTTTATCAACATCTTGTTCTTTTAATGCTGCTGAAACCACAATAGTTTTAAGTTTTTGAACTGGTTCGTTATTGCCCTGCTGTTCACTATCTGTATTTGCTTGAACGGCGAATGGAAGCAGTGTTGAGATGGCGACCACCAGCGCCTTTTTAGTTAACGTCATTTCTCGGCCCTTGTTTTGGATAATGATTACCATGTGATAATTATTATCATTTATGATATGCCGAGCATCATATACGCATGACTTTTACTGATCAAGATAAAAATAATTATTAGTTATATAATGATAATCATTATTGTTTGTGCTGTAAAAAAGCGTTACCATTACACATTCGTGTGCCTAAAAACCTATTTAAAACAAGCTTAAAGTAGACATAACAATGCTCTCTCGATTTTTTATATATCACCCTATCTTTGTTTCTGTCATTGCAATCACTATTCTTATTTTTGGTTTTTTTGCCACTTTAGCAATGCCTATTGAACGGTATCCAAACCTTGCTCCGCCCAGTGTCACTGTTGTTGCAAACTACCGTGGTGCGGCTGCTGACACTGTAGAAGAAAGCGTGACCCAAATCTTAGAACAACAAATAAAGGGTCTGGATAATTTGCTTTACTTTACGTCCTATAGTGAATCATCGGGAACGAGTAGCATTGATATTCACTTTAAAATTGGAACAGATATTGATAAAGCACAGTTACAAGTACAAAACCGAATTAATGGTGCGTTAAACCGTTTACCAGAGGAAGTTCAAAGACAAGGCGTAAATATATGGAAAACCACGGGTGATATACTGCTTATTGTTGGGCTATATGATGAAACAGGAAAAGCCAGCAATATTGAGTTGTCTGATTATATGGTGAATCACTTTGAACAGCCTTTAAGCCAGTTACAAGGAATTGGTGAGGTTGATGTCTTTGGTTCGAGTTATGCCATGCGAATTTGGTTAAATCCAAATCAGCTTAGAAATTACCAACTTGTGCCGAGTGATATTGAACAGGCCCTCGAAGATTATAATACCCAAATTGCTGCGGGTTCGATTGGTGCAATGCCTTCCGCTTCTGACCAGAATATTTATGCAAAAGTAAAAGCAGGTTCACGTTTAAAAACAATAGATGATTTTAAATCGGTGGTGGTTAAAGCAAATATTGATGGAAGCCTTGTTTATTTAAAAGATGTCGCGAGAGTCGAATTAGGTGCAGAAAATTATGAAAGCATTAATACGCTTAATGGTTATCCATCGGCAGGCCTAGGTATTTCTCTAAACCCCGATGCCAATGCAATTGAGACTTCTGCTCTTATTAAAGAAAAAATGGCTCAGCTTAGTCAGCACTTACCAGCCGGATATAAAATTGTCTATCCAAGAGACAACACACCATTTATTGAAGAGTCAATTAAGCAAGTCATTATCACTTTGCTTGAAGCAATTGTACTTGTTGTTATTGTGATGTATCTCTTTTTACAAAATTGGCGCGCGACACTTATTCCAACCATTACCGTTCCTATTGTAATTAGTGGCACATTTGTTGTGTTGTATTTGTTTGGAATGAGTATTAACACCCTTACCCTATTTGCATTGGTTTTAGCCATTGGGTTGCTGGTGGATGACACGATTGTCGTGGTCGAAAATGTTGAACGACTTATGCATGAACAACAGCTTAGCGTGCATGAAGCTTGTTTAATGTCGATGCAAGAGATTAGCGGTGCATTGGTCGGTATTACACTGGTATTAACTGCGGTATTTATCCCAATGGCCTTTTTTAGTGGTTCGACGGGTATGATTTACCGTCAGTTTTCTATTACCTTAGCGGCAGCTATGTTGTTATCGCTATTTGTAGCCATGACCATTACACCAGCAATGTGCGCAGTTTTATTAAAAAAGCATAATAAAAAGCCAAAATGGGGACAAGCACTTGAGCTTACTCTTCAAAAAGTCAGATCAACTTTTAGTTTTTTATCCATTCGCCTAATTCAGTTCAAAGTCTTTTCCAGTCTGTTAGTTGTTGGCATAGCGGTTATTTTATTTATGATTTACCGTGGTTTACCTACAAGCTTTATTCCTAATGAAGATCAAGGACTACTTGCTGTTCCCTATAGTTTGCATAATAGTGCTTCGATGAGTCAGACCGAAGAAGTTGGAAAGCTCGTCAATAATTATTTTTTTGAACATGAATCCAAAAATATTAATACGGTACTTGTAGTTAATGGACAAAATTTTTCAGGTAGCGGTCCAAATTTAGGGATGGCGTTTATTTCTCTTAAACATTGGAATGAGCGTAAAGGCGAAGCCAATACGGCAAGCGCTATTCGTGAACGTGCTCAAACTTATTTGCAAAAAAACTTGCCAGCGAAAGTCATGGTAGGAATGCCACCAAGTGTATCTGGTTTAGGACAGTCTGATGCTTTGGAACTTTGGCTTAGAGATGTAAATGGTCAAGGACGCGATGAATTAATCAAACAATATAAAGCCTTAGAAAAAGAATCACAGAATTATTCAGCATTTGAAAATCTAAGTCCCCTTGTGAGTGAAGATAAAGCCGAAGTATTTATTCAACTCGATCAAAATAAGGCAAAAATGCTGGGAATTGATCAGCAAGCGATACGTTCAACACTATCGACTGCTTGGGGTGGAAACTATGTTGGTGATTTTGTTGAAAGAGGTCGAATTAAAAGAATTATTATGCAAGGTGACTCTGAGTTTCGCTCTAAACCCGAAGACTTAGCTTACTGGCATGTGCGAAACAATACAGGAGGAATGCTTTCCCTCGCCCATTTTGCTCAAAGTCAGTGGACTGGTGGACCAGAAGCTTTAACTCGCTTTATGGGACTGGCTGCTATACAACTTGAAGCAAATATCAGTCCGGGCTTTAGTTCAGGACAAGCCATGCAAGAACTTACGAATATGGTTGCTAAACAATCTGGCGTAGACGTTGCTTGGAGTGGCCTCTCGTTACAAGAGCAGCAGTCTAATCGGCAGGCTATCTTTTTATATGTCATTTCTATTTTGTTTATTTTCTTATGTTTGGCAGCCTTATATGAAAGTTGGAAAGTACCATTTATTATTTTATTAGGTCTACCTTTAGGAATTACGGGCACTATTATTTTTGCCAAGGTCTTTAACTTACCTAATGATGTTTATTTTCAAATTGCCCTGTTAACAGGTATTGGCCTGTCTTGTAAAAATGCAATTCTAATTGTGGAGTTTGCGACCCAAGCACTCAAACAAGGAAAAAGTAAAATCGGCGCAGCAAGTGAAGCGTTAAAGTTGCGTTTACGCCCAATTTTGATGACCTCCCTTGCTTTTGGTGCGGGTGTTATTCCTTTAATTTTTGCGACAGGTGCAGGCGCTGCTAGTCGTTATGAAATTGGCATGAGCGTATTTGGAAGTGTTGTGTTTGGTACCTTACTTGTACCGCTATTTACGGTGTTTTTCTTTGTTATGATTCATAGTGCGCCAAGTTTTCAGTGGTCAATGAGCAAACTTAGGTTTACTCGAACTTTGAAATTTAACCGTCGTATTAAAAAGGACAATACATCCTTTTAAAAGTTAAAATAAAAAAATGGCAGATATTAAATCTGCCATTTTTTTTATTCTTTGAATTTAAGCGACTAGCTTATCAATCCACACTTCTAGAGTTGGTTGTTCGGCTAAATCTTCAAAGCTCACCTGTGCACCATAAGCTTGCCATTTACCTACCAGTGTCATGAGGCGTACTGAATCAAGCCCAAGCATGAGTAAATCATCATTTAACTGGATGTCTGATACAGGAATCTGTAGCTGTTCACTCACTGCCAAGACAATACCTTCTTGGGTTAACGGTGATGCGGCTTGTTCAAGTTCCCACGAACGAGTGACTTGTTGAGTCGTCATGACTTGCCCACAACGTGTACTTGCATATTTCAAAGCCATATCGTGTTCTTCACGGCTAAAGTCAGCAAGTGCATCTCCACATAAAAATGGTTGAATATTCAGCATAAATGCCTCTGCTGCGCTCATGAGACAACCAATATGTGCATAGACACCACAAATAATGAGCTGATCTCGGTTTGACTCACACATGAGTTGCTCGAGTGGAGAAAATTTAAATGCGCTATAACGCCATTTTGTTAAAACAGTATCATTTTTCTGAGGCGTAATTTCCGGCAATATTTGGGTAATATTTGGATCATCTTTTAGACCAGTTCCCCAGAAATCAGTTAGTAACTGGCGATGTTCTGGCGTCTGGTTACCAGGTTGTGCTGTATAGACCACAGGGATACTAAACTTGCGTGCAGTTTCAATCAGTTCTTTGGTATTTTTAATCAATTCTGGAATGGGTGCTTGGGTCTGATCATAAAAGTCTAAAAAATATTGCTGCATATCATGCACTAATAAAACAGCACGATTGGTATGTAACTGCCAATGTGTTTTATTCGCCGTAAATTCGTGTGCTTGGGGCATGCTGTAACTGGCAATCTTTGGAATACTCATCAAATTTTTCCTTTTTTATCTTTAAGCAAGAACATTGGTTTTAGTTTCAAGTTGTTGGCGCAATCGTTTTTTGTCGATTTTTCCAAAGGCTGTATATGGAAATTGCTCGATAAATTCCACGCGATCTGGAATTTTGTAGGTCGCAAGTCCATAGTCTTTAAGGTGTTGGCGTACTGACATCGCAAGACGAATTGGACTTGGATCATCGCTTTGAGATTGCCACGCAACAAAGGCACAGCTTTTTTCACCCATGACCTCATCTGGCATAGCAACCAATGCCGCTAAACGAATTTGCGGATGGGTTAGTAGAGCTTGTTCAACTTCTTCGGTCGCAATCTTTTCCCCAGCACGATTAATTTGTTCTTTAGAACGGCCTTCGACAACAATGCAGCCATCTTCTCTGATGCGAACTAAATCGCCAGTACGATAAAAACCGTCGGGAGTAAAAGAGCGCTCATTGTGCTCTGGTGCTTGGTAATAACCGCGAATGGTATATGGACCCCGTGTAAGCAAATGCCCCACTTGCCCTGCTTCTACTGGTTGATCGTTATCATCTAGCACTAAAATTTCATCATCTTCAGAAATTTTTAAACCTTGTGTATGGATGATTTGGTCTTTCGTCATATCAAAACGGGTGTAGTTCACAAGCCCTTCAGCCATTCCAAAGACTTGTTGCAGATTGACCTTAAACTCATCAATTAAACGTGAAGCAACTGCATCAGGTAATCGTGCCCCACCAACTTGTAAGCAACGTAATGTCGATAAGATTGGGTCTTGATCTTTTGCAGCTTTATCCATCCAAGGTCGAACTAATGCGGGAACTAGGCAGGCATCAGTAACACTATGTTTTTTTATTAATGGAAATGCCGTATCAGGACTTGGATCAGTTCCTAAAACAACCGCACCACCTGCATAAAAAACACCTAAAGAACCAGCTGAGCTCATTGAGAAGTTATGTGCCGCAGGTAAAACCATGAGTAAGCGTGATGACTGGTCCAGACAACAGATTTTGGCACTCTCACGAACACTGTAGAGGTAGTCGTCATGGGTACGTGGAATAAGCTTAGGAACCCCGGTACTTCCACCAGAAAGTTGTAAAAAAGCAACCTGATCTGCCGTAGTCGGCGAGATGGCTTCATCAAAAATATTGGTTTCTTTTAACAGGTCTTGAATGGCAACAAAGTTACCTGCATTTCCAAGTACAAATACATGTTGTAAGCAAGAAGCTGTTTGCTGAAGCTTTTCGGCAAGCTCTCGGTAGTCAAATTTTTGTGCACCAAAATCAGCACAGAAATAAGCTTTTGCTTGAGTTTGTTTGAAGAAACTGCTGAGTTCAGCATAGCGATGTGCAGGTAAAGACATTACCGGTAGTGCACCAAGCCGAATAAGTGCAAAAAATAAAACGTAAAACTGATAGTGGTTCGGCATTTGTACAACTGCCTTGTCACCCGCACGTAAGCCTTGTTGATATAAATGGCTGGCACAGCAATCGACTAAATAATCAAACTCAGAGTAACTAATGGCTTTTTCACCATCATAGATTGCAATATTTTTCGGGTACTTTTGTGCACTTTCTCGCAAGAAGTCACTTAAGTTTTGCCCAAGCCAATAACCTTTTTTACGGTAAATCTCAGCGAACTCTGCTGGATATGGCACGGCACCATCCAAATAAACCTGTGTTGTCATATGTTTGATCCCTGTATTGGCAATTGGTTTGGTGAAATGTGGAATCCGTCCAGCACAGTACGGAATTTTGCGGCAGTTTCAGCATGTTCAGCTTGCGGACGAGAAGCCTCCACAATGCCTGCACCAGCAAATAAACGGGCAATATTTTGATAAATTCGGACACAGCGGACAGTCACAGACCATTCGCCATTACCTTGTTCATCTGCCCATCCCATCGTTCCTGCAAAGAGTTCACGATTAAATGGTTCAAGTTGCTGAATTAAATCTTTGGCTACTGAGCTCGGTTCACCACAAATTGCGGGCGTTGGATGTAAACGTTCAATAAGATCAAAAACATGAGTATCAGCTTGTTTTAACTCACCAGTAATATGGGATGCTAAATGCCAAAGACGTTTGGTACGAATAAGAGAAGGTTGTTTAGGTACTTGTAGTTGTTTACAAAAAGGTGTGAGCTCATCGGCAATCATTTCGATTACGAGCGCATGTTCATGCTGATCTTTTTGTGAAGCAAGTAATGCTCTGGCGTTGTTTTGGTCTATGGTTGGATCATCATCACGAGCCAATGTGCCCGCAACGGGTTTACTCCAGATTTTTGTATTTTGCTTTGCAATTAATAGTTCTGGACTTGCACCAACAAACCAACCTTCACTTTGAGGATGTCTCGCAACAGCGTAGTTATAACCTTCAGGATTATGCTTAGCCAAGTTATAAAATAAGTCTGAGACTGGAATATTTTGTTCATATTCAAGTTGTAAAATGCGGGCTAGAACAGCTTTATCCAGTTTCTTTGCCTGCATTTGCTGAACAAGATATTCAACTTGCTGCTGGTAATGTTCACCTAACGGGAAATAATCGGCCTTGTTTAATCTTAAAGAACTAAGATCGAGATCAGATTGCGCATAGAGTACCTTCTGACATATTTTTGCATTTTGCATGAGCATTAAATTGACATCTGCTGCCGAGCAAAACGGCAGTCCGCCCATAATCTTGACGTCTTTATAACCGTCGGTAATCGCTTGCTGTAATTGAATTCGAGCTTCTTGTAGCCAATCTTTTAAAAGGCTATTTTTAGCGACCTGAATGTCTTGTAATTTCTGATGACTATTGATTGTGTATTCTGGCGTGGTAAAAATAAAACCAGCATCATGTCCACACTTTAGAACCTCTTGAGCAAGTGCAACGTGGCTTTCAGTAAAATTTTCTCGTTGGATAAAATACGGATGCTGTGCCGACATCTCGTGACTCCTTATACCGTTATTTTGTTGTAATGAATGAATGTTTAAACGCCTAAAGTGGCTCCCCCATCAACCACAATTTCTTGCATGGTAATTTGTGCTGCTTGATCGGAAAGTAAAAAGCTGACTGTATTTGCAATGTCTTCAGGCTGGGCTAATTTTCTTAAAGGAATGCCTGTCCGGTATTGGCTTAAATCGCCATCAATTACCGCTGGCGGCGGCGCATTGTCCGTCCACAACTGTTGCTGCATTTGAGTTAAAGTTGAGCCTGGTGAAACAATATTGAGCCGTACCTGATGCGGTGCAATTTCAAGCGCAAGATTACGACAGTAGTGGCTGAGCGCAGCTTTACTAGTTGCATACATGCCAAGTTGTATCCGTGGCATACGTGAACTATTTGAGCTAATCGTGACAATACTTCCCTGTTTTTTCTCGCAAAAATGTTTGGCCAGTTGTTGACTAATCGCAATAGGAGCCATGACATTTACCGCAAAAAGTGTTTCCCAGTCTTCTGTTTTTGCTTCAAGCATAGAACGCATAATCAAGACACCTGCGGCGTTCACTAAACCTGTAATGTTGTGCTTTTCTAAAAGATCAGCAATAAGCTTTTGAGTGGCTTGTTGCTGTGTAATGTCCTGTGAAATGCCTTGCCAACGTAAACATTCATCTGATGTCAGGTTTTTGCTGATTTCCCATTGTTCTGGGTTTTCCTGCTGATCAATACCGATCACTTGATATCCTTGTTGCAATAATTGCTTTGCAATAGCAGCTCCGATACCTCTTGCAGCACCTGTGACTACGATGGTAGAGCTCATGTTTTACTCCCGTCTGATTTGATCACTAAATTGCGCAACATAATTGCAAATAATTATCATTATTATCAAGAGCGATAAATATCAAACATAAGATTACAATCTAAATTAAGTTATTTATTAACCATATTCTCAATCTAAATTATTGTTTTTAATTGATATTAATAAAACTCATCTTTTTTTATTGATTATAATGATAATTGTTTTCATTTACTAATGAGAATCATTCTGATAATTTGACCGCGCTTTCTTGTCGAGATGGACTCAAAATGAAGCCATTTTCTCATCCTTTACATCCACTATTTCAACAATCAAATGTTGGATGCGAAACTTGGTGGAATACCGTTAAAAAATTAGGTAATCCCCTTGTTACTGTGCAAACAAATAATAAAACTTCTTGCACTTTTGTTTGGCGTAAGCCCAAGCACGAAGAGTGTTGCTTCGTTTATATCGATGTCTATTCACAAAGCCCATCTATCTATCAAAAGTGGAATCGTTTTAGCCATATAGCTGGGACAGATGTGTACTTTTTTGAAATAGAACTCCCTGTGGCTTGGGCTGGTAGTTATGTTGTAGTTACAGCGAGTGAGGAAGCACCACAAACAAACTGTGCGGCAACGCGACGCTCATGGTGGCAAACCCAGCTTAAACACAATGCTCAGATTGATTCATTAAGTCATCAGCAGTTTTATAGCGGACACTTGGCTCGTTACATCAATCAAGTTCAACTCGAAAAGACAAAACAATTACCCACCACCTTTTGCCCTATTACAAAGACATTTCAGTGGTCAAGCGTGTTATGTCAACAAGATTATTTAGTTGATGTTTTTATTAGCGGTCAGGCAGTTCAAAAAACATTACCACTCGTTATTTTTCTTGATGGCCAAATCTGGAGTCGAGAGCTTTCAATTTTCCCCGAAATTCAACATTTGACTGATTCAAATAAGATTCGTCCAGCAGTTTATGTTTTTGTTCATAGTTTAAATAGTCAACAGCGTCGACAAGATTATGGCTGCCATGATGCGTTTAGTCAGGCGTTGGTTCATGAACTCATTGAAACGCTATTAGAAGAATATTCTTATATTTCTAAAACAGATATTACTTTATGCGGTCAAAGTTTAGGTGGTTTATGCGCTTTACATAGCGCACTGCTTTTCCCAAAAGTTTTTACATCGCTGATTTTGCAGTCTGGCTCTTATTGGTGGTCAGATTTTTCTAACAGCGCGTTGGGACGAAACCATACGGGTAACTTTTTAGAACTACTAAATTTATCTCATCCATTACCAAAAACAACTCAAATTTATATCAGTGCAGGCACGTATGAAACCGATATGCGGGACGATGCCCACCAGCTTTATCAACAATTGCAATCATTCAATCAAGTGAGTTTTCGAACTTTTTCAGGCGGCCACGATGCGGTGAACTGGCGTGCTGACTTGCTTAAGGCATTGCAAAAAATTCTTTCACTATAACCATTTGTTTCATCAAGGATAACAATATCATGAGCAACTTACAGGAAAACTATATTAATCCTTTCGATAATGAAAGTTTGTCGTTTCAGGTTTTAAAAAATCAGCAAGGTGAGTTCAGTTTATGGCCGGCCCAACATCAGGTGCCATCAGGTTGGGATGTTCAACATGGTCCAGATACACGGGCTTCATGTATTGCGTATGTAGAAAAGCACTGGGTTGCAATTAACCCCTTTCAGCAAGCATAAAGGAGTATTGTCATGAATCAGGCATTAAATAATGAATTTACTTCCGATATTTCACAACCAGCTCGCTTTGAATTGGCTTCTACCCAGCTTGGTATTTTTCTTGCCGATCATTTAAGTTCTATTGAAGATTTATATACGATTGCACACTGCTTAGAGTTACCAAAATCTATTGATATTTCAATATTTAAGCAAGCAATTCAAATGGGGTTAAATGAAGCTGATACTGTGATTGCTTCATATTCATCGGATCCGGCACAGCCATTTATTGAGCTTAATAACCAACTACAGATTCGAATCGAAGAATTTGATTTTTGCCATTTAACCCCTCAAAAAGCTCAGCAACGCTTATGGGATTGGATGCCATCTGACCGCCAATGTGCTAAATCGCTTAAAGCTGGTGAATCTCAACTGTTCCGTCAAGTACTGTTTACTACACACGACAAAGTGTATTGGTATCAACGCTATCATCACATCATGCTTGATGGTTTTAGCATGATTAACCTCACAAAACGAATTGTTGAGTTATATCAACAATTACAAGCAGGAAAAGACCTTAGTTCTTCACCTTTTATTGATGTTAATGATGTCATCTTAGAGCGTCAGGCTTATGAAAATAGCCATCAATTTAAAATAGACCAAGCTTTTTGGAAGGCTTACTGTGAAGACTTGCCTAGTCCTATTAGTTTAAGTACACACCACTTAGCCTCGAAAACAACAGCCCAATTTGTTAAGCATCAGCTGCGTTTTTCTACAGGAATTTTAGAGCAAATTCAGGCTTTAGCTGCGCAATCTAAATTAGCTTTGAATGACATGATGATGTCATTGTCATTACATTATATTTACAAAATGACAGATAAAGCCGAGTTGGTTAATGGCATTCCATTTATGCGCCGTTTAGGCTCAAAGGCGATTCGCTCAACATTACCGACAGTAAATGTACTGCCTGTGAAGTTTAATGTGGCTGAAAAAGACAGTTGGGTGAGCTTGGCTCAACATGTTCAAAAACAATTACAACAAGTTCGACCACATCAAAAATACGATGCTGAACAAATTTTAAGAGATTTAAACAGTATTGACATTCATGAACGAATGTATGGTCCAATTTTAAATTATAAAGCTTTTGATCAAGACTTGATGTTAGATGGTGAAAAGGTCAAAACACATCATATCTCAACAGGACCAATTGATGATTTTGAGTTTTCTTTTATTGTTCAAGATCATGAACTCATTATCGAATTACGTGCAGATGCGCAGCGTTATACTCAAGATGAGTTACTCATGCATGGTCAGCGCATAACGATACTATTAGAGCAGACTTTATTACAACCAGATCACCCATGTAGCAGTTTTAATATTACTACACCACAAGAACTTAGTGCGCTCACAAAAAGTGGCATAGGCCCTCGCGTTAACCATCCTGAACAATATAATAATGTTCTAGATATTTTTTATGAACAAGTTCAAAAGTATCCGGAACGTATTGCAATTATTAGTGGTGAACGTCCGCATCTACAACAACTTAGTTTTTCTGAACTTGCAATTCGGGTGAACCAACTTACCCGTTTTTTACAGGAAAATGGCGCAAAGAAACACACAGTTATTGCTGGTGCTATTCCCCGTTCTATCGATTCAGTGGTTGTGATGCTATCGGTGTTAAATTCCGATGCAAGCTTCTTGCCACTCGATTTAGATTATCCAATCGATCGTATGCAAATGATGTGTGAAGATGCCAATCCATTATTTGTTCTTACAACGCAGGCTCTTTCAACCCAATTGCCTCAAAATATTCAGCAGTTATATCTTGATAATGAAGACGTCCAAACACAAATTCAGAAGCAAGATGCGAGTGATATTCCTGCCGAAAATCGTAAATTTGATTTCCAAGACGTCGCTTATGTAATTTTTACCTCAGGAAGTACTGGTCGTCCTAAAGGTGTGATGAATACACATGGTTCTTTACTTAACCTGATTTTATCGCATAAACCTACAATTTATTGGCCTGTACTTAATGCTGTAGAGCAGCGTTTTCCTGATCGTCCATTACGCGCAGCACATACTCACTCTTTCTCATTTGACTCTTCTTGGTTGCAAGTTTTCTGGATGTTATGGGGGCAAGAGCTACATATTTTTGATGAAAACATGCGCCGCGATGCATTTGGCTTAGTTCAGGAAATTCAACAACGACAAATCGATACATTAGATTTACCACCGTCTTTTTGCGCACAAATGATTACCAATGGCTTATTTGCGGATGGTAAGCATCACCCAAGCCTGATTTTAATTGGTGGTGAAGCTGCGCCTTTAGCTTTATGGCAACAGCTTAATGCTCAGCCAGAGCTTTTTGCACATAACTTATATGGCCCAACAGAATATACGGTTGATACTTTCCGAGCAGAATTAAAACAGACCGCTCGCCCTGTCATTGGTAACCCTATTGGTAATACACAGGCCTATGTGCTTGATCGACATTTACAGCGATGTGCCACTGGTGTGATTGGTGAGCTTTATATTTCTGGCTTTGGTATTGCTAATGGTTATTTAGGTCGTGCTGACTTGAGTGCTGCTCGTTTTGTTGCCAATCCATTTGAACATGGACAGCGCATGTACCGTACAGGTGATTTAGTGCGTTGGAATACGGCTGGCAAGCTTGAGTTTATGGGACGCTGCGATGACCAAATTAAAATTCGTGGTTATCGGGTTGAAATTGGTGAAGTAGAAAATGCGCTTTCCGTTTTACCAAATATTGAAAGTGTTGTCGTCATTGCAGAGCCAATTAATAACAGCCATCGTTTGCTCGGTTACTGTGTTGTCAAAGACATCGAACTCGATGAAAAAATAAGTGAGCAGTTAAGTCAGCAATATTTAAGTCAGTTACGTCAAAACTTACCTGAATATATGGTGCCTTCAGCCCTCACAGTCATGGCTGAATTTCCCCGAAATGTAAGTGGTAAGGTTGATAAAAAGGCCCTACCGCGTCCGAAAGTTCGCAGTCATAGTCGTATGGCCGAAACATCTGAACAACAGCTTTTATGTCAAATTACTGCATCTGTTCTTAAGCTTGATGCTATCGGGATTGATGACGACTTCTTTATGACAGGTGGAGATAGTATTTCGGCCATTATGCTTTGTACTCAATTGCGCCAACGTGGTTACGGCTTAAGACCAAGTGATGTATTTCAATTTAAAACAGTCGCCGCTATGGCACCGCAACTCGCCCGTTTAGATGAGCAACAAACGGCCATTTCAAAACCGTTATTTTCACCAGACCTAGAACAAAAGGTTCAAGAAAAATATGGAAAAAACAGCACGATTTTACCTTTGCTTCCTTTGCAAAAAGGTATGCTGTTCTTATCTCAAGTAGAAAATCAATCGAATTATAATGCCTTTACTCGTCTTAGCTTAAATGGAGACATAGATCCGGTACGTTTGCAGCAAGCGCTGATTGCCGTACTAAAACGTCACCCTCAATTAGGTGGACATTTTGATAGCGAATCAGCTGAAGAACCTGTTTTTATCTATTCATTACACCCTACTCAAGCTTGGCCAGTTCAGTTTTGTTCGGTTACTTCCGATTTGCTTGAGCAAACTATTCAAGAGGTATTACAACAACCGATTCACCTTGACCAACCCTATGGTCTGATTCGGGCAGCTTTAATTCAACATGCTCCTGAACAATCAGAACTATTGATTATGGTGCATCACCTGCTAACTGATGGCTGGTCAACTCCACTGTTCTTACAAGACTTTATTAAGGCCTATCAGCAAACTAACCAGCAACTGCCAGTGCTTGAATATAGTTATGAAACGGTGATTAAAGCTTTATCTGGACGTGACCATGAAACCTCAAAAGTAATATGGCAACGTGATTTAGCTGATTTGCAGCCACTTATTTTATTTAATCAACCACAGCAAGCTGTACAGGAAACTTCCTATCGTTTAAATGCTGAGTTGGGTGCGAAACTTCAACACAAATTACGCCAACAAGGCATCACGCTAAATGTCTTCATGCAAATGATTTGGGCAATGACTTTAAATATTTATGCCCACAGAGAAGATATTGTGTTTGGTACCCCTGTTTCTGGGCGTTCAGCGCCAATCAATGGCTTAGAGCAGCAGATTGGATTGTTTTTAAATACGATTCCAGTACGTGTAAAGCTCAACATGCAGCAAACACTTTGGGAACAATTAGGTCAGTTACAGCAATTGCATGTTGAACATTTAGAACACGATGGTTTAGGGCTAGGCGCAATTCAGCAATTGATGGCTCAGGGCAATCTTTTCGATAGTTTGTTAGTCGTAGAAAACTATCCAGATAACCAATATTTACAGCAAAAACTTGGCGATGCCTCTATTTCTAAGCTTACAAATCGCGGTTATAGCCATTATCCGCTTGCGTTGTTAGTCATCCCTGATCATCAAATTGAATTACTACTCGAGCAACGTGGTGTAATCGATCAGCCTGAACATTTCTTAGAGCGAATGGTTCAATTTATTGAAATTGCATTAAATGAACCAGAGACATCTTTAGGTCACTATCGCTTACAACTGGCCAAAGAACGTGAATTAATCCAGAAAACAAATCAAACTCAATATTATGTTCGCCCAACAACATTACAGCAATTACTGAGAGAGCAAGCTCGAATTACTCCTGAACAAACGGCGTTATGTGATGAAACTCATCAGCTCAGTTTTAGTGAAATCCGATTACAAGTTTGTGCTTTAGCACAGCAATTGCAACTTGCAGGTGTACAGGCAGGAGATATTGTTGCAGTTGCCCTACCAAGGTCGGTCAAACTGAGTATTGCTATTTTAGCGGTGGTTGAAGCAGGTGCAGCTTATTTGCCACTCGATTTGCAACATCCGACTGAACGTATCAAATTTATGTTGCAAGATGCTAAATCTAAACTTTTGATTGGTGAACAAAAAGATCTAACCGCTATTGCTCAACCATCAATAGCCACCTTTGCTTTCGATCACCTGTTTGATGAAACCAAAGTTGATTTAAGCAGCTATAAAACCACAGTCATTACCCCACAACATCCGGCATATTTAATCTATACCTCAGGTACAACAGGTCAGCCAAAAGGTGTCATGGTTTCTCACCAAGCCATTGTGAACCGTATTTTATGGATGCAATCGGAGTATCCACTCTCAGCAGCCGATACGATACTGCAAAAAACGCCATGTACTTTTGATGTTTCGGTATGGGAGTTTTTCTGGTCATATTTAGTAGGTGCACGACTAGTGATGGCACCTGTGGATGCACACCGTGATCCATTGGCATTATTAAGCCTCATTCAAAAATATCAGGTAACAACATTACATTTTGTACCATCAATGTTGGCTGTTTTTGAAAATGCTGCTACCGAAATTTTATCATCTGCTCAGCGTCAAAGTTTACCAATCCGCCGAGTGTTCTGTAGTGGTGAGGCTTTACCAACGGCTTTAGCAAAATCATTTACCGAACACTTTAGTTGTGAGTTGCATAACTTATATGGACCAACTGAAGCTGCAGTAGATGTGAGTTATATGGATGCAACGTTGGGATTACATCCTGAAGAAAATAGCATTGCGATTGGTTATCCGGTTTGGAATACCCAGCTTTATATTTTAGATCAATATTTACGTCCAGTACCTGTTGGAGTGGACGGTGAGCTTTATTTGGCAGGCCATCAACTCGCCATGGGTTATTTGCATCGAGCAGACTTAACAGCAACTCGTTTTGTGGCAAACCCGTTTGTCGCAGGTCAAAGAATGTATCGCACTGGTGATATTGCCCGTTGGCATGCAGATGGCAGTATCCAATATATAGGCCGTGGTGATGATCAGCTAAAAATACGGGGTCAACGTATAGAACTGGGTGAAATTGAACAGCAATTACGCTTAATCAGCGGTCTAGATGTGGTGGTACACCCTATTCCTTCTGAACAAAATAAAGCTGATGTTCAGTTGGTTGCTTACTTGCAAACAACAGCATCTGTGGATATTGAGCGGTTAAAGAAACAATTGGCGAAACAGCTTCCTATATATATGGTGCCTACACACTATGTATTAGTTGAGAAATTTCCTCTAAGTCATAATGGCAAGCTGGACCGTAAAGCACTACCGCGACCACAACTTGATACTTCAAACACAGAAAAACAGTACGCCACAACTGCCTTTGAACATGAACTGACACGTATTTTCCAACAAGTTTTAAATACGGATCAGAATATTGGTGTGAACGAAGATTTCTTTGCCATTGGTGGACATTCCATTTTGGTCATGAAGCTTGCAATTGAAATCCGAAAAGTATTTAAGCGGACCATTCCAATTGGTCAGTTAATGAGTCATGTGACTATTCAGCGTTTAGCGGCTTTGCTTCTTTCACAAGAACGTTTGGAAGAAGTTGAACAAACTGGTATGCAACCTGTTTTACCAATCCGTTCTGGCTCTGGGCATTCATTATTCTGTTTCTTCCCTGGTTCTGGTTCGGCATGGCAATACACTGTGCTTAATCGTTATCTGCATTCTGACTTACCAATTATCGGGTTGCAGTCACCTCGACCAGATGGCCTATTGGCAAATAGCACTGATATGGATGAGTTGGTTGAAAAACAACTTGAGATTATTCGTAAGCAACAACCGACAGGACCTTATACCTTATTAGGTTATTCACTTGGTGGCACTGTAGCCTATGCGGTTGCAGCGAAGCTCACTGAACAAGGTGAACAGGTTGATTTTCTCGGCTTGTTAGACACTTACCCTGCCGAAATTCATCAGTGGTTAGATTTATCTGTAGAAGAAATGAATGCTGAAGCCGAACAGGAACAGCTTCAATTCTTCAATGATATTTTAGCCGATGCAGATACGGCGCTAAACGAAGAAACTCGCCGTTTACAAGAGGATATTTTCGCAAACTATCGCGATGCAGTCCGTTTATTAAAACCTTATAAGATGCCGAATTTTGAAGGTGAACTACATTTAGTTGTTGCTGAAAAAGATTTACTTCCATATATCCAACCAGAACAACAATGGTCACCTTTAGTTAAAAAGCTCAATATCGTTCGCCTAAGCGATGCAGACCATACCGATTTATTGTCTCCGCAGCAGCTTGAAACCCTTGGCCCAATTTTAAATCGCATGATTTGTCAGGCGCGCGATTTAGAGGAGCAAATGCCATGAGTTTTAAATCAATATTGACCGATTTCAGTCTTTTAAAACGTAATGCTCATTTTCGACATGTATTTATTGCACGCACGTTGTCACTGCTAACTATTGGTATGCTCGTGGTTGCCATTCCCAAACAAGTCTATGACTTAACTGGTAGTTCGTTAAATGTTGCTGTTGCAATGGCCTTTGAAGGCGTTGCCATGTTTATTGGTTTGCTGCTAGGCGGTTTGCTCTCAGATCGAAAAGATCGAAAATGGCTGATTTTATTGGCACGTAGTGTTTGTGGTTTAGGCTTTGCTGGCCTAGCCATTAATGCCATGTTTGAGCAACCTTCTCTGTATGCTATTTACTTCCTCTCAGCATGGGATGGTTTCTTTGGTGCTTTGGGTGTAACCGCAATGATGGCAATCATGCCTGTGATTGTAGGACGTGAAAATATTGTACAAGCCCGTGCGATCAGTATGGTATCCGTACGACTTGCTACCGTTATTTCACCAGCAATCGGCGGTATTTTAATTGCGTTCAGTGGCGTTGCAACCGTGTATTGGGTCTCAACGGTGGGTACTTTACTCACCGTGTTCTTATTGATGGGGCTACCTGCGCTTAAACCACAACATGCAGCTAATGGTGAGAGTCCACTTCGCCAATTAGTTCAAGGGTTTAAATTCGTTTTTAAAAATAAAGTGGTCGGCAGCACAATTTTAATTGGAACATTGCTTAGCTTTAGCAGTGCTATTCGCATTATTTTTCCACAAATGGCAGATGAAATCTTTCACGGCGGTGCATTTGAGCTCGGTCTTATGTATTCAGCAGTGCCTTTAGGTTCGACTTTAGGTGCCTTACTCAGTGGCTGGACAACACGATTACTGCGACCAGGCTTAGTCATGCTCTACACCTGTTTAGGCGTCTTTAGCTGCATGATTATGATTGGGCTTTCACCATGGTTAATTGTTACTTTGCCAATTTTATGTGTTTTCGGATATTTGATGTCGATTGCCAACTTGCTTCAATACAGCATTGTACAAGGACATACGCCTGATGAATATTTAGGACGTATTAATGCAATCTGGCTCGCACAAGATGCTTTGGGTGATTCGATTGCCACAACAACTTTAGGACTTTTAACGCGGTTTTTACCAATATCAGGAAGTATCCTCTTCTTCGGTATATTAAGTTTTGCGGTAGGATTTATGTTCTTATTCAATTCTCAAGATATGCGTGAAACAGGATTCCAAGATCCTAAATTACAAGAAAATTAAGCCATAATTTAAAAGAAGGCAATTCGTTGCCTTCTTTTGTTTTTAAGCAGATCTATTAACTTTAAAAACCCAAGTCAAAATACAGTCTTGTTCCTCTTTCCAGCCGCCTTGATAGTGTTCTAAGATTTGATGTCGATTTCGTATTTCTGATGTAAAAGCCAAAGTTAATGTTTGGTTTTCAAAATCAATATCGACTACCGATGCTTCTAAAAAGTCGATGTATTGTTTAGCTATAGGATATACAGCTTTATATAAGCTTTCTTTAACAGAAAAAATTAAGCTCACAAATTGAGAAAAATCAAAAAACTCAGAGGCTTTAACCTTCCAAAGTTCAAGTTCAGAAGGCGTTAAAATAAGATGTGTACTCTCTTGAGCAAATTCTGAGCTTACCCAGTGCTCGATATCAATTCCTAAATAACCGGCTTTGTCGGATAGCGCAACGATCAACTTATTTTGTGAATGACTAATACTACCCAAAACATGGGAGGGCCAAATGGGTAAATGTTCGTGCATAGATGTTAGTGGCTGATCTAAACCGAAATGATGTTTTAAAACAGCTTGAGCCAATATCCTGCCACATAAGTACTCATTTTTACGTTCGACACGCGCTTGAGCAATTTTTAGTGGATGCTCTAATTGTTGATCTATATGCAAATGCGTTGTTTGCGATAAATCTAACCCATAACAATAGAACGGCATTTTAAATAAAATTGGTTTAGAAATTTCGAAAATCAACCCACAAAGAGACTCAGGAATATATAAATAATCACTTACAGCATTTGACATCAAATAAAGAATTTTTAACGAGTTATCTCCTATCTTATCGCATGGCAACACATCGATAAATAATTATACTTATCATTTGATAATAATTATTATTTACTTATACTATTGGATGAATTTTCCTCTTAATTTATTTAAAAATATTGATCATGAAACTTATAGGACTTTTTTTGACCCTGTTGGGAGCGGTCAGTGTCTATTGTAGCCATAGCAACCAAAACCTGTTATCTCAACATCTCCCCACTCTATTTAAGTATTTAGGCCTATTGTTTTTGGTCGTTGGATTAATTGCACTCTTTGCCAGCTTACCCAAAGTTGTTGCCGCTTTTTGTTGGTTCATGCTCATCATTTTTGCATGGTCGTTCCTTCCTTTTGTGGCGCTTTTTAAACGGAAACTGGTTTCATGAAAGCTAAAATTCAGTCTCCTATTCAGCCAGACTGGTGGAGTAAAACCTTTGCTGGTGGTGTTCTAGGGTTAAGCCTTGCCATTGCTTTTGGCAACCTGATTGTTTTATTGGGTCAGCCTTATATTTCGATGGATCTTTTGGCCCAATTAGGCATGTGGAGTGTTCCTTGGGTTTGGATGCCAATTATGTTTGGCACCTATTTCTTTGTGACAGGAAGACAAGCAATGGTTTATTTATTTGTTGCCAACGTACTGGCTTATAGCTGTGTGTTTCTAATTCGGGGTTAAACAATGAAAGTACGTTCGGATATCATGAAACTTGCAAAAAGCATGCATACTTGGGTGGGTGTGTGTGCTGGGATTTTGCTTTTTATTTGTTTCTTTGCTGGTGGGCTCAGCATGTTTCAGCACCATATTAGTAAGTGGGCTACGCCAACGCAGCAAGTTTTACCTAAAGTCTCACCCGACCAATATAATGAACTTATTCAGAAACTACAGGCTGCCTATCCTGCTGCACAAAAGAACTTCACACTGAATTTATCTTCGAATGAATTTCACTATGCGCCCATTACATGGAGTGAACATGAGCGTGGAGATGGTTTTAATGCTGCTCAGTCCACGTGGATGGCCAGCTTAGATGAAAAAGGTCAGTTAATTGTTGCTCAAGAAAACTTATCTAAAGCAGGTTGGCTCATCGAACAGTTGCATGAAACCGCAGGCATAACGGGCATGGCAGGCCATCATGGTTTAGGTCTCTATGTGATGGGTGTGGTTTCAATTTTATATTTTCTTGCCTTACTTTCAGGAGTCATTATTCTTTTACCGACCTTGGTAAAGGACTATTTTGTAATTCGCCCTGGTAAGAATAAAAAGCGCTTTTGGTTAGATGCCCATAACGTAATCGGAATTACCAGCCTACCTTTCCACATCATTATTAGTATTAGCGTGATTGTCTTTGCTTTTCATGACTTTTTTTATGATGCGATTGGACAACTTGCACTCAAAGGACAGCCTGTTTTTCAGCGTTCTCCTCCAGCGCTTATTCAACCTAAACAAACACAGATTGATGTGCAGCAAATATTAGCTCAAGCTAAAAAAGTTGCACCTGAATATTCAGTTGACTATATCCAGTTCAGTGGCTTAGATAAACCCGAAAAAGCCAATGCACGTATTGCCCTCTATAGTTCAGATCAGATGTTGCGCGGTGCGAATCAAGACTTTATGCGTATGAACCCTTACGCGGTTGAGCACTTTAATCATAAAGGTATTAACACACAGACTGATGCTGGTAATAAGTTAATCAATGCAATGTTTAGCCTACATTTTGGGAGTTTTGGTGGCGCAGGCGTACGTTGGATCTATTTTGTTTTAGGTGTTGGTGGTGCTTTTTTATTTTATACAGGCAACATTCTTTGGGTTGAAACTCGTGCACGTAAACAAAAGCGTGCTGAAGATCCTGTTCCAGTGCAGCGTAAAGATGTGGTGTTCCTTGCGAACTTAACCATTGGTGCGTGCTTAGGATGTGTTTTAGCAGTAGTGGGCACAATGTTGGCCAGTCGTTGGCTTTTCGTAGCATTCAATATTGAAAGTATGAATCACTTCTTTATGTATGGTTATTATGCAATTTTCCTACTGACTTTGATTTACACCTTTGTCATTGGCTATGCAAAAGCTTTACCTCAACTACTGTTAACCTTGGTTTTGGTGTTATTTGCGATTCCTCTTACGTCTCTTGCGGCCTACTTAATTCCACAAAGCGGCTTATGGGTACATGGTGGAGAAATTTTGCTGGTTGATTTCTTGGCTGTCATTTTTGCTTTCGCCTTCTGGCGTTTTTATCAGCAGGCTCAAGATCGTCTAAAATCTGCTCCAACTGGCAGTTTATGGGCTAGCTAACAACCATAAAGCGACAAGACTGAAATAATGTGTGAAATATGAAAATTTATAAAATCCACATTGTTTCGGTCAGTTGTTTAATTTCTTGAATATCATGACTCACATAAATCATCGGAATTTTTATTTCCTCTTTTACTTTTTGAAAAAAAGGAATAATTTCAGCTTTATGGTTCGCATCTAGTGCTGATAAAGGCTCATCAAGTAATAACAGCTTAGGTGAATATAACAATGCTCGACCCAGTGCCACGCGCTGTTTTTCCCCTCCTGAAAGTTTGTTAGGCATACGTTGTAATAAGTGCCCTAACTTTAATAACTCAATAATGTAATCTGCTTCAAAGTGACGTTCTTGTTGGGACAGGTGCTTAAGACCGAATAATAAGTTTTGCTTTACCGTTTTATGAGGAAAAAGCTGAGCATCTTGAAAAACCAATCCAACATGGCGTTTTTGCGTGCTGAGATTAATTTTTTGATCGGAATCAAACCACGTTTGGCCCTGTATCTTAATGAGTCCACTGCGCGGAGTGTTCAGGCCAGCAATGGCATGTAATATTGAAGTTTTACCAGAACCAGAGGCACCAAATAAGCCAATAACAGAAGCATCTGACTGGAAACTAGGTTCAATAAGAAATTGACCCATTTGTAGCTGAAAACGGCAATCAATCAACATAACTCTACCGCCCTAACCGCTTTTTTTGATAACGATGAAACCACTGTGCAAACCATAGCGCTAAAAATGCTACGCTTAAAGATAAGACAATCAGCCTTTGAATCGCAGTCTCAGTATCGGGTTGTTGCATCAGGCTATACATGGCCAAAGGTAAGGTTCTTGTTTCATCAGAGATATTGCCAACAAAAGTAATGGTGGCCCCAAACTCACCTAAACTACGACAAAAACATAAAATGGCACCAATTAAAATACCACTACTAGCGAGTGGTAAAGTGACATTAAAAAATGCTCCTAAAGATGAAGCACCTAATGTCTTTGCTGCCATTTCTAAACGTTGATCGACTAACTCAATCGCTAGGCGAATTGATTGCACTAAAAGTGGAAAACCCATCACTGCCGAAGCAAGAACTGCCCCTTTCCAGTTAAATGCGAACTCTAATCCTAAAGGTGCTAAGTATTGCCCAATAATGCCGCGGTTTCCAAAGACTTGTAATAGCAAATAACCCGGCACAACTGGAGGCAATACCAATGGTAAAAAGACCAATGTTTCAATGAATGACTTACCCCAGAACTCTTTACGCGCCAAAACCCATCCCACACAAATTGCAGGAATAAGGCTGATAATCAGGCAACTTGCTGCAACCTTACAAGAGAGTTGAAGAACGCTGAGCTCTTCTGGGGTTAAAGAAAACATCATGGTTTAACTGGAGCTAGCACACTAAAGCCATATTTTTTAAAGACAGCTTTGGCTTGATTGCTTTGTAAAAATTGATAAAACTTTGCTGAGTTCCGATTCTTTTTAACCATCCCTACAGGATAAATAATTGGCGAATGGGTATTTTCTGGAAATACGCCCACCACAGTTACGTCTTTACTAATGGCAGCATCTGTTGCATAAACAATGCCCACCTGACATTCACCACGTGCCACAAAGTTTAATGCAGCTCGCACATCTTCTGTTTCAACTAATTTTGGCTCAATACGATTCCACCAACCTAAATTGGTAAATGCTTGTTTAGCATATTTGCCTACAGGCACACTTTTGGTATCCCCTGTACAAATCTTCCCTGTAAACGCTTTATTCGGATCGGTAGTTTTATCCAATTTGATCTTTAATGATCGTCCTTTCGGGGTAATCAGTACCAATCGATTACCTAATAAATTTAAACGATCATTTGCTGCAACTAATTTTTTATTTTGCAGATAATCCATCCACTGTGTATCAGCAGAGATAAATACATCGGCTGGTGCTCCAGCTTCAATTTGTTTAGCTAAGGTTGATGAGCCTGCATATGAAGTCTTAACTTCTACTTTATTCTGTTTTTCGTAAATTTTTTCTAAATCGTTAATCGCGTTGGTCAAGCTTGCTGCTGCATAAACAGTAACCGATTCAGCATTTACAGAGAGACTGATTGATAACCCAAGACTTATGATTGAACTGACTATAGCGATTTTTTTTATCTGGACAGGACTTACCATTATTTTTCCTTTTTTTATCGATTTATACAGCGATATATATCCTAGAATATAGCGATATACGTAGATGATGAAAAGCAGAAATCAGTTAAATATTAAAGGACCTAAATGCAGGTAGATGGTGCATTTCTCATTTTAAACTTCATTTTGGTGCACTATATTGAAAGTTTATCTATCGAGATACCCTATTTTTAAAACCCATTTTCTTTCAGTGTCGGTTAATAGCTTGATTAGTTTTATGGCCATCACCATGCCAAGAAGCACATAGCGATGACCATAAAGATCTGTAAACAGATCAGTCGTTTATGCCAGCCACTTTTTCGGATACACAATAAAAAACGCCTATCCCCGACCATCTTTTACGATAGTACAGAATAGACGCCATTGTCTGTGTAACTGAAAATTGCAGCAGTGCTTTTTCAGCGTGCACTTTTTATTAAGCAAAAGCTATACCAAATTAAAAGATTCAGTCACTACAAAGTCTTTTAATTTAGCTATTTTAAATACCTACTCATAATTTGATAATCATGTTCTAAGGCTTGTCGAGCATTGATTTCCATTTGGCGATAGTGTTGTAAGACTTTCTGGCCTAAAGCTGTGACCGCAGCCCCACCACCATGTGTTCCACCCGTTTGAGTTTCAACTAAGGCTGTTTCGAAGCACTGATTCATGGTGTCTACCAATTGCCATGCACGGCGGTAGCTCATATTCATAGATTTTGCCGCTTGTGAGATCGAACCAGTTCTCTCAATTGCCTCAAGTAAGTCTGCCTTTCCAGGACCAAATGCAATATTTCGCTCTGAAAGAATTCTGATTTGTAATTTTAATTTGTGTTCTTTCATAGGCTTAACTCACAAGGTTTCACTTTATGCTCTTTAGGATTATAGGGAAGTTTAAGAAGATAAGACACCATACAAATTTAGAATCCTCATTACTCCCTTGAAAATAATTTTATTAAAAAATCAAAACTGCACAAAGTGGATAAAGATCTGGAAAAAACGGATAGAGGTAAAGGTCTAATCGCGGTTCAATCAGTTAAAAGCTGAATGAATAGGATTGAGCAAATGACCTCATCTAATTTAAAACAATGGAATGATTTTGTAGATGGATGTATCGACTTCCGTCCTAAAGATGGCGTGTTTCGTATTGCACGCAATATGTTTACCGAGCCTGAGCTGTTTGATTTGGAAATGGAATTCATTTTTGAAAAGGTTTGGATTTATGCATGTCACGAAAGTGAAATTCCAAACAATCATGATTTCCTCACTGTTCAAATTGGTCGTCAGCCGATTATTGTGAGCCGTGATGGTAAAGGCGAATTACACGCCATGGTCAATGCTTGTGAGCACCGCGGCGCGACATTAACACGCGTTGCTAAAGGCAACCAATCTACATTTACTTGTCCATTCCATGCGTGGTGCTACAAGTCAGATGGCCGTTTGGTCAAAGTAAAAGCACCGAGTGAATATTGCGAAGATTTTGATAAATCAAGCCGTGGCTTAAAGCAAGGCCGTATTGCTAGCTATCGTGGTTTTGTATTTGTAAGCCTTGATACTCAAGCAACAGATTCTCTAGAAGACTTTTTGGGCGATGCAAAACTGTTCCTTGATTTAATGGTTAATCAGTCGCCAACAGGTGAACTCGAAGTATTACAAGGCAAGTCATCTTATACCTTTGCAGGTAACTGGAAGCTACAAAATGAAAATGGCCTAGATGGCTACCATGTAAGTACTGTTCACTATAACTATGTCTCTACAGTCCAACATCGCCAACAAGTCAATGCTTCTAAAGGTGCAGAACTCGACACACTCGATTACAGCAAGTTAGGTGCGGGTGATTCCGAGACTGATGATGGCTGGTTCAGCTTTAAAAATGGTCATAGTGTGCTGTTTAGCGATATGCCGAATCCAACAGTTCGTCCGGGTTACAGCACAGTTATGCCTTATTTAGTCGAAAAATATGGCGACAAATATGCTGAGTGGGCAATGCATCGTTTAAGAAACTTGAACTTGTACCCTAGCCTATTCTTTATGGACCAGATTAGCTCACAACTTCGTATTGTTCGTCCTGTGGCA
The DNA here is from genome assembly GCF_027855175.1 of Acinetobacter sp. AOR14_HL. Classification (NCBI taxonomy): domain Bacteria; kingdom Pseudomonadati; phylum Pseudomonadota; class Gammaproteobacteria; order Moraxellales; family Moraxellaceae; genus Acinetobacter; species Acinetobacter sp. AOR14_HL. Next base: position 417,395 of record NZ_JAKTII010000003.1, on the reverse strand, counting down.
TGGAATAAAACCGAAGTCATTAGTCAGTGTATTGGTGTTAAAGGCGAATCTGCTGAAGCGCGCCGTAACCGTATTCGCCAGTTTGAAGATTTCTTTAACGTATCAGGCCTTGGTACACCAGACGATTTAGTCGAATTCCGTGAACAACAAAAAGGTTTTCAGGCACGACTTGAACGCTGGAGCGATATTTCTCGCGGTTGTCAGTCTTGGGAATATGGAGCGACCAAAAACTCACAAGACTTAGGCATTCAACCTGTCATTACTGGCCGTGAGTTTACCCATGAAGGACTCTATGTGAATCAACATGGACACTGGCAACGTCTAATGCTCGATGGCTTAAATAAGAAAGCGCTGAAAATGCAGGATATTACTTTCGAAAACAATGCTGTAATGGATGAGGTGTAACCATGTCACAAGAACTATATTTTGCTGTATCTCAGTTTTTGTACAAAAAAGCAGAACTTTGTGATGCTTATGACTGGGATGCCTATTTAGAACTTTACGATGAAGATAGTGAATATCATATTCCGCAATGGATTGATGACCATAACTATGTTCAAGATCCGAATCAGGGCTTGTCTTATATTTATTATGCGGACCGTACCGGACTCGAAGACCGTGTATTCCGTATTCGTACAGGAAAAGCAGCTTCGGCAACGCCATTACCACGTACGTTACACAGCATGAATAACATTCGAGTTAAAACACTGGATGATGGTCTAATTGAAGCAAAAGTTGCATGGCAAACACTGTATAACCGTCAAGGTTTAGAAGGCTGTTTTTACGGACACGCTACTTATCTTTTACGCCAAACAGCAGATGGTTTCCGCATTCGTCGTCAGCACAGCATTTTGCTCAATGACAAAATTGATTCCGTTTTAGACTTCTATCACGTTTAAGGGGAATGAAAATGGGACATTCAGTTGCACTTAACTTTGCCGATGGCAAAACCTTTTTCATTTCGGTAAATAACGACGAATTGTTGCTTGATGCAGCAGTTCGTCAGGGAATTAACTTACCGCTAGACTGCCGTGAAGGTGTTTGTGGTACATGTCAGGGACAGTGTGAAACAGGAATTTATGAACAAGAATATGTCGATGAAGATGCATTAAGTGAACGTGATTTGGCCGAGCGAAAAATGTTAGCTTGCCAGACGCGTGTGAAATCCGATGCAGCTTTTTATTTCGATCATGATTCTGCCATTTGTAATGCTGGCGATACCTTAAAAATTGAAACCAAAGTTACCGCGGTTGAGCTGGTTTCTGAAACGACAGCAATTTTGCATCTTGACGCAAGCAGTCATGCTGAGCAACTTCAGTTTTTGCCGGGACAATATGCTCGTTTGCAAATTCCTGAAACTGAAGATTGGCGTTCTTATTCTTTTGCCAATAGACCGAACGCGACCAATCAATTGCAATTTTTAATTCGTTTATTGCCAGACGGTGTTATGAGCAATTACTTGCGTGATCGCTGTCAGGTTGGACAAACTCTATTCATTGAAGCGCCACTTGGTAGTTTCTATTTACGCGAAGTACAGCGACCATTGGTTTTTGTTGCTGGTGGAACAGGATTATCAGCTTTCTTGGGAATGCTTGATAACTTGGTTGATCAACCAAACTCACCTGCAGTTCAGTTGTATTACGGCGTAAATAGTGAAACCGATTTGTGTGAACAACAGCGTTTACATGCCTACGCAGAACAGCTTCCAAACTTTAGTTATCACCCGATTGTGACTAAAGCAACCGAAGCTTGGCAAGGTAAAGCGGGTTATATTCATGAGCACTTAAATAAAGATCAATTGGCTGAACAGGCTTTTGATATGTATTTATGTGGTCCGCCGCCAATGATTGAAGCCGTAAAAAATTGGTTAGATGAACAAGCTCTGCAAAACTACCGGATCTACAGCGAGAAGTTTTTACAGAGCAATACATCACATTGAAAATATAAATAGCTTAAGTGCAAATAATTTAAAAACCACTAAACCTGAAATGATTCAATATACTCTGTAAAGGGTATATTGAATTTTTATTTAAAAAATTAAAAAACCTTTATATTCAATAGTATAAAATAATAAATTCCGACAAAATAAATTGACCAGTTCGCTCGGATTTGCTATAAATTTTGATAGATCTTAAGGAATAAGATCATGATGAGATTAACTTATAGCACCTTTTATATCCCCCTATTCTATTTCTCGAATTTACTAAATTGATGGACGAAATCCGAATTAAAAATTTGAGAAAATCACATTAATTAGCGGTTAAATTGGTCTGTATTTTGCTTATATCTCATTGTAATTTGCGAGTAACTTAATTTTTTAAGTGCCGTATTTACTTGCTGCACAGCGAAGTTTTAGAGCTTCTGCAACATAAGTAAATACAGGAGTGAGCCAAAAGGGATAAATATGAACCAAGCCAACTCCCCAGAACTCAGTGGACGTCATTTTCAAAATGAGTCTATATTTACCAATCATAATTTGGTGTTTGATCATCACGATTTAAGCGAAACCTGCCGAAATGTTGGGCAAATTTTTAAACCGCATGATCTTAAAATCTCTCATCAGAAGCGAGATTTCAGTGCAACCATGCACCATGTTAAAACAGGCGCACTGTCTATTAGTCGCTTGGAATATGGCGCGGATGTCATTATTGAACCAGATCATCTGGATAACTTTTACCTAATTCAAATTCCAACTCAAGGCTACGCAGAAATCGAGTTTGGTTCACAAAAGTTTATTTCTTATTCTCAAGTTGCTTCTCTTATTTCTCCTCAGCAATCTTTACGTATGCGCTGGCACGCGAACTCACCGCAGCTCATTTTAAAAGTTTCAAAGGATGATTTTACTTATCATTGTCGTCAGCACATTGCCGATTCAGATAACAACTTACTCATTTTTGACCCAAAATTAGACTTTTCTACACAAAGTGGAGCCTATTTTTTACAGCTCGTTAGAACCTTGATGGATGCCTTAGCATGCGAGCAACATCCGCTTCATCATCCTCTAGCCTTTAAACAATTTGAGTCAAATCTGTTTAATGCACTGATTTATGGTCAACCTAATAATGCATTACATAAAATTGATCATTATAAAGAAAAAACAGTCTCTCCTTATTTCGTGAAGCGTACAGAAGCCTATATTAAAGAACATTTACATGAACCGCTTAATGTCGAAATTTTGGCTGAACATGCAGGTGTGAGCGTAAGAACCTTATTTACTGGCTTTAAAAATTATTTGGGGACCACCCCCATGTCTTATCTAAAAGAATTACGTTTTGAGCAAGCCCATTTAGAGCTTATGCATAATGAAAATCTATCGGTAACAGATGTGGCATTTAAGTGGGGATTTAGCCATTTAGGCCGTTTTTCACAAGAATATAAACGTCGTTATGGTGAATTACCTTCTTCTACTCGCCGCTCGGGTCAAAGTGAAGGCTTAATTACTTCAATTTTTTCTTAAGCTTAAAATAGATAAAAGCCTTTTATATTTATTGATATAAGAGGCTTTTTTTATGATTTAGAAATGATGGATATAGCGAACTTGTAGTCGTGTGCCCTCTGGGCGGTTTTCAGCATCTTGCTCAAAATAAGCATTTGCAACTAAGTGATCATTTTTAGAAAAACTGTACATCGCACCGGGACCAATTGCCCAAACTTGTTCACGTCGACCTTTGACTTTTTCACCATCAACTTCGGTGTCCGTGACTTGTTTTAACCAATAGCCATTGAGCCCTAAACGGAACTGTTCGGTAATAGCATAGTCTGTTGCAAAGTTTGCATGAATTGCTTGCCCTGCCTGCATGTCATTAGCTCCAGCAAAAGCATAGCTTGGGTCATCATTTTTAAAGTTATAGAGGTAATGGATGCGTGTTGAAGCTGTCCACTTTGGATTGAACCAATATATTGCTGCCCAATAAGGATCAAACGAAACAGCGTTATTACTTGGGTTAATATCTTTTTGCCGATCGTATTCGCCAGTAGGTAAATTGACCTGAAACTCAAAACGATGTACAAACTTCGGCCCTTGTGCACCCATGACTGGATCAAACTGAATAAAAGGTCCAATCATAATGTCCCCAAAGCCACTTTGGGCTTTAATGGCAGCATTATTCAAGCCATCATCCATGTCCATTTTACTGACAAAAGGAATTAGAAAATTCATACCTAGGCTGGCTTTATCTTTTACTCGGATATTCGATAAATAACTAATCTGCTCAACCAATACTTGATAATTTAAATCTGTTTTAGATAAACCGAGTTTTTGTCCATTGGCATCGACCAGTTTATTGCTATCGTAATTTTGAAAGTAGGTTTGAGCATACCAGCCGGGCCCTGCGGGTAGACCGCCATCGAGAAAGCTGGTCATACCTAAGTTTACGGTCGGTAAATCATAGGCATGAGAAACTAATGGCAAACCCAGCAATGTCCCTGCTAAAAATCCATGTTTAATTAAAGTGCTTTTCATCTTCTTATTTCCTATAAAAAAATCACGACCGGATTGATCGTGATTGTGGTGAATTAATGTGCTAATTCTGGATGCTCAGCAGCAATCCGATACTTTCCTGCGTGGAATACCAATGGTTCACCTTGGCGTTGTTGGTATTGTTCAATTTGACCAATAAAAATCAGGTGATCTCCCCCTTCATACTGATTTACATTGCGGCAAACTAAGGTTGCGAGTGCATCGGACAAAATTGGAACGCCTGCATTGCATTGTTGATGGGCAATACCTGCAAATTTATCTTCAGCACCTCGAGCAAAATGTCCCGAAAGCTGGTGATGCTCCTGTGCCAACATGTGAATGGCAAAATATTCAGCCTCTACAAAATCTGACAAACTTGGCGCTGTTTTTGAAAGACTCCACAAAATTAATGGCGGATCTAAAGACAGCGATGAAAATGAATTGGCTGTCATGCCTATTTTCCGGCCATCTTTACCACGAGTTGTAATCACGGTAACGCCAGTTGCAAACTGTCCAAGTAAGTTACGGATTTCTCTTGGATTTTCAGCATTAATTGCTTGTAAAGCTAAAGTTTCAATTGTGTCCATTTTTCATATCTCCCTTTGACTATGACCTAGGCTACTTTTGCTGCGGTTTTTGAAGCCAAGAATGCCTGAGCCTGATCTGCATCAAACCACCAAGGGGCAAAAGAGCGCGGGTCATCAAAGTTATTGGCCATAATTGAAGCAATGCTTTGGTTTTGGCTTGCAGCTGCTAATAGTTCAACAACATGTGGCTGCGGTGGAACTAACAAGCTATTGGTCCAAGCTACGACTTTTTCTGCATAAGCCCAATAACGTTCAAAAGTTTGAACCATCCATTGTTCGCTAAAGCTTTGATTATCATTGGCTAAAATGGCATCGAAATAGATCTTGCTACACTTAGCCGCATTGTTTGAGCCTTGACCAGTAATCGGGTCATTTACCACTAAGGCATCTGCCATGCCAAAAATTTTCTTGCCAGACGGTAATGTCAAAACGGGTTTGCGTACGGTTGGTGGGAAACGTCCTGCCAAATATCCACCAGCATCGGTCAGCTCAACATTTGCGCAACGTTCATATTCCCAAGGCAGAAATTTCTGGAGTAAGTCCAAACTACACTGCAAATGCTGTTCCGGTGTTTTGACATCTTGCCAGCAGTCCATTGGACCGTTTGGAATACCTTCAAACACCATGATGTCGCAAGGCCCATTCACGGTAAGTGCTGGAAATGAAAAGTATTCGCCGACTTCAGGAATAATGTTAAAAGTCACACGTGAATAAGGTGAAATTGGCTTCATGTTTTTGACGTAGGTCAAAGCCAAAGCGCGTTGAGGCTTATCAAAAACACTGCGCACATCATCACGTTCAAACTGTTTAACGACTTCACCTTTACCAGCCGCGAGTAATACAAGCTCGTAGTCGTTTGCGAGTTGTTCTAACTCTTCTATTCCAACATCCTGAATTACCAATCGACCGCCACGGCGTTCAAATTCTTCCATCCAATATGGCATTTTGACGCGTTGATCGACCGATTGAGCGTAACGCTCAAGACGAGCACTCCATTCAAATGCTTTACCACCATTTTCAGGATTGACTAAAGCTAGCCCAATGCCTTCTACTGCTGGGCATTGTTCTTCCCAAAAATTTAGTCCCAAGTCACGTTCAGTTTGTAAAGCGGTATGAAACATACACTGGCTTGACATGACTTTACCTTGGCGGATTTCATCGGCAGTTCGGTTGGTGATCATTGTCACGTCATAGCCTGTATCTAATAAGCCTAAACCAAGCTGTAAACCAGACTGTCCTGCTCCAACAATTGCAATACGGCGCATAATATTCTCCATAATTTTCTAAATGTGCTTTTAAAACGCTGTGCTATTCGGCTAAACGCGGAATAGCGGGCTGTGATCCTTCAGGGCCCATCACTGAATAGCCACCGTCGACTGCATAATCTGCTCCGGTCACAAAGCTCGCAGCAGGTGACAATAAAAACAAAACAACATTGGCGACCTCTTCGGGATGACCCAATCGGCCTAGTAAGTGATAATCGGCTGCCACGCTATCGGCTTTTTCACGGTTATTGCCACTGACTTCTGCAATGACACGAGACCATGTCCAACCCGGTGAAACTGAGTTGACGCGAATACCATCGCCAGCAAAATCCATTGCCATGCTTTGTGTGAGTTGACGTATTGCGGCTTTGGAAACTGGATATAACCAGCGCCCTGTTTGTGCTACTTTGGCCGAGATTGAAGTAAAGTTAACGATTGAACCTTGCTGCTTTTTTAGGTCATGGTATAAAGCACGGCTCAGCTCAACTGTAGAGACCAAATTAATATCGAGTGCTTGTAACCAGTCCTGACGTGAAGATTTAAAACCATCATCTAAATATGTACATGCCAAATTCACCAAGTAACTCACTTCACCTAAATGTTGGTGAATATCTGCTACAGCTTGTTGAATAGCCGCATCACTGGTTAAATCGGTTTGAATAAACATCACATCATGATTAAAGCTTTCTGCAATTGCCTTGCCTTTGGCATCGATATCTAAGATAGCGACATGAGCACCTGCACTTACCAAAGCTTGTACAACAGCTTTACCAATCAGTGTTGCACCACCGCTCACCACAGCGACTTTTCCTTTTAAATCTATATTCATTGCAGATACTCCTTAATTAACTGGCTTGCCTTCACTACTTGACCAAGATGGCATCAAAGTATTTGAAGGAAGATCTTCATCAAGAAGTTTTCGCGCTGTCTCGACACCTGCAACGGGTAAGCCTGCTGGGTCTAATAAACCAATTTGAACCAGTACCGATGCTTGGTCCCAGTAAATATGCTCATGGCACAACTTTGAACCTCTGAACTGAATTACACCCAACATTGGAATTTCTACATATTTACCAGTCGGTTTTACACCCGGTAATAACCAGTCAATTTCAGCGTCGTGGGTAAAGCTCATAATGAATTCGTCCACCACTTGCGTTGAGCCAACGGTACGAGAGATCGAAGTGATCTTCATATCTTTTGGGTTTTGATGAACAAAATGATATTGATAAAAACGAGCAAGCTGGCTTTGGCCTACGCCACCCGTCAAAGTTGGAATGTGGTTAACATACGGCTCCGCGACCATCGTTGCCATGGTTGCTGGTACGTCACGTGTATCGAACTCATGGCGTATATGCTCTTCCCATAAGGCAACTAAGTCATATCTCGGCCCAATGGTTTCATGTAGAGCGGTTACTGTACGCTCGTGAGCAAAGCGTGCTGAAGGTTTGTGGTAATGATTGCTTTTTGGTCGTGCAAAAGCATGATCAACACCTTCGTAAACATAGGCTTGTACATTTGAATATTGGTTAGCTGCATCGACAATCGCTTGTCTCGCATCTGACGGTGTAAATTGGTCTAGTTCTGCAATATGTAAAACCAAACGCCCTTTTACGTTAGCTAACTCATCTAATGCTTTTTCGATTCCTACACCGTAATAACCTACGGCACATGCCACGTCAGAAAGTCGGCAGCCTGCTAGATAAGCAAGCTTTCCACCTAAACAATAGCCCACCACGCCGAGGCCTGTAGAAGTGTCACATTCTGGTCGAGTCTTTAAAAAAGATAAGCTGTCTTGAATATCTTCAACACCTAGGTTTTCATCATATTGCTGATAAAGTTCAAAAGCTTTTTGAAAAGCTTCTGGTGTATAACTCAGTTCAATATTAGGTGCTACACGCCAAAATAAATCAGGAACTAAAACGGTATAGCCTTCTTCCGCAAGAAAATCCGCTTTTTCCCGCATGGCGGCATTCACTCCAAAGATTTCCTGACAAAGCACCACTCCAGGTCCTTTTCCTGTTTCTGGTGTCGCTAAATACGCACTGAACTGCTTTCCAGATGCAGTTTTAATTTGAATGGTTTGACCTGCCATAGTGTCAACTCCTGACATTGTTATGGCTTTATCTTCTATCCAAATTTTTTTTTAGACTGTCCAAAAGCTGCAAGCACTATCCAATCTCTGCGCAATTATCAAAATCAATCAAACTGGATAAAAAATTAAAAACAAAGAAACACCTATATTTCAAAACTTTAAATTAAAGATGAAATGAATGCTTTTTATCTAATTTGGAAAAAATGGATGAAGATTAGGACTTATTGGATAGTGACAATTGGCTAAAAATAGTTCAATCAAGTCATGTAATTCGTTTGATTACATAAAAAAAGCCCAGTCATTTTCTAAATTAAGGCGTTTATTTATGCATCGACCATGGCCAATTTATGGACAACAAAAAACGTTAATGCTCATCAATATTTTATGTTGTAGTGCATTTTCTACTCAGGCTTATTCAGCGGATGAAGAATGGAAATTTACATCAAAAAATGCATATATAGACAGAAACTATGACAACCCAGATGTAAAGGACACAGGTAGCTGGTCACAATCAGTTTCTCTATTTTACAACTCAAGTATGCATGATACGCCGTTAGAAATTGGTGGAACCTCAATTCAAATTGGCGCAAATGCTTCAGCACAATATGCAGTTCGTTTAAGCCAAGATAAACATGTTGCAGATACGGTATTGCCTTTTGATAAAACCACGCAGTCCCAAGCACCTGATTATCTAAAATATGGTGCGACCTTAAAATTAGGCTATAACAAGATGCTACTAAGCATTGGTGAACTATGGCTGGATTTACCCGTAACAACTGTAGATGCAAGCCGACAACTTCTGACGTCTTATTGGGGAACCAACCTTAAGTCTCAATTGAGCGATAAGCTTTTTGCTGAAATTGGCCGTATTGAAAAAGTATCTCCGCGAAATGAAGAAGACTTTCACAGATTTTCTTTTACTTCAAAAGGTGTGACTGGCTACTCCGATGGACTTAATTATATAGATCTGCGTTATCAATTTACGCCTACATTGAAGGGTGAATATTACTTTGGAAATATGGAGGATTTATATAACAAACATTATGTCGGCATTGACCACCTATGGAAAAACGCTAATTTTTCAGTTAATTCAAAATTCAAATATTTCAATGCCAAAGATAATGGACACCTTTTTGACATCGATGCGCAAAATGTAGGTTTATTAGAAACGCTCAAAATAAAAAATCACAGCTTTGGTGTGGGTTATCAACAAATTATTGGCGAGTCTGCCTATCCACTACCTGATGGTTTCTTGCCTGAAACTTATTTTATTAACTGGAACACGACCGGTTTCTTCAAACAAGATGAAAAGTCTTATCACTTCATCTATGGCTATGACTTTAAAGATTATGTACCCGGTTTAAATACCACTTTCAAATATGTATATGGCGATCACTTTAAAACAGCAGATGGCTTAAAAAACAAAGAAAGTGAAGCAAACGTTATTGTCAATTATGCCCTTCAACAGCCTTTTCTCAAAGGTTTAGCCCTTCAGTACATCTTTATCAATTACGACGTTAAGCATGGAAACGATTTTTCGGAAAACCGTTTCTTTGTTAATTACAGCAGAAAATTTTAATGAGTTAAGGAATACATATGAAAACGATAGATGCAAATTCGGTAATCAACCGCGAAAAATTGTCCCCATTGCAGTGGATGGTTTTTATACTCGGCTTTTTTGTCTTCTTCTGTGATGGCTTAGACACAGGAATTATTGGTTTTATTGCTCCAGCATTACTGGATGACTGGGGAATTACCAAGCCTCAGCTTGCGCCTGTTTTAAGTGCCGCTTTAGTCGGTATGTCAATCGGTGCCATTATTTCAGGCCCTATGTCCGATAAGTTTGGGCGTAAAGGCGTCATTGTTTTTACGAGCCTTTTGTTTTCAATATTTACCATTTTGTGTGGCTTTGCCGACTCTACTCAAGATCTCATGATTTACCGCTTTATTACAGGTATCGGTTTAGGTGCTGCCATGCCAAACATCAGTACCATTGTCTCTGAATATATGCCTGTAAAACGTAAAGCATTCCTAACAGGATTAGCAGGTTGCGGTTTTATGCTTGGTATTTCTTGTGGTGGTGTGTTGTCAGCTTATCTATTAGAAAGTTATGGCTGGGCTAAAGTGATTATTATTGGTGGAAGTATTCCCCTAATTTTAGTGGTTGCTTTATTACTTAAATTACCTGAATCGACTCAATACTTAATTACGCGCCAACAACAAGATAAAGCACAACGAATTTTAGAAGATATTCAAGGGCATCCATTCCAAGAACCAGTAAAACTTGTCTTAGCCCAAACAGAAACAGCATCAGAGGAAAATCCGGTTAAAATCGTTTTAGGGAAATACCTCTGGGGCTCAAGCATGCTTTGGCTGTGCTGCTTTACGAGCCTTTTAGTGTTTTATCTTTTAACAAGCTGGATGCCAACAATTTTAAAAACAGCTGGGTTTACGACGCAACAATTTAGTTTAATTGCAGCTATTTTCCCTTTTGGTGGTGTGATTGGTGCAACCATTATGGGTTGGTACATGGATAAACTGAACCCGACCACAGTCATTAAATATTCTTATTTAATTGCTTTTGGGCTATTCATTGTCGCCGGCTTAGTTAGTTCAAATATTTTCTTATTGGGTATTACCATTTTCTTAATTGGTGCATTACTTGCTGGTGCTCAATCTTCTTTACTTCCACTTGCAGCTATTTTCTACCCAGTGGTGTGCCGCGCGGTTGGCGTTTCGTGGATGCATGGTATTGGTCGTATCGGCGCAATTATAGGTGCTTTCTTTGGCTCACTCATTTTCACGTTTAACTTAAGTTTAAGCGGTATTTTCTTTATTCTTGCTTTACCAACCTTCATTTCATTTATTGCCCTTAGTCTTAAAGTCATTTATGAAAAATCTAAAAGTAAGCAAGTATTGAATCTTGAAAATAGTATTTAAAATATAGAGATAAATAAAAACCCTGATTGAGTTAATTCAATCAGGGTTTTTATTAGTTAAGAGGTTAAATGCTTAAAAAATTTTGCCCTTCGTTTCACTTGGTTTTTCACCAAACTCTTCGCGGTATTCTTGAGAAAAACGACTTAAATGATTAAAACCCCAGTCATAAGCAAGCTTAGAAATAGATACTTTTCTATCCGCTCCCGTGGTGCTCAAGATTTTATAAATTTGTTGTAGACGATACTTTTTCAAATAGGACATTGGGCTTGTGCCGTAGTATTGTTGAAATTCATCATACAATTTTGATTTTGAAACCCCAGCTAGGCGTTGCAAGTCTTCTGCACAGATTTCTTCATGCGCATGTTCAATAATGAAATTCCGCACCTTTCGGATATAGGCTGGTTCATCCTGATGCGAAAGTAACTTTAAACTTTCAGAATAATTATTTTCTTGAGATAACAATAACGCTTTAATTACAAAATTTTCATAGTCTTCAGACAGCATCTGCAAACCATAAAAATTGCTATATTGAGATTTTAACTGTAAAAAATTCTGAATATTTTTCCACCATGCACCAATCAGTTGTTCCGAGTCCAGATGCATTTCTGGATTAAAAATGATGGGTGCATCTATCGGTTTATTCAGTAGATCTGCAAGAACAATTTGCATGCTTCGTTCTGGAATAACCACCTGAAATTTTCGACAATCTTTATCAATAATCAAATCTTGCTGATCGTTATTTGAAACAATAAGGCCTCTGTTTTCATCAGACTGATAATGAGCGCCACGAATGTTGAGAGCTTGTCTGCCTTGTATCGGTAAGCTAATGCTATAAGCTTTTAGATTAGAGATGTTAATGGCAACATTTGCACCATAACTGATTGTGCCAATTGCCATTTTTTTATTAGGCAGGCGCATTCCATCATAGTGAAAATCGAGAGTGTCTTTGTAAATTGTGTCTAGACGGTGTTCACCACAAATTGTGGACATCAAATTCTGCGCAAATTCAGCTTTACGTGAATAATGATTGAGTTCCGTCTGTTGGCTGAGTGATATCATATCCTTTTCACCTAGCTAAATAACTTATTGCTTAAAAAGCAACTTGTATGCCAATTAATATCCTTTAATTGACGAATTTTCCTGAAAATATCTAATCAAGAAAGAGAGTAAAGATTACTTTCTCATACTCTATTAGATTTTAAAATTGGAAATAAGTTAAATACCTTTAAAGTATAATTTCATACCTTAACAAACTTATTTTATTAAATTTTTATAAGCAACTATAGTTGAGATAAATCATCGTTTTGAACACTAAACTTACATATCTTTTATTTATAAAAAACCGCCTATTAAAAAATAAGCGGCTTTTATAAAACTCTAAATTATTGTGCGGTATAACCACCATCCATAACCACAGCCTGACCCGTTACCCCACCTGCTTTGTCACTCGCAAGGAAAATTGCATAATTAGCAATTTCTTCAACAGATAACAAACGTTTTTGAGGAACCATTGCCAGAATTACATCTTCAAGTGCACTGTCTAGACTAACATTTCTGGTTTTAGCCAAGTCTGCAATTTGACCGCGAACCAATGGTGTGTCGACATAACCTGGGCATAAGGCATTTACCGTAATACCGTCACGTGCACATTCTAATGCGGCAACCTTTGTCAAACCGATTAAACCATGCTTCGCGCTGTTATAACCTGCTTTACCTGCAAAGCCAATCAAGCCATTAATTGAAGCCATATTAATAATACGGCCCGATTTTTGAGCTTTCATGATTGGGAAAACATGTTTAATGCCAATAAACGAACCAGTAAGCATGACTTGAACGAGCTTTTGAAAAACAGCGGTTGGAAACTCTTCAATAGGTGCAACGTGTTGAAAACCAGCATTATTAATTAAAATATCAACTGTTCCAAAGGTCTGTTGAGTTAACTCAATTGCTTGTTTATAAGCATCTTCCTCAGTTACGTCACATGGTGCAGATAATGCTTCAAAGCCTTGTCCTGTTAGCAGTTTTGCCGTTTCTTGGCACTTTTCAGCATTCATATCAGAAATGACAACTTTTGCACCTTCTTGAGCAAATTTCTTGGCAATTTCTAGACCGATCCCGCTTGCAGAGCCTGTAATAAAGGCTACTTTTCCGTCTAAAAGTTTAGTCATCTATTCACTCCTTAATATTTTTAACTTGTTGGTTTAAACAATACCAGTCACTGTAAAGACCGTAATCACCACAAATACCGCTAACGTTTTAATTACTGTGACTGCAAAAATATCCTTATACGACTGTTTATGGGTTAAACCTGTAACAGCAAGTAAGGTAATGACAGCACCATTATGTGGAAGTGTATCCATACCGCCCGATGCCATTGCAACCACACGGTGCATAACTTCTGGTGGAATACCTGCTGCTAAAATCGCGGCGTTATAGTGTTCGGCCATCGCACTTAGAGCGATACTCATGCCACCAGAAGCTGAACCGGTAATACCCGCTAAAACTGTCGTGGTTACCGCACCATTTACCAATGGATTTGTGAAGGTACTGCTCATTGCATGACTAATCAGGGCAAAGCCCGGTAATGACGCAATAATTGCACCGAAACCATATTCAGAAGCTGTATTCATCACTGCTAAAAGTGAGCCACCAATACTGGCATTAATGCCCTCTTTAAAGTTCGTCACTACACGTTGGTAGTCAAATAAAATTGCAGCAATAATTCCGACAATAAGTGCTAAACCAACAGCCCAGATCGCCCCCGTTTTTGCAACATCAACGGTGTAATCGGCTAAACCTACAGTGGCAAAATCAAAGCCATGTGGATACCACTCTTTAATTGCTTTAGACAAATATTTGTTCATTACTGCAACAAGAATGAGAGGTACAAATGCTAAAAACTGACGAGCTGTACTTCCATTATTTTGCATAGATATATCGGCTTCAATTTCTTGAGACGACGTATTGTCTACTCCAAAACCAGAAAAGCCTTCACCCGCTTTTGCAGCAGCGCGACGACGCCACTCCAAATAGGCTAAACCTGCAGATAAAACAAAAATAGCGCCAATAATCCCTAAAAATGGGGCGGCATAAATATTGGTACCAAAGAACGTGGTTGGAATAACGTTCTGGATTTGCGGTGTACCTGGCAATGCATCCATGGTAAATGTGAATGCACCAAGCGCGATTGTGCCTGGAATTAAACGTTTTGGAATGTTAGCTTGTCTAAAAAGCTGATTGGCAAAAGGATAAATTGCAAATACAGCAACAAATAAGCTGACACCACTATATGTTAAAATTGCACCTAATAACACAACGGTTAAAATCGCTTTTTTTGCTCCAATCCATCTCACAATGGTTCGAGCAATAGACTCGGCAATTCCTGACATTTCAACGACTTTACCGAAAATTGCCCCGAGCAAAAATACAAGAAAGTAATCTTTAATAAAGTTCACCATTTTGGGCATAAACACACCCGAATAAAACGGTAAAACATTGGCTGGATTAATGAGTAAAACTGCAAGTAAGGCACAAATTGGTGCCATGAGAATGACAGAAAAGCCCTTGTAAGCTGTGTACATTAACAGCCCAAGCGAAAGTAGAATTACAAATAATTCCCACATATATTCTTTCTCCCTAAAGAATAAATATTAGGTTTAAAATTACCAAAAGATATTTAGGTTATCCCAAACCTATAATGATAAAAATCACAACATCTATGCTTGGTAATAGGTAAATGTGCCTAAAATAAAATATCACTAAAATATTTAAAAACAATGTAATTTATTTAAATTTTAAAATACCTATAAATTACATATAGATATGTTATTTGTATGGTAAAAAGTTATTATTTTAAAGTTTCATTGTTTTATAAAACTTATTAATTATTGAGTTAATTAAATAAATATCTCTATATTATTTAATAAAGGCAATCAAATAATATATTTTTTAAAATAATTTAATAAATATTTTCAGTGAACTGAGTAATCTATTAGTAAGTAAGAAAAAAACCCACTTAATGATGAGTGGGTTCAATTGAAATTTAACATTGCTTGACTGCCTTAGACACAGACTCTTACTCTTTTATTTCATTCGAGTTAGTCTTAAATTAAAGTCAGATGGGAGTAAAATTCGATACTCTATCTCAACCCCGGGTTTAACTTCAGTTTCTTGTGAGGTTGAAATATTTGGGCACATCCCGCCACCTGTTTCTAATCTAAAGATATAATATTTAGGCTCAAGATAAATAGTAGCTATTTCATTTGAACGAATTGAGAATACTTTTTCGTTATTAACATAAATATCATGACTACAGCCAGAACCTAAAAAACCTTTATCTCTTAAAAAAGTAACTTTTGCTTGTTCAGGAGCCTGCTTTTTTAGATACTTCTGATTGTACACTCTCTCATTAGGTACTTGTTTCGCTGTATTTGAAGCAACTGGAGCTGTTGAACACCCAATTAAGCTGAGAACTAGCCCTAAAAAAATAATGTTTTTCATAAAATTATCCACTTTTATAATGCGTAAAATTTAACAGTTCAGAAAACGAAAAACCACCCAAAGGTGGTCTAAGTAATTTATTTAGTATTTAAAGATTTCTACACTTAGAAGGATATTCACCTTCGTGTGCAGCATTCTGTGAATCAATAACAAGACCAGATGTGATTCTTGCACCATCTTTACTTTCCTTGAGGCAATAAGAAACCCACTCATTGAGTAGGTTTGTTCAATTAAATTTTGAGATTAAATAGCCTCTATGAGGATGTATTTTCCTTCATAGAAGATGCCTTCGGTACCTGTTTCTTTTAATTTGCAATAAATCGCAATTGGATGTGTCAGTTTTTTATTTTCGTCACTAGGAACATGTGTAATTCCAGATAAAAAATTTGAATTATCATTTTCTAAATTCCAGGAGGTACCCCTATCTTTATGCCATTTGCTATTTGGGTATTTAGAATCTAACCATTCAATACATTGCTTCATTGTTGAAAATTTTTTTGTTTCCTCTTTTTCAATTTTCGATGCCGCACTTACTGAGGCTCCAAACGTTAAGAATAAAGCTCCAATTAAAGTTTTTCTCATGAAATTACCCTTTATTATTAATTAGTAAAATTTAAGAGCTTAGGGTATAAAAAAACCACCCATAGGTGGATTAGTTTTTAGGAAGAGTTTTGTTAATTTCGCTACTGGCAGTTTCATGAATTTTTAATAAGTTGAAACTTTCATAGTTAGCTAAAATACAAAAAAGCAGAGCGACTATCAAAATTAGGGTGATCTTATTCATTTCATTTTGCCTTAAATGATTTTAATTTTTTTAATCTCGAAATGGTACATGAAAATACTATCAAAACCTTAATTGTTAAGAATCTACCACAATTTATTACAAAAGCTGTTAGTAATACTTAATGGCAATGCAATTAGCGAATCAACAACAATGACCAGATGAGATTCTTATGCCAACTTTACTTTCCTCTGGGTAATAAAACCACTGAGGGTTTATGAAGATAGTTATCTATAATTCTTTGGCACACTTCAATGATGCTGACTTTAAGTCATTATCGGCTTTGTAGACCATATTTGAATTGGAGGCACTTAACGTTATTCTAGATTCGAGTATATCTTTGTTTAGAAGCTTCACTTGTAGAGTCATACCATTTTGAATGTAAATCATATTATTTGCATACTTAACTTTGTTGAATACAACATGCCCATTAGTATCGTCACAAAGTATTCCATTGCCATCTGAATCAAGTTTTATTGTTGATATACTAGAACCGATCGAAATCGTCCATATACCTGACACTGAAGGTATAGAAGGTTGTACTTCACTAAATTTATTATTAATCATTTGAGTAGAGGGAGTTACACACCCACCTAATAAAACCACCACTCCTAATAAAATTATCTTTTTCATGAAATTATCCATTTTAATAATGAGTAAAATTTAACAGTTCAGAAAATGAAAAACCACCCGAAGGTGGTCTAAGTAATTTACTTAGTATTTATTACTCTTACATTTCAGCTTTTACTATTGAATAAAAACAGTATTTATTTAATCTTTGTTATTCAATAAAATACCCTTATAAAGTCTTGATAAGAAAACAAAATATGATGTGGATTAAATTTGTATTGTACCCTCTGGGCATGTTTCTACTGTGGCAAATCATTTTTATAATCGAACAACTCTCTTTAGAATATCTAAATGTACCACAAGTCATTGTGGGTATACTTTCGCTCATCATAAATTGCGGTATGCAAATTTTGATTGGATATAAAATTCCTCAATTAGCACCAAAATATAAATTTGTAGCAAGTGCTACCTACACCATCTTTTTCACCTTTTTATTAGCAATTTATTCATCAACTATTTTATTAGAAGGTTTAAAAGTTGCTCCTCAAGTAATTTGGTTAGGTCATTTATTTTTCCATGGAGTTGGAATGGCTCTATACTTTGCAAACAACAGAGATGAATTTTGTTGGGAAAATTTACTAAAGTAGTTGAGTCGCTTGTCTGCTCATTCCTTTTTCTTAATTTTTTGTCAAAAAACATCTTATTAGACAAATTTTCGTATAAATTACAGCACTAGGCTGGAACTGTAATCTAAAGGAACGAAATGACGCTTAAACAACTAAAAGCTTTTTTGGCCCTTGCTCGTACCCTCAACTATGCCAATGCCTCTTTAGATTTACATCTTAGCCAGTCCGCTTTAAGTCTCACTATCAAAAGTCTAGAAGAAGAATTAGGTGGGAAACTATTTAACCGTAATACACGCCGTGTTGAACTTACTCAGGAAGGTAAATCACTTATTCCCTATGCAAAAAAATTAATTGCCAATTGGGATGAAATGGAAAATGATGTTAAACAAAGGTTTAAGCTTAATCGTGGAACCTTAAGTATTGCCTCTATGCCATTTGTGACTCATGCAATTTTGCCTCAAGTCATTCATGAGTTTTTGAGTCTCCATCCTAACCTTAATTTTTCAATTCATGATATTCCTAATGAAACCATCATCGAAAAAGTACAGGATGGTATTTTTGAGCTTGGCCTATGTTTTGAGCCAGATCTCACTGAAGGTTTAGAGTTTAAACCGCTTTTTGAAGAAGATTTTTTAGCTCTATTACCAAAGACTCATCCCCTTGCACAGGCTTCGTCAATTACTTGGCAACAGCTTTGTTCTAACCCATTTGTCACTTTGCAAAAACCTTCGATTGTTCGTTATTTGGTTGAGCAAAATTGTTTACGAAATAATATAACGCTCGATTTAAAGGTTGAATGTCACCAAATTTCATCACTTTCGAGTTTTGTTGCTTATGGAATTGGGGTAAGTGCAATTCCAAGACATTTTGCGACGCACATTGATAAAGAACATAATGTATTAATTGAGCTACAAGACGAAGCTATTCATAAAACAGTTGGAATTGTCTATAAAAAGAACTTTGAAATTTCAAATATTTCAGCTCAATTTATTGAGGCATTGCTTCAATATAAATTTTAAAAAATTAAATACTGTATTTTAGGATGAGCTAAGCTTACGGCTAAGGTAAATTTCTTAATTATGATAAATTTCAATGCGATGAAATGATTTTTTGCTTTTGTGCTTCTTATCTTTTGTTGTTAATTTGATGCGATTCATTGATTATACTTATTAATCCTTTTAAAAAATTAACTTCTATAACATAAAACTAGATGCTAAAACTAAAATCACTAAGGGATATAGGATAACAATAGAATGAATAAAGTTTATGCCAATGCAGAGGCAGCACTGAAAGATGTTATTGCAGATAATCAAACACTTGCCGTTGGCGGTTTTGGTTTATGCGGAATTCCTGAAAAACTGATTGTTGCAGTTAAACAAAGTGGTGTAACTGGTCTCACTTGTATTTCTAATAACGCAGGTATAGATGACTTTGGCTTAGGTATTTTGCTTCAAACCAAACAGATTAAAAAAATGATCTCTTCTTATGTTGGAGAAAACAAAGAATTTGAGCGTCAGTATTTAAATGGTGAACTTGATGTAGAACTCACCCCACAAGGAACTTTAGCTGAAAAGTTACGTGCTGGTGGTGCTGGAATTCCTGCATTTTATACTCAAACTGGCGTAGGTACACTGATTGCTGAAGGTAAAGAAGAACGTACCTTTAAAGGCAAAAACTACATTTTAGAAGAATCTTTAACAGCCGATGTAGCACTTGTTAAAGCATATAAAGCCGATAAAGCGGGTAATTTAGTTTTCCGTAAAACTGCTCAGAACTTTAACCCTGAATGTGCAATGGCTGGAAAAATTACAATTGCTGAAGTTGAACAGGTTGTTGAAATTGGTGAATTGGATCCGCATGAAATCCATTTAGCGGGTATCTATGTAAATCGCATTGTACTTAATGCATCACCTGAAAAACGCATTGAGCATAAAACTTTAAGCACGGAGGCAGTATAAAATGGCTTGGTCACGCAATGAAATGGCACAACGTGCTGCAAAAGAACTTGAAGATGGTTTTTATGTCAATTTGGGTATTGGCTTACCTACCCTAGTTGCCAACTATATTCCTGAAAATATTAATGTTTGGCTTCAATCTGAAAATGGTTTATTAGGTATTGGCGAATTTCCGACTGAAGAAACTGTTGATGCCGACTTAATTAATGCTGGCAAACAAACGGTTACTGCTCGCCCTGGTGCTGCTTTTTTCTCAAGCTCAGCGTCATTTGCCATGATCCGTGGCGGCCATGTAAACATTGCAATTTTAGGTGCAATGGAAGTTTCCGAAAATGGTGACTTAGCTAACTGGATGATCCCAGGCAAGAAAGTAAAAGGTATGGGCGGCGCAATGGATTTGGTTGTTGGTGTCCAAAAAGTTGTAGTTCTTATGGAACATTGTGCAAAAGACGGTACGCCAAAAATTGTGAAAAACTGTAGTTTACCTTTAACCGGTAAAGGCGTGGTTCACCGCGTAATCACTGACTTAGGTGTAATGGACATTACCCCACAAGGTGTTGAACTGATTGAACTTGCTAAAGATGTCACTCTAGAACAGATTCAAGCTGTTACAGGCGTCGAATTCTATAAAACCTTAGTTGCTTAAATTTTAATTTTTAATTAGCTAAACAAGACTTAAGTTAGAAAGTGAGCTTAAGTCTTAGCCTCTTTAAGCACCGGATGTGCTGTCAACGAATAAGAACGAGAAGGATTTTTTCAGCTATGGAAAAACAGCAAGGAATTTTTGAAAGATTTGCCCTTCGGATTAGTGACTGGTCTGAAAAGTGGTTTCCAGATTCATATATTTTTGCTCTACTCGGCGTCATTATTGTCTCTATTGCCGCTTTGGGTATTGGTGCTCCAATCCAAGATGTAGCGACGTCATTTGGTAATGGTTTTTGGAGTCTTATTCCATTTACGCTACAAATGACCATGCTAATTATTGTGGGTTATGTCGTTTCCGTATCTAAGCCCGTAAAATTCCTGATTCAAAAAATGGCGCGTATTCCAAATTCTGGGCGTGGTGCTATTGTTTTGGTTGCGACCGTCAGCTTGTTAATTTCACTGGTTAATTGGGCGGTAAGTACGATTCTTACTGCGCTTCTAGTGATCGCATTAGCGAAACGTAAAGAACTCAATATGGATTATCGTGCTGCCGCCGCAGCTGCAATTATTGGTATGGGTGCAACTTGGGCGTTGGGAATTAGTTCGTCAGCAGCACAGCTTCAAGCGAATAAAAGCAGTTTGCCTGAGTCGATTTATAATTTGACCGGTGTTATTCCATTTACAGAAACGATCTTTCTTTGGCAATCAATTGCGATGACCATTATTTTGGTGATTGTTTCAATCGCAATCGCGTATTGGTCAGCTCCAAAAGGTGATAACGTTAAAACGATTGATAGTTTTAATGTGCAGTTTGAAGAAGAAAAGCCCCATGAGGAAAAGTCGACCCGTCCGGGTGATTGGTTAGAAAACTCGCCTATTTTAACGATTATTGTGGTGGCTTTAGGTCTAATCTGGATGTTTTTTGAATTTTCAAAAAGTAATCCTATCATTGCCATTTCAAGTTTAAACACATACAACTTTGTTTTTTTAATGCTAGGTCTAGCATTACATGGAACGCCACGAAACTTTTTAAATGCTGTTGCAAAGGCAGTTCCAGCTGTATCAGGTATTTTAATCCAGTTCCCGTTGTACGGAAGTATCGCGTTTATTATGACGCAAGCTTTAAACAGTCAAGATTTATCGCTGTCGCATTATGTTGCCGAATTTTTCGTTTCAATCGCTTCAAAAGAAACTTTTGCAATTGTGATGGGAATTTACTCTGCCATACTCGGGTTCTTTGTACCTTCTGGCGGTGGAAAATGGATCATTGAAGCCCCGTATGTGATGCAAGCGGCAAATGATTTAAAAGTTCATTTGGGTTGGTCAGTACAAATTTATAACGCAGCTGAAGCTTTACCAAACTTAATCAATCCATTCTTCATGCTTCCAATGTTAGGCATTTTAAAACTAAAAGCAAAAGATGTGATTGGTTTTACAGTCACTCAGCTCGTCGTACATTTTCCTTTAGTTTTATTTTTATTGTGGTTCTTTGGAAGGACGCTTAGTTACACCCCACCTACTTTTTAATTTAATGGCGCCTTTAGTTTCGGCTAGAGGCAAATTTAGCAAATACACCAATAAGAGATATTAAGATGAGTTCAATTGTTATAGTTTCAGGTAGTCGTACTGCAATGGGCGGTTTTCAGGGCAGTTTATCTTCTTTAACAGCTCCAGAGCTTGGTGCTGCAGTAATCCTTGAATCGATTAAACGTGCAGGTGTTGCACCAGACCAAGTAGATGAAGTTATTTTTGGTTGCGTACTGAGTGCAGGTATAGGCCAAGGACCAGCTCGTCAGGCTATGCGTAAAGCTGGTGTACCCGATCATGTAGGTGCAGTCACCATTAATAAACTGTGTGGCTCTGCAATGAAAGCTGTATTAATGGCATCAGATACCTTAAAAGCTGGTAGTGCCAACATTATTGTTGCGGGTGGCATGGAATCTATGACCAATGCGCCTTATATTTTGCCGAAAGCTCGCGGTGGTTACCGTATGGGACATGGCGAAATTAAAGACCACATGTTTTTAGATGGTCTTGAAGATGCAGAAACAGGCCGATTAATGGGTTCTTTTGCTCAAGACATGGCAAATACCAAAGGCTTTACACGTGAGCAAATGGATAATTTCGCGATTTCTTCACTTAAAAAAGCGCAAACTGCGATTACAGAAGGTTACTTCAAAGAAGAAATTGTTCCTGTTGAAGTAAAAACACGTAAAGGTGTTGAAATTATTGATCAAGATGAACAACCATTAAAAGCGAATCTTGAAAAAATCCCAACTTTACGCCCTGCTTTTAGTAAAGACGGTACAATTACAGCGGCTAACTCAAGCTCAATTTCTGATGGTGCTGCTGCATTAGTGCTCACCACTGAAAAATATGCTCAGTCTCATGGTTTAAATACTTTAGCAAAAATTGTGGCGACTTCTAGTCATTCACAGCATCCAAGCGAGTTTACAATTGCTCCAATTAGTGCGATTCAAAAAGTACTTGAGCGTGCTGGTTGGTCTGTTGACGAGGTAGATGCTTGGGAAATTAATGAAGCTTTTGCAATGGTCGCAATGGCGCCAATTCATGAGCTAGGCATTGATGAAGCAAAAGTAAACGTACATGGTGGTGCTTGTGCTTTAGGACACCCAATTGGCGCAACGGGTTCAAGAATTATCCTTTCTCTTATCTATGCTTTAAAACGCCTAGGTAAAAAGAAAGGTGTTGCTGCGTTATGTATTGGTGGCGGTGAAGCTACAGCTGTCGCAATTGAAATCTAAAAATCAAACCACACAGAAGATGTAGGAGTTTTTCTTACATCTTCTTTTTAGACTTTAAAAAGTTCATAACAGGTTTGGCGGAACCATTTATGGCTACTTTTATGATGACAAGACATATGCCAATGTTGTTTAACATCATAAGTTGGGAAGTCGAGAGGTGCTGGTAAAATCTGTAAATTTTCTCTGACCAATAAGACTTGGCTCAAATAATACGGTACGGTTGCAATCGCATCTGTTTCTTGAACGACTAAACCAACGCCTAGATAACTTGGTAAGCGAATTAAGATATTCCTATCTAATCCTTTGTTCTGTAATTCATTTTTAATGTGGTAGTGACCAATTCCTGCATCAATATCGATATGATATTCCCGCATATAATCATCTAAAGTAAAATTATTTGGGTCTAAACGAGGATGGCTCTTAGAGCTAATCACAACATAATGTTGTTTGAAAAACTTTTGTTGATAAAAGCCTTCTTCTAATTGAGGTAAAAAGCCAATTGCAAGGTCAATTTCACCATTTGCCATTTGATAGCTAGTTTCTGGTGTAATCGGCCGAATATTCAAACGAATTAAAGGAGCTTTCTCTTTTAAATAGTTTGTTAATTGCGGCAATAAGACCAGATGAGATACATCAGTCATCGCAATAGTAAAAAGTTGATCCGAGGTAAGTGGGTCAAAGTTCACACTAAAGTTATTAATACTTTCAACTTTATCAATTACTTCACTAATGAGCGGAAAGATTTCTTTAGCTAATTCGGTCGGAATCATTTCATTCCCAACACGAATAAAAAGCGGGTCATTAAAATGCTGACGGATTTTGTTCAGTCCATTACTAACACTCGGTTGGGTAAGACCAATAGCATCAGCAGCCATTGAAACGCTTTTAAACCGATAAATATGATAAAAAATATTTAGTAATCTACTATCTAGATCAAACAAAATTGTCTCCGTCTGGATCAAATAATCCATTCAAAAGGAATGAAAGCAGGTAAAGCACATATAAAAATGCTCACTAGATTTCTGAATTATTGATATATGGTCTAAATTAACAAAGAATCTAGACCATGAGCAATGCTTTATAAAGCCTTTCATCATAAAGACAAAGGTATGGACGCTTTAATTGATTACTTTGTATATAACTTTGCTGAATACAGCCCATAATTATAAATTTTAATCAGGCTGAGTTTGGAAGCCCTTCCAGATTTGTTGGACTGCTTTGTTATCACTCAAATTATTTTTAAAAATGTAAATATCTTGAGGAAGACAATATTCATGATGATCCAACATGACCAGTTTTCCGTTAGCAAGATCTTCCTCTACATTAATTTTTGGAATCCATGCCACCCCTAGGCCTTGCAATACCAGCTCTTTCAAATTAGTTGCATTATCAGTCTCATATAAGGTTTTATAAATTAGTTTACCTTCGATCAGTTGGTCCACTAATTTTCGCAAATACGCATGTTTACTGTAAGCAAGCAATGAAAAATTATTCTGAATTGTATGCTTAGGCGTATGGTCGGCTTCGGTAGCTGATACAGGAACAATCTCTGTTTCCGCAATCTTGATTCCGCTTAAAATATCATCACCAACACGATTAATATTAGATCGGTCTGCATAACAAATCATAAAATCGCAGGCACCCTCTTTTAAAAGAGATAAACCCTCACCACTATTGGTCGCTACAATTTCGATTTTTAAATCACGCATAAACGTTGGGAATTTTTTCAAAAAAGTCGTTAAAAAACCAGAAGCTAATGAATGAACAACACAAAAACGAATAGTAGATTCGGTTTCATTTTTAATATTTTTAATCAGCTTAGCGGTCTCTTCCACCTGCTTTTCAATATTTTTAGACATAACCAGCATAATCCGCCCAATGTCTGTAAATTCAATATTATTTTTATTATTTCTAATAATAACTTCAGCTCCTATCATCTCTTCTAATTGCTGAATTCTACGCGTAAAAGCAGATTGACTAATAAATCGCTTTTCGGCCGCCTTTGAAATAGAACGCTCACGCTCTAATGTCAAAAGATCTTCTACCCAACGTACTTCTAAGTTCATTTTATGCATTCCCTTTTTATATTTATGTCCTTAATTTGTCTTGTTGGGAAGCTGGATAAATAGCTGAATAGATGAATGAAAAATATAAAACATGGGAGTACCTGCAAAAATGCGATGGAAGAATGGCAAGGCCAAACGATAAAAGTATGTATTTAATAATTCTGACATAGAAAAGAGTGTAAGAGAATAAAAGACTTTGATTTAACTCATCAACTCATACAATTATAAAATTATTGCGGTAAAAATTATTTTAAATCAATAATTAAATTAAACATAACCTAAGTAAATGAACACTTCAATCTTAATAAAAAATAAAAATAATCTTATGTTTTCATCATGTTTTTAATTTTGATAAAAAAAAGTCCGTATCTTGGGGAAGAATACGGACTGTAAAACTAAAATGTTACTATTTTGATTATTTCAGGATTTAAGCTTTCTGACCTAATAAAATCATTCAAATCAGAAGATATATTTGCAGTATAATTCAACTAAATAAACCTGACTATTCTACTAAAGTATCTATCCGAGATTGAGCTGAAACAAATTTCTAATATTCACCAATGAGATAATATAGCTTTCTTGAAATTTCAACCATCATATTAGAAGTATATTGAGTGATTTCAAAAACTTGTTTTTTCTGTGGGTTAAACACCATATTATCTTTTTCATCGCTAAAAAAGATATAAGTGGTGTATTTGTCCATTTGATGGATATGCTCTTTTAAGCTTACTTTTTCCCCAGAATTGGGATCATAGGCGATAAACTTCATTCTCATGAATTTTGTCTCTATACATACGGTCTTTTACCTAAAGTTTAATAAAATTTAGGTAAAACAATATTTTGATGGATAATGTAAAATAGTTAAGCTAAGTAACCGTGGCTATTTATAAGATACTGCTACGATACTATTTGCCTTGTTTACAGAGGTTTCCGCAGAAGCAATAGATTGCTCGGCTTCTTTAAGCAGACGAGAAGTTTTTGACTCTCTCTTCTCTTCACCCTGAAAAAGTACATAGTATGTAAAACTACCCAAAATAATTAATGCAGCTGTGACTTTTAACATAAACTTAAAACTAGGATTTTTTCGTATTATAGTGGTTTTTATGTGAAATGCATCACATTTTTATATAAATTTGTTAGATAAGCTACACTCTTTGTGCTGTAAACCTTATTAATTTACTTGATATTTCACTTAAATTAATGAATCTATAATTTCGTATTCGGTTATTTTTTAATTACATGGCCATTTTGTTCATCAAAGAATTTTTTCATATTAAATTTATCTAAACAGTAAACTGTTAATTTAAAAAATAAAATTTAGATTTAATTAGTGCAGGAAACAGAATTTTTTATTTTTAAATTTAGAAAAGAAGAAAACTGATATGCAAAAAATGCATAATTAACTTGATAAATGCATTAGAAGTGAAGCATTTCGAAATCTAATATGAATTATCTACTCTACTAATTCGAAGTTTAATGATGAACGCTGAAATTACCACCCGTATTGAGAAGGATCTTATTGGTTATAGAGAAATCAACAATAATGATTATTACGGAGTTCAAACATTACGTGCTCTAGAAAACTTTAATTTAACCCAAAGCAAGGTTGGAAATTTCCCTCATTTAATTAAAGCATTAGCAATGGTAAAACTTGCTTGTGCTGAAGCTAACTATAATCTTAAAAGCTTAGATCAAACTAAATTTGAAGCGATTGAATACAGCTGTAATCAACTTATTCGCGGTAATTTTCACGACCAGTTCCCGATTGATATGATGCAAGGCGGTGCTGGCACTTCAACCAATATGAATGCAAATGAAGTATTGGCGAATGTTGCTTTAGAATATATGGGACATTCTAAAGGTCAATATCAATATCTACATCCAAATAATGATATCAACATGTCACAGTCAACAAATGACGTGTACCCTACTGCAATTCGTTTAGGTTTGTTATTAAGCTTAGATGAACTAAATCTTCCTTTTAATAACTTAATTTTAAGTTTCCGTAATAAATCTCAAGAGTTTGCTCACATCTTAAAAATGGGTCGTACTCAGTTACAAGATGCTGTGCCTATGACATTGGGTCAAGAGTTTGGTGCTTTTGCAGTAACCTTACAAAAAGACCTTGAGCAAATTAATACGCTTATTCCAAATGTTCTAGCTTATATGAACCTTGGTGGCACAGCGATTGGTACGGGCATTACCACTGAATATAGTTACCGTGAACTTGCGATTCAAGCGCTTGAAAAAATTTCTGGTAAAAAAATTAAGTCTGCTCCTGACTTAATCGAAGCAACTTCAGATATGGGTGACTTTGTTCTTTTATCTGGTTTATTAAAGCGTACCGCAACTAAACTTTCTAAAATTGCTAACGACTTGCGCTTACTTTCAAGTGGTCCACGTACTGGTATCAATGAAATTAACTTAGAAGCACGTCAACCTGGTAGTTCCATCATGCCGGGTAAAGTAAACCCAGTTATTCCTGAAGCAATGAACCTTGCTTGCTTCCAGATTATTGCAAATGATTTGGCTGTAACTTTAGCTGCTGAAGCTGGTCAACTACAGTTGAATGCAATGGAACCACTTATTGCATTCAAACTATTTGAATCGATGGATTTGCTTGGTAACGCGATGGCAATGTTCCAAAGTAAATGTATTGATACGATTACGGCGAACCCTGAGCATTGTAAAGCTTTAGTTGAAAACTCAATTGGGATTGTGACTGCACTTAACCCATATTTAGGTTATGAAACTACAACTCGTATTGCTAAAACTGCAAACGAAACTGGGCAAAGCGTATTGGCTTTAGTTCAGAACGAAGGCTTATTATCGGCACAAGTGCTTGATGATATCTTGTCGATTAATAATATGGTTAAACCAAAAATGTCGGCTTAATTCCTGAAATAAAAAAGGAGCTTTTATAAGCTCCTTTTTTATTTGTCTTATAAATTTTAAAAATTAAAAGTTGTAGAGAATTGAGCTGTACGAGGACTACCCAAGAATAGATAGTCATCCCCCATGAATGGACCAACGTCACGCCAATATTTCTTATTAAATAAGTTGTCAATATTGAATCTAAACGTCGTGTCATGCCCAGCAAAATTTGTTTTATAGGCAGCACCAATATTAAAGACACTATATCCACCTACTTTTGCAGTTGCCTCTTTGTTTGCATATTTACTACTACTATATTGCATGCCACTTAACAGTCTTAAACCTTCAACTGAAGGTACTTTATAAGATAACTGAGCAGTTGCGCGTAATTTTGGTACATTTTGAGTTTGGTGGCCTCTATAACTGTCAGTATCAACATCAACAAGGCGAGATTTGGTATAGGTAACGCCAGAGCTTACGTCAACTGTATCAGTTAAGGCGCCAGTCAGACCTAATTCAATACCTTGATTATGCTGTTCACCTTGTTCAACAAAATCGAAAGATCCATCGGCATTGACTTTACTGTATTGATTATCCTGTTTTAAATCAAAGATAGCAGCCGTTATTAAGAAGTTTTGTACTTGTTGCTTAACACCAAGTTCAAATTGTTCAGAGTTTCTAGGTGCTAAAATTTCAAGAGCATTATTAGCAAACCAAGGTGCTTCACCACCATCAGATAACCCTTTGGCATATGATGCATAAAGATTAGTCGTAGCAGTGGGGCTATACATGAGAGCTAATTGCGGTAAAAACTTATTTAGGTCTGTATCTCGGCTTTGTTGTCCATCTGAATTATAAGCCTGTTCATCAAGGTGAATAAGTTTTCCACCCAGTAAAGTTGACCATTGCTCGTTAAATTGAACTCGGTCAGATATCGTGAAAGCAGTCTGATCACTTTCTAGAGCTTTGTAACGATCGCCTAAGCTATCTGATGATGGGCTGTAGTCAATCGTATCTTGATAAATATTGCCTGTTCCTACCGCTACATTAAGAGGTGTATGGTGCTTTAAGGTCTTATAAGTACGTTGTAGTTCCAAAGCAACCTGATGTTGAATGTTGGCAGTGTTGAATTGTCCATTTAGCCCAGCAGCAAATTGATTAGTAATACGTGTGTCATCTGGGCTACGGAAATCGTAAATATCGTAATTACCGTGTTTATCAAAAGTATTGCCTAAACCTGTAACTTCACAATTATCGTTATAACATCCCCATGGGAAAGCACTATTATCATCAATCACAACACGGCTTTGCGATGCACTTAAGCTGCCATTCCACTGATCGTTAAAGGCATATTGATATTTCAAGCTTGCATTTACGCTGTTATTTACAACAGGTTTGCTCCAAGACTGATACCCCAACAAACGGTCTTCATCAACATTTGTTGGTACTTGTCCATCAAGCAGTTGATACCCCGGAACTGAGCGTTGGCTTTGATGCTGAGCTTCAATATCAAACAGTAGTTTAGAGCGATCATTAATTTTCCAATCTAAAGCAACTGAACCAAACTCACGTTTACCATTTGCATGATCGACATTTGGGTGAATACTTTCATGGGCTAAATTAATTCGATATCCAAATTTATCAGTCAAAAAGCCGCCTACATCCGTTGCAAGTGTATAACCACCTTCTGAGTTTGCATCGACGGTAACACTCTTAACATCGGCAGGTCGTTTGGTTACATAGTTGACAACACCACCTGGAGTCGACATTCCACTTTGAATTGCAGAAATCCCTTTTAAAATTTCTACGCGCTCTTTGTTTTCTAAAGCAACGTTTTGTTCACCACGAATGTTATGGCCATTAATAAGATAACTTGAACCTAAATCGAGCGAAAAGCCACGAGCTACGAAATTTGGATAATAGCCAATTGCAGCATAGCCATCTCCTAACGATGAATCATTCTTAACAACATCAGTCAGTGTTTTTGCGTGCTGATCGGCTATGCGTTCAGATGTAATTGTTGTGATAGATGCAGGAATCTTTTTTATATCGCCTGTTTGAAAACCAGATAAATTAACTTTTTTTGAGGAATATAAATCGTTAGTGTTTTGGGTAGCATTCACGGTAATTGTAGGTAGTTGAGAAACCTCCGCCTCATTTGCATAGACAACAGACGTCATCAGTGCAATAGATGATGCTAATGCTGTTTTAGAGCATGTAATGAAGTGAAGATTTAACGAGTGTCTGTCCATTGAATAACTACCTGCCCATACCGTGCATAATATAAGTATGCTAAAAGTCGGAGATCTTCCATATTTTTTAGCCTCGAAAGAATACAGTGACACATATCGAGAAACAACAAATTATGTAATTTTCAGATCAAGTAAATTTTATGTAATAAAGCGTCATCATTATATAAATTTCATTTATTTTCTTTGAAATTGGTACTATAACTTTTTAAGTATTACCAAATAGTCAAAATAAAACTAAGCTCAAAATAGGCTTAAAACCAAGGAGGAATACAATAAAGAATATGGTTGATGAATTACATATTTGATTTTAAATAAAGTTTGTGGTGCATGATCTTCTAACCAAATTAAGGAAATGTTCGATAATCGATAAAAATATCTTTAAATCGAACAAAAGATCATACAATCACTAGAATGGAAATTTAAAATTATAAAAAATGCAT
Organism: Acinetobacter sp. AOR14_HL; assembly: GCF_027855175.1. NCBI lineage: Bacteria > Pseudomonadati > Pseudomonadota > Gammaproteobacteria > Moraxellales > Moraxellaceae > Acinetobacter > Acinetobacter sp. AOR14_HL. Next base: position 386,578 of record NZ_JAKTII010000003.1, on the reverse strand, counting down.
GGAGAGGAATTCTAAGGTAAGTACTCAGGATTGAGTGATATTTAAAAACTCATGCTATTTCCTGTTCAGTACACCTAAAAATTTCTATTTTTTTCTGCTAACTGACGGAATATATATGACATACACTAAGGAAGAAAAACGTAGCAGAATACGCGGTATTGTTGGTGCGGCCTCTGGTAACCTTGTTGAATGGTTTGACTTTTATATCTATGCAGTCTTTGCTGCCTATTTTACACAAGCCTTAACTGCACCCGATATGGATAGTTCGACCAAAGCTATTTATGTATGGGGTGTATTTGCTGCAAGTTTTTTTATGCGTCCTATTGGTAGTTGGATATTCGGGCGCATTGCAGATCGACATGGTCGAAAAAAATCAATGGTCATTTCTATTTGCTTAATGGCATTGAGTTCCTTCTTATTTGCTGCCTTGCCTACCTACGATCAAGTCGGATTATTTGCTCCTTTTCTTTTACTCGTTGTGCGCTTACTTCAAGGTTTATCTGTAGGTGGTGAATATGGCGCCGTAGCAACCTACATGAGTGAATTAGGATTAAAAGGCCAACGTGGTTTTTACTCCTCTTTTCAATACGTCACACTCTCTGGTGGTCAATTACTAGCAAGTTTGCTCGGCGTAATTTTATTAGCATTTTTAAGTGAGCAACAATTACATGATGGCGGTTGGCGTATTCCGTTTGTCATTGGTGGTTTTGCTGCAATTTTATCCTTACTTGCTCGTAGTCGTTTGGAAGAAACCCTTTCTCATCAAGATAGCGAACGTGAAGAGTCTGGTAGCTTAAGAGAACTCTTTAAAAAACATTGGAAAACCTTTTTATTGGTGGTTGGTTATACCTCTGCGGGTTCATTAACTTTTTATGTTGAAACTGTTTATTCAAAAACCTATTTAACTAACTTAGGTATGGATGGAAAAACCGTTGGTTATATTATGACCTTCGCGTTATTTGTCTATATGTGTGCTCAACCTGTATTTGGTTCAATTTCCGACCGCATTGGGCGACGTTCTTCAATGCTGGCATTTAGCTTATTATCTGCAATTTTTATCTATCCAATTATGGCGATTGGAATGCCTAATTATATAGATTCACCGATTATCATTACCTTGCTACTCATTTTTATGATGATGATCTTGAGCTTCTATACATCAATTAGTGGCTTAGTCAAAGCAGAGATGTTCCCTCCTCATGTGCGTGCACTAGGTGTAGGATTCTCTTATGCGGTAGGTAATGCCATTTTTGGTGGATCGGCCCCTTCGGTTGCATTGCAGTTTAAAGCTGCTGGAATTGAAAATACCTTCTTCATTTATGTCATTGTTATGCTCATTATCTGTTTCTTATGTAGCCTTGCGCTGCCGAAAAAACCAGATTATTTAGAACATGACCACTAAAAAATAAAATATAGATATTCTTCTAGAGATTTTTTAGAAGAATATCTTTTTAAAATAATAAGAAATTCACTTTTGTTCTGTATCTTATAGCTGCATAGCACATCTAACCTATTCGATTAATTATAAATTGCTAGTTTGATGTTTATGATCTGAATAAATCAATTTTTGATGGGATAAAAAATGGAAAATGAAAAATCCCCTTTGCCTGAAAGCATTAATCAAGTTACCTTCTGGCAAGCCTTTTTATTTTGGCTAAAGCTCGGCTTTATTAGCTTTGGGGGACCAGCTGGACAAATCGCTGTGATGCATCAGGAACTCGTTGAACAAAAGCGCTGGATATCCGAAAAAAGATTTTTGCATGCCCTGAACTACTGCATGTTATTACCTGGTCCTGAAGCACAGCAATTAGCAACCTATATTGGTTGGCTTATGCATAGAACTGCTGGAGGATTGGTTGCAGGTATTCTATTTGTATTACCGTCTTTATTTATTTTAATTGGACTGTCTTGGATTTACATAAAATTTGGAGATGTTCCGGTTATTGCGGGAATTTTTTATGGGATTAAACCTGCCGTAACCGCAATTGTTTTCCATGCAACTTATCGAATAGGTAGCCGTTCACTTAAAAATAAGTTTTTATGGGCCGTTGCAATTGCTGCTTTCTTTGCCATTTTTGTTTTAAAACTTCCATTCCCTCTTATTGTTTTATCTGCAGGTATTGCCGGCTATTTAGCGAGTAAAAAGTACCCAGAACTTTTTTCTTCAGTAGCTGGACATAAAGCCAGTCAAAAAGATTATGGTCGAGCATTTATTGATGATGATACACCCACACCAGAGCATGCTAAATTCCAATGGTCGCGTTTAGCTAGACTTATGTTTGTGGCTATCGGCTTATGGTTATTACCCATTTTAGCTTTAGGTTCATATTTTGGATGGCACCACTCTTATACTCAAATGGCATGGTTTTTTACTAAAGCTGCACTGCTTACGTTTGGTGGTGCATATGCCGTTTTACCTTATGTGTATCAAGGTGCGGTTAATAGCTTTGGGTGGCTTTCACCTACTCAAATGATTGATGGACTCGCTTTAGGTGAAACCACACCGGGTCCACTGATTATGGTTGTTGCTTTTGTTGGTTTTTTAGGCGGTGTGAATCATGCACTACTTGGTCCAGAACATCTATTTTTTGCTGGAGCACTCGGTGCTGTCATTGTCACTTGGTTTACTTTTCTCTTTTCATTTGTATTTATTTTTGCTGGTGCGCCCATCATTGAATCTACACATAATGCAATTAAGTTTACGGCGCCACTCACTGCGATTACCGCGGCTGTGGTCGGTGTAATTTTAAATCTGGCATTATTTTTTAGCTACCATGTTTTGTGGCCACAAGGTTTTTCTGGTCACTTTGATGTTGTTGCGGCTTTAATTACCATTGCAGCATTTATTGCCTTGTTCCGTTTTGAAATTAATGTGTTATACGTGATTTTTACATCTGCCCTTATTGGCTTGTTGGTTTATCTTTTATAGAAAATTAACCATGAGTCCTTTAACGCAACTGTGAAGGACTCATACCATAAAACTGTTTAAAGCGATGGCTCAAATGGCTTGCTGAACTAAAGCCACATACCAATGCAATGTCTTGTAAAGAAAAGTGTGAAGACTGAATTAGTCCTTTTGCCTTAGTTAAACGTCTTTGCATGACATATTGGTGAGGTGCCATATTCATAGATTGTTTAAACATATGGGCAAAATGGTATTCGCTTAAATTCACAACATTTGCCAAATCTGACAAAATCAGAGCTTGATCGAGATGATCTTCAATCCATTCTTGAATATATTTGAGCTTATGAGGCGCAAGCCCCCCTTTAATAGCAGGCTGTTGCCATTTAACATTGCTATATCTTCGAATTAAATGATTTAGCAATAAACTGGCGGTTGTACTCATTTGCAAATGATTAGATGAATCTTGCCAGTCACAGTCGAGTAAAAAAAACTGATATAGCGCTCGAATCCGTTCGTCGTCATTAAAGACAACTTCATTTAGTTCAATTTGATTAGGCTCTTTGTCCCATATTTTTTCAGCAACATCACGCAAATGTTGGTCGGTATAATACAAGTGAACGAATTTGAGCCCACCTCGGATATCCCAAGTCGACTCCTGATGTTCAGGTAATAAACAAAAACGACCCGGCCCACCGCCATTTTTCCAGCCCACTGGTGTTTTTTGATAGCTTTCATAGCCATCTTGAATATAGAGACTCAAAGTATGGTGATCGCTACAGACACTTACACGATCTTGTTCATTAGACCAAAATGCAAGTTGCATATTTTCATCAAGCACCACGGTTTCGTGAAGCTTGGCTTTAGATTGCTGTAGCTGTTCTAAAGTTTGATAGGCCATGCAAAATTAAAACAAATATCATTGAGCTTAAGTTAACCATATTCAGCAAAATTGAGCTAGTTTAGATCTATAAAAAACGCAAGATCTTGCATGTACAACACAAGAATATATACGTGAAAAATGAAGCATTCCTAGATACTTAAGTTTGGTAATCGAGGATGAATTTATGAATATTTTACTCTATGTTGCGGTGGTGTTGATTTGGGGAACAACATGGATTGGAATTGCCGTTCAGAGCCATTATGCAACACCCGTCGTCGCAATTTTATGGCGTTTTGCTATTTCAGCCTTATTACTTTGGGTTGTTTTACTATTTTCAGGAAAATTACAACGAATTGCTTTAAAAGACCATTTGTTTTGTATGCTGCAAGGCCTTTGTGTTTTCGGCCTAAACTTTATTTGTTTTTATACCGCGGTTAAATATGTAAATAGCGGTTTAGAGTCTGTCATTTTTTCGATGGCTGTTTTCTTTAATGCCATTAATGCGCTTATCTTTTTTAAGCAAAAACCTTCACCAAATTTTGCCCCAGCTGCACTTTTAGGACTTGGTGGTATTGTTTTACTCTTTTGGCATGACCTCATCAGTAGTCAGTTTAATGCACAGTTATTAATGGGTATTGGATTGTGTGCAATAGGCACTTACGGTTTTTCTTTAGGGAACATGATTAGTGTTAGACACCAGAAACGTGGCCTAAATATTTTTTCAACAAATTGCTATGCCATGACTTATGGGGCATTGGTGATGTTAAGTCTAGCTTTATTTACAGGACAAGATTTAATGCCTCCTATGAATTTTCCATTTTTAAGTTCGGTACTTTACTTAGCTGTATTTGGTACGGTTATTGGTTTCTCTGCTTATTTTTCTCTGGTTGGACGAATTGGTGCAGCCAAAGCAGCCTATAGCACGTTGCTCTTCCCTTTAGTCGCGCTTTCTGTTTCTACTTTCTTTGAGGGATATGTATGGACCCTAAACGCTCTATTCGGAATTTTATTGATCTTACTCGGCAACTACTTAATGTTTAATAAGTTTGAAATTGGAAAAAAGTTATTTAATACTCAAAAAAGTTGTGAGAAGCAGGCCTAAAAGCCTGCTTTTTTTATAAATCATGATTAATTTTAGCAGCCCGTTTTTAGCATCAGCTCGAAATCTTTTAAAGCTGCGGCTGCTGTGGCTAAAGGCGCAGATGCTCCTCCACTAACCACAAATTCACCCATTTCTTGAGTTAACACGCGAATGCATTTATTAGAACCTTGAACATGGGCAAAAGGATGATTTGCTGGGACTAAACGTAATTCAACCCCTGTTTGAATTTGCTGATTTTCAATATGAATAAAACCCACCAGACGAGGAATTAGATCTTCTTTTTTCCAATCGCGAATATGATCGGCAGTAACATGGCTGATTCCTTGTCTTGGAATATCTTGAATTTTTATATCAGCTCCCAAAACCGTATTTGCCAATATTGTAATTTTAGCAGCAGTATCCCATCCATCTACATCAAAAGAACTATTAGGTTCGGCAATACCTTTTGCTTGGGCTTTTTGAAGAGATTCTGCAAATGCACATTCATTTTGCAACATATCATTTAAGATAAAATTTGTGGTTCCAGTAAAGACACCCTCTATTTCTAAAATCTGACAGCCTGCCAAGTTATATTCAAACAAATCAACTGTCGGTAAAGCCGCAGCCGTCGCGCCGCTAAAAAATAATTTTTGATGGTGTTGATGTGCCAAATTAATTAATTTTTTACCCTCTACAACTAAAGCACCTTTAGATACTGCTATCGCATTCATGTTATGTGTTAGAGCATAATTTAAATAAAACAGGCCTTTTCCACCTGTCACATAATCACTTGGCCCAGTCTCAATAATGACATCCGCTTGTACCTGTTCTAAAAACTTTTGTTCAGTGAGGCCTGCTTGATATTGAGTTTTATCTAGCCATTTGGCAGCTTGCAAACCGTCTTGGTCAATTAAGCCTGATGATGAATTACATACCCCCACTAAACGGGAATCAATTTGATATTTTTGTTTATAGTATGTCGATCGATTTAAAAGAAGCTCTGCAATTTGTTGCCCAATCCGTCCAAAACCACAAATTGCCACGTTGACTCGCTTCATATCGTTTTCTCAAAAATTTAAATGGTTTAAATCCAAAAATTTCCAAAGTTAATGTTAAGGCTTCATTTGGAAATTTTGTATTTATAAAGGTAAGTCAAAATACTATATCACTTAGATATTTGTGAGATTAACAATCTTAACTACCATATAAATTGCGACAGCAAAAACCATTAAAGCAAAGACTTTTTGTACAATTGCAGCCGGAATAAAACGAATGGCTCGGCGGCCTAACAACATACCGAATGCACATGCGAGTGCAAACGCACTGGTAATGCCTACTGGATAGTGAAAACCCTCTGCAATATGCATCACAATACTTATTCCACTAATGAGAAAAATAATCATAAGAGAGGTGGCAACAATACTATGCATGTCGAGATTAGTGACTTTTCTAAGTGCAGGTACGATCACAAAACCACCACCAACCCCTAACATTCCCGTTAAAAGTCCAGCAATAATCCCGATGCTCGCAAGAACGCTTCCCGTTTTAAAATTCCAGATAAAGCGCCCCGTACTTGGGTTGACCTGACACGGTGGGTTGTGGAAATCCGAAACTCGGTTGCTGATGAGTCGATAGCCCACTGTAAACATAACTAAGCTAAACATGAGCATGAGCCAAATAGGTGAAATCGTGTTGGCTATTAAAATTCCGATATGTGCCATAGGTGCGCCAATAATGGCAATCCAGATTGCAGCACGATAACGAACCATCTTTTTAAATAGCCCTTCAATCGTTCCAATCAGTGTAGACAGCGCAACTGCCAATAAACCAATAGGGGCTGCTTGAGCTACACTCCAGCCTTGACTGGTCATAAGCGCAGGTACAGCAAGAATACCGCCACCGGCACCAGTAAGACCAAGTAAAAAGCCAATCACGATGCCTTCAACGACAAGTAATAACATATCAGAAGCCTAAAATTTCATGTTTTTCATTTGCAATGAACTACAGTATTTACTCGAACCTAGTTCTCACCTTCTTTCGAAGCTTTAATCGCTTCTCAGGGTAAAGCGTTGCTTTACTTAACCTCTTAACTCGAACATAGTTCTCGTCTTGCGCTCGTACAAAGCGTTGCTTTGTTTAACCTCTTCCGCTCAAGCACAGCTTTCGCCTTGCGCTCGTACAAAGCGTTGCTTTGCTTAACCTCGCTCAGGTTTGACCATCCATTCGCGGCCTTTGAGCATGCCTTGCCAATAAATCGGTGGCAAAATTTGCTCTTTGAGTAACCATGCCAAGCGAGATGGTTGCTGCCCATCAATCACCCATTTTGGAAAACTTGGAAGTAATTTGCCGCCGTAACCAAACTCAGCCAGAACGATTTTTCCACGCTCTACAGTCAGTGGACATGAACCATAACCGTTATACTCACAAAAGTTCTGCTCACCTTTTAGTTTCGCAAGAACATTCACAGCGACAATTGGAGCTTGTGCCCGTGCCGCAGCAGCAGTTTTTGCATTAGGTGCATTCATCACGTCGCCTAAAGCAAAAATATTGGCATGCTCGGTATGTTGTAAAGTTTGCGGGTTAACGCTCACCCATCCAGCTTCATCTGTGAGAGTACTGGCACGAATAAAATCAGGCGCTTGTTGCGGTGGAACAACATGCAACATGTCAAAATCGGTTTCGACTAGTTCTGCATTTTCATCGTTCACTACCTTAAACCATGCTTTTTTTGCAGGTCCATCTACTTTGACAAGTTGATGGTTAAAGTGCAGTTCAGAAGCATATTTTTCGACATATTGCATCAGTGCAGGTACATATTCTTTCACACCAAATAAAACACCGCCTGTGTTATAAAAATGGATAGAAATATCTTTAATTTTGCCTTGCTTTAACCAGTAGTCGGCTGAAAGATACATTGCTTTTTGAGGAGCACCCGCACATTTAATCGGCATAGGCGGTTGAGTAAAGATTGCCTTTCCACCGTTTAGCTGTTGTACCAGTTCCCATGTATAAGGTGCCAAGTCATAGCGATAGTTAGAGGTCACCCCATTTTTACCAAGGGTTTCGACTAAACCTTCAATCCCATGCCAATTCAGTTTTAAACCGGGGCATACGACCAACGCTTTATATTGAATCGGTTGGCATCCTTCCAAAATAACCTGATTGTGCTCAGGGTCGAATCCTGCAACAGCAGCTTTCATCCATTTAACTTTGGATGGAATCACACTTGCCATTGAGCGTGCTGTCACTTGCGGCTTAAAAATACCAGCCCCTACCATGGTCCAGCCGGGTTGATAATAATGCGTATCTGCTGGATCAATAATGACAATATCTAAGTTCGGTTCACGGCATAAGAGACTAGACGCTACAGAAATTCCAGCTGCACCAGCACCCACAATCACAACGCTATAGCAAGGAATCGTTGCTGGTTCATGATCACGTTTTAAAATACGTGGCACTAAGCCTTTCAAGTTAAAACCAAGTTTGTTACCTGTTTCGACTAAAAGGGCTGCATCTTTTGGGTCAACTTCCGCTAAAGCCCATAGACTGATGGCACGCATGCCAGAGCGGCAATACGCTAAAACAGGTTTCTGAGTATTGTGGTAAAACTGCTTAAACTCGGTAACTTGTTGATCGGTAATTTTGCCACTCGTAACAGGCTGATAAATTACATTTAGACCATGTCGCTGAGCTGCTTCTTCAATTTCAATCACATTGGGTTGGTCTGCACCTTCTCCATCTGGACGGTTACATATCAGAGTTTTTATCCCCTGATCCGCAATTTTTGCGACTTCATCAGCAGTGATTTGACCAGCAACATAAAAATCTTGATTAATTCGTTTGAGTTCCATATTGCCACCCTAAGATTGCGAAGTTGAGCCACAGGCTTGATTAGCTGGTAATGCTTTATCGATCTGTTTTGGATATGGCAGATTTAAATCATTCATTAATTTAATAAAATCTTCCCGTGACCGTTTTTGGCCTAAACGTGAGTTATATAAACGTTCATTAGCAATAGTCGAAGATAAACGTCCTTTATAATCATGTCCCGGATAAACAATTGTATCGTCAGGCAAACTGAAAAGTTGTTCATGAATACTGTCATAGAGTGTTCCAGCATTACCCGCTTGGAAGTCAGTTCGACCACAACCGTCAATTAATAATGCATCCCCAGTGAAAACCATGTTTCCAACCAGATAACTCGTACAAGCATTGGTATGACCTGGTGTATAGCGCGCTTCAATACTAAGGTTGCCCAATTTAAGCGTGCAACCATCTGTGATTAAAATATCTCCGCAATTTACACCTGAATTTCGGTGTAAAACTGATTTGCAATGAAAGCGTTCACGCAGCAAATTCGCAGCCGTAATATGGTCTGCATGAACATGTGTGTCTAAGGTATAGATGAGTGTAAATTGATGCTGCTCTAATTCTTTTGTATAAATCTCTATATCTGATGCGACTGGGTCAATTAAAACAGCCTCAAATGTTTCTTCACATGCAAGCATATATGTATAAGTCGAACTTTCTTGCTCAAAAAACTGTTTAAAGAACATGGTTTATATCCCCAATAATTTATTTCTTTCCTATATTTTGCAAATAAGATGCCAATTATTTAAAATTAAATAATAAATATAAAAATCAAATATTTAAAATAATAAGCAAAATTAAAGTTATAAAATAAATTCAGCTTGATGTTCCTTTGAAACTCAAGTATGTTTCAATGAAACGATTGTGAAACACAGACAATGGCAAAGTTAAATTTTGAGTCAGAACAAGATTTTTTTATTTTATTTGAACAATTAAAAGCTTTATTCCCAAATGCGAGTCTGTTTTTAGCAGACACGACGACTCAAGCAATTCACTATAAATTTAATACAGATGACATTTCTGTTGAGAGTATGGCAGCGCTTACTCAAGACCATCACAATCAATATCTCGAAATTAATACTCCTAAAATGAGAAAGCGATTCATCTATCAGGAAAATGATATTTACATCGCAGAGCATCGCATTATCGGAAAATTGCATATTCTACAACCCGTTAGCATAGAGAATGATATTGCTGATCAAGTAGAGCTAACAGAACAATTGCAAGACTTGGCTAAAGTTTTCAATAGTTGTTCACCAGAAATGGCCCGTATGTTTTCAATTATTCAAAGGGTGGCAATTACTGAGTTTCCAGTACTCGTCCGAGGCGAATCTGGTAGTGGTAAAGAACTGGTGGCAAAGGCTATTCATGATTATAGCCAACGTAAAAATAAGATCTTTGTTGCCATTAACTGTGCTGCTCTAAATGCCAATATTCTAGAAAGCGAACTATTTGGGCATGTTAAAGGCGCTTTTACTGGAGCAATTCGCGATCATAAAGGCGTGTTTGAACGTGCCGCGGGCGGAACCCTTTTTCTTGATGAAATTGCCGAGATTCCTTTAGAGCTACAAGCTAAATTATTACGGATACTAGAGACAGGTGAATTTACACCGGTCGGTGGTGAAAAACCTATTCAGGCCAATGTGCGCATTATTACAGCAACGCACAAAGCTTTACGTGAGGAAGCTAAGGCTGGGCGTTTCCGTCACGATCTACTCTACCGTTTACGCGTGATTCCAATTTTTATACCGCCTCTTAGAGAACGTAAAGTCGATATTCCACTCATTGTCGATCAGATTTTAAAAGAAAGCTCCATGCAACTGGACACAATGCCTCATCAAGTCAATCAAAAAGCCATGCAAGTTTTGCTTAACTATGATTGGCCGGGGAATGTTCGCGAGCTTAAAAACACATTGCTTTATGCTTTAACAATGGCAAATGGTAAAGATGAAATTGAAGTCGAAGACTTACCGAATGAACTCTTAAATGCTGAGGATTACGTTAAATTACCAGAGACAAATACAGAGCTTAATCCTGAAAATGTGCAAGCAGCTTTGGAAAAATATAACCACAACCTGAATATGGTCGCTAATATTTTTGGAATTAGCCGCACTACGCTTTGGCGATATAGACAAAAACATAAGCTTTAGGTAGGTATTTATCTGATCTAAGGCGTATCATACTGCACTTGGTTAGGTCCGTTAGTCCAAAGGCTTTCTATGATTGTTCGCGATAAAAACAGCGTTTTTAAACTCTTATTTGCATGGAAAGGAACTGTTCTACCCAAAGTTTTACCAGCATTGAGTTTTGTTGTTCTTATTTCAGCATGTGTAGTCTGGCTTTCTTATTATCATTGGATTCAAATTCCTACCGTTCCCGCAATTGGATTTACCATCTTTGGTGTGATTCTTTCAATTTGTACCGGTTTTAGAAATAACGCATGTTATGACCGTTGGTGGGAGGGACGCAAGTTATGGGGCGCTTTAATTGCAAATGCAAGGCATATTGTTAGAGATAGTCATGTTCTATCCAATGAACAACGCGAGCATTTAATTCATCAGGTCTTAATTTTTAGTAATTTATTGCGCGACCGTTTGCGCCAACAAACAGCAGAGCCAACGAAATTTCTTGAACATGCTTATTTAAATAACTCTTCACTCGATTATTTAAATGAGCATATTAATGCACCTCAGTTTGTCCTCGAAAATATTCAAAAAGATTTGGTCAAAGCGTTAAAAGATGACGAAATTAGTGACATTATCTACAGCACATTGACACGTCATATTGTTGAGCTAGGTAATATTCAAGCCGGTTGTGACCGAATTGCTGGTACACCTTTGCCCTATTCATATTCAGTACTTTTACATCGCGCTGTTTACTGTTTCTGTTTCATATTGCCTTTTAGTCTTGAAGCAGCTTTAGGTATTTGGACACCACTTATTGTGGGCTTAATTGCCTACATGTTTTTAGGGTTAGATGCCTTAAGTGCCCAAATTGAAGAACCTTTTGGTTTACAAGAAAATGATTTACCGCTTGATTCAATTGTTCGTTTGATTGAACGAGAGTCGTTAAGTTCTTTAGGGCAGCCATTACCCCCTATTATTGAAGCCCAAAATAACAATTTACTTTAATAAAAAAGAGCGAATTATCGCTCTTTTTTATTGGTTTAGATGTCTACTTATGGCTGTACGATAATCTTAACGGCGGACTCATTGTTATGAATTAAGGTTTCAAAACCTTGTGAAATCAAATCATCAAGTTGAATACGCTGGGTAATAAAAGGTTCCAGATTTATTTTACCTTCTTCAACCAGCTTAATGGTTTCCTGATGGTCATTGACGTAGGCAATTGTACCTCGTACATCCAGCTCTTTCATCACTACACTATGCACATTAATTGATGCTGGATGGCTCCAAATCGAAACTATCACTATCACGCCTGTTGGTTTCACTGCCGCAACCAAAGTATCTAGAACTTTGTTAACGCTACTACATTCAAATGCAACATCGACGCCATCACCATTGGTGATTTTCATAACCTCAGAAACCACATCAACTTCTGATGGATCTAAAATATAATCTGCGACTCCTGACTCTTTGGCTTTTTCTTTACGCTTTGCACTCAACTCGGTAATAATGACTTTAAGCCCTTTCGCTTTTAAAATTGCCGAAAGCAATAAACCAATTGGGCCCGCACCACCAACCAGAGCAATATCACCAGCCTTCGCGCCACTGCGGACATAAGCATGATGACCAACCGATAACGGTTCAATTAATGCAGCTTGATCAAGTGGAATTTTATTAGAGATTGGGTGTACCCAACGGCGTTTAACCGCAATTTTTTCCGATAGACCGCCGCCACGACCACCTAAACCAATAAAATTCATATTTTTGGAAAGATGATAATTATCTCCCTGTCCAGTCGGCACATCATCCGCCACAATATAAGGCTCTACGACCACATGTTGACCGACTTCAATATCATCAACACCTTCACCTACGGCATAGACTACACCAGAAAACTCATGTCCCATGGTGATTGGAGCAGATTCGCCTGAAATAGGATGAGGATGTCCACACGGTGGAATAAAAATCGGTCCTTCCATAAATTCATGCAAATCTGTACCACAAATTCCACACCAAGCAACCTTAATGCCTACAGTGCCGGGAGTGACTTCTGGTTCTGGGATATCCTCAATACGGATATCGCCTCTGTCATAAAAACGCGCTGCTTTCATTATTATCTCCCTCAAATCAGGATGTTGTTTTAACGATAGACAATTCCGCCGTCCGTTAAAATCGATTGACCCGTAATGTAATCTGAATCTTCGCTTGCTAGAAAAGCAACTAATGCAGCGACATCCTCTGGTGTTTGGGCTCTACCTAAAGCAATGCCTTCTACATATTTTTTATAGGTCTCACCTATAGCCGCACCGGTAATTTCAGCAAACCGTTTATCAATTTCAATCCACATGTCGGTTCCGACAATTCCGGGACAATATCCGTTTACCGTAATGCCATGACTGGCATATTCTTTTGCCGCAGCTTGGGTAAGCGCACGCACTGCAAACTTGGTAGCAGAATAAACACCTAGCAAAGCAAACCCATCATGGCCTGCAATTGAACAAGCATTAATGATTTTTCTTTTATGTTGGCGTTGCTTAAATTTTGCAGCAGCAGCCTGTATGCCCCACAGTACACCGCCAATATTGATATCAACGATTTTGTGGAATTCATCGGGTGTCGTATCTGCAATAGCCTGAACCTGAGCAATTCCAGCATTATTAATCATGATGTCAAAGCCACCAAGTGTCTGCTCAGCATGATTTATAGCGGCATACACTTGTTCGCGGTCACTGACATCGGCAATAAACGTACTGGCATTTACGCCTAGAGCTTGAATCTCTTGCTGCACAGCATTGAGTCGATCTTGTTTCATATCGACCAATGCAATGTGTACACCCTCTTGCGCCAAGCGCAGGGCAATCCCACGGCCAATGCCTTGAGCTGCCCCTGTCACTAACGCGACTTTATTTTTTAATCCCTTAACCATTTTCAACTCCTGTAAATGTAGAATTTCTACATATGAATCGCTCGTTGCATTGAAGCCAAAATGGATTCATGCATGGCTTCTGATAAAGTTGGATGTGGGAAAATCACCTGAGCTAGACTTTCATCAGTCGCTTCTAGATATTTAGCAATTGCGAAACCTTGAATTTGCTCGGTCACTTCATGGCCCACCATGTGTGCACCAAGTAATTCACCCGTTTCTGCATGTATGACAGTTTTAACGAAACCTGACGCATCTCCAGTTGCTAAAGCTTTGCCATTCGCAGTTAAAGAAAACTTGCCGATTCGTACGGGTAAGTTCTGAGCTTTTGCTGCGCTTTCAGTCAGACCAATGCTAGCCACTTGTGGATGAGTAAAAATACAACCCGGAATTTGGCTACGGTCGAGTGAATGCACGTTTGCCACACCAGCAATTTTTTCGACACATATCACGGCTTCATGGCTTGCTTTATGGGCAAGACACGGTGCTCCAGCAACATCACCAATGGCATAAAGCCCTACTACGTTGGTTTTACAATAATCGTCAATTGCCACAAAACCTTGCGGGTTCAGTTCTACACCTAAACGTTCCAGTCCTAGTCCCGCAGTATTAGGCTGTACACCAATTGCCGAAAGCACACGGTCAAAAACGACTGTTTGAACATCATTTGCCGTTTCAATTACACAGTGAACTTGCCCATTTTCAATTTGAATACTTTGAACAACAGCATCCGTTAGAACCTTCATTCCTTTTTGTTCAAATTGTTTTCTGACGTATTGAGCAACTTCTGCATCTTCGGTCGGTAGAATCTGCTTAGCTAAATCAATAAGTGTGACCTGACACCCTAAGTCTTGATAGAGGCTGGCAAACTCACTACCAATCGCACCCGAACCAACGACGAGTAAGCTTTTTGGCAGTTCTTCTGGAATAAGCGCCTCTTTATAACTCCAGACATAAGTTCCATCGACAGGAAGTTGAGGAATATGTCGGGCTTTAGCACCGGTTGCCAAAATAATATGTGATGCACTTAAAGCCTGACTTTTACCTTGAGCATCGGTCACTTCAATTTTTTCTTTCGCTGTAAGTTGAGCACGACCATTAAAAACCGTCACCAGATTCTTTTTAAGCAAGTAATCAATGCCTTGTACCAACTGTGCCGAAACTTGACGGCTATGTTGCACAAGCTTTTGAATATCAAAATCGAGTTGAGATACCTGAAAACCAAACTGTGCTGCATTTTTAAATTGAGTTGCCAACTCTGCGCCAGCCAATAGAGCTTTGGTTGGAATACACCCCCAATTCAGACATATTCCGCCCAAATGCTGCTCTTCTACAATTGCGGTTTTTAGCCCGAGCTGGGCTGCACGAATTGCAGCCACATATCCACCCGGTCCCGCACCAATCACAATCAAATCGAATTGAGTTTCTGACATGCGGGTTCTCCTACACCAAAATTAAAGCTGGGTTTTCAACAAACTGCTTAAAGCTGGCCAAGAACTTTGCACCTACAGCACCGTCAATGACTCGGTGATCACATGACAATGTTGCTGTGACAATCTCACGAACCACTACATTGCCATTTTCAACAACAGCACGAGATTCAGAAGCACCTAATGCCATAATTGCACCTTGCGGTGGATTAATAATGGCATCGAACTGTTTAATGCCTAACATTCCTAAATTTGAAATGCTAAAGCTGCCGCCCTGAAACTCATCAGGTTGTAACTTGCCAGTCTTGGCACGCGTTGCCAAATCACGCATGTCATCGGAAATCTGTGCTAAAGACTTCTGATTTGCTGCTTTTACAATGGGTGTAATTAAACCGTTTGGAATCGCTACAGCCACCGAAATATCCGCTTGAGAAAACTGTAAAATTGATTGAGTCGCCTCATCAAATTGAACATTCACTTCAGGTACTTTAATCAGCGCCGCTGCCGCTGCCTTAATTAGCATGTCATTAATAGAAAGTTTCACATGTGGAACAGTCTCATTAATCTGCTTACGTAAATTTTGAAGTGCTTCTACGTTTAGATCGACTACAAGACGGAAATGTGGCGCATTACGTTTTGCCGCTTGCAAGCGTGAGGCAATCGCTTTACGCATACCATTCATCGCGACTGTGATGATTGTCGATTGTGGTTGAGCAACAGCACACTGTGTAGACTGTTCACTTCCCACCGTTGGGTTATTACGGTTGTAAACCGCTTCAACATCTTCTTTGCAAACTCGGCCTCTGGTACCTGAAACACGGCAATCATTGAGATTAATACCCCATTGTTTTGCCAAACGGCGTGCAACAGGTGTTGCCAAAACACGGCTATCATCGGCAGTAGATTTAACTACTTTAGCTTGATATTGCTGCTTAACATCAGGCCACTGGCCTCCAGCAGCTTGCACAGCTTTTTGAATGTCTTGAACACTAATACGTCCTTCACGACCAGAACCCGTCACTCTTGCCAAATTAACATTATGCTTTTCAGCAAGTTTCAAGGCATGCGGAGTTGCAAAAAGCTCATCAGATGTTTGATAGCCTTGTAATGACTCTGGTACGGCGTAGTCACCTTTAGCTGCTTTTACTGGAGCTGAAGTCCTTGCAGCAATAGACTGAGATTGAGCATTTTTTTCAACAACAGCAGGTGCAGATGTTTCCGCTTTACTTTGTTCTGAAGATGTTTCAGATGCTTTAGTTGCTGAACCACCTAATGCTGCAATAAATTTCTCAATTTCTGCATCAGAAACTTGGCTTTCAGCACATACAGCAATAAGACCACCTACAGGTAAAGTATCACCGTCTTTTGCTAAGATTTTACGCAGTGTTCCCGCAAAAGGTGCTTCTAATACATTGACGATTTTTGTGGTTTCAATTTCACAAATTTCATCGCCTTTATTAAAGCTATCACCCTCTTTAATTAACCATTGGGCAATCGTGCCTTCTTCCATGGATAATCCCCATTTTGGGATCTCCAGCGTTTTAATTTCGCTCATCCTAAGCCTCCAATGTTTTTCGCACAGCTTGCTCAATACGCTCTACACTTGGAATCCATTCTTTTTCTAAAACTGGTGAGAATGGAACAGGCGTATGTGGTGGCGTTACGAGTTCAACAGGTGCTTTCAAATAATGGAAACCTTTCTGTGCAACCAATGCAGCAACATCATGACCAAAACCACAGCGTGCCGCTGACTCATCCACAATCACAACACGCCCTGTCGATGCCACAGACTCTAAAATTCCTTCTTCATCAAGAGGCGAAATTGTTCGAGGGTCTACAACTTCAACCGAAATACCATCTTTTGCTAGCTTATCTGCTACTTCATTAGCGCGATGGACCATCAAACCTAAAGCAATAATGGTCACGTCCGTACCTTCTCGGGTGTAATTCGCTACTCCAAAAGGAATGGTATAGGCTTCATCAGGAACGTCACCTTTAATGTCATAGAGCATTTTGTGCTCACAGAACACGACAGGATCGTCATCTCGAATTGCTTGAATTAAAAGTCCTTTCACATCATATGGAGTTGATGGAACCACAACTTTTAAGCCTGGAACTGCGGCAAATACGTTATAAGGTGACTGAGAGTGCTGAGCTGCTGCAGAAAAACCAGCACCAATCATTCCTCGCACGACCATTGGTGCTTTTGCTTTTCCACCGAACATGTAACGGAATTTAGCGGCTTGGTTATAGAGCATGTCATGACACACACCATAGAAATCCATAAACATTAGATCGGCAACAGGACGTAAACCAGTTGCAGCAGCGCCAGCCGCCATACCAATAATTGCAGATTCAGTAATTGGTGTATCAATAACACGTTCCGAACCAAACTCTGTCCACAAACCTTTAGTTACACCCAGCACACCACCGAAACCTTCAAGCTGGTTATCTTCGGTATTTTTACCGCCATGTCCACCGCGCACATCTTCCCCAACAACAAACACAGTTGGGTCACGACGCATTTCTGATTCAATGGCTTCTTTAATTGCATTACGAAAACTTTTATTTGGCATCTTTACTATTCCTTTAGTAAGAGACATAGACGTCGGTAAGGAGTTGTTCTGGTTTTGGATATGCCGCAGCACGAGCTTTAGCAACTGCATCATCAACGTTTGCCTTAGACACTGCATCAATCTCGTCTAATTTAGCTTCATCAATTTTGCCTTTAACTTTTTCTCGGAAAATTTTCAAAGGGTCTTTATTTTCTTTAACAAAGTCGACTTCTTCTTTTGAGCGAATGAGCCCTGGATCACCTTCAAAATGTCCATAAAAACGGTTAGTAATCGTTTCAATAACACTTGGCCCCTCACCACGGCGTGCACGTTCAATGGCAGTTTGAGCCGCCTCATATACAGCAAAGAAATCGGTACCATCGACCTTAACTGCTGGCAAACCAAAACCTGCCGCACGCCCAGCAATGTCTTTACTACCTACCGCGTAGTCATGACCTGTACCCTCACCAAACCCGTTATTCTCAAAGACAAAAATCACAGGAAGTTTAAGTACGACAGCCATGTTCATCGCTTCAAAGGTAAGCCCCTGATTTGAACCGCCATCACCTGTAAAAGAAAGCCCCACACCGCCTGTCTTTAAGGTTTTAGCTGTTAGCGCAGCACCAATTGCCAAAGGAGGTCCACCACCCACAATCCCGTTGGCGCCAAGCATGCCTTTGTCTAAATCGGCAATATGCATAGAGCCGCCTTTTCCTCGGCACAGGCCATCATCTTTACCGAAAATTTCCAGCATCATGCCGTGAATGTCACAGCCTTTTGCAATACAGTGTCCATGGCCACGATGGGTTGAAGTGATGTAGTCTTTATCTGTTAAATTCTCACAAATACCGACTGCTACAGCCTCTTCACCACTATATAAGTGAATAAAGCCGGGAATATCACCATTGGTATTTTCTTCGTGAAGTCGATCTTCAAATTCACGAATATCACGCATGCTTTTATATGCTGCGAGTAATTGCTCTTCCGTTAATTGCATATCCTTTTCCTTTATTATCTTGATTTTAAAAATCAACCAAGTTTCAAGCGAAAATACTAATTCGCTATAAATACTTAAACTTAAATTCAATAATTGATCTATTAGACTAAAAAGTTTTTATTTAAAATATTTTCAATTAAATTATTAATTTCAAAAACTTAATGACCCAAAATAAATTTAAAAAAATTTTATAATTTTCATTAGCTTGCAAAACAAACCTTTAACCAACCTTTGTTGTTTTATAATACTTGCCACACCCTGTGTTTATAATTAATTGTGACTTATTAAGGAAATTTAAATTAGTCTTTAAATTAAATAGGCAGGAGTTTAAGTAAGTTTTAAATAAAATGGAATTATTAATATGGATTTTAAAAGACAAGTGGAAACTGGTATTAAATTACGGGGAGCTGATAAAGTCGCCCGTATTCCAATTAAGGTTTTACCAACAGAAGAGCTGCCAACTAAACCTGAGTGGATTAGAGCAAAAATTACAGATTTTGAAGAAATTAAACGTATAAAAAACCTTTTACGTCAGCAAAAATTACATAGCGTTTGCGAAGAAGCGGTATGTCCAAATTTACCGGAATGCTTTGGTGGCGGTACAGCAACGTTTATGATTATGGGTGATATCTGCACCAGACGTTGCCCTTTTTGTGATGTCGCTCATGGTCGTCCAAAACCCCTAGACGAAGATGAACCTAAACATTTGGCCGAAACAGTAGCAAACTTAAACTTAAAATATGTAGTGATTACCTCTGTAGACCGTGATGATCTACATGATGGTGGCGCTGCTCATTTTGTAAAGTGCATTGAAGAGATCAGAAAACGCTGCCCAGAAACTTTAATTGAAATTTTGGTACCCGATTTTCGCGGTCGTTTAGAGACAGCTCTTTCAACTTTGAGCTTATCTCCTCCCGATGTCTTTAATCACAATATTGAAACTGTTCCGCGTTTATATAAAGCAATGCGCCCAGGCTCAGACTATCAACACTCATTGGAACTACTAAAACGCTTTAAAGCATATTGTCCCGATATCAAAACCAAATCTGGTTTAATGGTTGGATTAGGAGAAATTGAAGCAGAAGTACTTGCCCTACTGAACGATTTAAAAGATTATCAGGTAGACCTTATTACCATTGGACAGTACTTACAGCCTTCAAAATCACATGCACCCATTCATCGTTTTGTAAGTTTACAAGAATTTGAAAGATATACGCGACATGGCAAACGGTTAGGTTTTAAAAATATCTGGAGTGCCCCTATGGTCCGTTCCAGTTATTTTGCTGATCGACAATATTTTGGAGAAGACGTACCAAAACCTTTTAGTCGAAAAGATGTCTTATCTTAAAGATCATGTAATTAACAAAACTTATCCAATAGGCTAATGGTCAAGACTTATAAAAGTATTTAAGGTAAGGAGATAACGAGGAAATAGTCACAATAAAAAAGTTATAACGGTTGAACGGCTACGGATACGCCATTTCAATGATAAAGGAATTTCGATATGGATATGTCAGAACAATTATCATCGCCTTTTATAGATACTACGCCGTCTTTGTTTCGGTCAGAAAAGTCATCTCATTCTCAATATTTAGGAAAAAAGCCATCACTTGACCTTGAAGCAGCACCTATATTTGACCTAACCGAAGAATGGGAACATTCATTATTCGGACGTTCGATTCACGAGTGTCACCGAAACTTAATGCACATTGCCGAAGATGCCGATATGGCAATTGGTGTGACCGACCCACATGGCACTCTACTTTGGACATGGAGCAGTCATCCTATGCGTTCTTCGGCAGAGCAAGTTCATTTTGTTGAAGGCGGTCAATGGTCTACTCAGGCAGTAGGACAAAATGCAATTGGTTTAGCATTAAATACTCATTCAGCTAACTGCGTTTACTCACACGAAAACCAAATGAATAGTGTAAGAGATTGGGTCTGCTATGCAGCGCCGATTACCGATGCAAACACAGGCCAGTTTTATGGGATTATGAATTTATCGACTAAATATCAAAAGCATAACTCGTTAGGTCTTTTAGCCGTTGAGAGATGTGCGGACATTGTTAAACAAGCAATTCAGCTTCACCAAAAAAATATTTTATATATTAAGGCCTTTGGAACTCCAAAAGTTCAATATAACCAACGCAGCCTTACTTTAACTCAACGTCAAATTGAGATTCTGTGCATTCTGACACTGTGCCCTGAAGGTATTAATCTTGAAGAATTACACTATGCGTTATATGGTGATCGGCCTGTAAGTACGACCACTTTAAAAGCAGAACTATCTCAACTCAGAAACTTAATTCCCGATGTGATCGAGTCTCGCCCTTACAGACTTAACTGTGAAATTCAATGTGATTTTTTAATGGCAGAACAAGCATTAAATTTAGGCTTTACATCGACAACACTAACGCTCTATAGAGGTAGTTTTTTAGCTAAATCGGAAAGCCCATTTTTATGTGCTTGGAGAGATTGTTTCGATGCCCGTTTAAGTCACGTAATCTATCAGATTGAAGATGTTGATCAATTATTACGAGTGGTAAGCCGTGTTCCTGACCGTGTAGATGCTGTTGAGCGTTTGCTTGAATTATTACCCGAAGAAACGCCTTATCGAACTAAGCTTTTAAAACTACTCGAATAAAATAAAAGGGAGAATATCCATACGATATTCTCCCTTTTCAAGGTGACATCAAGCAGAGGCTTGAAGCTGTACCTTATAGCAATCGTCTAAGGCTAATTCATAATATCGCAGCCCTTCTTCCGCAGCATGAAAAGCTTTTTGCTGCCAGTCGGGACGATCATTACATAACCGCTTAATCAGCTCCATGGCTTCATAAGGATGAAGATCATCATAGTGAGCATGCGCACGCAACCAAGCTAAAGAACGTTTATCAATCGTTACTTCAGGATGATCAGTATAGGTATGAATACCCTTATAGACCTGAATCGACCAATCCCCAGTTGCCCACTCAATTGCCAGATTTGTTGCAGCAAGGCACTCTGCTAAATTACCACGATGACTCATATTCCATAAGAAATGGTTCACCGCATTCATCGCAGCTGGCGGTCGTACATGATCAAGCTCATCAACAGTTAAGCCAAAACCTCCAGCCCAGTCGCGATACCATTTTAAGTGTCGCTCTTCTACCTTAATATTCTGGATTAACCAATTTCGTGCTTCTGTAACCCCAGGTTCAGAAAACCCCGTTGCTTTGCCTAACGCCCCTGCCATATATGACGGGAAATGCGCGACTAATGGATAGAAATTAAGTAAAGCATAACGGAAACTATCTAGGCTCAATCCCCCATTGGCCATTTCCGAAAAAAACGGATGTTTACTCACCCGTTCTTTCGCTGGTAGCAGGTCATCCCAGAACTGCTGTGACCATCCATTATGCGGTGTAATTTCTAAATGCATTCCATATTGATTTAGAGCAGTCATTGCTAATTTTCCTATTTATATGACAGCAATCATCTGTATTTCACGGTATAAGTCTATCCGAAAATGATAAAGATACAATCGTTAATCGACCATTTGTAACTTTTTTCGATGGATTGTGAATCTTTAGATAATTGTTACGCTAATCATTGAAATGTCGTGATTTTTATCACATTTAACTTAGATAAAAATCATTACTTTTTTAAAAAAACTGTATTATTATTTTGAATAAATCACACATTATATAATCAATATTTTTAGATGGAACTTTACTAAAATAAGTCTCATTTTATGACAACTTCCAATATAGTGAGCATTAATTATGAAGTTGCAGGGTTCCAATATATTGGGACAGGAACAAATAGATTTATTAACCACACGAGGATTAAATTTCGTATGGTTTCCAAAGCAGCTTGAAACGATTTATCGTTTTCAATACCAAAATGGTGCTGCCTATGAGTTCCGCTATAGAGCGCCTATTATTTTAATATTATATATATTTTTAAGCTTTGGTATATATCAAGTTTTACCAACTGAGCAAGTTTTACCCTGGTTTAGCTATTATTCTTGGGTAGGTATAATCATTCTTATCGCGTGGATTTTATCATTTATTAAAAAATTAAATCAGTATTTTGATTATTATGTAGGAGTCGGTTCAGCTTTAGCTGTTGCGATCACTTTTATTTTAATCAACGTCATTGAGAATGGCCAAGATAATGTTCTTTTTCATGCAGCAATGATGTATGCGATTGTGATTATCTATGGTGCGGTAGGTATGCGCTTTTATACCGCCATATTTGCTGGATGGATGGGCGGCCTTGTTGGAATTTTGGCAAGTAATTACTTAAATGGGGTGATCGACTGGACCTTCTTGAACCGGACTTACACCTTCAGTAGTTTTTTAGGAATGACCCTTGCCTATGCAACTGACCGTCAACATAGAGAAAACTATTTACAAAACTGCATGATTGAGCTGAATCGTATTGAACTGATGCAGCAAGCACAGCAATTATCTTTACTTTCACAACAAGACGCACTCACCGGTTTAGCCAATCGACGCTATCTAGATGAAACACTTGATAATGAATGGCGCCGTGCTTTACGACATGAAATGCCCCTAACCATCATGATGGTCGATATCGACTATTTTAAAGCATACAACGACACTTTAGGACATCTAAAGGGAGATGAATGCTTAAAAGAAATCGCAATTGCTATTTCTTCTATTGCTGCACGCAGTGGTGATTTAGTTGCTCGTTATGGCGGCGAAGAATTTTTACTCTTATTCCCAATGACAAATGCTCAGCAAGCCTTGATCCAAGTTGAACGTTTAATGAATGCTATTGATAAAATTGCAATTAAACACCCCTGTAGTGATGTTTCACCACAAGTCACTATTAGCGTTGGAGTGGCAACCACCATTCCACGTCTAAACGATTCAATTTCTGCTTTTGTAGCTCGTGCTGACCATGCTTTGTATAAAGCAAAAACCAATGGGCGTAATCAATATAAGATTGCTGTAAACGAAGAACAAATTGTAGATTTAACTTAAAAAGTCAGACTTCTATTCAAAATGACTTTTGACTAATTATTATCTCTCTTAGCTTCTTTTATAGCTCCTTTTCCAATTAAAATGACTCCAAATAAACAATTAGCTTTTCCATCCGTGGCAAAGCTAAAATGTAATTTAGAAACAGTACGTACGAAAACCTCTTTTATTTAAATTTAAACCATCCGTTAAAAATAACTTATATAAACTTAATAAATTTAGCGACTTTCAATACATCAACATCCTGTTTTTAGATAATGAAAATAATAGATTCAGATAATCTAATATAGAAAAAATTCCATTTCATTAGAGCTCACCTTTCAACCTCTTCCAAAATTTAATTAAAAAATAAAATAGTGAATTTTGTTCTATTCTTTGCGGTACTGTGGAGATAGCTTCAGTTGAAAATGGTAAAATTGAAACAATATTCTCATGTATTGTTTCATAATTTGGATACGCTTCTTTTTTTATTATTTCTATAATTTTTTGTATTTCATCAATAGATAAATTCAAAAATCTCTTAATTTCTTGGGCTGTTTTTGACTCAATAGATAATAAGGCACAAACTCTAGTGACATTAACAATCTGCTCGGCATGAATGTTTTTAAAGTTTGGATAACAGACAAGCTTATAAAGAATTTTTGTCTCTAAATGATCTTTAGACACTATATTCTCGTTATTTATTATACGTTCTTGATGACTTGTTTTAAAATATTCATTCTTCTCAATATCTTGTAAAATATTGAGAAGTTCCTGATATCTTATTGGTCTCTTCAAACCATACTGATAGCCCTTTAAAAGCTCAGGATTATTACTTAATACGATCTTAATTTTTTTTGGAATAAGAATATTAGTATAACCACTATCTAAATCAATAATATGTATATCAGGATTGTCTTCACTATATATCCAATTCCCCACAAGATGAGATGACAAAGATAAGTCATGAATAACTTTTATCATTGCCTCTAAATTTTTAGGCAATAGCCTATCCTTTGACATACAGCCAATTCTATATGTACACTGATTCATTGATATTTCCCCAATTTCAATGATGACTTTGAAAATTCTTTGTTTAAAGTAATAAAAATTTAAATATGTAATAAACTTATATAAAAGCAATTTGAGTAAATTAACTTTCAGTGATAAATATAGATATCGGGTGCAGTAAAAATTAACAAGATTTAATTGCCAAGTTCTACAGATGAATATACTCAAAAATAATTCGCAGAATATTATATTTATATAAATATTATAAGACAAGAAAATAATTTAAAATTTAATCAAACTTAATGTAATAAAAATTTAAAACCCCATATTTAATTTAAATATGGGGTTTTATTTACTTTAGTCAAAAATTATGACTATGGTTCGATTGGAGCAAATGGTGGAATAACATCTGCATTTTGTGCGCGATGGCGTAAGAAATGATCCATCAAAACAATTGCTAACATTGCTTCAGCAATTGGAGTTGCTCGAACACCTACACAAGGATCATGACGACCTTTAGTCAACACATCTGTATCTTCACGATTTAAATTAATCGTTTTACCTAGTGTCGTAATGCTTGCTGTTGGTTTTAGTGCAATAGCAACTCGAATGGTCTGACCACTTGAGATACCGCCCAAAATACCACCTGCATGATTCGCTAAAAAGCCATTACTGGTCATTTCATCACGTGTTTCATGACCAAACTGTCCAGCAACTGCAAAGCCATCACCAATTTCAACACCTTTAACCGCATTAATACTCATCATCGCGTGAGCAATATCAGCATCTAAACGGTCAAAAACAGGTTCGCCCCAACCCACAGGAACTTTTTCAGCTAAAATTTCTAGCTTTGCGCCGCAGCTTGTTCCTTGTTCACGCAAAGAAGTCACCAAAGCTTCAAAACGCGAAACAGCGTCTACATCACCACAGAAAAATGGATTATTTGCAACTTCATTCCAATCCAGTTTTTCGGCAACTTCATTACCAATTTGTGTCACATGACCACGAATCAAAACGCCAAATTTTTCTGCTAAATATTTTTTAGCAATTGCACCTGCTGCAACACGCATAGCAGTTTCACGAGCACTTGAACGGCCACCGCCACGATAGTCACGGAAACCGTATTTTTGCGTATATGTATAGTCGGCATGGCCAGGTCTAAAAGTTTGGGCAATATTGCCATAATCTTTCGATTTTTGGTCAGTATTACGAATCAATAAACCGATTGGTGTACCAGTGGTTTTACCCTCAAATACACCTGAAATAATTTCAACTTGATCAGGCTCTTTGCGTTGAGTCGCAAATTTTGATGTACCCGGCTTACGACGGTCTAGATCTTTTTGTAGATCTTCTTCGGTTAACGCAAGGCCCGGTGGCACACCATCAACAATTGCCATTAAGCCAACGCCATGAGACTCACCACAAGTAGTTACACGAAAGAGTTGTCCAATACTATTCCCTGCCATATGCCCAACTCCTTATATTTGCTCTTCAAATAGTTTTCTATAACGGCGACATTGTTCAGCAGTCAAAGCAAAAATACCTGAACCACCTTTTTGGAAAGTGAGCCAGTTGAAATCAATCGTATTAAAGTTCTGACGCATTGACCATTCAGAATTACCTACTTCAATGACAATGAGGCCATCTTCAGTTAAGTAATCTGCCGCTTGTGCAAGCATTTTACGAACTAAGTCTAAACCATCTTGGCCTGCTGCCAATGCAAGTTCAGGTTCATGTAAAAATTCTTCTGGTAAGTCGGCCATATCTTCAGCATCAACGTATGGTGGATTACTTACAATCAAATCATACTGATTTTCAGCTGGAATCTTGGCGAATAGATCCGACTCAAGCAATGCAACTTGATATTGCTTATTGTGGTGCTCAGTATTAATTGAAGCAACTTCTAAAGCTTCTTTAGAGATGTCAGTTGCATCTATTTCAGCGTCTGGATAAGCATAAGCCAAAGCGACTGCAATACATCCAGAACCTGTACACATATCTAAAATACGGTGCGGAGTTTTAGGCTTTGCATTTTCTGGCAAATTATTGAGAGCTTCGCGCATTTGACCATTTTCATCTAAACAATATGGTGCAAAACGTTGCTCAATTAATTCTGCAATTGGTGAACGTGGAATCAATACACGCTCATCTACATAGAATGGTTTATTAAAGAAATAAGCAAGGTTTAATAAATAAGATGTTGGAATACGATCATTGATACGGCGTTCCAATAAGCTTAAAAATTCTGCTTTCTCGCTTGGTAATAACTTCGCATCTAGAATTTCTGCGTCTGCTGACCATTCAAGAGATAAGGTTTGTAAAACTAATGCAGAACTTTCTGCAAAATAATCTTCAGTACCTTGTCCTAAATGTGCATCATGTTGACGTAATGCTGATACCCCAAAACGAATAAAATCTCGAATTGTTGATAAATTTTCAGCCGCTTCCTGTAAATTTTCAGGGCTAATCGTCGGTCGCTCCACTTAGGCGTCTCCAAAGGCAAATTTTGCAAAGTGACTATTCTACTGAGTGAGGTACAGCAAAGCAACGCTTTGCCTTGTGAACCGGAGTTTTACACGCCTATCTCGAACAATCACACGTTAAAATCAGAATACTTTGTTTTAATTATAAAATGATGAACTTTAATTTAGATATTCAAAATAAAAAGCGGCCCTTAAATGATGGACCGCTTTTATAGTTTAATGGGTTTTAAAGCTTAAGTTTTTCAGCGACATAATCAGAATCTTTATCTCCACGCCCAGATAGATTCACTACAATCATGGTTTCTTCCGCTAATTCGGGAGCTTCACGAATTGCCCATGCGACAGCATGTGAACTTTCAAGCGCAGGAACAATACCTTCAACACGAGATAGTGTCATAAAAGCATCTAAGCACTCTTGGTCAGTTGCAGTGCTATATTCAACACGACCTAAATCTTTTAAAAAACTGTGTTGTGGGCCAACACCTGGGTAGTCAAGTCCTGAAGCAATAGAATGTACCGGTAAAGGCTCACCGTCCTCATTTTCAAGGACATAACAGGCCATACCATGAATTTGACTTGGCTTACCTAAAGTTAGTGTTGCCGAATGCATATTGGTGTCTAAACCATGTCCAGCCGGTTCAACTCCTACCAGCTTTACATCGGGATCATTTAAGAATGCAGTAAATGCGCCTATTGCATTTGAACCGCCGCCGACGCATGCCACAACATAATCCGGATTTTTTCCAAAACGATGATGTGTTTGTTCTTTAATTTCTGTACCAATAATCGATTGAAAATCACGAACCATTTTAGGGAATGGATGTGGACCCACGACGGAACCAATCGCATATATAAAGTTTTTTGGATCTTTTAAATATTCTTCAAATGCACTATCTACAGCATCTTTTAATGTTGCTGTACCACGTGTTACTGCGACCAAATGAGCACCCAAAATTTTCATTTTGACGACATTTGGATGTTCTTTTTCAATATCTACTTGCCCCATATGAATTTCACATGGAATCCCAACTAAAGCGCAAGCTGTTGCCAAAGCAACCCCATGCTGACCAGCACCCGTTTCAGCTATTACTTTCTTTTTGCCCATATACTTGGCAAGTAAAGCTTCACCTAAACAGTGATTGATTTTATGTGCGCCCGTATGATTTAAGTCTTCGCGCTTTAAATAAATTTGTGCACCGCCTAACTGTTCAGAAAGACGCTTCGCATGAAATAAAGGACTTGGACGGCCTACATAATTCGTAAATAGATCTGCCAATTCATTTTTAAATTCAGGGGTATGGCGAATCTCTTCATAAGCAACATTAATTTCATCCATTGCCTCTTTTAAATGTGGAGGAATGAACTGTCCGCCATATTCACCAAAAAATCCTTGTTCATTCGGCAAAGCAATACCGTTAATTTGATGTTGCATGTCATCTCTCTTTTTAAATTATTAAAGTTATTAAGCTTATCGAGAAAGGTAGCGAGTCATATCTTCAATGCCCTTTAGCGTCATTGGATACATATGATTTTCAAAAATTTCTTTAATCCAGCCAATGGTTTGAGTGTAATGCCAATACCCTTCAGTTTCAGGATTCAACCAAGCTGTTTTATCAAAATGTTGACGTAAGCGGCGCAACCACACCTCACCAGTCTCATCATTCATATATTCAACCGAGCCACCCACAGATTTCAGCTCATACGGTGCCATACTGGCATCCCCCACTACAATTACACGATAGTCGCGTCCATAAGTGTGAAAGAGATCCCATGTATTCATGCGGGTTGCTGTTCTTCGGTAGTTATCCTTCCAAACATAGTCATAGAGACAATTATGGAAATAAAAGTACTCAAGTGTCTTAAACTCAGTTTTAGCGGCATTAAAGAGTTTCTCGCATTGGGCAATATGAGCGTCCATAGAACCGCCTACATCGAACAACATAAGCACTTTTATTCGATTTCGACGCTCTGGTACCATTTGAACATCAAGAATACCTTGCTTGGCTGTTTCACGGATTGTACCATCAATATCCAACTCTTCAGCTGCACCTTGACGCGCAAATTTACGCAAACGGCGCAAAGCAATTTGCATCTGACGAGTACCAAGAACTTGGTCGTCATCTAGATTTTGATATTTACGCTGTTCCCATACTTTTACCGCCGAACGTTTACGCCCCGGCCCACCAATCCGTACTCCCTCAGGATGATCACCAAAAGCCCCAAAAGGTGAAGTACCACCTGTACCCACCATGCGGTTGCCGCCTTGGTGTTTCTTATGCTGTTCGCGTAACCGCTCTTCCAGCATTTTCATCAGTTCTTCTAAGGAACCTGCTTTTTGGAGTTCTGCTCTTTGCTCAGGAGTTAAATGTTTTTCTAGAAGCTCTAAATCGAACCAGTCTTTTGGTAGTTTATGAACTTGCTTAAGTAACTCATCCAGATCAAAGGTTTCGATACCGTCAAAGTAGTCTTTTATGGCACGGTCAAACTTGTCAAAAAAGCGTTCATCTTTAACTAAAATAGTTTTAGCAAGTTGATAGAATTCTTCTTGATCGGCAAAAACTAAACCTTCACTTACAGCACGGTTTAAGTCAATAAGCTCACGAGTTGTAACTGGAACACCGTATTTACGTAGGGTGTAAAATAACCTCACAAACATGGGTTATTCCCTCCTTTAACGTCGAGACATGAAAGCCAAACGTTCGAGGAGTTGCACATCCTGCTCGTTTTTGATGAGAGCACCATATAACGGTGGAATAGCTTTAGATGTATCTCGATTACGCAATACATCTTCAGGCATATCATCTGCCATGAGCAAGCTTAACCAATCAATTAACTCAGATGTTGATGGTGGTTTCTTTAAATTAGGAATTTCACGTAATTTAAAGAAAACCTGTAAAGCTTCGTTGACGAGTGTTGCAGAAATATTCGGGAAGTGAACATCGATAATTTCTCGCATGGTCACTTCATCTGGAAACTCAATGTAATGAAAGAAACAACGACGCAAGAAAGCATCTGGTAACTCTTTTTCATTATTCGATGTAATAATTACAATTGGGCGTTGTGTTGCCGTAATGGTTTCACTTGTTTCATAAACATAAAAAGACATTTTATCGAGTTCATGCAACAAGTCATTTGGAAACTCAATATCGGCTTTGTCAATTTCATCAATTAACAAGACACAACGCTCTTCACTGGTGAAAGCTTCCCACAATTTGCCGGGTTTAATATAGTTCTTGATATCGTAAACACGGTCATCACCTAACTGGCTGTCTCGTAAACGAGAAACAGCATCATATTCATACAACCCTTGCTGTGCTTTGGTTGTCGATTTGATATGCCAAGTAATGAGTTTTAAGCCCAAACTTTCTGCTACTTGTTCGGCAAGTAAAGTTTTACCCGTACCAGGTTCACCTTTAACAAGTAAAGGCTTTTGTAAAGCACGGGCTGCTTTTACAGCGAGCTTAAGACTGTCAGTCGCGATATATTGATCTGTACCGGTAAAATGTTGGGTATCAGCAGACATGTGAAGACCTTATTTTTCTATTTCAATGGTTAGATGGAACGCATGCTTTTGTTTGTTGAATATTTTGACCAACAATAGCCAATAACCAAACCTAGACCAACTACAAACAGAATTAAAGATAAATTTGACCAGATTAGAGGGCTATCTTTGGTTAAAACACCAAAAAGTAGTCCAAAAATAGCTGGTGCTACCGATGCATTCGGACCTTCAGACACTGTTGGTGTGACTAAAATAGCAAATACAATAAGCCAGCTAATCGCACCAAAAGTTGTAGGAAGACGGCGCATTAATCGCCACCAACACCACAAAGCAATAATAGCGCCTATTCCATAAGCTGTTAAAGCAATAGCATCTTCAGGAATAAAATCCAAAAAAGAGAATAATTGATTCATTATTCCAGTTTGATTTTCACGCACCACGTAAGCCCTCTGGTTCAACCGCATTCGGGTTAATTAACCCTTCTGGTGGCATCTGAATAAAGAAACCTTTTGTTTGTAATGAGTCTAAAACATGTAAAACATTAGCACGCGCCAATTTACGTGTTGGAGCTAACTCTAAATGCATGACAAACGTTGCACGGCCAAACGCTTGTAAAACAGCTTCAGGAACATTTTCAAACGGATCAGCTTGTTCCGCATCGTCAGGATAGTTTGGACGAGCAATATAAATGTACATTTCATCTTTTTTGCTCGATCTATAAATATCACAGTGCATTTCAAATCAACTCTTGAACTAAGGACAGCATACATGAAAAAAAACGACTCACCCACGCAGGTTTGTTTACGCATCAGTCGTTTTTTTAATTCTTGGGAAATATTAACCCACAACGTTGATTAAGGTCGATAATAACTTTGTTCTAGACAAAAGCCAGCTTTCATAAAAAATAAGTAAATATATGATTTAAAACATTAAATATAATTATTCATTTTAATAAAATAAAAACAATTTTAGAAAAAAATAAGAAATCGTTCGTTACTAAGTACTTTTTGTGATCTGTTTTTAATAGTTTTACCCTTTAATACTATGAAATTTATCATATTAAAATTAGCTATTACCTTTTTAAATTCACATTTAAGTAAAACTTCTAACCACTTAATAAACATTAGCAGACATTACTTAACTGGTTTAAATTCTCCATATGTTTCAATAATAAGTATCTTAATAATAGATGTGGAGGATGAACTTATGCCTCGTGGCGATAAAACAGCTTACACAGCAAAGCAAAAACGTCAGGCTAAACATATTGTTGAGAGTGAAGTAGACAGAGGCCATTCTCAAGAAGAAGCTGAACGAATCGCATGGTCTACCGTCAATAAACAAGATGGCGGCGGTAAGAAAAAGTCCCACTAATACAAACTTTAAATACTTCTTTAGCTCAAGCTAAAGAAGTATTTTTTACCAGTACAAATTAATGGTGTTTAGAAAACTCGAGAACTCTTTATATAGTTATCAGTTACTTGATTTAAGGCATTCAAAATAGCACTATCATCTTGGCTTAATAAAGCTTCATTGAGGCATTCCATGTAACCTATGAGCGTAGTCTTAGAAACGTTGGCAAATTCAGTTGTGACTGCTTCATCTTCATATAAAATCACGTAGCTACGTGCAAAACCATAGATCAAATAGACTGCTGCTTTTTCTTTTGTATTTTTAGATTCTTTAAGAGACTGTTCACAAGCATTTTTTAAATCTTTAAATGCATCTGTACCAGTAGATTGATTTTTGAAAGATAAAAGTATTGTTTGGAAGTTCATATCCATATTCCACTCAAAAAGTAAAGCTACAGAAGATGGTAGAACCTGTCAAATAAAATCATGATTAACATACGTTTAAATGTAAATAAATTTATCTTCTTTTTTAATACAATATAAAAGACCGCCTTTAAAAGAGCGGTCTAACAAAAAATCGATATTTAAAAGCTTATTTCTATCGTTATGGTAGTACCAGAGTGTTCAATATTGGTTGATACATTGAAGCCTCTTCCCCTAAGTTCCTCTTCTACTTGTGTGAGGTGATCAGGACTTACAGCATCAATCGGAAACAGGAAAGTTGCTTTTCGCTTCCCTGCTTTAGAATCAGTTTCAGTGCCTGTTAAAATTTTTTCCAGCATGGCCTCTTGATTGATTTTAAAATTTTTAGCATTTTGACGCGCTTGTTCAGCACTAAAGTTATTAAGCATATTTATCTCTCTAATTATTAATTTATCTAATTTTATAGCATAAAAAGCTTATATAGTTTTGGTGTTGTGTAGTTAATTCCAATCAGAAATATAAGCTTATTGATTAAATAATCTTTCTATCCATTCAATAAATTTTCTGGCATTTCTATTTTTAAAATCTTCTTTATTTGGGATGTAATAGCACAGCTCAGATTGAACTGATTTAGTCTTAAGAGGTTGTATAAGATTCGCTTTAATAAATCTCTGGGCAAGTGTAGAAGAACAAAATACGAATCCATTGGCCGCTAATGCCTCATGTATTCCAAAAATTTCCTGATCAAACTTCTTAATTGTTATTTGCGTTCGGTCCCATCCATTCAGCTCAAGCCAAGTCTCTAGTGGTGGATTTGGTAAGGCTTTATTTTTCCATTCTGTAGTAAATAGCGTTATTGGCTCAGTCGTATATTTGGAAAGATCAAGTTTAGATGCACCAAATACATTAAAAGACTCATATTTAAGAATATCGTTAGAAGGTACTAAAGATACATCACCATATCGAATAGGTAATGTATATAAGTGACTTTCTAAAGCTTCCCCTGTAGAAAATTCAACTGAGATATCAGGATGTAATTGATAAAATTCATTTATTGAAGGAATTAACAACATTGCTGCCAATGAGGATGTGGTAGCTACTCTGAGTGTATTTCCATTTACTGTTATTTCATCTAATGCATCTTCAATTTTACGAAATCCTTCAGAAATCGCTACTGCTAGCCTATCACCTGTGGTTGTAAGCGTTATTTTTCTTACCTGTCGATGAAATAAATCAACATTCAACCTGCTTTCAAGATTGGCAATATGATGTGAAATTGCAGTCGGTGTTAGCGAAAGCTCTTCAGCAGCCAATTTAAAACTGCCTAGTCGGGCAGCTGATTCAAATGCCCTAAGTGCTTGCAATGAGACTTGCATACTTTCTCCTGAATCGCAGCTATAGATGATTTAAAATCATCTATAGCTGTAATTTTCTCGTTTGTCTACTTCTCATTTAAAACTCAGAATAAATTAACTCCTAACCCTTATGGAATTTATGATGAGCAAAATGTTACATATAGATGCCAGCGTACGAGCTGCAATTAACCCCAATCCAAATCATAATTCTATTTCAAAAAATATTGCCAGCCGATTGGTCAGTTTATGGAAAAATAAAAGGCCTATGGATGAGTATATTTATCGGGACGTAGGAATGAATCCGCCTCCATTTATTACTCAGGACTGGATTGATGCTGTATTCACACCTGAAAATAAAAGAACACAAACTCAATGCGATGTCTTATCAATATCAGATCAGTTAATAGCGGAGGTTTCGAGTTCAGATATCATTCTAATTTCTTCTCCTATGTACAATTACGGTATGCCTGCTCAACTCAAAGCATGGTTTGACCAAATTATTCGAATTAATAAGACATTTGATTTTGACCTTGCTCGAGGAGACTTCCCTTTACAACCTCTTTTATCTGGAAAAATTTTAATCATTATCACATCTAGTGGAGAGTTTGGTTTTGAGAAAGATGGAATTCGTCACGACATGAATCATCTTGTACCTCACCTGCGTACACTCAGTAAATATTTAGGTGTAGAGAAAATTTATGAAATTGCCTCAGAATATCAAGAGTTTGGAGATGAACGACATATAAAGTCATTAGAAAATGCTTTTCAAAAAGCTGAAGAACTTGTAGCTGAACTTGCTGGTTCATTCACAAAAAATCCGTAGAATATTAATAGTTAATTTTTAAAACCTAATAACCTACTGACATTTTAACTGAGCTATATCATTAAAAAATAAAAAGCCGACCCAATTGGGTCGGCTTTCTTATTTCTGCACTGAAACAAACTTATAGTTATATATTATTCATATTGAAATTGTTTTTATTGTCTCCAAGAATATACAGACCTGTATGTTTAATCAATTGAATTTTTCTCATTGAATCGGTTAATTTAATTCATTATCACTTTTACAAATTAAAACCCATTCAATTCATCACTTTACTAGCTTTTAAAATAAGTTAATTATTTAATATAACTAATATAATTATTCACTTTATTAACTATTGATGTTAAATATCTATTATTTTATATAAAAACTACTCAATTTAAACTTTAAGCCATTCACGATCCTTAATTAAAAAAAGCTCATCACGAAGATAAGCCTTTTAAATTTTAACTATCAACTCATTTTAAATTGATAGACTTTCTTTTTCTTCTTGAAATAAATGAATTAATGGTTGAGTTAACAACTCATAACGCCAACCCAAAAGATAATCAGGTAAATCTTGTTCATCCCCTTGAGAAAGAACATGTTGATGAATTGCATTTAGCCATTTTTTTCTCAGTAATACTTCTTTAGGAATAGAAGTTTCACTTATTGCATGGGCAAGTACCATATCCATTTTATTTAAAGTTTCTTTAGATGTTACTTTAAAAGGTTTGGCAATTCTTGTTGGCCATTCACTTTCATTAGGTAAATCTTTAAGTAATTCTAGAATCGTTTTTCCATATTCACGAACTACATTTGGGCGAATATCTTTAACTTGCGAGAGTTGAAAACTATTACGTGGATTCTTTTCAACCATATCAATCATGGTTGAGTTTCTAAGAATAAAACTGCGTGGCTGATTCGTCGCTTTAACAATGTAATCACGCCATTCACTTAAATTTTGCAATTGCATCAATTGACGGCGCGAATGACGATAATTACCAACATCGGTATAGAGTAACTCTTTAGGCGTTTCACTAATAATTTCTTTAGTTAAACTACTACAATCTTCAAGAACATAGTCATAAAGCCCTTTCTGCTTAAGTTGTTCTTGAATATGATGAGCTAACTTCATTATATATAGAACATCATTGGCTGCATAACAGAGTTGCTGAGGCGATAAAGGCCGAGCCAACCAATCAGATCTTGTTTGATCTTTTTCAATGTCAATATCGAGACAAAGCTTTAAAGCGCCTTGATAACTCACTTGTAGTCCGTGACCTAAGAAAGAAAGACCTACTTGAGTATCAAACACATTAAGCAAATCTTCTTGATCAGCGTAATGATAGATTAAATCGATGTCTTCCCCACATGCATGAAAAATGTTCTGCTGTGCGAGAAATATTTTTTTCCAAAACTGACTTAGATCTAATGAAACACCATCCAACAGATAGACATTACCATTTACATTGACTTGGCATACCCCAAGTTTAGGCCAGAGTGTGTCAACCTTAATAAATTCTGTATCAAGTCCATATATCGAACATTGATCCATTTTTTGAAGAACATCAACCAATTCGGTTTGCTGTTGGATAAACTGAAACATGCTTTCTCAAGTAAATGCAAAGAGTGCTTAGAACTCTGGTATATATAACATAGAAGTAGGAAATTACCACTTAAACCTTTATGAATACTCTATTTTTGAACAATTTTTCAAAAATAGATAATTTTTTGATCTTTTATTTATACTTTTAAAGTTAACTCCAAATACTCATTCTTTAAAATCTCTAAGATCTTTTTCATTCTTATGGCTTTCATATTTTATTTAAACGATTTTTTCTAATTAAAGACAAAATAATATTTGCCTTTAATAGCTAAATTAATAAATTTAATTCAATTTTATATCGCATCAATGAAATAAGCATCGGAATGCTTATTTCATTCTCATACGGTTATGAACTGCCTGACTTAAGGTATGGCTATCTACATACTCAAGTTCACCACCTTGCGGTACACCTTGAGCAATACGCGTCATGTGTATAGGTAAGTGCTTAGTCGCCTCTACCAAATAATGAGCGGTTGCCTGTCCCTCTACAGTCGCATTAGTTGCCAAAATCACTTCTTCAATAGTGCCTTGACTTAAGCGCTGAATTAGATAAGGAATACCAATTTCTTCTGGGCCAATACCATCCAAAGGAGAAAGATGTCCCCCTAAAACATGGTATTTACCTCGAAAACTACCACTTTGCTCAATCGCCATGACATCTGCTGGTGATTCAACTACACACAATAATTGATCCTCTCGCTCAGTTGAGGCACAAATATCACAAATCTCATTTTCAGTTAGAGAATGGCAAACGCTGCACTCATGAATATAACTTGAAGCTTCATGTAAAGCATGAGCTAATGCGAACGCACCTTCTCGATTTTTCATCAAAAGATGTAATGCCATACGTTGAGCCGATTTCGGACCAACGCTAGGCAATATACGTAAAGCTTGAACGAGTTGTTCAAATCTATCACTAAACACAGAACTTCCTTAGAACATGCCCGCTAAGCCAGGTGGCAAGCCCATACCAGAATTCGCTTTTTGCATTTTTTCTTCTGAAATAACTTCTGCTTGACGCACAGCATCATTTACCGCTGCAGCAATCAAATCTTCAATCATATCTGGTTCATCTTGAAGTAATTCAGGGTTAATTTCGATACGTTTTACAAGATAGCGACCATTCATGGTTACTTTAACCAAACCACCACCAGCTTCTGCTTGGACTTCAGTTTGGGCAAGCTCTTCTTTCGCCTTTTTTATATTTGTTTCCATATCTTTTTGCATGCGCTGCGCTTGCTGCATGAGCATATTGATATTCATAACTTTACTCCGTATCTCTATCAAATCTTTAAAGTATTATTGGTTATCTGGTAATACTTTATAAAAACTTAATCTCATTGAACCAACCCTTGTGATTAAAATCCATACAGATTAGTGCATTGAACTCAAATTAATCCTTAATTCTGACACAATAGACTAATGTTTTCTATCAGTATCTCTCGCTCTATTTCACATAGCTACATGAGTAACATGCTCATATTTAGGTACACTTCCTAAATATTTAGATGACATATGTTAAAGTCTTATAAAAACTCATAGCACTATTGAGATGCCTGTAGACCTTTATCAATTGTTTTATATTCGCTTAAGGGAACTTTCTTAAAGGAGGTATTTGCTTCTTGAATAGATTTATCTGCTTCTTGAACCGACTTCTCTGCATTGTTAATCAATAAGGTTGTTTCATTTACTGGGTTCTGATTCGGTTTGGTCAGCAATTTGTATCCAACTACCCCGATTACCCCCACCACAACGACAATAGCAATAGGCTTAAGCATTTTAAAACTCGCATTTCTTTTAATTAAATTTAAAGACTTTATACCTTGTGCTCTTAGCTCTCATTTAAACAAAAATGTAGGTTTTTTATTGCAATTCTGAAATTTTGGTAACATTTAAATATAAAAAACCATCTCGATTAAAGAGATGGTTTGATAAACAAAATAACCAAAGAGTGTTATTTCGATAGAAATAATTAGATCAGATCCAGACCACGTGAGATATCACGGATAATATCATTAATATCTTCTAAGCCTACCGATACACGTATTAGACCCTCTTGAATGCCTGCCGCAGCTTTTGCTTCAGCAGAAAGTTTGCCATGTGTGGTCGTTGCAGGATGTGTAATTGTTGACTTCACATCACCTAGGTTACCAGTAATAGAAATAAACTTGGTATTATCAATAACTTTCCAAGCGCCTTCACGTTCGCCTTTAACTACGAAAGAAACGATCCCGCCAAAACCATTTTGCTGTTTGGCAGCAAGCTCATGGCCTTCATGAGTTGGCAAACCAGCGTAGTAAACTTTTTCTACTTTTTCATGAGTAGATAACCATTCTGCAAGAATTTGAGCACTTTCACAGTGTGCTTTCATACGCAAACGTAAAGTCTCTAAGCCTTTTAAGAAAACCCATGCATTAAATGGACTCATTGATGGTCCCAGCGTACGGACAACACCAAAAACTTCTTCTAATAACTGATGATTACCGACAACAGCACCACCTAATGCGCGCCCTTGCCCATCTAAATATTTAGTCGCCGAGTAAATTACAAGGTCTGCCCCAAACTTTAATGGTTGCTGTAAAACAGGCGTACAGAAACTGTTATCAACCGCAAGTAATGCACCATTCGCATGGGCAATATCTGCAAGCGCTTGAATATCTGCGATCTCAGCTAAAGGATTAGACGGTGACTCAACAAATAAAAGTTTAGTTTCTGGACGTACTGCCTTTTTCCAATCGTCTAAATCACATAAATCGACAAATGTAATATCTACACCAAACTTGGCAATATATTTTTCAAATAAGGCAACAACTGAACCAAAAACTGCTCTTGAGCAAATAACATGATCACCCGCTTTGAGATATGCCATAGTAACTGACAAAATCGCGCCCATTCCAGAGCTTGTCGCAACAGCACGTTCAGCACCATCTAAAGCTGCTAAACGTTTTTCGAACATCGATACAGTCGGATTGGTAAAACGAGAATAGATATTTCCTTGAACTTGACCAGAAAATTTTGCTGCAGCTTCTTCTGCATTTTCATATACAAAAGATGATGTCAAAAAAATCGGTTCACCATGTTCACCTTCAAAACTACGAGTATGTCCGGTACGAATGGCTAAGGTATCAAGTTGGTATTCTAAATCATCAGACTGGTTCATTAAATGTTCGCCTTTACTGGTCATGTACTAAAAACTATCATCATTTTGAGTGTCTAATGTATTTAAGGTCAAGGTAAACCTTAAAATTATCGCTTAGACTTTATTCAATCTTTAGTAAATAGTTGGTAAAGCAAGATGAAACGCTTAAAGTCCCTTGTCTCTGAACAAAGTCAAATGAAGCATCTTTCTGCCCGACTATTTCACCCAAAAACATTGGTTCTGTCACAAAGCACTCCCTATGAAGTCATTGGCGAGTTCAATCAAACCCGTATTCGCTATTACGC
Source organism: Acinetobacter sp. AOR14_HL (assembly GCF_027855175.1). Lineage (NCBI taxonomy): Bacteria > Pseudomonadati > Pseudomonadota > Gammaproteobacteria > Moraxellales > Moraxellaceae > Acinetobacter > Acinetobacter sp. AOR14_HL. The sequence goes on along the minus strand of NZ_JAKTII010000003.1, from coordinate 346,863 downwards.
AGCAACACAGAAAAGATTTAAAGAGCCTTTAGTATTTGTTGCCCCACTCGCCATTAATATGGCGATATATGACTTATATCCTTATCGCTCTCTTATTAAATATTTCCAAAATGCTGGTTTCGATGTCTATTTGGTCGATTGGGGAAGTTTAAAGTTTAAAGATAGACATCTTAACTTTTTATCATTTATTGAAGATTTCATTCCTAAAGCGATAGAAATTGTCCGCACTCATTCAGGAAGTGAACAAATCTCACTCCATGGATGGAGTATGGCTGGCATATTCGTCACTTTATATACTGCGCTTAACCAACCTAACTATATTAAAAACCTGATTGTTCTTGGTAGTCCAATAGATAGTTATGCATCTGGCTATATTGGCAAACTCTACCGAAACATGAATCATCTTATTGGTCGTAACAAAAAAATTCAGAACCGTATTTATTCTGGATTGCCAAAACGCCTGATTCATAGTCCCGGAATTTTAAATTCATTAGGCTTTAAAATTCTTGATCCTAAAGGCTGGTTTGATGGGCATGTTCAATTGCTAAAAAATCTTGATGACCTGCAATTTGTACAAGAGCATGCAACCTTAAGTAGCTTTTTAAATAATATGATTGATTACCCAGGTGGGATTAATCAGGACATGTTGTTTAATGTCTGGCTACAAAATCCATTAAAACGTGGCTTTATTCAATTAAAAGATAAGAAAATCGAATTAAAAAATATAGATTGCTCTCTCTTAGTTGGCGCGGGTCGTAGTGATCAGTTGGTGACTGCTGATGCTGCTTCTCCATTAAGTCAATTGACAAGCAGCCAAGATGTCACGTTTACTCTCATCCCCGGCGGTCATTTAGGCCTAATGTCGAGTCAGGCCAGTGCTCTGGAGTTTTGGCCACAACTGGCAAAATGGCTGACCGAACGTTCAACACAAATTTAAGGACAAGGTCATGAGTCAATCTGTTGCATTTATTGGTTTGGGTGCAATGGGCTACCGTATGGCAGCACATTTACCGAAACACTTCGATACTGTCTATGTATGGAATCGAAATTTCGAAAAAGCCAAACAACATGCAATAGTATATGGCACAAAGGCTGTCCCACTAGAGCAAGCGGTACAAGCAGATATTATCTTTTCATGTTTACCGACAAGCAGTGACGTAGAAGCACTTATTAATAATGTACAAATTAAATCTGGGGCAATCTGGATAGATTGTACAAGTGGAGTCCCTGACTCTGCCCGCGCATTAGCAAGCTCATTAAAACAATTGAATGTTGATTTTCTTGATGCTCCAGTAAGCGGTCAAACAGTAGGTGCTGAAAATGCAACTTTAACTGTAATGGTCGGTGGTGATGTAGCAGCTTTCGAACGCGCGTTACCGGCACTGCAAGCAGTAGGTAAATTAATTAAACATGTTGGTGAGTCGGGCTCAGGATTTGCCGTAAAAGCCGTTAATAATATATTACTCGCAGTCAACCTTTGGTCTGTTGCAGAAGGCTTCAGTGCACTCAAAGCACATGGGGTAAGTTTGAACGAAGCATTAGAGTGCATTAATGCATCAAGTGGCAAAAGTCTGGTAACAGAGACTATATTCCCGCAACGTGTATTGAGTCGTGAATTTCCAGTGACTTTTGGCTTACCGCTTCTTGCCAAAGACACAGGAATTGCTTTGGATTTAGTCCATCAAGCTAAGCTTCCAGCCCCACTTTTGTCATTAACACAAAGTTTAATTCAGGCTGCTCATTTAACTGCTGAAGACAATAGTGACTTCTCTGCGGCAGTTAAAATGTATGAAACATGGACCAAGATTACATTGGAATAAATTTAATCTTTTAGATGGCAGCTTATTAAAGATGCTTAATTTTAATAAGCTGCATAATTAATATTGAAAAGACTTAAAAAAAAACCCATTTCAATTTTAGAAATGGGTTACAAAAACAAAAAACTATCAAACGCAGCAATTAAGGATCACATAATAGAAGCTAAAACATGTAAAATCAATACATCTTTCAGTTGAATTGTAAACTAAGATCAATTTTGGCTTATTTATATTTTAGATATCAAAAGAAAAAGCCCATTTCCGTCTAAATTAAAATGGGCCCTGTGAATTCCACTTAATCCTAAAATACAAAAATGTGATAATTATCACGCTTTGTATTTTTATAATGTCATTGATATATTTGTTTTTCATTGACCCAATTTCAAACTTAAGCCGTCTATTTAGCAAATGAAAAAGCTATAAAATCTCATCTTTTCCTACAATTTTTTATATATTATCAACCGAACCAGAAGTATATTTTTCTCTCATAAATAACAGTTAAAGTAGATTAAAACGAGAATCAAATTCTGAAAAAATATATATAATTTTTCTTAAGTTTATGTTTTTATTTGATTTTTATAAACAATTGATATATAAAGTTTTTATTTATATTGTGAACAAATTATCAACCAAAATGACACTTGAGTAATTAATAGTCATTGAAATATTGGTAATAAACCTTATATTGAGTACAGGTTCATACCTTTAACTGAGGAAACGCTCATGAATAAATTTATGGTTGCAGTCTTTACTGGCATGGTGAGCATTGCTGGTTTAAATGTTCAAGCTGCAACGCCTGAGCAAGAATGTCAGAAATTGCAAGACGATTATAATTTGATTTATGCATCAAAAGGCTTTTGTTTTAAAGATCCTGATGCAAAAGAAAAATATGGTAATGAAAACTGTCATACGACAAAACCAAAGTTTTCTGACAAAGAGCAACAACGTCTTGATGCTATTAAAGAGCGTCAGAAAGAATTGAAATGTAAATAATTTTTAAAGGAATAATACATGGCATACGATGATCAAAATATCTTCGCAAAAATTTTACGTGATGAACTTCCAGCGATAAAAATCTATGAAGATGATCAAGTTCTAGCTTTTATGGATATTATGCCTCAAGCCGATGGTCATACATTAGTTATTCCAAAAACACCTGCTGTCACGCTCCTTGATTTACCTCCAGAAGCAGCCGCATATACCATACAAATTGTTCAGAAAATTGCCAAAGCAATGGAAAAAGCCCTCAATTTAGAAGGTATTGTCTTGATGCAACTTTCTGGAGCAGCGGCAGGACAAACTGTTCCGCATGTTCATTTTCACCTTATTCCTACAAATGTGCATCAACTTGGACGCCATGCTGTAGAGTTAGGAGATCAAGAAAAAATTAAAGGATTAGCTGAAAAAATTAAAGCAGCTCTTTGATTTTTAATTCATTAAAGCGGAGTTTTGACTCCGCTTTTTTTCGTCTAAAAACTATAAAAAATTAAAATAATTAATTTATTTCTAAATTTTAACCGTCATAAAACTGTCATTTATTTTTCACGCCCCTGTCACAAAGTTTGCCGATACTGCTTAGCAAGTTGGTGAGCTTTTGTAACTTTTTGTACATAAGTCAACTACAAAATAAATAGTTAACTAGGCATACGCCATTTTTAAAAACTTTTTGGAGAAATCTCAATGAAGAAATTGCTACTCGCTGCCGCAGTTGCAACTTTGAGCATAAACGCGGTGCAAGCAGCGCCAACTTTGTATGGCAAACTGAATGTTTCTATTAACCAAGTTGACAATAAAAATTTCGATGGAAAAAGTGACGTTACTGAAGTTAACTCAAACTCTTCTCGCATTGGGGTAAAAGGCGAAGAGAAATTAACTGACAAGCTATCTGCTGTTTATTTAGCTGAATGGGCAATTTCTACTGATGGTTCAGGTTCTGATACTGATCTTAGCGCTCGTAACCGTTTTATCGGTTTAAAAACTGAAGGCGTGGGTACATTAAAAGTAGGTAAGTACGATTCTTACTTTAAAACCGCTGCTGGTGGTAACCAAGACATCTTTAATGACGATACACGTTTAGATATTACCAACATCATGTACGGCGAAAACCGTTTAGACAACGTGATTGGTTTTGAATTAGACCCTAAATTATTAGCTGGTTTAACATTCAATATCATGGCTCAAACTGGTGAAAGTACCTCAGATAGTAAACAAGGTGAAACTGGTAAAGACAGCAAAAACGACAGCTTTGACTCTGTGTCAACTGCGCTTGGTTATGAAAACAAAGACCTTGGCTTAGCAGTGGCTGCTGCTGGTGACTTCGGTATTAAAGGTAAATATGCTGCTTACGGTCTGAAAGATGTTTACACAGATGCTTACCGTGTAACGGGTTCTTATGACATCGCAAAATCTGGCTTTGTTGTAGGTGCTTTATGGCAACATGCTGAACCTACTGATGACTTGACTGCATATGGTCAAACATATAAATCAGATGGTGCAGTTGACAAAGCTGGTAAAGCATACCGTGGTTTAGAAGAAGAAGCTTATGCTGTTACAGCGGCGTATAAAATTCCAAATACTAAACTTAAAGTGAAAGCTGAATACGCTTCTGCTGAAACACAAGTAAGTGGTCAATCTGATCGTAAAATTGACTTGTACGGTTTAGGTCTTGATTACCAAATCAACAAACAAGCTCGTTTCTACGGCATCGTTGCTCAACAAAAACGCGACTGGCTAAATGATGACGACAAGCAAACAGTTGTAGGTACAGGTATCGAGTATAATTTCTAATCAGTCATATCTGATTTAATTATAAAAATAAAAGGGCTTATGCCCTTTTATTTTTATTGTGTGGTGCGAAAAATAAAAAAGCCGATATCAATTTTATCGGCTTTTCTAACAACCTATATCTTATTTCAAGAAACCACTCACAAGATTCATCACATTTTGAATGTCCTGATTTGCTTCTTGAGGATTTGTGCTATCACCCTGAGGTGTTAATGAGTCAATGACTTGAGGTAAGACTGAAGCAATTGCACCGTAAACTTGTTCTTTTGGAGCTTGAGCTTGCTCGGCAACTTGTTCAATATCAGCGGGATTAAATAGACTTTGTAATTGCTGAGTAGGAACCTCACTATTGCTTTGATTTGGGTCAACCCAGCTTTGAACTTGGCTACCTAGACCTGCTCCTTTTAACTTTTCTAAAGCAGCTTGCAAACCACCTTGTTGCTGAACCCACCCTAAAATTAAAGGCACAACCGCAATTAATAAACTTTGTACACCACCACCTGCTTGAGGTGCATTATTATTGCCAGTCACTTGACCTAATACAGAACCTAATACTCCACCAAGGCCCCCTTGAGTGCCAGAAGAAGTATTACCACCCATTTGTCCAAGTACTGAACCTAAAATTCCGCCCAAACCGCCTTGACCTGATGCTTGCTGGTTCCCACCTAATGCCTGCTTAGCCAAAACTTCAACAATGCTGCTTAAATTTGTCATATATAACTCTTATGTATGGTTTATACATGAGCATACGCGGATTCTTGTTCAGACAGCAAAAACCAAATTGTTAAATTTTGAAAGAGATTTAATGCTCTTTTACCACCGGAATTTATTCCAGTTTTCTGGGTTTGCCCAAAACTTTGAATTAAACCAATCTGGAACATGTTTATAGGTCAATATATTAAATTGCCATAAAGCAAAATCACTATCATGCGAAGTCTTATCAATCAGTTGTGTGAAGCCTAGGGAACGTAATAACTGTTCATCACTTCGTTTACTCACCACCACAATTCGTTTTGCTAATAAATCTCGTAGCTTTACTAATAATTGTGATTTTTGAATATCACTAATGTTCTGCATTTCATCAGTATCAAATAATACAAAACCCAAATCATAACGCTGAGTAAAAGGCAGACTTAAAAGCTCAGTTACGCTAAAATAGTGCCATTGAATTGCGTTATTCTGGTCAATTTTCTGGCCAATACAAAGTGCAGTATGAATGGGCTGTTCTTTTGATAAATCGTCTAGCATAGAAGCGATGACATTTTGTTCAGCCATGACTGCAACCCTTAATTGAAAGATGTGAGTTTAAACTTTATGGAACTACAAGGCATTTGCCATAAAATGCATGCAGGCCTAAAAGATGCTAGTGTAACTGATCAACAGACAACCAAGGCAAATGTTGAATACAAATTTGTATTAGACCGTTCAGAAATTGATCTTCCTTTTAATTTAGGACAAGAACTAGAGATCGAATGGACAGGTAATATTTATTGCACCTCTTGTGGCACTAAAACACCAAAATCTTATTCTCAAGGTCACTGCTTTAAATGTTTTAAAACGAAAGCGGAATGTGACCTCTGTATTATGAAACCAGAAACATGCCATTACCACTTAGGTACATGTCGTGAAGATGACTTTGCCCACAATGTTTGTTTCCAGCCTCATATTGTTTATTTAGCAAATTCTAGCGCTTTGAAAGTTGGCATTACCCGCGTTAGTCATATGCCAGGTCGTTGGTTAGATCAAGGTGCAACTCAGGCCTTACCAATTCTGAAAGTTGGATCACGTCGTTTATCGGGTCAGCTTGAAACCATGTTTGGTTCTTTAGTTGCTGACAAAACGGATTGGCGTAAACTCCTTAAAGGGGAAGCTGAACCTCTAAAACTAACTGAGCAACGTGATCAGTTAATCGAAGAATTTGCGCCCAAAATTCAAACGATTCGTGATGAATTTAGCCAAAATCTTGAATTTAACGAAACCGTTGAATTATTAGAAGATGAGCTACCACGTGAGTTTGTTTACCCTGTTGAGCAGTACCCTGAAAAGATCAAGTCTTTAAATCTGGATAAAACTCCAAAAATTCGTGGCGTATTACAGGGCATTAAAGGTCAATATTTAATCTTTGATATTGGTGTTATCAATGTTCGTAAATATACGGGTTACGAGCTCATTGTGCGTGCTTAAACTAAAATAGAAATAGGCATTCAGAAGAATGCCTATTTTTTTAATTACTTTTCTAAAATTTTTAAAATTGCCTGTATTGGATCTTCTGTATTTCCAGAAATAAGCTGTTTATGCATGGTTAAATGTTGCATCACTTGAATTTGTGCCTTTTCAACATTCATCAATTTTTCTATTTCAACTGCTAAATTTTCTGGCGTTGCATCTGCCTGAATCAACTCTTCAATCACTTTTTTACCAGCAATAATATTTGGCAAAGAGTAGTAAGGAATTTTCACCAAAAACTTAGCAATTAAATAAGTTAACCAATGCAACTTATAAAAAGTGACCATAGGTCTATGCATTAACATTGCTTCTAATGTTGCAGTTCCAGAAGCTAAAGCAATGATGTCACTTGCATTCATGGCCATACGGCCAACTTTTGATTCACTGTCTGTATTTTCTAAAATATGAATTGCAGCTTTTAAATGAGGTGCTAATTGTTCAACACCCTGCTCAATCTGCTGTTTACGTGCGTCGTTGATTGCGGGAATCAAAAATTGAATATCTGGATATTTGGTATGCAAAATATTGGCAGCGCCCAGCAACATAGGTAAAAGTCGTTCTACTTCCCCTTTACGACTACCTGGCAACAAAGCAATATGTTTTTGATTCTCATCAAGACCTAATTGCCCTTTTGCAATTTGAATTGGATTTTCAAGCGGTAATTGTTTAGCCAATGGGTGACCTACAAATGCCGCTGGAACTTCATATCGCTCATAGAAGACTTTTTCAAAAGGAAATAAACAAAGAACTAAATCTATACTCTGTTTAATGCCATGAACACGCCCCTGACGCCATGCCCAAACTGATGGACTCACATATTGGACTGTTTTTATCGGAAGATTTTTTTCTTTAATACTTTTTGCAAGTCTGAGGTTAAAATCTGGTGCATCAATACCAATAAAAATATCAACGGGATTTTGAGTCCATTGACTGATTAGACCATCCCGCACGGCGAATAATTTTTTTAAGTCTTTTAATACCTCAACAATCCCCATCACAGACAGAGTTTCCATCGGGTAATAACTTTTAAAACCTTCAGCAATCATTTGAGGACCACCGATTCCCTCAAACTCAGCATCGATTCCCTGCTCACGAAAACTACGCATGAGCTTAACACCAAGCGTATCTCCTGAAACTTCCCCAACTACAATGCCTATTTTAAGTTTTCGGTTTGCCAAGGCGATTTACCCAAGAATTTGAAATAATGCATTCTAGCATAGAGGTTTATCAATCTTGAACTTGATCGATACATACTCACGGAAAGTAGCTAAGGTGCTTGGCTATCTAAAATTACATTCACTTACTATTTTTTAATCTAAATTAACAATGCAATTTGAATTGTAGCTTACATTCACAAACAATAAAATAAATGAGAATTATTTACATTATCTTTACTCTTATGAATATCCCACCTCGACCATTTAAGCTATCAGTCATCGCCTGCGCGATTTGTTATGCAAACCTCACTTATGCTCAAGATACAGCTGCTGTGCAAGCTTTACAGACCATTCAAGTTAAAGCCACAAGTGCTGAGCAGTCTTCTGAACAGACCAAAGCATACAATGTTAAAAATTCAAGTAGCGCAACCAAGCTTAATATTGAGGCTAAAGAAACTCCTCAAACTATTAACGTAGTCACTCGTCAGCAAATTGAAGATTTTGGGCTTACCAGTACGAGAGATGTTCTAAAAAATACTCCAGGAGTAACTGTAAGCAATCAGGAAACCGAACGTACTTCGTACATGGCTCGTGGTTTTGAGATTTCAAATATTTTGACTGACGGCGTAGGCTTTCCCCTCTCAGGTTATAACTACAACAACACTAACCCTGATACCTACTTTTACGATCGTGTAGAAATAGTTAAAGGTGCAGACTCTTTGACTAACGCATTTGGTGACCCAAGTGCAACGATCAACAATATTCGAAAGCGACCAACTCAAGAGTTCCAAGCGAGTGGTGGTGTAAGTTATGGTTCTTGGGATACTCAACGTTATGAAGCTGACGTATCAGGCTCAATTACCCCTAGTGGAAAAGTACGTGGCCGTATCATGGGCTATGAGCAAACGGGTGATTCTTACATTGACCGATATTCTTCAGAAAAAAATGGTTTCGCAGGTATTGTTGAAGCTGATTTAACAGATAGTACTTTACTCACCGTAGGCTATAGCCAAGAACAAAATAAACCGAATGCAAATAACTGGGGTGCTCTGCCCTTACTCGATGCAAATGGCAAGCAAATTTCGTACGACCGCTCATATAATCCAAACCCTGATTGGGCACACTGGGATAATGAAACACAAAATGCTTTTGTCGAATTAAAGCAAAAAATTAATGAGCAATGGGCAGCGAAGCTAACCTATAACTATATTGATACTAAGCACAATAGTCACCTCCTTTACTATTATGGTTATCCAAAAGCTGATGGATCAGGTGTTTCTCTAACCCCTTGGGGAGGTCAAGAACATCAAGAAAAACATGCTGTCGATTTTAATCTCGAAGGAACCTATAAACTCTTTAACAGAGAACATGAAGCAACTCTTGGTTATAGCTATGTACGTAGTCGTCAGCAAGATAAACAATCTACAGGAACGATTAACGATAGTAATGTTATCAATTCGACAACTACAGACTGGGCAAGCTGGACACCTCAATCTATAACTTGGTCAGATTTCACAGAAGCGGCTAACTATACGCAAAACATTGACTCGATCTATGCCGCGACGCGCTTACACCTCAATGAAGATTTAAAAGTTTTACTTGGTGCAAACTATGTCAGAGCTGAGAGTAAAGGTGAAAGCTATGGCTCACCAATGTCATATAGCGAAAGTAAAGTCTCACCCTATGTTGGACTCACCTATAACTTCACACCTGAATATACAGGTTATATGAGTTATACCTCTATTTTCCGCCCGCAAACCGGTATTGATAAAGACACGAATCAGGCTTTAAAACCTATTGACGGTAAAAGCTATGAAATGGGCGTAAAAAGCTCGTGGCTAGATGACCGTTTAACAGGCACACTTTCAGTCTTTAAAACTGAGCAGAATAATTATCCATTACGTAACTCTGATGGAAATCCACTTAACAGAAAAGTACCAACCAGTGATTTAGAGTCACAAGGTGTAGAAGTCGGCCTATCAGGTCAAATCACAGATAATGTGAATCTTTCTTTTGGTTATGCTCAATTTAGTATTAAAGATATTAAGAATGGTGGCGAGGCAAGAACTTATAATCCGAACCAGACACTTAATTTGCTGACGACCTATACGCCGTCAGTTTTACCTAAGCTGAAAGTTGGTGCAGGCTTACAATGGCAAGATGGTGTAAAGCTATATGACTCAACTGTAAACAGTACCATCACACAAGATGCTTATGCCTTAGTCAACTTAATGGCGAGCTATGAAGTAAATAAGCATATTACGCTTCAAGCGAATGGTAATAACATTTTCGATAAGAAGTATCTATATAGCTTCCCTGATGGCCAAGGATTTTATGGTCCTTCTGCCAACTATACAGTTGCTGTAAAGTTTAAATATTAATATCGTAGCCAATCCCAATTTAGGGATTGGCTTTTCTTATTATTCTTTGTTTATGTGTCATTCAAGATGTCCAAAACTGTAAATCTCCCTGTGTCATATCGCATAAAAGTTTTCTATCGATTCTTGCTGGTTTTCGGTATGGGTTTTGCCTGTATGGCGTATTTAAGTCTTGGACTCACTGGAATTCTCCTTTTGACCCTCGATAAAGCTGAAGCCATATATCTCGCAGCATTTATAGCAATTCTATTTTACGTAGTGTTCGTGATTATAGGTTTTTGCATTCAATCACTTTTGAAACTCACAGGGCTATCAGTCGTTCTATGTGCCCTTTTCTTTTTTGCAACGCGTATGGTGGGTTATGCATAAAGGTATACGTCAATCTATGGCATGGCTACACTCATGGACTGGCTTAATTTTTGGATGGCTCGTGTTTGCCATTTTCTTAATGGGAAGTTTGTCCTATTACCGCCACGAAATTAATTTATGGATGCAACCTCCACTTGCGCAATATGAAGTAAAGCAAGATATTGCTATTAAAACAGCTTATCAATACTTACAAGACCATGCTCCAGATGCCAAATCTTGGTATTTAAATATTGCAACACCTGAGAGTCCGGTAAACACCATGTATTGGGAAAAATCAGACGGCGGTTATGGAAATGCAACTCTGGATGCAAACACAGGCCAAGAGCTTAAACTTTCGGCAACGCTAGGCGGCGACTTTTTTTACCGATTCCACTACCAACTTTTTGGTATTCCAATATTCGTCGGGCGATTATTAGTCTGTATCGCGGCATTTATTATGTTGATTGCCTTAGTTTCAGGCATCATTACCCATAAAAAAATATTCACCGACTTTTTTACTTTGCGTACATTTAAGTCTCAGCGTTCATGGTTAGACTTTCATAATATTTCTTCGGTGATTGCCCTACCTTTCTTTTTAACCATTACATTTACAGGCCTAGCCATTTTCTTTTATTTATATCTGCCTTGGGGAATGCAAAAGCTTTATCCTGAAAATCCATATCAATATTTTACCGAAATACGTACAAAGACTGTACTTGAAAACCAATCGATACAGCCAGCTCAGAACTTATCTATCGAAAAGTTATTAAACCAAGTGCAACAACGTTGGGGAAATCAAACTTTATCGACAATTAGTGTAAAAAATCCAAATACCAATCAGGCGCAAATTACCTTTATTCAAAATGAAGATCATTCAATTACCCGGAATCAGGCTCAAATTACATTGAATGCTTCAACAGGCAAAGTCTTAGCAGACACACGTAATAATAGTGCTATTGCAACACTGAATGCGGGAGTTTACGGTCTACACATGGCAACATTTGCCCAACCTTTACTTCGCTTAGGTTTGTTCTTCTCTGGCATTTTAGGTTGTGTCATGATTGCCTCTGGTTTGCTACTCTGGAGCCTTAAACGCCAAATTCAAAATAAGAACAGTAAGTTTCACTTTGGACACTATTTAGTTGACCGTTTAAATGTCGCAACTTTTGTAGGACTGCCGTGTGCAACTGTCGCCTATTTAAGTGCGAATCGATTATTTACAGTCACTTCAACCACGATCAACTATGAAATTTATAGTTTTTTCTTAGTTTGGCTAATCAGCTTAATCATTGCTTTAGTCACTAAAAAACAATATTTATGGCGAACTCAACTGAGTATTTTTATTCTGCTTTGTATGGCGCTTCCAATCTTAAATTTAATTTATTTGCTCAAGCATGATTATGTTGAAAGCTTCAACAATTATTGGGTCTTTGCACGTATAGATGTATTTTTGTGGATATTTGCAGGCTTAGCGATTTTTATATTCTGCAAAATTCAACCTATTCAGCATAAAGCTGTAGAAAAAATCCAAAAGAAGCTGAATAAATTAAATACTGAGGTGAGCTCATGATCTTTATAGCTTTCATCTTAATTTTATTAGGAATGTATTTGTTGTTTATGGCGAGTGAAAAATATCGATCGCCAAAATCAACAGGCCATTTCAAATCATTAGCTCAAAAATATTACCAATACTTTAAGATAGCTGCATTCATATTGTTTGTTTTATGCGCATATATTCTGATTCGACATTATAATTTTTCAATTGGTTTTGTCAGTTGGTGGATATTTGCAACGCCGTTAACTTTTGGTCTCATCCTTCTACTTAACCCATTAAAACCATCAAAATAATCTTAGATCCTAATAATTTGATGAAAAATAGCTCAAGCTAAGCAATATTTTGATTGCTTAGCTTTTTTTTGCATAAGTAAATCATTATTCATGACAACTGTTTATCTCTAAAAGGAATAAGATATGGGCGTTTCGTGATAAGTGGCGATAAAGATGTCTGGTGCTTTTGAATTTATCTTAGCGGGTATGTTAGTTGGTTTCTGTGTAGGGATTACAGGAGTTGGTGGTGGGTCATTAATGACACCAATTTTAATTAGTCTTTTTAGAATTGAACCGCATATCGCAATTGGTACCGATTTACTTTATGCCGCAATCTCAAAGTTCTGTGGCTCAATGGTTCATGCTAAGAAACTCAACATTGTCTGGCCAATTGTTTTATGGCTTGCAGTGGGTAGTATTCCAGCATCTTTCGCTACCACTTGGGTACTTGAACACTATTTAAGTCAGTCAACTCACTATAAAGCTGTGTTAACCATGGTTTTAGGTTTTATGCTAACACTGACTGGTGTTTCAATTATCTTTCGTTCACGTATTGAAAAATTCTTTAATCGTTTTAGAAATAAAGAAACCGTACAAACAGAAAATGAGCAATTGGCTATTCACCATAAACGCCTCTACATCATCCTCATGGGTATTATTTTAGGCGTATTCGTAACGCTTTCATCTGTCGGCGCTGGTGCATTTGGCATTATGGCACTCGTGATCATGTTCCCTAACTTGCCAATGATTCGAATTATTGGTTCAGATGTGGTACATGCGGTATTGCTTACTTTAGTGGCCGGCCTTGGACACATGAGTGCTGGTAACGTCGACTTTACGCTTCTTATGTGGTTATTGGTGGGTTCGATTCCAGCAATTATTGTAGGTACGCTTATTAGTTCTCGCATGCCTGAACGTTTAATCCGAAAAATTTTAGGGATTACCCTATTTGCTCTCGGTGTTAATTTTATGGTTAACCCGGTCAAAGCAAAACCAAAAGCCCCTGTGGTACAACAACAAGCCGTGATTGCTGAAAAAACAAGCAATCCAACTGAAAGATAGCAAAATCAATAAGATTTTTCCAAACTGAAATACCATGAGATGTAGGATTTTCATAATTATTTCATGGTATATTCAGTACACAAAACAACCTTTAGTATGATCGAACCAGTGACAGCAATGAATACAAATTCAAAATCCGTTTCCAAGCCCGATATCGACGACGTTAATATTAAAAGCATTCAAACTCTTGTAACACCAGCTGAGCTTAAATCAGAGTTGCCTTTATCTGATGTTGCTTCACAAACCGTTCTAAAAGGTCGCGAAACTATTCGTAATATCTTAGATGGTTCAGATAAACGTTTGTTTGTCGTTATTGGTCCTTGCTCTATTCACGACCCGAAAGCTGCTCACGAATATGCCGATCGCTTAAAAGTGCTAAGCGAAAAAGTTAAAGATTCATTGTATTTAGTTATGCGTGTTTATTTTGAAAAACCACGTACGACAATTGGTTGGAAAGGTCTAATCAATGACCCTGATATGAATGACTCATTTAACATCGAAAAAGGTTTACGTATTGGTCGTAAACTCTTGCTTGAGTTAAATGAAAAAGGTTTGCCATGTGCAACTGAAGCACTTGACCCTAACTCTCCACAATACTACCAAGACTTAATTTCATGGTCTGCAATTGGTGCACGTACAACCGAGAGCCAAACTCACCGTGAAATGTCTTCTGGTCTATCATCACCAGTTGGTTTTAAAAATGGTACAGACGGCGGTTTAACTGTTGCCACCAATGCCATGCAGTCTGTTAAATATGGTCATAGCTTCTTAGGCCTTAACGAAGACGGTCAAGTTTCAATTATTAATACAAATGGTAACCCTTATGCACACGTTGTATTACGTGGTGGTAATGGTAAGCCTAACTATGATGCTGGCTCTGTTGAAGAAGCAGAAAATGCTTTAGCGAAAGCAAAAGTTAGCAATAAAATCATGATTGATGCGAGTCACGCGAACTCAAATAAAGATCCGTACTTGCAGCCACTTGTTCTTAAAAATATTACTGAACAAATTTTAGATGGTAATAAGTCAATTGTTGGTCTTATGGTTGAAAGTCACTTAAAAGGCGGCCGCCAAGATATTCCTGAAAACCTTTGTGACCTAGAATATGGTAAATCAGTGACTGATGGCTGTATTGACTGGGAAACCACTGAAAAAACATTGCTTGAAATGCATGAAGCTTTAAAAGGCGTTTTACCAAATCGTTAATTCATCTTTTTAAGAATATCGATTAAGCCCTCATTTTTGAGGGCTTTTTATTTTAATGAAATTTCTAGATAAGCCGTAATAGCGTTTAAAAGTTTTACTATTTATAAATAAAAATAGCTTACGATAAAAGCAAAAAGCAGCACAGTTTCGCTAAGCTCAATCGCGGCCCCCACAGTGTCGCCTGTAATACCATCAATACGTTTTATAAACAAATGTCTTAAATAAATAAGGCTCATTAATAAGCCAATCACGGCAATTAGACCCTGCCATCCCCAATATAAAGGTAGCAGTAAAACTAACCCAGTTATTAACCAAGACGCTGTTTTGGGTAAATGATCAGTCAGAGAACGGCCTAAACCTTTTTCTCGAACATATGGCGTAGTTAAAAATAAAATTGATGGCACAAGGCGCCCAAGTGCAGGAAGCAATATTAAAAATAGCGTTTGATGTTGTTCAATCAGTACATAGACCAGTGCGAACTTGAGCAGACATATAAGAACTAAACTCAGTACTCCAATTGGGCCACAACTTGGATCCTTCATAATTTGTAAAGTACGCAGTTTGTCTCCAAAACCACCTACCCACGCATCTGCCGTATCTGCCAGCCCATCTAAATGCAAACCGCCTGTTAGCCAAACCCATAAAGTCATGATGATGGCGGCAAGTAGAAGAATTGGTAGTTTTGCGAACAAACATGCAATAAGAAAAAGGATGCCACCAATAATGAGTCCAACCAATGGATAAAACAAAATAGCTCGACCATTTTGTTGCGCCGTAGGCATTGTCTTTAACTCGATCGGCAGAACAGTTAAAAATTGCAATGCGATCCAAAATGGTGTCATGTCCAAATCTCTAACTGAACTATATTTAAAAAACAGTTTGAATTATGAAGAAATAAAAATGGGAATAGCAATCCCTATTCCCATTAAAGACTTCAGAAAACTGAAAATCTATTGTATTTGAGAGCACTGTTTCAATTTTATGTAGTCGTAGTAGAAACTAGTTGGGCTATAGCGCGCATAGTTACATGCAGACTTAAACAAAGTTTCTTTTTCGTTATAAAGCATTTTTACCAAAGTATTGCCTTGGCCATTTTGATAAATATCCCACTGTACATTGGCAGCCATAGGTGAAACTACTTCTCCACGCCATGAGCTGGTTGAGTAATTATACGTCTGGCGAAGTGGTAAAGGCTGCATCATATTATGTAAGTCTAGGCTAGTGGCCAGAGGAATAATAATTTCAGCATGGGCAAAACGTAAAACCGCTTTGTAAGGTTGGGCTTTATTCACAACAGCATCAACTTGTTGGAACATATCTTGTTTTAAGCCTTGTGCAATTTCACTCGTGACCAGATTTGACTCTGTGAAACTTGGGCCTTTTTCATAGAAATCATTGGCATCATTAAATTCAGCATAGAATTCTGCGGCTTCAACAGGCATATACTTATCAAAATCGATACCTTTTAGCTCATCTTTCATGCCACCAGAAATCGAATAGAGCTCATACACATAAGCTGCTGCATCAACTGCACTGGCGATAGTGTTTTTACCCTTACCTTTTTCCGTAATTTGCTCACCTTTAGGCGAAATTACGGTAAAAGACCCTGTATTACTAAAGCTATAACCCGCTGTACCCAATTTTTTAATAAAGTCTGCTTTAAAAATCGGGTTGAGTACAGTCTGAGCAGTTTTTTCAGCCTGAGTATTTTTTGATAACTCATCTAACTTTTGGGCTAAATCATTATTATTTTCTTCAAAATCTTGATAGGCCTGACTTGCATCATAAATTTTCTGCTGACTAGCACTGAGTGGCTGTGTTAAGTCTTCATCTGCATTCAAACTATGAAAATAAAGTTTAAAACGATCTACCCCGCCATCTTCAACACTTGGAACGCTTTCACTCGACAAATTGGTATAAGAGACTGGAACAATTTTATCTTTGAGCTGCGATTGTTGTTTAATTAATTCAGCCGTAAAAAATTTAGCACTATCTACCGCACGATCGACACCTGAACTTTGTACTGATATAGAGGCTTGCGGATTTAAAAGATTTGGTAAGCGTTGTAATAACCGATCTGCAATACCACGATGTTCTAAAATACCCGTCATAGTTTCATTTCCATAACCAAACTGGCGAATTCCCTCAACACCGTAGCCTAACAGAATATTGGCTTTCATCATGGCCTCTAGGTCAGCACCTAATTGCTCACCTAACGGCGTTAAGGCATTTTCTGCTTTTGCCTGCTTCCATAAATTATAAAGTGCCAAGTCATATTTGAGACTTGATAAACCTCTTGAACCATGACGCGCCACTAACTCTGTAAAAACTGGCTGGAACCCATTGGGTGCCTGTTCATAGCTTTTTAAATCTTGTTGTGGTTGGTAAGGCGTTTTGGTTTGATAATACTTTGATTGAGTTGTAGGTGATGTCGTTGGTTGATCATTTTGATCGTCATTATTATTACAAGCCACAAGCAATAATGACGCAGCAAGCATCGTCGTTTTAAATAAAATATTCATAAGTCTGATAAGTTATTAATAAGAAATGCCCATAGCATAATTTTTAGCAATGACAGTACGATTACATGATGTCAAATATCTTTATAAAAATAATAACTTACAAGTGTATAAAAATATAAATTTGCTATCTCAGCATAAAAGTTAATTGACCATCCATTTCAGAAAATTCGAGGGAATATAATTTCCCAAGTTCTGCTGGCATTTTAAGTAAATCATCTAAAGGTTGTTGCTTGGCTAAACAAGCCAATAGCTTAATGACACCGCCATGGGTAACAACCAATCCATATTGCCAGTTTTGGTTTTGCATCTCTACAAGTAGTTCCTGAAAGCCTTTAAGAACCCTTGTTTGAAATTGCATTAATGTTTCTGCCCCAGGCGGGCAATATTGACTCGGTTTCTGCCAAAAATTTGCGAGCAATTCTGGTGAAGTTTCATAAATTTGCTGAGTTGAAATGCCTTCCCAGTGTCCAAAATACATTTCTTTTAAGTCATGATTTAAAAGCAGAGGCAGTTCAGTTGTTTTAGCAAGTTGCTCCGCAAAGCATGCACACCGTTTTAACGAAGAACTTACAATGACATCCCATGTCTGGTTTGTGTCTTGCTCAATGGTTGACTGCATTTGCTGCCAACCTTTTGGTGTTAGGTCATCATCTAAATGGCCACGTAAAGTATGGCTAAACTGACTTTCACCATGTCTGAGCAAATCAATTTTCAATTTACTCAATTTTGTCTCCACTTACAGCAGCTTGAGCAAAGGTAGCCATTTGATTATGTAATGCGCACGCCATTTTAACTAATGCCAAAGCAGCTGCTGCTCCACTACCTTCACCTAAACGCAAATTCATCTTTAAAATTGGCTCGGCATTGAGTTCTTGCAAGATACGTCGGTGACCATATTCTGCCGATTGATGACCAAATAACATCCAGTCACGTACTTTAGGGTTCATTCGTACCGCACATAAAGCAGCTACCGAACTAATAAAGCCATCCACAATTACAGGTAAGCCAATTTGAGCACATCGAATATAAGCACCGGTTATAGCCGCAATTTCCAGACCGCCTACAGCACTTAGGGTTTTAAAGGCATCCCCAATCACATGTTGGTAGTGACGCTCTATTGCCTGCTCAATCACTTCAATTTTATGTCTTAACTGATCGGCACCAATTCCTGTACCTACGCCAGTTAATTGCTCAGCCGTATCATTTAATAAAAGACATGCTAAGGCAGAAGCAGAACAGGTATTTCCAATTCCCATTTCACCCGCAATATAAATATCTGCGCCGTCGGCTTTAGCTGTATCTACGCTCTTTTTCCCCAACTCTAAAGCAGCACGACATTCTTCAGCATTCATTGCCACTTGTTTGGCAAAATTTGCCGTCCCAGCACGAATACAATGACGTTCAACACCGACATATTCGTATGCCTCGCCTACTGTGCCACAATCAATGACTTGCAAGTGAGCTTGATGATATTTAGCAATTACACTAATTGCTGCACCACCAGTTGTGAAGTTTTGCAACATTTGGCGTGTGACAGCTTGAGGATATGCAGAGATATTTTCTTCAACCACGCCATGATCGCCTGCAAAAACTGTGATCCATGGATAGTTAACTTGAGGATGAGCATTGGACTGTAAACTGGCAAGTGTAATTGCAATCTGCTCTAAATCACCTAATGCACCTGTAGGTTTGGTGAGTTGGAGTTGATGTTGCTCAGCTTGTTGTTTTGCTTCCAAATTAGGTTGCTGTACAGATTCTAACCACCAGTTCATTTTACTTCTCACCTTTTAAAATCATTGGAAAACCAGCCACACAAAACATAACCTTATCTGCAATTTGTCCTAAAGCTTGATGCAGTCTTCCTGCTTCATCTACAAAACGACGGCTAATCTCGCCTAATGGCACAACACCTAGACCAGTTTCATTACTTACTAAAATAATTTCTGATTGAAGCTTAGGTAAAACATCTATTAGTTGCTCACATTCAAACTCTTGAACATTTTGATCATCTAAAAGTAACAAATTCGTTAGCCAGAGCGTTAAACAATCCACCAGAATGATTTGATTAGGTTGATCAATTTTTTGCAAAGTTTTTGCCAAAAATAATGGCTCTTCGATCAAAGACCAGTGAGCAGGACGCTGATTTTGATGGTGTGCAATTCGGCTTTGCATTTCTGAATCAAGCGCTTGCGCCGTCGCGACATAAGTCACAGCTAATTGCATAGATATTGCCGTTTGTTCAGCCAGTCGACTTTTACCAGAACGAGCACCACCCAAAATTAGTTGCAACATGAATCACCTAAAAATAAATGCTGATATGGATATAACTTACCTTGTAAAGTTTGGGCCTGATAATAACCAAACGTCAAATGCTGAATTTTATGTTCAAATTCAGCATGTTTATATTGTACAGGTAATTCAGAAATTTTTTGTAAAATCAAATCACTATTATAATTTTCTCTATATAGACCTAAGGTAATGTGTGGGCAATAATCTAAAGCTGCAATTTCATTAGAAACCATGCCTAGCTTTTGTCGTATTAGAGATAAGATATTTCCGGCATCTTGAATTTCTACAAATAAAGCACTACTAAAACTATCAACTGCTCCAATTTTTAATTCAAATGATGCAAAATTCTTTTTTCTTAAAATTTCTCTCTGTTGCTCAAACTCACTAAAACTAAAATCATCTTTATAAAGTTTAGATTCATCAGTCAAAAAACCACATATAAACAATGTGACATGATATTGGCGGCTATTGGGTTCTAACAAAAAATCTGAAAAATGCCTGCGCAATCCATCTAAATAATCAACTAATTTTTGATCATTAATTTCCAGATACCATAAAGCATAATTTTGACGCCCAAGATGCCATTCCGGATAATCCCGTATAGATGTTGGCACCATGGATGTCGAAGGTTTTAGCAACACAGCTTTAATTCAAAATGATTCAATTTTTGTATTAAAGCATGTTTGCCTTTTAGTTGTAGAGTCTTAATTCATTGAACGAATTTAAGCATATTGAGTATGTGTAGTTTTGGAGTTAATAATATTCATGTTCAAAGGTTGCTTACCTTGTTCAGAAAATAAATATTGAATTAATTGTGTCAACTCAACTTCCAGCTGTCTTTTCTGAACTGTACTCATGTCCAAGTTCTGAATTTGCTGCTGTAAATGTTTAAACACATCAGTCTCATCAATTTCTAAAAATTGAATTGCATAGGCATAACCTAAAGCAGCACCTTTTAATAAGTTTTTATAGGGTAAATCATGACTAATATTCACCACAATTGAAGCTATTACCCGTTCATTGTGACCCAGTTTACGTAGCGGATCTCGCGCAACACGCTGACATGGATCTTTAAATGCATATTCACATGAATCTAGAAAACTCTGTGCAAGTCGATCTAGATCTTTTGCATAGTTAGGTAATACGATTGCAAGTCCTTGCTTTACTTCTGTAATTAAATTCTCTGCAAATGCTTTAACAGAGCTATCGCCCATGGCAACACCAATAGAATCATAACCTAGTAAAGATGCATACCAAGCAAGCATCGCGTGTACGCCGTTCCACAGTCGGTTTTTGATTAATTGAATATCTGTAATTTGCTCAACCAACACAACTTGGCGCAATTTTTCGAGTAAAGGGCTACCTTTTTCTACATAAATTGGCATATCAGTTTCGCTATGGAACAAGATTAGATCCATGCTTTGTAATATATGTCCTGGCTGAAAATTACGACGCATGTTATCTACATATAAAGAGACCTGATTTTGCTGATCTTGAGTCAGTTTATTGCAATCTTCAATTTCGACCTGCTCTTCATGCTCTACATCAGATAAATGCTGTTCAAGAAAATGATGCTTAATGCGAAGCTGACGATATAGATTTTGATTGGACAATTTTGAAACCATACGGTTTACAACGGTGTCGCAAAAGTAATGTTCTTTTAAAATGTGCTCCGTCACGTCTTCATCATTAGTTAGTTCTAAAAGTGCTTCTCTAAGATGCTTCATAACCAAATATTTTGCGCCAACTTTATTTAAAATAATTAAAAAAGTTAAAGGTTCTATACATGTTTCGAGTGCCGAGTTAAAACGAGCGTATAAACCTTTTGCAATCGTTTTTGACTCAACTTCAATAGCTTGTTCAGGCAAACATAGTGCAATCAAACTTGAATGGGTATACATTTCTAACATTTGCTGTTCATTGTCAGAATCAACAATTGTCATATTTTCAATGCGTTCATCATACGAAAACTGTCCATAGCGAATGCTATAAGTTCCAAACGCATTTACAGCTTCACGGAATAGACTATTACGCGTAGAAGCAATAATACGTCTTGGTTTTGTGTATCCATCCCAGTGTGACAAGATTTGCGTTATATATCCGCCGCCAATAGCACCAAAACCGTGTATGCCAACGGTAAGTTGATTTAGGCTTTGCGGAAAAGGTTCTTGCCCTTGTGGCATATCCATAACAGGAATAAATTGGTCGAGATCTGTTAAGAAGTCATACATCTGATCGTAATAAAAATCAGCTTTTGCCAACATTTCATCATTTGGTTCTTTAATATCTTTTAATAAAATTGTTAGACCTTTCGATGAGTGAGCTGATGTTAAACCATTTTCAGAATCTTCAAACATTAAACATTGGTTAGCATCTAAATGAAGCTGACTTGCTGCTTTCAGGAATATTTCAGGATGAGGCTTTCCATTTTGTACTTCATCCCCACAAGTAATTACATCAAAAAATTTATAAACATTCGCGTTAATTAAATATTCTTCGGCAATTGCTCTACGACTTGAAGTAGCCACAGCCATTCTTAAACCTGATTTTCTTGAACGTTCTAAAACTTGAACCAAACCTTTCTTAATAGGTACGCCGTGTTTTCGTATATGTTCAAGCTCCATCTCATCGGCTCTTTTTCGTATCTCTTTATATGGAACATTCACACCATACAACCGTTGAGCCAATTGTTCAGCAGTAGTTGCACTTAAACCTAAACATTGCATTAAATATTCGTGTGAAAATTCCTGTCCAATGAGTTCTTGAGATGCTTGTTGCAATGTTTGAAACCGCAACCTCTCAGTATCAAACATTGTGCCATCCATATCAAAAATTGCTCCATGAACAGGTTTTCCATGAAAAATAAGCACGCTTTTACCTCTTTTTTGATCATGTTTTATTCAGGGTATACAAAAAATTGGCTAAAAAGGCAGGATGTTAATAAATGAAACACTAGTGATCATTTTTCAATCAAAAATATAAGTAATCTGTTACTGAGCAGAGTTAAAACTTTAAAAAGGTTGAACAATATAAATAAGTATGAAACTAACTTTAAATACAAGAGTAGCAAGCCATCCTCGCTTGCTACTCTTGGTTTATTCTTTTTATTGCGCTGATAGTATTTATTTTTCTTAGTTCCATTTACCGCTGCTTGAACCCGCATATTTTTATAATGTCTTGCAGGTGTCACATACCAGAAATCAACTCGCCTTTCCTGTTCTTCTTATTTAAGCTTCTGGTATAACTCTAAATTTCATTAGAAAATGAGCATAAACTTAGAACATGGGCTTTATATTACAATCAATCTCCTCCCCCTTATCGGGATTAGGACTACATCGCCATTAACAATAATGATAATCATTTTCATTTAATAGTTCAAGCTTTTTCGCAATTATTTATGCTTATCTCTTTTTTGAAAAATAAAAAAGTATCTGCAATTAGCTATACCTCCCAACAAAGTATTTTCTCAATAAAGATAAAATAATGATTAGTTCTTAGAGTATTCCTCTAAACTTTTCTTACTGATCAAGCACATCAACAAATTGAGCATTTAAAAGCTGTGCTAAATCTTTAGGATTTAAACCAATATCCAGCCCTCTTTTTCCGCCACTGACATAAATTTTGCTAAAGTTTTGAGCCGATGCATCAATGACAGTTTTTAAACGTTTCTTTTGGCCTAAAGGGCTAATTCCTCCTACCAAATATCCCGTTAAACGTTCAGCATCTTTAGGATTAGCCATTTGTAACTTTTTACATCCAAACACCGTAGCTACTTTTTTTAAATTTAATTGGTGATTAACCGGCAAGACAGCAACGAAATAATTTTTATCATCACTTACCATTAGAGTTTTAAATACTTCGTTTACATCTAAATCTAATTTTTCAGCTGCTTCTAATCCAAAACTTTTGGCATTTGAATCATGTTCATATTCATGAATAGAAAATTCGATTTTATTACTTTTTAACAATCTGCATGCAGGAGTCATGATAATTGGTGTTATAGATGAAATTGTTTCGATTATAGTTTTTTTAGAAAAAATTTTAAATTTGCTTAGGCTATTTACAAGAGTTACATAAAAATTCAAACAGCAACTGAAGAAAAAATAATCTCAACTTGATATTCGTTGCTCGACTCCATATATTTTATTTAGATTTGAAGTCTGAGCTGACAATTTTATGAGTTATAAACACAACAATCTGATGGCGATGCGTCACCGTTTTTGGGATGAATCTTCAGATTCTGTATTAAATGAAAAGCAATTTTTGCAGCAGACGTTAATTGAACAAGGTATTTTTAATAACGCAACTCTTGATGATGTTAAGTACTTCTTTTATACCCTGCCTAGCATCATTATCGTAAAAGCTCATGCACTTGGTTTCATGCATGATTCAGTCAAACAGATGTTATTGCAACATATTCAGAATAATCGCCTTCATTTGATGCAGAAATCTGAATTAAAGATTCAATTTAAAATGTAATCCATTTTGTTATCAAAGGTCCGTTTTATCTTAGTTTTACTCATCTGAATGCTCTTAATTTCTTAAATTTATAAATTGCTTAGGCTATTTAGTAGTTAATGAAATAAAGATGGTGATTTCGACCTATCATTCAGTCTGAGAGAACTATTTTAATACGCTCAAAACATGTAATATTCGTTACAATTTTAGATCACAGCGTTTGGCTGCATGATGCGCATAGGATTCTATTTTCATGTCAAATCAGAAAGATAAGCTTAAGAGTTTAAAAACTTCTTCCATGGATCGACGCTTATCAATCGCGAAAGCTTCTTTACTTGCAGGAACACGTTGGGCAACTGCAAGTGCTTCTTCTATTTTTTCTAATGAGGAAGACAAAGAAAAGAAACGTAAAAAAGCGATGAGCGAACAAGCTAATTATCTGGTTTCTGAAATAGGTAAACTTAAGGGTTCTATTGTTAAAATTGGGCAAATGATGGCTCTTTATGGTGAACATTTTTTACCAGAAGAGATTACACAAGCATTAAATACCCTAAATAACCAAACTGTTGCTTTAGATTGGCCTGCAATTAAGCCACATCTACAAGAACAACTGGGCGCTAAGTTAAATGATTTAACAATTGATCATGAGCCAATTGGTACCGCCTCTCTCGCACAAGTACACCGTGCAACACGTAAATCAGATGGCTTGGAATTAGTTCTAAAAATTCAATATCCAGGTGTTGCGAACGCCATTGATTCAGATATGAGTTTGTTTAAAAACATGCTTAAACTGACACGCATGGTGCCACAAACCCGTGAATTTGATCAGTGGTTTGATGAAGTGCGTGAAATGATGCATCGTGAAGTTGACTATGATGTTGAAGCTGCCACTACTCGTCGCTTTGCTGAACGCTTAAAAGATGACGAGCGTTATATTGTTCCGACAATTGTAGATAAATATTGCACCAACCAAGTACTCTGCATGACTTTCGAACGCGGTGTTCCAATCAATAGCCCTGTGATGTTGTCTTTGCCTCAAGAGCGTCGTAATCAGCTTGGTGAAGCTTCATTAGAAATTGCTGTTCGTGAAATTTTTGAATGGGGCGAAATGCAAACTGATCCTAACTTCGGTAACTACCTTGTCCGTTTAGGTAATGGTCAAGATGTTCAGGATAAGATTGTATTATTAGACTTTGGTGCTATCCGTCAGTTTGATGACCATTTACTTTCAGTTGCACGTAATCTGATCCAAGCTGGTTATCAGCATGATAAACATGCGATGGTACAAGCAATGACTGGATATGAATTTTTTGATGCAATGCCTGAAAGTATTAAACCAGGTATGGCCGATGTTTTTCTATTAGCGACAGAAGCATTTAGCACCCCATCAAATAATCCAGATATGCCTGCTGGTCTAATGGATGAACATGAACGTTATGACTGGAAGCAAAGCCAGTTACATAGCCGTGTTATGCAGCAAGCGAGTAAATCAATGGCATCACGTTATTTCTCAGTACCTCCAAAAGAATTTATGTTTATTAGCCGTAAATTTATTGGGGCATATACGTTTATGACAGTCATCGATGCAAAAACAAATGTACGTCGTATGATTCGTAACTTCGGTTAATTTAGTGAACGGCTAGAATGATTCCATGTCATTCTAGTCAATACATCCCTACTTGCCCAACAACCAAATTATTTTAAATAAATAAAATCATACACTTAAGATACATTTATTTTTTACCTACCATTTATCCACTCATTTTTTGAATGTCAGTAACGACATAGTCTTTTACTATAATGCGTGTCAGCATAAAACAATAACAACGTGTTAGGACACCATAATCATGACAAGTATGATCAATAAAGCTCAGGGTTTGGGTTTATCGCTGATCACTAAATTGGCTGGAAGCGATGTACTTGATCAACTCAAGTTACGCAAATTTGTTGAAAAATCCCTATATCAAGGTTCAAAAGCTGGTTTTAGAGCATTAAGCCAGACTCAAAAAGCATTTAAACCTAAGCCAATATCTCAACAACGTCTACCTCAGCAGAACAAGAATCTGTTTGATTTAAACCTAACCGAAGAACAACAAATGACTTCCGAAGCAATGACTCAATTTGCTCAAGAAGTTCTATTGGGGTTAGCTCATGATGCAGATCAGACTGCTCAGTTTCCAGAAAGTCTTTGGCAATATGTAGAAGATCTAGGTCTTAACTACTATGCACTTCCAGAAGCATTAGGCGGTGTAGCAACTGAACAAAATATTGTAAGTAACTTATTGATTGCTGAAAAATTGGCTGAAGGCGATTTTAGCCTTACAGCTGGATTACTCAGTACATTTAGTGTCATTAATGCAATTACACGTTGGGGTTCTGCCGAAGTTCAATCGATGTACTTACCTTGTTTTGCAGAAGACTCAGATATTACAGCAACCTTTGCTGTACAAGAAGCAACTCCAGCATTTAATCCTTATGTATTAAAAACCAAAGCATCACTTGAAAATGATCAATTCTATATTGAAGGTGAAAAAACGCTTGTTATTTTAGGTGATCTGGCCGATGTATTTTTAGTAAGTGCGGACTTTAATGGCAAGCCAGATATATTTGTAGTGCAATGCAACGATAGCATTTCTATCAAAAATACGCCTGCTATGGGCCTTAAAGCGACAGAAACAGCAACTTTACGCTTTAATCACACTCCTGCTCTACGCTTAGGTGCAACAGACTTTGATTACACTTCTTTCTTAGATCTGGGAAATTTAATGTGGTGTGCAATGGCTGTTGGTACTTGTGACGCTGTAAAAGCCTATTGTATTAAATATGCCAATGAACGAACTGCTTTCGGAGAGCCGATTTCTCACCGTCAAAGTGTCGCTTTCATGATTGCAGATATGGCAATTGAAATTGATGCAATGCGTATGCTGGTTTTAAACGCAGCAAGTCTTGCAGAATCAGGCAAGCCATTTCACCGTGAAGCTTATCTAGCCCAACTACTTTGTGCTGAAAAATCCATGAAAATCGGTACAGATGGTGTGCAAATTCTTGGTGGACATGGTTTCACAAAAGAACACCCAGTTGAACGCTGGTACCGTGATTTACGCGCCACTGCAATTTTACAATCCGGCTTACATGCTTAAATGATCAATCAGAGGATACTTTAATGAATTTACAAAATCCTAAAAAATTCAAAATGATGATTGATCAGGCACATGATGTTGCGATCAATGTTTTACGCCCTATTTCTCGTAAATATGATAAAGCTGAGCATGCTTATCCAAAAGAGCTCGATATGTTAGCTTCACTCATTGATGGTATGAATGAAGGTGGCGAAGGTATTAATGCCGGAGCTGCGGGTGCTGGCAAACGTGGCGATACAGACAATGAAGGTATTCGTAACGGAACCAATATGTCTACCGCTCTAGGGATTATTGAGATGTGTTATGGCGATACAGGCTTATTACTAAGTATGCCACGTCAGGGCCTTGGGAACTCAGCCATTGCTGCTGTTGCAAATGATGAGCAATTAGAGCGCTTCAAAGGAACATGGGCTGCAATGGCGATTACCGAGCCAGGTTGCGGCTCTGACTCTGCCGCGATCCGCACCACTGCAACCAAAGATGGTAATGACTATATTTTAAATGGTGAAAAGATTTTTGTGACATCTGGCGAACGTGCAGATTCTGTCGTCGTTTGGGCGACTTTAGATAAAAAACTGGGACGTGCAGCTATTAAATCATTTGTAGTACCAAAAGGTACGCCTGGAATGAAGGTTGAACGACTCGAACATAAATTGGGAATTAAAGCTTCAGATACTGCCGTTATTAGTTTTATTGACTGCCGAGTACCTGCCGAAAACCTTTTAGGAAACGCTGAAGTGGATGTTGCAAAAGGTTTTGCCGGAGTAATGGAAACTTTTGACAACACTCGTCCTCTAGTCGCTGCAATGGCAATTGGTTGTGCTAAAGCTTCTTTAGAACGTATTAAAGAAATTTTTAAAGACCAACTTGATCCAGATTATTCTACCCCTTATCTACATACTTCTAATCTTGCAGCACAAATCTACCGTATGGAAGCTGAGTGGGAAGCCGCTCGCCTGCTTATGTTAAAGTCAACGTGGATGGCAGATAACAAAAAGCCAAACTCTAAAGAAGCTTCTATTGCGAAAGCCAAAGCTGGCCGTGTGGGTAACGAGATTACTTTAAAATGTGTCGAATTGGCAGCAAGTGTTGGTTATAACGAAGATGAGTTACTTGAGAAATGGGCACGCGATTCAAAAATTCTCGATATCTTTGAAGGTACTCAACAAATCCAGCAATTGATTATTGCCCGCCGAGAACTGGGTAAATCTTCTAGCGAACTAAAATAATAAAAGAAGGGAAATTTTTTCCTTATTTTATTAACGCTTTAGGTTGAAACTTACAAACCCTCTAGCTATTAAACTAGAGGGCTTCGTATTTCAGGAATTAATATTTTTATTTATTCAGTAGTTGTACTTTCTAGCGCTTTATCAATTACCCCAAATTTCTTAAAGATTTTTGCACGACGCTTTGATGAAATATTCGCTTTGTTTAAATCACCTTTATAGTGATCAAAAACTCGCTTATCCATGATTTTAAACCACAATGAAGGGATTAATGCCGGTAGTAGCATACTTGCGTAGCCGCTTGGTAGCTCTGGTGCCTCATCAAAATGACGTAATGCTTGGAATGGACGAGTTGGATATGCATGATGGTCTGAATGACGCTGCAACTGATACAAGAATAAGTTTGTTACTACGTTATTGTTGTTCCAGCTATGCTCAGGCATTGTGCGCTCATAATTACCATCAGCTTTTTTCTGACGCAATAAACCATAGTGCTCAATATAGTTAATAATTTCGAAAAGACTAATACCATAAAAAGCTTGAGTCGCTAAATATGGAATTGTACCTTTACCAAAGATTCCAACCATAGAACCATGAAAAGCAGCAGTCATTCCCCAGCCTTGTAATAATTCATTATCTGAAGACCAGAATTCTTTACCTTTACGTTTTAAACGATTTTTTTCAATTTCTATTGCAGATTTAAAAGAACCAATAACTGTACGTGGCCAGAACTCATAGAATGTTTCACCCATACGTGATGAAGCTGGATCTTCTGGTGTTGCTGCACGCTTATGATGACCGTAAGGATGTTCAATACGGAAATGGTTATAACCTGTAGGAACTAAAGCAAGATGAGACAGAATATGGTCTATACGATCATGCTTATGACTTAACTCATGGGCTGTATTAATCGCAATACCATTAATTGCACCCATTGAGATACCAAGTAAAATCTTATCAATAAAAGATGTCGTTTTACGACTTGTTAAATAACATGCATAAACATTTGCAGCGTACTGTAGAGGAATAAAGCTCTTCACAAGACGAGAATAATATGGATCTTTTTCTAAAAGCTTAATTTCTTCATCTGTTGGATTGCGAGCATCTTTCCCAATAATAGTATCAATTGCCGGAATCACGACATGTAATAAAAGTGGACCACCTAAAGCAAAGACTTTCTTTAAAGGCCGTGGACCAAACTGATAACCTGCTAAAATACCTAAACCGATAGCAGGTAAAGCAGGACTAATCATCCATAAAAAGCGTTTGCGATCTATTTCACGCATAGACACAGGCACTGGCATAAGTTCTTGCTGAACATTTACTGGTGCATTCATAGCTATATTTCCTTTTTCTATATGTCTATATAGTTAAAGAAATAGTGTTTAGTTAACAGTAGTAACCGTCCAAAAAACCTATGTTAAAGTCTTTGGCATTTTCTTCCACTTTTTTGTCCTAAAAACACATGTTGATCTATTTTTATAGCTCACTATAATTTTATTAAAATAATGATTGATCATTTAAATATGGATGCACTAAGTAAATTTTTTGATGATATTCACCTTAATAAGTCTGAATACATCTATTTAAAAGCGCAAGGAGAATGGGCTTTTAAAACACAAGATCAATCTGCTCTACTTGCTTATATTGTTTTAACTGGTTCAGTATATATACAACTTAATGCTTCAGAAAAAATAACTGCGACTGCTGGTGATATTATTTTAATTCCCTCTGGGAAAGCACATAGTGCGACTGACTCAAAATCAACAGCGAGTAAGTTGGTAGATTCTCTGGATATCACTTCGCTTTTTAACGGTCACAGACAAGACGCAATCGAGTTTGGTACTTCATCTCCGGATAATACATTATTGCTATGTTTACGCTGCCAAATCGATACTCATATGGCTGGGCCACTCATTAATGCACTGCCGTCCATCATGCATATTCAGCATGAAAATCAGACTAACCCACCTGAATGGCTACAAATTGGACTCTATTTTCTAGCCATTGAAACTCAAAAAATCAGGCCGGGCCACGACAAAATTATTGATCATTTAGTCAGTATTTTGCTCATTGAATGCATTCGTGATCATATTCAACAAATGACAGATCAACAAAACTGGTTAAGTGCCTTAACTCATCCTGAACTGAGCAATGCCCTATCTGCTATTCATAGTCGACCTGAAGTCACATGGACAGTTGAATCTTTAGCTGAACAATGCTGTATGTCACGTTCTAAATTTGCGAATATATTTAACAGTATTATTGGTGAGCCACCCCTCACATATTTGCAGCATTATCGTTTCCGTTTAGCAAGTCAGTATTTACGCACAAGTAACTTATCAATTCAGCAAATTTCAAATAAGGTCGGTTACTCATCTGAAACAGCATTTAGTCAGGCATTCAAACGAACTTTTGATTTATCTCCTAAACAATATAGACAGCAATATATTGGACATAGCCTAGATTAACTACCAATAAAAAAAGCGCCGAGGCGCTTTTTTTTATTGAATCAAATTATTATTTAATTTTCGCATGTGATTTTAAATATTGACTGTAATCTTCTAATATTTGTTGACCACGCGATTGACGATAAAGTTGCTGTAACTGCTGTAACTGATCAGCAGGAATAGCATTCGCAGCAGATGAATTTACATTTGAAACTGCAACAACAACCAGCTCATTTGGTAAATTCGCTGTTGAAACAGACCACATACCTGGCTTAGGTGTAGCTGCACTAAATGCTGCGCGCTCAATTTCACGCTTTAATCCTTGTGAACGACTAAATACGCCAGCCGATTCAAATGCTACTTTATTTTTAGCAACAACTTGATCTGCTGGTTGAGTTTTAAATTCAGCCAACATTGTAGCAATTTTTGCTTGAACAGCTTTACGCGCTTTTTCATCGATAACTTTTGCTTTCGCTTCATTCATCGCTTGTGCTAAAGGTTTTACACCAGCAGCATGATAATCACGTACTTTAACCCATACCGTATCACCATTCGCTAATTGAATATTAGATGATGCATTACGGTCACCATTTTTCACGTCATCATTAAACAATTTAATTTTAACGTTTGGATCACTTAAATACGGATTTTGTGTAGCTAAAGTTACGCTATTTAATGATTCAACTTTTGTACCTTTTACTTCTTGCACAACAGCTTCTAAAGAATCATTACCAACAATCGTTTCATTTAAACTATTTACGGTATCTGAATAAACAGTCGCAACTTTATTCTTTTCAACCTCAGCAGTTAAACGCGCCTTCTCTGCTTCAAATGAAGGGATTTGATTAGCTTGAGTTTCTGCCTCAATAATATGATAACCATATTGAGTTTTTACTGGTTGAGAAATTTGTCCATTTTTTAAACTCACTACAGTTTTATCAAATGCATCAGAAAAAACACCTGGTGCATATGCTTCAACTAAACCGCCTTTTGCTTTTGAACTTGGATCTTCAGAGAACTGAGATGCAGCTTGTGCAAACGTAAGACCGCCTTGAATTTTCGCATATACTTCTTTAGCAAGTTTTTGAGCTGCTGCATCATCACGAGCATCTGTAGTAATTAAAATATGCTTCACAGTGCGTTTAGCATCTTTTTTCTGAGTTTCAACGAACTTGCTATATGCTTGCTGAAGTTCAGCTTCAGTTGCAGGAGCTGGTTTAGCCATCAGTGATGGAGACACAACAACATAATCCACGTCAACAGAAGCTTGTTGTTTAAACTCATTTTTGTGTTTGTTGTAATAATCTGTAGCTTCTTGATTAGATGCTGTTAAACCAGTTTTATAACCATCTAATTTAATACTAGCCAAATGTAATGTACGTTGTTCAGTTTGCAAATTCGCAATTTGCATTAAATCAACTTTACTTACCAAAGAGTAATCAGAAAAAGTTGAAGTTAGCATTTTTAAAGCATGATCTTGACGAAGGCTAGATATTAAGCCCTGACTTGTCATACCAATAGAACGTAAATAATTTTCATAGAGTTTTTGCGAGAATTGTCCATTCTCTTGCAAACTAGGCTGCTGAGCTAACATCTGCTCAATTTGAGTATCACTCAGTGAGATACCTAGTTTTTCAGCTTGTTGAATTAGTAAATTACGTGACACTAAAATATCGAGTGCTTTGGCCTGAATAACAGGCAAATTAAGTAAGCTCTCATCACCTTTAACAGCAGCTAAATATTGTTCTTTGTAAGACTGAGTTAAAGTTTCAAGGTCTTTTTTAGATATTTCTTGGCCATTTACTGTCTTTGCAACATCAGCCTTGTTTCCCCCATTAAAATATCCTTCAATACCTACAAGTGCTAAAGGGGTCAAAAACAAAATTAGAAGGACTTTGCCGAGCCAACCCTTAATGACTGTACGAAACGATTCCATAAGTATTCCAATATTTTATTTCGAGGCGAATTTTAACTGAAAAACCACAATCAATGAATGAGCAATATTGGTCAATTCAGATTTTTAATAAAAAACGCGCCTATATTGGCGCGTTTAATCATCTTAAAAGATTAAGCTACTGAATCTTTAAGACCTTTACCAGCTTTGAAGCTAGGTACTTTTGTTGCTTTAATTTGAAGCTCTTCACCAGTTTTAGGGTTACGACCAGTACGTGCAGCACGTTCTTTAACACTGAAAGTACCAAAACCAACTAAAGTTACTGTGTCACCTTTTTTAAGTGCTTCAGTAATTGACGCAATTGTCGCATCGAGTGCCTTGCCTGCATCAGTCTTAGATACTCCCCCTTTTTCAGCAATTGCATCGATTAATTCTGATTTATTCATGAATAAAACATCCTCTTAATATCGTTTGTTTAAGGTCCAAGGCTATAGTTTAAAAGGCCATGACGCCTTTATAGCAATGCTTTGGGGGAAAACGCAATACTAGAGCAGGGCTTTTAGCGAAAATAAATGCTAAAAAACTGTTATATATTTGCTAAATCCCAACATTTTTTACTTTTTATTCAATTTTTCTTTCAACTGCTGGTTTTCTTCTATTAAAGCATCCACCTTAATATGAAGCTGTACCAAGAGCTGTTCAATGTGCTGTAAATCCTTCGGAGTCACCAATCCAATCCGGTTTAAAGAATGGTTAACACTGGTATCAAGAATTTTTTCTACTTTATCTTTTGTTTCAGATACAGATTCTTTTGCTTTTTCTGTGACCTTACCAACAGTAGTGTCTGCTAAGTCTCCTGTTTTAGATTCCAGTTCTTCACCTACTTTGACCAAAGAGTCAAATAGCTTATTACCTTCTTCTTCTGCGCGTGAAAAAGCCCCTAGCCCTGCTAACCAAATTTGCTTGGTATACTTTCTAAAATCCAAAGCCGACTTTCTTGAACTTCTTGATTTTAATTTGTTTTTTTCTTCTGACTCTTCTGTCGGGGTATCTATATTTGCATTATCCATTTATCTAAGCTCCTAATCAGATGAGAGAGATGATGACTGATTTGACCACAAAATATTTCTATAATATCAAAGTAAAGACTTGATCCATTTACAAAACTGTTCTACAAAGCAATTAAGTCGTGTAAATATATTTAACAGGACATTTATTAAAGTTTGGGATAGGATGTCCCATTCTTCGGTTAACTGCTATTTGTAAGGATAAACTTTTATGAGTGAAACGCAACAAAGACAAAAACATCCCCGTCTGTTGCTGAATATTGTTCTAATTATTTTAGAAACTTTCTTTTCATTTATTCTCACCCACGATGGTGTTCTTCGCTTGCAAGCGAAAAAGTTTATTTCAAACAAAACAACTATTCGCATCAATAGCTACCTTCCTTTTTTTGACTTTTATGTTCAATTTACAGAAAAGGGTTTGTTGTTCGATATCCATTCTTTTGATCGACGTATTGATCTTGAAATCAATAGTACGCTTATCGATTTGATTAAGATTTTTGCTTTTTCAAACCAGCGTAGCCTTAAGAACATGCGTATTGATGGTGATGAAGAAACGAAAAAAGAGTTATTAGATTTAATTTCTCATCTTACTCTGCCTAAACTTTTAGCTGACTGGAAGCAATGGTTTAACACACCAGATGATGAAGCTGAAACCCTTGCTTCACGTAAACGAATTGCTCCATTGCTTGAAAAAATTGATCAACAACGTTCAGAAATCAATTCACTTCATGTGGAAATCAAACAATATCAAAATCGAATTACTCGCTTACAACAACGTCAACGCAACATTAACTTAGGCTTTGGTATAATTAGCCTGATATTTATTGTTTTTTTCATATATAATTTGTGGGCTGCTTAAATTATTTTTCCATTTTGTTCCTGCACTTGAATTAAAAATAAAAAAACTTGACT
Organism: Acinetobacter sp. AOR14_HL; assembly: GCF_027855175.1. NCBI lineage: Bacteria > Pseudomonadati > Pseudomonadota > Gammaproteobacteria > Moraxellales > Moraxellaceae > Acinetobacter > Acinetobacter sp. AOR14_HL. The sequence goes on along the minus strand of NZ_JAKTII010000003.1, from coordinate 312,100 downwards.
ATTTTAGTCGGGATTCATAAAATCCTATTATCTAGTCTTAACATGTGTATCGAATCATGCGCCTTACAACTCGCGGTCGCTACGCAGTGACTGCTCTACTTGATTTAGCTTTGCAGCCAACTGAACAAACGATCACGCTCGCCGAAATTGCCGCACGTCAATCTATTTCAGTTGCTTACTTAGAGCAGTTATTCGCTAAACTTAAGCGTCATGGGTTAGTTTCTAGTGTCCGTGGTGCAAATGGTGGTTATCATTTGGCTCGAAACGCTGATGAAATTACTGTGTTAGAAATTATTGAAGCCGTAAATGAAACCGTTGATGCAACACGTTGCGACCACAAAGCTAACTGCCAAAATGGTGCAATGTGTCTTACTCACGATTTATGGCAAGAACTCTCTCATCATATTGCCGACTATTTAGCAAAAATCTCTCTTGCCGACCTCATTAGCCGAGACAACGTTCAAACTGTTGCATTGCGCCAAAATGTGACTGGCACAGATTCAGCTCTTTTATCGGGTACAGGTATTTGATATGAAACGTCCAATTTATCTTGATTACGCAGCAACCACTCCAGTAGATCCGCAAGTTGCAGAACGTATGATGGAGTGTTTAACTTTCGACGGTACCTTTGGTAATGCTGCATCTCGTTCCCATGCTTATGGCTGGCAGGCAGAAGAAAAAGTTGAATATGCGCGTGAGCAAGTCGCAAATTTAATTAAAGCCGATCCACGTGAAATCGTTTGGACTTCTGGTGCTACCGAATCAGACAACCTTGCACTTAAAGGTGTAGCTCAATTCTATGCTTCTAAAGGCAAACACATTATTACAAGTAAAATTGAACACAAAGCTGTTCTAGATCCTTGTCGTGAATTAGAAGAACAAGGTTTTGAAATTACTTATTTAGAACCAGAACCACAAACAGGTTTAATTACCCCTGAAATGGTAAAAGCTGCACTTCGTCCTGATACTGTCCTTGTTTCCCTTATGATGGTAAACAACGAAATCGGTACAGTTACAGATGTAGCAGCAATTGGTGAGTTAACACGTGCCAATAAAACCTTCTTTCATGTAGATGCTGCTCAAGCTGCTGGTAAAGTTGAAATCGATTTATCTACCATGAAAATTGATCTTATGAGTTTCTCAGCTCATAAAATTTATGGTCCAAAAGGTATCGGTGCATTATATGTACGTCGTAGCCCACGTGTTCGTTTAAAAGCACAAATTCATGGCGGTGGTCATGAACGTGGTATGCGCTCTGGTACTTTAGCAACTCACCAAATTGTTGGTATGGGTGAAGCTTTTGAACTTGCTGGCAAAAGACTGCATGCAGAACAAGAACGCATTCGTAAACTACGTGACAAACTTTGGAATGGTTTACAAGGCCTTGAACAGGTTTTCTTAAACGGCCATCCAACTCAAAACGTTGCTAACTATTTAAACGTCAGCTTTAACTTTGTTGAAGGTGAATCTTTAATGATGGCACTTAAAGATGCTGCTGTATCAAGTGGTTCTGCTTGTACTTCTGCAACTTTAGAGCCTTCATACGTTCTTCGCGCATTAGGTTTATCTGATGAGCTAGCGCACAGCTCTATCCGCTTCAGTTTTGGTAAATACACAACTGAAGAAGACATTGATCATGTGCTTACAATTACCAAAGCCGCTGTTGAGAAATTACGTGAACTTTCTCCGCTTTGGGATATGTATAAAGAAGGTATCGATCTTTCTACAGTTGAATGGGCTGAACACTAATTCATTGAAATTAGTATTTTTACCCTCATATTAATATTAGGCTGACCCCGAGGTTTGGAGAAGCGACATGGCTTATAGCGAAAAGGTAATTGATCATTACGAAAACCCTCGTAATGTTGGTGTTTTAGATAAAAACTCTGAAAATGTTGGTACAGGTATGGTCGGTGCACCTGCGTGTGGTGACGTAATGCGTTTACAAATCCAAGTAAACGATAACGGTGTAATCGAAGAAGCACGTTTTAAAACTTATGGTTGTGGTTCTGCAATCGCATCAAGTTCTCTTGTAACCGAATGGTTAAAAGGCAAAACTCTTGATGAAGCTCAAACCATCAAGAATATTGATATTGCGACTGAGCTTGCACTTCCACCAGTAAAAGTTCACTGTTCTGTACTAGCTGAAGATGCGATTAAAGCTGCGATTGAAGATTACCGCACTAAAAAATCTAAAGCGTAATTTGTTACCATTGTAAACGTTGGAGTTTTCATGATTCATTTAACTGAAAATGCTGCGACTCATATTAGCAATTACCTTAAAAATCGAGGTAAGGGTGAAGGCATTCGCGTGGGTGTGAAAACTTCTGGTTGTTCTGGATTGGCCTATGTTCTTGAGTTTGTAGACTCTATTGATGAACATGACCAAGTTTTCGAACAATTTGGCGTTAAGGTATTTGTAGATCCAAAAAGCTCAGTGTATTTAGAGGGCTTAGAAATGGACTACGTTAAAAATGGCCTTAATGAAGGGTTCGAATTTAACAATCCTAATAAAAAAGGTGAATGTGGCTGTGGTGAATCTTTCACTGTCTAAGCTTTCTCCTTTCATCTCTCATTAAAACAGTGTCTTTTTATAGCACTGTTTTAATGTATTTAATTAATGTGGACCTCATTTCCAATGAATCATTTTGAGTTGTTCAATTTACCCGTAGCACTCGATATCGATTTGGCGAGCTTAAAATCTAGTTTCTTGAATTTGCAGCAGCAGTATCATCCAGATAAAGCTGAAGATAAAGATCAGGCGTTGATCAAATCAAGTGAAATCAATCAAGCTTTTAAAACTTTGTCGCAAGTAGATAGCCGCGCTGCTTATCTATTGTCACTCAAAAAGCAAGATCACCACCTCGATCAATCCATTAGCGATTTTGAGTTCTTACAATCAGCTTTAGAAATTCGTGAACAACTTGATGAAGCAACTTCACAAGAGCATCTGACCACACTTAAACAAGAAGTGTTTCAATGGATGGATGGCCTAGTTCGCGAATTTAAAATTGATTACGCAGATGAGGACTGGGGCGAAGCTCGAGATACTGTACGTAAATTACGTTTCTTTCAGCGCGTTCTTAACGACATTGAAAAAGCAGAAGATCAAATGTTGGATGACGAAGACAACTTTGATTTAGACGACGATTTTTAATTTTGCTTTTTCCAAATTATATTCAAGGGATTTAACTCATGGCACTTTTGCAAATTGCTGAACCGGGTCAATCCAGTGCCCCACATCAACACCGCATTGCGATTGGTATCGACCTAGGAACAACACATTCTTTAGTTGCGACAGTGTTATCAGGCAAACCTAAAGTACTCAATGACGAAAAAGAAAGAAGACTCCTTCCTTCTATTGTGCACTATGGAAATGATGCAACTCACTATGGTGAAGAAGCAAAGCCTTTCCTTATTGCCGATCCTAAAAATACAATTGTTTCTGTAAAACGTTTTATGGGTCGTTCAAAAGCAGATATTAAATTTCAACACCCATATGAGTTAGTGGGTTCCGAAAATGAAATGCCAGCTTTTGAAACACGTGCGGGACGAAAAACACCAGTTGAAATTTCTGCTGAAATTTTAAAGCAATTAAAAGACCGTGCGGAAGCTAGCTTACAAAATCCAATAAATGGCGCAGTGATTACTGTTCCAGCCTATTTTGATGAAGCTCAGCGACAAGCAACACGTGATGCTGCCCAGCTTGCTGGCTTAAATGTATTACGTTTATTAAACGAGCCAACTGCTGCTGCTGTTGCTTATGGTTTAGACCAAGAAACTAATTTAGCTACAGATCATAACTATGTAATTTATGATTTAGGTGGTGGTACTTTCGACGTATCAATCTTGCGTTTCTCACAAGGTGTCTTTGAAGTATTAGCTACAGGTGGCCACACTGCTTTAGGTGGTGATGACTTAGATCGCCTCATTGTTAAATGGGCTAAAAAGCAGCTCAATATCGATACTCTTAACGATGAAACTTATGCAGTATTTATTGTTGCTGCTCGTCAAGCGAAAGAACAACTATCAACTCAAGAATCAGTTCAGTTAAAACTACTTGAAAACGTACTAACACTTGATCGTCCAACTTTTGAAAGCATTATTCAAGTTGCTTTAGATAAAACAATCAGTGTTTGTAAACGTGTTTTACGTGATGCGAAACTTGAGTTAACTGATATTCAGAATGTTGTTTTAGTTGGTGGCTCTACCCGTTCTTATGCTGTTCAGCAAGCAGTTCGTAATGTATTTAATCAAGAACCACTTTGTACGATCAATCCTGATGAAGTAGTTGCAATTGGTGCTTCTATCACGGCTAACCAGCTTATTGGTAATAACCAAGATGGCTCATTACTTTTAGATGTCACTCCTCTTTCACTTGGCTTAGAAACCATGGGTGGATTAGTAGAACGTCTTATTTCACGTAATACTGCTATTCCAGTCGCTCGTCGTCAAGAATTCACAACTTATCAAGATGGCCAAACTGCCATGCTTATTCATGTTGTTCAAGGTGAACGAGATTTGGTAGAGCACTGTCGTTCATTAGGCAGATTTGTCCTTCATGGCATTCCTCCAATGACTGCTGGTCAAGCACGCATTGAAGTTACCTTTCAGGTAGATGCTGATGGTTTACTTACAGTTTCTGCTCGTGAAACAACTTCGGGTGTACAGGCTCAAATTGATATTAAGCCATCTTATGGCCTATCGGAATCTGATACTGAACGCTTATTAATTGAAGGTTTCCAGCACGCAGAAGAAGATAAAAATCTGCGTCATTTAAAAGAAACCAAAGTTGAAGCCCAACGTGAACTTGAAGCTTTAGAACAAGCTCTCAAAGTTGATGCTGATTTACTCAATGATGAGCAGCTTGAAGCACTTAAAACTGCTGAAAATTTGCTAAAAGTACAACTTGAAGGCAATGATATTCAAGCGATTGAAAAAGCTGTAGAACAACTTAAAGTACATAGTGATGCTTTTGCCGCACTACGTATGAATCGACATATTGACCACGCCTTAAAAGGTACAAAACTTGAAGATTGGTCAAATTCAAACTAAAGGTATAGGTGATCAATATGCCCCGCATTAAAGTACTTCCTCACGCTCAGATCTGCCCTGAAGGCGCAGAATTTGAAGTCGAACAAAATGCAAATCTTTGTCAAAGTTTGCTTGATCGAGGAATTAAAATTGAACACGCTTGTGACATGTCGTGTGCTTGTACAACTTGTCATGTAGTCGTTCGCAAGGGCTTTGACAGTCTAGAAGAAATGGATGACGTTGAAGCAGATCTTTTAGATCGGGCTTGGGGTCTTGAACCAGATTCTCGTCTCTCTTGCCAAGTGAAGATTGTTGATGAAGATTTAGAAATTGAGATTCCTAAATACACAATCAATCACGCTTCCGAAAATCATTAAAATAAAAAAGCTGCTTTAAAAGCAGCTTTTTTTTACTCCACGTTTTTAAACTTGATCTTGTTGATCAATTTCAACTGGCTTAACTTCATCTTCAAGTCTTAACCGTGCAATGCCTTGAGTATTAATTAAAGTTTGTTGAACTTTAAGTCGTTGAACCATTTTCTCAAGTACTTCTACCAATTCTGGATATTCATAATTTTGTACTTCTTCTAAATTAAGTACTAAATGAAAGCCTTTATACTCATAGTCAAACCATTGTTGATGATCTGACTTATTCCCCGTGTACTTCTCCATCACCTGCCATGTCTTTACTGCACCTTGAATACCTTTTAAGTAAATTGGCGTTTTGGGAGCACAAAGAAAATCACTTTTGATTATTTGATAAGTATCATCTGAAATTAAGATTTCATCTATTTCAGCAGCATATTGTAAGCGAGCTGCCAAATTCACATCACGACCTACAATGGTATAAGCCATACGATGCGTTGCCCCATAATTTCCTACGTGGCAGTAACCGGTACTAATTCCCATACGAATGTGTAAGGCTGAATAGCCCATTTTTTTCCATCGTTCGCGTAACAATTTCATTTGCTGACGCATAGCGATTGCCATTTCTACACAGGCTTTGGCATCTTGCTCTACACCCTGAGAATTCGGATCACCAAAAAATATGAGGATGGCATCCCCCATAAATTTATCGACAGTAGCTTCATATTGCTTCGCAATTTCAGTCATATGACTTAAATAATCATTAAGCAAAAATGCCAAATCATCAGGAATTAATGTTTCTGATAACTCTGTAAAGCCCTGAATATCAGAGAAAAATACAGTCATTTTTTTTCGTTTATATTCAATTTTTGCTTCCGCTTCACCGCGCATAATTGACTGCCACAACTGTAGCGGTGCATAACGACTTAACTGATTAGCAAAAGCAATATAGCGCGTCATTTGATCATAGTAATGTTGGCGCTGCTGACTGATTTTTTTAACCCAACGATGTTGGTAATAATTTCCAATGGTGATAAACATGACCAAACCTAAGAGTGTAATTACAGTTAACTCTTGGCTAGTCGGCTCAAAATATGTATAAAAACCAAATAGGAAAAAAGTACTTAAATAGAAAATAATCGCGCCTAGCAAGCTAGTCAAACAAATGACTGCGAAAGAAATACGACTATTAATTGCAGAATAAAATAATGCAAAAAGTGCAATAAATGTAGGCACCAAATTAAGATGCAGACCCGCTAAGGTAACCGCTACAACAATTGCATCAATTGCAAAAAAAACACTTTTTTGTGTTTTCTTATCAAATTGGTATTGAAGCCAGTGCTCTAACTTTGAGCTAATAAAAAGCAAAAATAGGAAGAAAGGTGGAACGTAGATCTGATAATTTGTATTAGGTGAGGTAAAAGCATAGATCACTAAAATTAAGGACAGAATTGAATATCCCATCAAGCGATGAAAATATGCAAACTGCTTAGGCTCTCTATCGATAAACCTCTCTAATTGCACCCTGTCCTCCATACCTCAATGTAGCCACATTCATATAAATGTGGCATTGCATTGATTTAATCCATGCGCCAATCAAAAGGCATATCACCTTGACCACGTAAAGCAAGCATAAGGGTTTGACGCATGTGAGCCAGTACATCATTTGTGTATGGAACAGCAGGTGTGCCCCAAACTGGCTTAGGCCATGCAACATCATTTTGATAACGCACGACGTGATGGAAATGCAACTGAGGCACCATGTTACCTAGAGCTGCAACATTCATTTTATCAGCACGAAATACTCGAGATAGCTGGCTAGATAACCAACTTGATTCGCGTAAAAACTGCTCTTGATCAGCTTGGCTCAATTCATATAATTCTGTGATTCCCGGCACACGAGGGATTAAAATCAGCCACGGGAATTGCATATCATTCATTAAACGACATGTTGAAAGCGGGAAATCGCCTACAAAAAAAGTATCTTGAGCAAGTTGTGGATGCAAACTAAACATATCTTTTATAAATGACAATAAACAATAATGGCTAATACTATCACATCAGTTTTGATGTGAGTATTGCTAGTGTCTGGTTTGATTACAAATAACAATGATTTTATGCACTTATTCACCACTGGATCCGATAAATCATGCATAAAACCATGCTATCAACTTACATAAAATTCACATGCAGTAAAAAATGCTTCAAAACATCATTTATACATGTATTTCAGTTAATAATTTCGCTAACAAATCATTAATGAACTGGATACGTTTTTCATGTTCTTCAAGCTGAACCATAACCTTCAAACGCTGCCCACCATCCATGCGATAATAGGTCGGATTTTTTTGCATTAACTGAATAATACTGATGGCTTGAACTGGAGTATCCGGTGAAAACTCAATATTACCGCCTTGTGTATTGATATCAATTTTGGTAATACCCAACTGCTCTGCTTTCAATCTAATTTGATGAACACTAAATAAGTGTTTTACAGATTGTGGTGGAACACCAAAACGGTCAATTAACTCCATACGGATATTGTCGAGTTTTTCTTGAGTATCTGTATTACTAATACGCTTATAAAACAACAAACGCTGATGAACATCGCCTAAATACTCATCTGGAATAAGCGCTGGAATATGTAAATTAATTTCTGCAGTTAATGACAAAGGTGCATCGAAATTCGGGGTTTTGCCTTGCTGAATTGCCTTAGTGGCTTTCTCAAGCATTTCCATATACAGACTATATCCAATTGCCTGCATTGAACCACTTTGTTGCTCACCTAAAAGCTCACCCGCACCGCGAATTTCTAAATCTTCTGTAGCTAGCATAAAACCAGCACCTAAAGTTGAAGCACGCTGGATTGCATCTAAACGCTTCTCTGCATCACCTTTTAAATGTTTTATAGAAGGAACCAGTAAATAAGCATAAGCTTGGTGGTGTGAGCGCCCCACACGGCCACGTAATTGATGTAATTGAGCTAAACCAAGTTTGTCAGCCCTTTCTATCAAAATTGTGTTGGCATTTGGAACATCAATTCCGGTTTCAATAATGGTTGAGCATACCAATACATTAAATTCTTTGTGATAAAACTGCTGCATGACTTGTTCGAGTTCTCTTTCTCTCATTTGGCCATGAGCTACTGCCACACGAGCTTCAGGCACAAGAACACGGATGTTTTCAGCAGCTCGTTCAATCGTATCGACTTCATTATGTAAGAAGTATACTTGGCCACCACGTAGTAATTCACGCAAGATGGCTTCTTTAATAGAAGCTTCCGTATGTTCTTGTACAAATGTTTTAACTGCTAAACGACGGGCTGGTGGTGTAGCAATGATAGATAGATCACGCATTCCCGAAAAAGCCATATTTAAAGTTCGTGGAATTGGTGTTGCGGTAAGCGTCAACATATCTACATCTGCACGCAATGCTTTGATACGCTCTTTATCACGCACACCAAATCGATGTTCTTCATCGACTACCATTAGGCCCAAGTCTTTAAATTGCACATTTTCTTGTAAAAGTTTATGTGTTCCAACCACAATATCTACTTTACCAGCAATTAAATCTTCAATATTTTTTGTATGGGCTTTATTTGAGCCAAAGCGTGACAACACTTCTATACGCACAGGCCAATCAGCAAAACGATCTTTAAAAGATTCATAATGTTGTTGTGCAAGTAAAGTTGTAGGTACCAAAACAGCAACTTGTTTACCGTTTTGTACAGCAACAAACGCGGCTCGCATTGCTACTTCAGTTTTACCGAAACCAACATCACCACAAACAAGTCGATCCATAGGTCTAGCTTGTTGCATATCGTGAAGCGTGGCTTCAATAGCATTCGCCTGATCGAGTGTTTCTTCGTAAGCAAATCCACTGGCAAATTGCATATAAAGCGATTGATCGAGTTCAAAACCAAAACCAGGTTTTGACTGACGACGTGCTTGGATATGTAACAATTCAGCTGCAACATCATGAATTTGTTCTAAAGCTTTGCGTTTAGCTTTACTCCATGCATCACTTCCAATTTTATGCAGTGGAGCTAAATCTGGGTCTCCACCACTATAACGACTAATAAGATGCAAATTAGTTACAGGGACATAAACTTTTGCGCCTTCAGCATAATTTAGTTGCAAGAATTCATAATCTTGCCCTTCAATTGCTAAAGTAACTAATCCTGCATAACGCCCCACACCATGATCAATATGGACAACAGGGGCATCAATACTTAATTCAGTCAAACTGCGAATTAAGAACTCTTCTGAAACTTCTTGCTGACGTTTACGACGACGCTGAACTACCCGATGTTCATATAACTGATTTTCTGAAATAACCGACAATTGGTCTGTTAAAAGTAAACCACGGTCTAGCGGTGCATTTGTAATAGCAATCGCAAACTGACTAGTCTGAAATTGCTCAAAACTGTCTACGCCTGGGATATCTCCTAAACTGGCACGTAAACCATCTCTTAAGCTTTCACGTCGGCCTGCACTTTCTGCAACCAACAAGACTGGATGATTTGCTTCATCAATATATTTTTTGACTACCGAGAATGGTTTTTCTTTTTTTGGATCAACTGGTAACTTGGGTGGCTGTTCTACCTTAAGATTTAACGCGCCAGCTTTTTCTTCAACTATTTCTGCGCTCACCAACATACGCGGAAATTGATTTAAAGCACTGAGCAAATGATTTGGAGCAATAAATAATTCTTCAGGAGGAAGAATTGGCTGATCTACGTTATGACGTCTGTCTTCATAACGACGAAAAACTTCTTTCCAAAAATTAGTTAAATCAGTATCTACATCATTAGTTGTAATTACAATGCAATTCTTTGGGAAGTACGTTGCAAGTGTACTTTGCGATTGCATTTGTGCTTTATCAAAAAACAATGGCAAATAAAATTCAATTCCTGGTGAAGCAATTCCCTCTAGGACATCTTGATAAATCGGGTTTTTCTTAGGATTAGCCGTAGGGAAAAGTTCAGAATACCGATCTCTAAAAATTGAACGGGCTTCTTTTAGTGGAAATTCTTTTGCTGGTAAAACTGTAAAACTTTTTAAAGGCTTCGTTGTTCTTTGCGTTTCTGGATCAAAGAATTTTAATGTATCAATTTCATCATCAAACAGATCAATACGAATAGGCGCTTCTTGCCCTGACGCAAAAATATCCATAATACTGCCACGTACAGCAAACTCACCATGATCATAAACAGTGTCTACCAAATGATAACCGGCTTGTACTAAACGTAACTTTTGCTGTTCTAAATCGAATTTCTGTCCAACATGAATATCAAAGTGTTCACCCAAAACCCATGAATACGGTGCAACTCTTTGAGCTAAAGTACTTGCTGAAATGAGCAATACACCCTTCTGAGGCATATTAGATAAAATTGCAAGACGTTCTGAAACAATATCTTGATGAGGTGATAAACGATCATAAGGCAAGATTTCCCAATCAGGGAAAATTGTCGGTTTTATGCCATAAAACTCAAGTTCACTTTCTAATTGAGCAACATGTTGGTTATTTCGAGCTACCACAACAAGTAAAGAAGAATGCTGAACAGCAATTTCTTTAAATAATAATGCAGCAGATGAACCTAATAACGACCCCACCCAACGCTTTTCACCGGCTTTGAGCTGTTGTAAATTCAATTGAGAGATTTCTTGTTGAAACATGTATATGGCTTTTATCAGCTAAGAAGATATGAGCCTAATAGTAGCATGATGTTTTTAGTGAAATGAGTTATTTTTTTGAAAATCAAACTACTAGTTAGCTCTACTTTTTATATTTTTTAATCAATCAACTATGATTATTTATCACGCAAAAACAAAACGTAATATTGATTTAATATTTGTATAATCGCTTTAAGCTGAAGTAGCTTTTCTTGTGTATTTCCCAATCTTTCTACATAACGTTGGGTTGCTATTTCCAGATCAATCTTTTCATTAATTTGTGGAGTAATTAGGAATAATTTCTGAAGATTATCAAAATTTTGCAATTTACGGTTTGAGAAATACTCAAGATGTTCTGACCATTTCTCATTAATCAGCACATCCTTGATTATAGGACCGCGTTCAGAATCAAATTTTAATAGATTCTCTCGCAAGTAAATTTGTTCTGGTGTTTCTTTTGAGCCTTGAAAAAGCTGCGTTATCTTCTTAAACATTTCATCACATCATATTAATTTTCAATTCAAGCAATGGAAGTAATCTAGTTACTTCCATCATTTAAGCCTTTTAGTTTAACGACTAGTCATCACCTAAATCATCAAGAAAATCGACCGTTGGTACAAAAAATAAAGTTCCTGTTTGAGCAGTACTAAAGTCAAGCAACCGATCAAGATTGTCCTGCTCGTTCCCCAAGAACATGTTTTCAAGCATTTGTCGGGTTGTACTAAATTTACGCGAGTAACCAATAAAGAAAGTACCATATTCATTTTTTGAAGGATTTGAGAAAGGCATATTAGCTCGCATAATTTTAAGCTCATTACCTTCTGCATCATGCGCTTTACTTACTACATTATGGGCAGTTAGTGGCTTTTCGTCATCACCGAGTTCAACATCATTAAACTTTTTGCGCCCAATCACTTTTTCTTGCTCTTCATCACTCAATCCACGCCATTTTTCCATGTCGTGTGTATATTTCTGGATAAAAGCATAACTTCCACCGATAAAGTCAGGATCTTCATTGCCCACTAATGCCCATTGCGCTGCAATAACTGGTTCTGGATTCTCTGTTCCATCTACGAAACCAATAATTGCCCGTCCATCAAAATAACGGAAACCATGCACTTCATCAATTGGATAAGTCACTTTACCAAGTTGTTGATTGATTATATTACCCAGCTCATAACATAAAGCCTGACGATCAGCACGAATATGAAAAAATAGATCACCAGCTGTTGAAACAGCCGTGTATTTCGGCCCTTTAATTTCTTTAAATGTTTCTAATTCTTGAGGTTTCTTTTGCTCTGGAAATAAGATATCCCATGCATTGGAGCTAAAACCTAGCGTGGCATTAAACTTACTATCTGGATAACGATTAGTTAGACTTCTAGTTAATGCTGAAAAATTACTAGCAAAATCTTTTACTTTTTCTATTACAGAATCACCTTGAGCTAGCCCCAATACGATAAATAGTGCATTTTCACCAGGACTGCTCGTTACAGGTTGAATTCTCATACATTCCATAAAATATGCCTTATTTGGGTATTTAACCTCTTTAATTTAGCATATTCATGTTCTTATGAAATCTGATCTTTCTAAGAGTTTAAGTAAATTGACTTAAACTCTTACTAAAGCCTATCTTAATTAATCAACGACCATATTGCTTCTTTAAATATTTTACGATTTGAGCAGACTCAAACATCTTCACTCCCGTATTTGGGTCTACCAAATAAGGTACCTGCATTTTACCTTGCATAACAGGCAATATTTTTTCTCGTTTTCCACCTTTTAGAGGCACATATTTACCCGGTTTTAAGCGAAAAATAGCTGGGCCTTGATCTTGCCATCTTTCTTTTGCAACATTATGCAGAATATAAGGAAGCTCCAACTCACAGAGTAGACTTCTTACAACTCGTGAATAAGGACTTGCCTCAAAACTCCATAACTCAAGCTTTTGTTCAGGCACAGCTCTATTAATGATTTTTTTATTTATCCAAACTCCCCGAGCACCATTTAATATGGTCCCAGCAAATGCAGCATAAGGGACGTTAGGGTAACTCGAAAATTTCTGAGGCGTCTTCCCAGTCTTACCGTAGTGTTTAAATAAATGATGAATAATTTCTTGTGACTCATATAAGTAGTCACCTGTATTTTCATCTACAAAAAAAGGAAACCGTAATTTGCCACCTTTTTCTTTTACGACCGAACGATGTTTTGTCCCACCTTTAGGACATGGATAAATTTCTACATCCAGATTTAAAAGTGTAAGGACTTCACGGACACGACGGCAAAATGGTGAACCTTCAAATTCATATAACTTCAAGGCTTTTACAGGTTGCTGAGGAAATGCGGTACCTGTTACACCCCGACCACCTTCAGCAATTGCAGAGACAACTGCCTGTAATACTTTAATTTGATGATTCACCATCATGCGATCCTTTATAAACTGTGATTACACTAATTTTTCTTTTGAAATCACAATTCCATTATTATCAGCATATATATAATCGCCTGATTGAATTGTGACACCACCAAAATACAAAGTGGTATCTACTTCGCCAATGCCTTTACGATTACTTTTTTGGGGAATTGCTGCCAATGCATGTATACCTAGATCAAGGGTAGCAATAGCATCGACATCGCGTACACAGCCATAGATTACGACACCATTCCAGTTATTTTTAACTGCCGATTCTGCAATCAGATCACCCATAAGCGCACAACGCATAGATGCACCACCATCTACAACGAGTACCTTATCTTTACCATCTGTTGCCAATAACTCTTTTACACGCGAGTTATCTTCAAAACACTTTACTGTTACAACCTGCCCCCCAAAAGTTTTACGCGCCCCATAACTTTGAAAGAACTTTCCATCCATTGAGGGAATTACAACTTGTAAGTCTTTTTCAGGGTTATCATCTAATAAATCACATGTTACAAACGGTACTGTCGACACTTCTATTCTCCCTTATCGAGTTTTCTGTATGCTCAGATTATCATATCGTTTGAATGCTTCAATTTGCGTTAGCGCCGCTACGACCATGGTATGAGCCAATTGCTCCGCCGTCACAGGTTTATATTTGAATGGTTTTTGCCATTTATTCTCAATAAATTTAAATAGACTTTGCCCCAAATCCTCTATAAGCCGTACATCACTGCGCTTACCAATCAGTAAAGAGGGTCTAAAAATAGATAATTTTTCAATTCCCAAACTCTCAATATAATCTTCTAACTGTCCTTTCACTTTATTGTAGAAAATTGGTGAGTTTGCATTTGCACCAAGGGCACTCACTAATAAAAGATGAATATGTTTATCTTGCACCAAATCTGCCAAATGGGCATTGATTTCATAATCTACCGCGTAGAAGCCTTGCTTTGAACCCGCATTTTTTAATGTTGTTCCCAGACAGCTAAATGCATGGGTATGACCATTCACATCTTCATCATTCAACATTAAGAAATCTTCTATGATGAGCTGGTTAACTTTGTCATATGTATTAAATACTTGAGATTCTTTTCTAACCACCAGCGTAATGGCTTCAAATTCTGGAGCCTGCTGGAGCTTTTCAACAAGTGCTAATCCGACCAACCCTGTTGCGCCGAGCACAATCGCTTTTTTCTTACTTGCTGTCATTTTTTATCCATCCCTCTTTAACTTTGTTTTAAATTTAACCTTTTCTTACCGTTTTAACAGCCCCTAAAACAGCTTAAAACGTTCTCAAGGCTTGACTTCACGGTGTCTATTCATCACAATATGGCACTTGTTTACGGGCTGGTGATGGTTGCACCAGTTTACTGGATTGACCACAGCCCGCCCAGACCAACTTATTTTCAAGGAGTGCAAGAGTGGCAAACTCTGCTCAAGCTAAAAAACGTGCGCGTCAAAACGTTACTGCACGTAAACACAACGCAAGCTTGCGTTCTATGGTTCGTACATACATCAAACGTACTTTAAGTGCAATTGCTGGTGGTGATCATGCTGTTGCTACAGAAGCTTACCAAAAAGCTGTTCCTGTAATCGACCGTATGGCTGATAAAGGCATCATCCACAAAAATAAAGCTGCTCGTCATAAGAGCCGTTTAAATGCTCAAGTTAAAGCGTTAGCTAACTAATTAAAGCATGTAAAAAAAGCCCAATAGGGCTTTTTTTATTATCTATCATTTTTGAGCTTATAGCGTTTTTCCAAATTTGGCTACATTTAGCTCATAGGCCTTACCTCTCCAAATCCATTTTAATTTGCAATTTGGAAATTCTTCGCCTTCAAACCATACAAATAGGCCTTCCATCATTTCAGGCCAATCTTCTTTCTTAATTTCATTTTCACCAGAAATTACAGCAACAATTGCAGCAATAATAGTGTCATGGCTGACAGCTAAACTAAGCCCGCCTTGAGTTTTAGGATGCGTATGATAAATAAGCTCTAGTACATCTAAAACACCAGTAATTGGGTGTTTCATACCAGGTAATGCATTATTTACAAAACTATTAATAAAACCCAAAGCACCTTGCTTTTTAAAATAAGGGGCAGCTTGTTGTATGTCTAATACAAAGCTACCAGGTTCAACCAGTAGTCCTTGCTCAATAATTTCAATCGTATGGGTATTAAATTCAGGGCTTACGGCATCCGCCCCTTCGATCATAAGTGCAGCCGTATCAACACAACGTTGTATTGGACTTGAAATACAATGCTGAATAACACGATCTGTATTTTTAATTAAATAATTACCCCATGCCTGCGCAAGCTCACGCCCTTGAGGAGTGAGTTGGAGATCATATCCAGCTAAGCCCTGTCCATCCACAAGTTCTCTTAGAGAATGACGCGTAAATAAGGTTACAGGAGTTGAAGCATCGGGCAATAAATCAATTGCTTCAAACATACTTTTAGGCAATAAATCGAGTGCCATTTTTATCTTGTCATCTTTTTTCAATACTTTGCCACTATAACATGTCTGGCATAACTCTCAATCAATAACACCTGCTTGGGCCAATGCTTCAAATGCTATTTTTTTGCTTTCCTGATCACGAAATGCGATAAAGCCCTTATTTAAAACCGTGTGTCTCTGATTATATTCAAAAGGTTTTCCATCAAGGGTAAGTAAGCCACCCCCTATACTCTCTAACAAACCTTGACCAGAACTTGTGTCCCATTCAGAAGTTGGATGAAATCGCGGGTAAATATCTATTTCACCTTCCAACATCATGCAGAATTTGTAGGCACTTCCTGCTTCTCGTCGAATAATGCTATGTTTTTCTTCAATAGGTTGAATAAATTTTTGATATTTCGGGTTTTTACTGCCATGACTAAGTCCTATTTGAATAGGCTCATCTGGTGAAAACGAAGTTATTTGATATTGATACCACTGTTTTTGAGTGAAACTATATTTAAAAGGTAAATCTTGCAGATATCCCAAGTACACGACTTGTTCACATGGCACAGCAATAACTGAAAAGATCGTTTCTTTACCCTTAATCAAACTTAGGTTGATCGTAAACTCATCACGCTCATGTATGAATTCTTTAGTTCCATCAAGAGGATCTAACATCCAGCATGTGGACCACTCATGCCGAGCACTATAATCACTTTCTTCAGACAAAACCGGCAAGTCTGGCGTAATCTCTGCCAAGTGCTTTAATAAGAAAAGGTTCACTTTTAAATCTGCTTGAGTTACAGGTGAATCATCTTGTTTTTCGTGAATAGTAAACTCATAACCCGCAGAATAATTTTGATATTCTTGTAATAAAATCTGGCTCGCTTGTTCCAAAACTGGAAGAAGCTGATTAATCAAAGTATCTTGTGGGCGCGTAGTTGTTATAAACATAAATATGCTCTACATAGTTTCATTTCTATTATAGGTGAATTATGAACGATTCAGTATTCGCCAACAGTTTGATTTACTAAAATAGTCATTTATCTTGATCATTAGGTAAGCGCTGCTTTCTGTGCATGCTATATAGCTAATATGAATAATTATAGTGTTTAAAAAAGCCTTTATTTTGTACAAAAAACAATCTATAAGTTATGAAAAATAAACAACTTAAATCAGATTTATCCATTTCCTTTTCATATATTTCTTGTTATGTTCAATCACACAATAACAAGATGGAAGAAAGCGCACATGATGCTATATGGATATCATTTCTCGACAATAGAACATAACTGGGAAGAACTCACGCCCTTAAATGAGTTCCTACAAACATTTGCAGATGATGATGGTGATGTTTCAACAAGAGATAAAGAGTCTCTCAAAGAAATCATTGCGAAATCAGATACGGCTTTAGCTTTAGCAAGAGAAATGGGTTGGGACGGTAGTTACACAGGATGTCCTTATCTATTCTGGTTACCAAGTAAAAATAGCCAGTCTTTTGAATATGGCTTTGTATTTAAACAGACATCAGACAATACCACTTTTGTTATTTCGCCAATTGAGTTGAGCTATCTAGCTCAAGATTCAGAAGTGCAAACATTAAGTAAAACTATTGAATAAGCAATATAGGTTATTGATTCAGATTTGATATCAATAACCTCATCTTGATTTTATTTATGTTAGTCAAACATGCTTAACTGTGGTGTAGGTTTGATAATTTTTTCTTTTGGTACATGTGAGCATTCAAACTCTTCAACTGGAAAACCTTCGATAAAGCTTGAAATATCAGGTGATTCCAAACTCAACCACTCTTCTAATCGATCATGTGGGATCACAATAACTGATCTTTTGACATCTCCAGGCTCGTGAAAATCTTTCATCATAGGATGATCTATAGCATCCATGGTCAACATACTTGCAGAACGAATAATCATTTCATTTATTTTGCAAATTTCATAGATTGCTGCAATAAAAAAAGCCTGTCCATCTTTACGGCGTACACCCCACCGCTCAGGTTTATCATTTATATATTTACTTTCATAGAATTCAGTCACCGGAATCACTCCGAACTTACATTTAAGTGCAGCTTCTTGAAAACTCGGTTTTTGGAAAATCGTTTCATGACGGGCATTGTAAGTATGTTTTGCTATGTTTGTATCTTCAGCCCATTTTGGAACTAAACCAAACATGACTTCACGCCACTCAAGACCTTGTGGTGATTTAAATAATAGCGGCATTGTTCCCGCAGGATAAACCTCATCGGCATAGCTAAAGCCGACCACAGGCAACTGGAGTTGCTGCAATTGGGCAAGAGTTAAAGGCTTAAAGTTGGCACACATAGCAAGACTAAACTACTGTATTTTACTCTCTTATTTTATAAGCATTTACGCGATAAACCAAATAAAAAGGCACTTGAAAGTGCCTTTAACGACATAACTTTACGCTTATGAAACGTGGTGAATCCCTTGAGGAATGGCTTGTAATAGTCGTTTGGTATAATCATGTTGAGGATGTGCATAAAGCTCATCCGAATTGGCAATTTCAACAACTTCACCATGATTCATGACCATGACCTGATCAGATATATATTTCACAACCGATAAGTCATGTGAAATAAAGATATAACTGAGCCCAAACTCATCTTGTAAGTCTTGTAATAAGTTGAGGACCTGTGCTTGTACCGAAACATCTAGCGCCGAAACAGATTCATCACAAATCAAAATTTCAGGTTTTAGGGTTAAACAGCGTGCAATCGCAATACGCTGACGTTGTCCACCCGAAAACTCATGTGGATAACGATAGTAAGCTTGCTCAGGTAAATTCACTCGCTCAAGTAATCCAAGCGCAATTTGTTTACGCTCCGCATCATCTTTACCAATACCATGAATTTGCATAGGCTCTAATAATATCTGCCCAATGGTAAAACGTGGATTAAGAGAAGCATATGGATTTTGAAAGATAATCTGGATTTTCCGTTGATATTTAGCAAACTGTTTTTCAGTTAATGAAAGAATATCTTTTCCTTCAATGAAAGCTTGCCCACCTGAAGCTTCATGTAACCGCATAAGCAATAGGCCTACAGTCGTTTTACCTGAACCAGATTCGCCGACTAAACCTAAAGTTTTTCCTTTAGCAAGTTTAAAAGAAACTCCTTTTACGGCTTGAAACTCTTCTTTGCCAAATAATCCTTTACGACTATAAAAGCTTTTTTTCAGATCTTTTACTTCTAAAATAATTTGCTCATCGCCATTTAAGCCACGTTTGCGCTGCGGAATTTCCGAAGCATCAAAACTTTTCTCAACCAAGATATTATCTTCTTGGCACATAAAATCACTGGTCACAGGCAATCGATAAGGACGCTGTGATATTTGTGGACGACAGTAAAGTAATGCTCGGGTATATACATCTTTAGGCTGTTCCAGAACCTGCTCAGCAGCGCCTTGCTCTCTAATTTCACCATGACGCATCACAATGACTTTATCTGCAATTTCACCGACCAGTGCCAAATCGTGGGTAATAAAAAGCATCGACATTTGACGGCGCTTACGCAACGATTCGAGTAAATCAATAATCTGCTTTTGAATGGTGACATCAAGTGCAGTGGTTGGTTCATCGGCAATCAGTAGTTTAGGTTCACAAGCAATCGCCATTGCAATCATGACACGTTGCTGTTGACCACCTGAAAGTTGATTTGGATAGGCATTAATTTTAGTTTCAGGTGAAGGAATGCCTACTTCTTTAAGTAATTCTAAAACGCGTTGTCGGGCCTGTTTACGGTTCAACCCCATATGCAAACACAACACTTCTGCAATTTGATTACCAACTGTAAAAACTGGATTTAAAGATGACATTGGTTCCTGAAAAATCATGGCAATGTCTTTACCACAGATTTTCCGCATATCTTTACGAGATAAACTGAGTAGGTCTTTGCCTTCAAATATAATTTTACTTTGATCATCAATTTTACTTTGGCCTACAGGTAGTAAACCCATTGTTGCCAAAGAAGTTACCGATTTACCACTACCTGATTCACCGACTAAAGCAACCGTAGTATTTGCTGGAATATCAAAAGAAATTCCTTTTACGGTTTCAATATATTGCTTATCTTCACCTTTAAAACTTACACGTAAATTTTTAACATGAAGCAACGGCGCATTCTTATATTCTTGTTCTATCATTTGGACCTTCCTCTTATTTTAGCTTTGGGTCTAATGCATCACGAAGTGCATCAGTAAACATTGAGAATGCCGTAACCAGAACAGCCATTGCGACAGAGGCTGCGACTAACTGCCACCATTTACCTAAAAGAAGTTCACTTTGTGCTTCATTTAACATGCTCCCCCAAGACACCACACCGACTGGTACACCAAAACCCAAGAAACTCAAAATGACTTCCGATTTAATAAAAGAAACCACCAAAATTGACATTTGGACTAAAGCGATATGGCTGACATTAGGAAAAATATGAATAAACATACGGCGGAAATGTCCAACGCCAATTGCTTTAGCTGCAAGAACGTATTCACGTGCAGTATGTTTCATATATTCAGCACGAATTAAGCGATAAACGCCTGTCCAACCCGTTAAACCTAAAATCAGAACAATAGATAAAATGCCTTTTTGTTGAAGCACGGCAGCAATAGCAAGCACTAATAATAAATATGGAATTGAGGTGAAAATATTGTAAAACCAGTTGAGAATATCATCCACCCAACCGCCAAAATATCCTGAAATTGCACCTAAAAGTGTACCAATGCCTACCGCAAGTAAAGCAGATATCACCCCAACAATAATTGATGTTTCAGCCCCTTTAATTGTTTTCTTTAAAACGTCTTGTCCCCACTTATCAGCACCAAACACAAGTGTGCTTTTAAGCTCGGCTTGCTGGTCTAATAAATGTCCGCCAAGTTGCTGATCGATCGCTTTCATATCATCGGCTAATGGGTCAACTACACCATAGTAATCAATCGCGTCCCCTGAACTCTTGCTTTGTTTAATCTGCGCATTCAGTTCTTTTATGACATCTTTTAATGGATCGACTGGATTTATCGGTAATTCCTCGTCAACCGCCGCTGCATTTTGTCCAGCATCTGTTGTCTTATCTGCGCCTATAAATGTGGGTGGTGCATAGCTCACTGCAACTTCTTTATTCCAGTCAGATGCAATCACACCCGTCATTGATAGGACCAAGATAATAAAATAAAGCAATACAATCGCTAGTGATGACATCGCGATTTTGTCAGCCCGAAGACGTCGCATGGCAAGTTTCCACAGGCCAGATGAATGAGCTTCGGCTTTTGTTTGTTGTTTTCTTTTTGATAAAACGCTCAGCATAGCCCACCTACTTCAACTGTACACGTGGATCAACCACTTTGTAGACCAAATCGGCAATCAGGTTAAAAATCATGGTTGCAGCTGCGATGTATACTGTAATTGCCTTAATAACAGGAAAATCACTTCGTTCAACTGCAATAATGACCTCTCGACCAATACCAGGAATACCAAAAAAACGTTCAATTAAAAATGCGCCTATGAGTAACGCCGGTAAAGTTGACATCACATCGGTAATAATCGGAATTGAAGCGTTACGCAGTACATGTACACCTAAAATTCGGCTTTCACCTACACCTTTAGCACGTGCTGTTCGAACATAGTCCTGATTAATTTCATCAAGCACAAAACTACGATATAAACGCAAGGTTGGTGCAATACTCACAACTAACATGATTAAAATTGGAAGTAAGGCAAATTTAAATAAATTCTCGGTAAAGGTGTCACTCCAGCCTTGTACGGGGAACCAACTTAACTGATAAGCTAAAACATATTGAAAAACAATAATGTAAACTAAAATACTAATTGACATAGCAATGGTACATAGCATCATGACCATACGATCGGTTAGAGAACCTCGTACCGCTGCAACAGCCAATGCCAAAATAATTGAAATAACGGTTTGTAAAATAGTGAGCGGAATTAAAAGCGTGAGCGATGGCCCTAATCGGGTTAAAATAATTTGGGAAACAGGTTCGCCAGTACTCCAACTCGCACCATAGTCAAAAGTCAGAATCTGCTTAATGAAAATCCAGAGTTGAACGTAATACGGCTGATCGACACCTAGCTGTTTACGAATGTTTTCGATCTGCTCAGGATTAGACATCTTGCCTGCTAAAATATAGGCAGGATCTCCACCGACCCAGTTAAAAAGAATAAAAATAAGTAAGACGACTCCCAACATGGTTGGAATCATCTGCCATAAACGCCGAATAACATATGCCAGCATAGTGATAATTCCTTATTTAACCCGTTGTCCGGTAATTTCATTAAAGAACGCTTTATTGTCAGGCTCACGACCAAGAAAATCTTTCACTAGCTCAGCAGCTGGCTTTTGGCTACCTTGCGATAAAATCGTTTGACGGTAACGTTGCCCTACTTGCGGATTATTGAGGTTATCGTCATAAGCAGAAAGCATGTCTAAAGCCAAAACTTCAGACCACATATAGCCGTAATAACCTGCTTGATACCCACCCATCAAATGCCCAAACTGACCTGGAAACTCTGTTGTTGGCACATAACCCAAGGCTGTAGCTGCTTCCATTTTTTGCCAAGTTTCCAAAGGTTTTACTTTTAAGGCATCAGCGCTATGAAGGGCCATATCGTACTGGGCATAGAGTGTCTGACGTGCATAACGCAAACCACGTCCATAGTTATGTACCGCTTTTAAACGGGCAATTAACTCATCATCAACACGTGGACATGCTGGATCACAATAATCGGCAACTTTAGATAAGGTTTCTTTACGGCGCGCCCACTCTTCATACATTTGCGAAGGTGCTTCTACAAAATCACGTTCTACGGATGTTCCTGACTGACTTGCATAACGTGTATTTGACAAAATGCCATGCAAGGCATGACCAAACTCATGAACAAAAGTTTCTAACTCATCACTATTTAAACCTTTGCGGTTAAAATTGGTGACCAAGGCTGAAACGGGTAATCTATTGGTTAAAGTGCTACCACCGTATACTCCCCAAACCGCGGCATGACCATATTTCCCTTCACGAGGGAATTTATCCATATATAGGCCGCCCAAAAGTTTTCCTGTCTTTTTATCAACTACATCGTAATATTCAACTTCATCCTGCCATGCTTTTACTTTGACAGGTTTAAAGTCAATACCGTAAAGGTCAGATGAAATAGCAAACAACCACTTTTGAGCAGCTAAAGTTGGGAAATAATCACGAAGTTTTTCCTGATCAATCTGATATTTACTCTTACGAAGTTTTTCGCTCCAGTAAGCTTCACTCCAACGTGTTATCTCGGTTTTATCTAATGGCGTTTTTAAGGTTTGCGCTTTAAATGCTCGGAGTTCTTCGACTTCTTTACGTTCAAGAGGTGCTACTGTTTTTTGTACGTCTGCCAAAAACTGATTTACAGCATCAGGGGTTTTAGCCATACGATCTTTTAAAACCCAATCCGCATAACTTGCTTTTCCAAACAGTTGTGCCAACTCATAACGCAAATCTACTGCCTGCTTGAGTAGTTTTAAATTTTGCTCAGTACCACGTCTTGTAAAAGCAATCTGATATCTTTTTCGGGCATCATCATTGTCTGCCAACTCCATAAATGGCCGATATTCTGGATATTCAAAACCAACTAAATAATTTCCTTTCGCATTCTGTTTCAAACCTGAAATATAACTTTCTGGTAAACCCTTCATCTCTTCAGGAGTAAACTCAAGTTTTTCAGGGTTATCACGAACGTTACGGGCATATTCTTGTTCTAATTTAGTCAATTCATCCAGAATAGCTTTCATTCTTGCGCGTTTTGTAGTTTCAAGTTGAACACCTGTATCTTCAAATTGGCTCAAAATATCTTGACGATATTTTTTATCAACTGGGTCCGTTGCTTGTGTATTTTTAATTAAGTTATATAGCTTGGGATTTTGAAACATATCAGTGTGAAATTGATTAATTTTGATTTCACAATCTTCGGCTGCCTTACGCAACTTTGCATCTGGGTCTACGTTACTATATAAACTTATCGGACCTGAAAAATCTTCAAAATGAGCAAAAATTTTATCCCATTTTGCCAAAATAGGTGCCGCTGCCGCGTTAGCATTAACAGGTGTTTTCTCAAAGTCTGTAATCTGTTGCTGAATTTTTTTTAAATTAGAATCACACCATGTTGGAAGCTGCTTTGCTTTAAGTAGTGGCAATGTACTACGAGTTGTTTCAGCTGAAGCATATTGGTTTATACCTATAGCCAACATACATAACGTTGTCATTTTTAGTGTTTTATTCTTCATCATATCTCCAGATTTTTCATTTAATGATTGGATTTAGTATTTGTATCAATATCAAAGTACATCCACTCAGCATGTAAAATTGGATGCTTTTTATATCCAATGACACGCGGCTGGGCCAACATATTTCTGTAGCGGGCATAGGATATCTGCACAGGCATATAAACTTCTAACAAACGCGTCATTTTTCGATAAAGAGCATCTCGTTCAGGACCTGATTGCATTTGTTGCGTCTGACGATACAACTGGTCAAACTCTGGAGTCGAGCCACAAGACCAGTTCGTCATATGCGTATTGGGACCATAAAAATTCTGCATAAAATTATCACCATCAGGATAATCAGCAATCCATGCAGACGCACCAAACATACCTTCACATTGTTTTTGTGCTCGAATTAGATCTGCAAAAAGCATTGGTTTAAACACCATTCGAATATTCAAACTATCAAAGTTTTTTTTCCAAAGTTCAGCACTTTGCTGACCAATACTGTCACTGCGAGCCATATATTCAATGACAAGGGGTTTCCCATTTGGTTGAGTGCGCCAACCTGATGCATCTTTTTTATAGTGATATCTATCTAACAGTAAATTTGCTGCTTTCACCGAATATGGCGTACTGGTTCTATACCGAGGGTCATATCCCACTACACCGGGTGGAACTGGAAAATGTAGACGCTCGGCATCATCATTTCTTACTAATTTAATTTCTTGATCTAGTGAGCGAGACATTGCAATTGCACGGCGTAAAGCAATTTTTTCTTTACTCATTCCCCCCACAACCGGATTTTTAAGGTTCCAATAAATATAGCTAATTTCAGGATCAACAATACGAGATAAATGCACACCTTCTTTAGCAAGTTCAGGTCTTAATTTACCGTCTTTAATCGCCTTCGCAACCAATTGCCCTTCAAGCTGAAATATATCAATCTCACCACGCTGAAATGCCAGCCATCGTGATTGGTTTTCTTCCATAACCTGAATATCAATTGTGCCTATTTGAGGCATTTTTTTACCTTTAAGGCGTTTTACAATTGCCCCATCCTCAGGGCTACTGGCTGCAAAGTTCCAAGTAAAGCCGCGATAATCAGGATTCGCTTTTAGAACGATGCGCGAAGCTGGCACCCACTTGCTCAGTACATAAGGGCCTGTACCTACAGGATGTCCCATGACAAAACCAGCTTTATCTTTATACTTTTCGATGACTTCACGCGCCACAGCACCTGTCGGGTCATGTGCCAGTAATAAAGGAAAGTTATAATCTGGTTTAACTAATCGGATCACCAAAGTGTACTTATCAGGTGTTTGTAAACCACTTACCTCTTGGTCATAGTTAAATTTTCCGGTTTTATTGGCTGCTTTTATTAATGCATCCATACCTTCAATTTTGTTCTCTAATAACCAGCTATTGGGAGAACGTAAATTCGTATCCAATAAGCGCTTAAAAGAGTACGCATAATCATTGGCCGTTAACTCTCTAGGCTTCCCTTTAAAAACAGGGTCCGGCGTAAAATAAATGCCTTTTTTAATGTGAATGGTATAAGTCAGACCATCTGCACTCACTTCGGGCATAGTCGTAGCAATATGAGGAATTAATTTTGCAGGTCTTGCTAAATAGTCATACGTATATAAAGTTTCAAATATTGAAGTGGTTACATGCGCCGAATATAAATCATGGATATAAGCTGGGTCAAAACCTGTTTCAGCTGTCGGGAATACATAACGTAAAACTTTATTTGGGTCGGCTGGGCTTTTCGCAAAAATACTTGTAGATCCAGTTAATGCCATGCTGGCAAGTAACAAACCGACACCACAATGCTTGAGCTGTTTTATTAAATTTTCAGTCATATTTATCTTTATCTAAAATTATTTTTTAACAGGAGTAATATCAAGATATTGCCAGTTTGTATTCATCATTGGGTGGGGTTTAAACCCCTGAACTTGCGGCTGTATCAACCAATTACGAATTCGAGTTACATGAATAATCCACGGATTATCAGCCTCAATCTGGCGGTTAAGCTTTTCATAATATGGAAGACGTTGTTGGGGTGGTAAATGAGTGGCTTGATTATAAAGAGCATCGTATGTTTTAGACTGGTAACAAGCATGGTTTCCTTGCCCAGCGTTTGGACCATAAAGTAATTGTGCAAAATTTTCTCCTTCAGGATAGTCAGCAATCCATGCTCCACTCCAAATCATATATTTACATTGAGTTGCAGCTTTTAAGTTATCTGCAAAGTTACTCACCTTGAAGTCAGCGCGAATGCCAATGGCATCCAGATTTTTTTTCCAAAGTTCAGAATGAATAACCGATGCTGAGCTATTTTCATTATTAATTTTTAAAACCAAAGGTTTCCCATTTGGTAAGTTTCGGTAACCATCAGCCCCTTTTTTATAACCATAATGATCAAGTAGTTTATTGGCTAATAGCGGATTGTATCCTACGCTACTTCTGTACTTCGGGTTATATCCATTTACACCTTCAGGTATAAACATTTCTGCTCTAACAGCTTGCCCTTTGTAAGCCTGTCTTATACTTTCTTTTTGATCATATGCCAAAGTAATTGCTCGACGAAGCGCTATCTTGTCTGGGCTAAAACCGCCAATTACAGGATCACGCATGTTCATCATCGTATAGGTAATTTCAGGTTCTTTATTAGGGAAATGCTTAATTCCTTTTTTTTGAAAAGATGCTTTAAGTTGTCCCTTGTCTAAAGCTTGAGGAACTGCATTCGCAGTAAGTCTATCAAAATCTAATTGACCAGACTGAAAAGCTAACCATCGAGACTGTTGCTCTTCAATAATGCTGACCACCACCTTGCCAACTTGTGGCATTTTCTTACCGCTCATTTCTTTAACAAGCTGGTTATCCCACGGCGTGCCTGTCGACTTAAAGTTCCAAACAAAACCACGATAATCAGGATTGGCAACCAACTCGACCTTACTTCTTGGAACATATTTACTTAACATGTAAGGTCCAGTACCTACTGGATGCATGCCAATACGGTCGCCGTAATAATCAACAACCTCTTTAGCAACACCACCAAATGCAATATAGGCAAGAATATAAGGAAAATTATAGTCTTGACGTGTCAAAGTGAATTGTAGAGTATATCGATCAAGCGCTTTAAGCCCTGCGATTGGCGCAGCATAATCAAACTTTCCAGTTTTCTTTGCTTGAGCTACAACTGCGTCGGCACCTAACAATTTCCCATCAATAAATGAAACAGAAGGTGCCCTATTTTCAGGATCTAAAATGCGTTTAATTGAATAAACATAGTCTTCGGCTACCAATTCACGGCGTTTGCCTTTAAAAGCAGGGTCATTGGTGAAGTAAATACCTTGTTTAATTTTAAATGTATAAACTTTACCGTCTTGTTCAATCTTAGGCAGGCTTTCAGCCGTATAAGGAACTAACTGCACAGGACGAGCTAAATAATCATATTTAAGTAATGGCTCGAAAATAACTTCTGCAATACTGCCACTATAAAAATTGGTGGTTTTAACCATGTCAAAACCATCATCAGGCGCTTCATAAGCAACATGTAATATTTTGTTTGGTTGTGCAGGCGTTTGGGCGAAAGCACAAGAAACTGATGTAATAGCCAGACTTAAAATGGCGAGCTTAAAAATTTTTAATTTCAAGTTCCTACCTACTTAATTAATATTTTAAAGATATTATCCTTTTGAGTAACATCTAAATCCGCATAAGAAAAGTTCTTTCTCAACGGACTACTTTCTTCTTTGTAAATTACTAACCGTTTTATTCAATCTTTTATTTGATCAAATGGAAAAAGCTAACAATGAAATTAGAAAGCTGTAACTATCTAATATAAAGCGAATTTCATGCCATATTTTGTGATCAAAAATAATCCATATAAAAATATTTAAAATTTACATTTTAATTAGGCACTTAAAACTTCTGGGACTATATAAATAAAAGTAAGTTTATGCCAAATATTATATTTATATAACCTATCCATCATTAACCTATAATGCACAATTAAAAGTCATAAATGTTTCATTCTAGTTCAGAAAAAATCGTTATTTTTCACAAAAAATAACAGATCAAACATTTGATTTATAAATAGAAGTATATGAAATTATCATAATGTTACGTTATACAATTACATTTAACAAAGTTCTAAAAAGATACAGAAATCGATATCTAATACATGAAGATTCAAACAATGATTATTTTTTATACAAATAAATTTGAAACTTTTCGCCAACTCATTATTTTTTTCCAAATAGAAAAATAATTTGTTTGATTCCACCCTCTGAATTACAGCCTCAACCATAATAAAATCAATATTTATCAATATTTTGCATAAACTAAAAAAAGAAAAATATATAGTTGGCACTTGCTTTGCTTAAACACTTTTCAGCAATATCGCTAACTACAACAAAAAGGGATCAAATCCACGATGAAAAAAAAATACAATGTTCGATCTCAGGTAACCCCCAAGATCGGCAAAACAATTCTTAAATTAAGCACCCTTAGTTTAAGCATGATGTGTCTTACCCTGGCACAAGCAGCAGAAACCGAACCATCCTCACCATCTGAAGACAAACCAGTCAAAGTCATAAAAGTTGCTGTGACAGGTTCATCAATTAAAGGAGTTGCTGCTCAAAGCGCTTCACCAATTACGGTAGTAAAAGTTGATGAAATTTTAAAACAAGGGGTAACTACAACTGAAGAAGCCTTAGCCAAAATTAGTGCAAACCAATCGAACTTTGTTACTGCCAGCAACGTTGGTACAAGTAAAACAGCCGGTTCGGCGGCAAACCTTAGGGCTTTAGGCGCCAATAAGACACTTGTTTTACTGAACGGTCGACGACTAGCTGCAAATGCCTATGATAGCGGTGTCACAAACTTAAATATTATCCCACTTGCAATGTTAGACCGTATTGAGGTTTTACGAGATGGCGCCTCTTCCATTTATGGAACAGATGCAATTGGCGGGGTAATTAACTTCATTACCAAAAAGCAGTTTACAGGTCTAAACTTAACCGCTGGTTATCAAAAACCAGAACAAAAAGGTGGTGAACAGCAAGACTATAGCATCTTTGGTGGCTTTGGTGATTTAGACGAAAATGGCTATAACGTTTTTGGCGTTGTGGACTATCGTAAAGGTGATGATGTCTTGGCCAAAGACCGTAAGGTCAGTCAGCGTGGAGGGATATTACCCGAATTAGGTGTAAATAGAACCAGTAGCGGTTCCTTTCCAGCCAATGTCCCTGGTTTAGGTAATCCCTATGCAGCTACAGGGTGTGGTAATGATCCTCTAGTAGCGAGCACCGATGGTGAAACTTGTAGATATAACAGCCAAGCAGTGATTGGAATTGTTCCAAAAACAGAAGATATATCTGTAATGGGTCGAGCTACTTTTAAACTTAATGATAATTTTAACGCGATTGCAGAATATTTATATGCAAGAAGTGAAGTTACCACTTCAGTTGCACCAGATGTATTTTTTGATTTGACGCTTGACCCTAGCAGTAAATATTATCCGGGAAATGGCATAACTCCGGCCCTAGCAGGCGCTACTGGAACTATCCCTCTATATCTGCGTTCACAATCGGGTAATCGGATAAGTAATAGTATTAACCAATCACATAGATTGTTTGCTGGTATTGAGGGTGAAACTCATGGTTGGGATATTAATTCAGGAGTTACCTATGCTCATAGTAGTGCATCGGATGCTATCGTAAGTGGCTATTTAAACTTTGATAAAACACAAGAAGCTTTAAACAATGGTATTTTAAATCCATTCGGACCACAAAACCCTGAAGATGCTAATGTATGGAATGAGTTAGGAGTTGAAGGTAAATACTTAAAAGCTAATCTAGATACAACTACCGTTGATTTCACTGCAAGTCGACCTATATTTAAATTACCAGCTGGAGACGTCGGTTTTGCGGTTGGAGCAAGCTATCGTTATGAAGATTGGACTTCAAAAGTCGTTACTGATGTTGCCCGAGTGGCGCCTAGTACAGGTGTCGATCCTGATGAACCAGTAAATACTGGAGATCGTAATATTAAATCGGTATTTACCGAATTTCATATCCCACTTCTTAAAACTCTAGAAGCTCAAATCGCTGCTCGTTATGATGACTACAATGATTTTGGCGATACGTTTAATCCAAAATTTGCACTTCGTTGGGAACCTATTAAACAGTTAATGTTCCGTACAACTTATAGCACAGGTTTCAGAGCGCCAACACTTTGGGAAGTTAATGGTGCAAATTCAGTTACCAATACAGGTGCGTCATATAATGATCCAGTGCTCTGCCCTGGTGGAGTTATTCAACCAGGAGGACAAAAAGAACGTGATTGTAATATGCAATTCGATAGACAAAATGGGGGTAATAAAACTCTAGATCCAGAAGAATCAAAGTCTTTTACTGCAGGCTTAGTATTTGAACCAATTAAAAATTTAGCCTTTACTCTTGATTACTTCAATATCGAAGTCGACAAGCAAATTGCAACACTTTCAGAAACTGCTATTTTTAATGACCCTGTGAAATATGCAGACAAATTTGTACGTAATCCTGATGGCTCATTAGATTATATTATTACAACACAACAAAATTTAGGTGGAATTAAAACTTCAGGCTTCGATGTAGGTTTAAGTTGGGTTTCTCCAATGACCGCTACAGGTCGTTTTGGTTTCAATATTGATGGTACATATATAACAGACTACAAATATCAAGCCGAGCCAAATGGCGAGTGGATAGGTGTTGCTGGGTCATATAGCGGCTTAGACTATCAATCGATTATTCTGCGATGGAAACATACTGCAAACCTAAATTGGAATTATGAAAACTGGGCTTTAAACCTACAACAAAACTTCTCTCGTGGGTACCAAGATCAAAATTCTAATGATCAAAACCATAGAGTCAGCGACTATACAACATACAACATTTCAGGTACCTATAAAGGCTTTAAAAATCTAGAAGTCACAGCTGGTATCAAAAATATTTTTGATGAAGACCCTCCTGCTTCTAATGTAATTGATAACTTCCAAATGGGATATGACCCACGTTACGCAGATCCTTTAGGACGTACGTACTTTGTACGAGGTACATATAAGTTCTAAATGGTTGTTCTGCAAACATAACTCTCAACAGTTAGTTTGCAGAACAAATACCCATTCTTAGTCAAACAGTTATTTAAAAAAAATTGTTTGTCTACAGTTTCAGGAGTAACTATGGGCATGACTTTTACAGACATAGAAAATAAATCTGCAAAGCGCCTTATTGGTATTGCCGCAGTGCTTTTTCTGCATCTTCTTGTTGCCTATATTCTGATGTCAGGTTTAGCAAACAATATTCAAAAACCAGCAGAAAAACCTGTGGAATTACAAATTATTCAGGATATTAAGCCACCGCCTCCTCCAAAACCAGAGGAGCCCAAGCCTAAGGAAAAACCTCCTGAGCCACCTAAAATGGTAGAAAAGGTAGCTAAAGTACCCGAGCCAGTGAAACAGGTCGAAAAAGCGACACCTGTACAAAAAGTGACTCCAGTAGCTCAACCGACAAAAGTTACCCCAACTCCAACTGCTGCACCTAGCACTCCATCACCTAGCCCAGTTGCAGCACCTGCTCCAGTGGCTGCTGCTGCACCAGCACCAAAACCTGCAGGCGTAACTCGGGGTGTTTCGGAAGGTTCAGGAGGCTGTAAAAGACCTGAATATCCACGTGAAGCAGAAATGAGTGGTGAACAAGGTACTGTGCGCATCCGAGTTTTAGTTGATACCAATGGCAGTGTTATCGAAGCAAAGGTGAAGAAGTCGAGCGGTAGCAGAATCTTAGATAAGGCGGCAACTAAAGCCTACAGCCTATGTACGTTCAAACCTGCAATGAAAGATGGCGTGCCTCAGCAAGACTGGTATGAAATTGAATATCCATTTGTAATTGAATAAACAATTGAATTAGCAAGAAATTAAAAATATTGGAGATAATATGATGAAAAAATCAACTCAACACCTAGTACGCTTCGCTTCTGCAAGTTTAATCGCAGCATGCTCTTTACTTCCATTAAGCTCGGTTTTTGCAGAAGAAACGAATACTCCTGTTGCAACAGCAACTACTGAAGCTACTTCAAATGCAAATACTCCAACTCCACCACCAAAGCCAGCAACTAGCGAAACTGTTAAAAATCCCTATGGCCTAGAAGCGCTTTGGCGTGAGGGAGATTTAGTTGCTAAATCTACTTTATTTATATTAGTACTCATGTCGATTGGTACGTGGTACATCATTATTTCTAAACTATTACAACAAGGTAAAGTCAAACGCCAAGGCAAAGAAGCTGAAAAACATTTCTGGGAAGCCACCTCCCTTGATAATGCTGCAGAAGGTTTAGAACAAACTAGCGCTTATCGTTTTATTGCAGAAAAAGGCATTAATTCAACCAAATCACACGGCGGCTCTTTACTTGAACGCATCGACTTTAATACATGGGTAAGCATTTCAATTCAACGTGCAATTGAAAAAATACAAAATCACTTAGGTGGTGGTTTAGCTTTCTTGGCAACAGTTGGATCAACGGCACCATTTGTGGGTCTTTTTGGTACGGTTTGGGGAATTTATCACGCATTAACAGCTATCGGAATTTCAGGTCAGGCATCTATTGATAAAGTTGCTGGTCCTGTCGGTGAGGCTTTAATTATGACAGCTATTGGTCTTGCAGTCGCAGTACCTGCTGTACTTGGTTACAACTGGCTAACTCGCCGTAATAAAGCAGTTATGGAAAATGTCCGTTCGTTTGGTTCAGATTTGCATGCGGTTTTATTAAGCGGAGAAATTAATACCAATAACTCCATTAACCGCAGTATTAAATAATCAGGAGTAAACATTATGGGTATGAGTGTTGGCTCTGAAGATGATGATGAAATGATTGGCACAATTAACACCACGCCTCTCGTTGATGTCATGTTGGTTTTACTTATTATTTTTCTTATTACGATACCGGTAGTTACACATACGGTTCCTGTGAAACTGCCAGAAGAAAAAAATACTCCGTATGCAACAACACCTGAAAATATTCAACTTTCTGTAAACAAGAAAGGAGATATTTTTTGGAACGAAAGTTATGTGCCTAATAAAGAGATATTGCTGTCAAAACTTCAAGCCGTTGCACAAAAAAGACCTCAGCCAGAGGTACACATTCGTGGAGATCAGCTTACCCATTTTGAGGCAATAGATCAGGTTATTAGCACGACCAAACAAGCCGGTATTGGCAAAATTGCCTTTGTTACTAGCCCTCCAGCCTCCCCGTAATTAACTTAAGGAGAATTTTATGGGTATGAATGTCGGCTCAAATAATGATGATGACGTGATGTTAGAAGTCAACATGACACCTCTTATTGATGTCATGCTGGTACTCATTATTATGTTTATTATTACCATACCTGCGCCAAACAACGCGATTAATATTAATTTGCCAAATGGCACACCACCACCAACAAATGAAAAGCCACCTGAAGTCATTGATGTGCGTATTGATGCAGCAGGCAAAGTATTTTGGAATAACCAACAGGTTTCTGACCGCACCGCACTAGAGACTTTATTTCAAGGTGTAGTTGCTAAAAAAGATCAAGACCAGATCAAACTTAAACCTGACCAAATGGCTGAATATAAAAACGTAGCAATGGTTATGGCTACAGCCCAGCGTTTAGGTGTCACTAAAATTGGAATTGTGAGCAGTAACTAATATTGCTTTTAAATCTATTTAATTCTATTAACTCCTACGCTAACTTGAATCTTCAGTTAGCGTTTTTTTTGAAGGGAAATATTCAACTCTAAAATAATATCTCCACACTCATCATGTTCTCCAGTTTCTATAAAACCCATTTTTTTATAAAGTTTATTAGCAACGTGATTAGATGATTTATACATAGTTCGAATGCGTTTAGCTCCTTTTGTGAATATTTCATCAATCGCCATTTGCAAAGCTGCGGTACCATAACCTTTGGCTTGATTATTTGCATCAATCATAAAGCGAAACAACCAAAATAATGTCTCATCAGGTGGATCAATTTCGACACAATACATTAAGAAACCAACAACTTCGTCATCAAAACAGATCACTCGCGGACAGTAATGTTCTTCCACTTTAGACTCAGCAATAGAATATACATTTGGGGCAACATAGTCTTTTTGAGATTCATCCAATGCTAATCTTGCACATTGAATCCAATTCTCTCGATTGAGATTTTTTAAATTAATCAAACTTAAAACCTTTTAGCTATAAATCTACTTTCTATAAGCACAAAATATACCGAAAATAAAAAAAGCCTCCGAAGAGGCTTTTTTTATGACAGGTTAAAATTAGTCACCTGTATAACCTTTTAACTTTAAACGAGCAGCGTGTAGTAACGGCTCAGTATAACCAGAAGGCTGTTCACAACCTTTAAAGATGAGGTCAGAAGCTGCTTGGAAAGCAATGTTAGTTTCAAAGTTAGCAGCCATTGGTTTATACAATGGATCATTCGCATTTTGCTCATCAACAATTTTTGCCATGCGTTTAAGCACTTCTTCAACTTGTTCACGAGTCACAATACCGTGACGTAACCAGTTTGCAACGTGTTGAGAAGAAATACGTAATGTTGCACGGTCTTCCATTAAACCTACGTTATGAATATCAGGGACTTTCGAACAACCCACGCCTAAGTCAACCCAACGTACCACGTAACCTAAAATACCTTGGCAGTTATTTTCAAGCTCATTGTTGATCTCTTCTGCTGACCAATTTGTTTCAGGTGCAAACGGTGGAGTCAACAAGTCGTCTAATGACAACATTTCTTCAGCTTTTAACTGATCTTGACGCGCTTTTACATTAACTTGATGGTAATGCATCGCATGAAGCACTGCACCTGCTGGAGATGGAACCCAAGCACATGATGCACCCGCATTTGGATGTGCAGCTTTAGTTGCCAACATATCTTTCATACTATCTGGTTTTGGCCACATGCCTTTACCAATTTGTGCTTTACCTTGTAAACCAGTCTTCAAACCAATTGCAACGTTACGGTTTTCGTAAGCAGCAATCCATTTTTGTGTTTTTACAGCTTCTTTACGAACAACTGGTGCAGCTTCCATTGACGTATGAATTTCATCGCCAGTACGATCCATGAAACCAGTATTAATAAAGATAGTACGGTCTTTTGCAGCAGCGATACAGTTTTTCAAGTTTACAGATGTACGACGTTCTTCATCCATAATACCGATTTTTAATGACTTCGCTGGTAATCCAATGGCCTGTTCAGCACGTTCAAATAACTCTACAGCAAATGCAACTTCTTCTGGACCATGCATTTTTGGTTTAACAATATACATAGAGCCTTTGCGAGAGTTCTTGTTTTCGTTTTCACTACGAATGTCCGCAACTGACAACAATGGTGTTACCAATGCATCCATAATTCCTTCGAAAATTTCCTCCCCATCTACCAAAATAGCTGGGTTAGTCATTAAATGACCTACGTTACGAAGTAACATAAGTGAACGACCATGAAGTTTTGTTGTTCCACCAATTAAGTTTTTAATTTCGCGGTCTTTATTTAAATCACGAACAATCGTTTTACCATTTTTCTCGATAGATTCTTGAAGCGTACCCTTCATTAAACCTAACCAGTTACGGTAGCCTTCAACTTTTTCTTCAGCGTCTACTGCTGCAACAGAATCTTCTAAATCCTGAATTGTAGTTACAGCTGCTTCAAATGTTAAATCTTTAACACCAGCTAAATCAGTTTGACCAATTGGGCTAGTCGCATCAATTTCGATAATGACATGAAGGCCATTACTTAGAAGTACAACTTCTGTAGGATTCGCATCTTCACCGTTGAAACCAACGAACTGAGCTTCATGAGCTAAACCTGCTTTTGAACCATCTTTCAAAGTTACAACAAGTTTATTTTGCTCAATCGCATATTTTGTTGCGTCTGCATGTGAACCTTGCGCAAGCGGAAAAACTTCATTTAAGAAATTTTTAGCGAACTCGATAACTTTTGCACCACGTACAGGATTATATCCTTTACCTTTTTCAGCTCCGCCTTCTTCAGAAATTACATCGAAGCCGTAAAGTGCATCATATAAAGAACCCCAACGAGCATTTGCTGCATTTAAGCTATAACGTGCATTACGTACAGGCACAACTAACTGCGGCCCTGCCAATAATGCGATTTCTTCATCAACATTTTCAGTTGTAATTTGAAAATCTTCAACTTCTGGCAATAAATAACCAATTTCAGTTAAGAACGCCTTATAAGCACCTAATTCAAATTTGTTGTTACGGTGCCATTCATCAATTTTTGCTTGTAATTCATCACGCTTAGCCAATAATGCTTTATTTTTTGGGCTAAGGTCGACAACAACTTGCTCAAAGTTCTTCCAGTAAGTTTCACTATCTAAACCAGAACCTGGTAAAGCTTCATTTTCGATAAAATCGTAAAGTTCTTTAGCAATCGCTAACTTGCCTTTTTGAATACGTGCAGTCATTGTCTTTCCTGAAGTTGCTACTTTTTATACCAAGAGAATCCTAGTATACCGATTTAAATTAAGCTGAATACTAATATCACATTCCTAAATAGTAAGCATTTTCCCTTGTAAAACTATTGACAAAGATAAATTTTTCTATATAGAAAATATTAAAATTCTAACTAGGATTCCCAACAATTTATTCAATATTTAAAGATACTGAAACTAGACTTTTTGTTAACAGACAAAAAATTTCACTATCTTATTTTTCTAAAGCGTATTTAGTTATATCAAACTTTGCAGCTTGAAAAAGCACTATTTAACGAAATTTATCTATTTTTGTTGTAAAAAAAAGCGCCCTATATAGAGCGCTTTTCATATCTATTTTTTATGCGTTTTTAGCTTCATCAATATGGCGATGTTCTGAATGCAAATATTCATCAGATTGCATTTCTAATAAACGCGAACGAGTACGCTCAATTTCAAATGCTAACTTTTCACCTTGATAAATATCAATAATACTATCTTGAGAAGTTAAAAGTAATTTTACTCCACGGTCATAAAACTCATCGACTAGATAAATAAAACGACGTGTGCCTTCAGACAAGAAATCTGTTAAATGAGGAACATTACTCACCAGAACCGTATTATAAATATTTGCAATTTCAATAAAATCTGCTGGGCTACGTGGTTTAAAGCAGAGTTCAGAAAACTCACACCACAGTACATCTTCTGTATGCCCTAGAGTCTCAACAATACGATTATTGATTACAATAGGCTCTTGAGAATGAGCTTGTGTATGAGTTAATGCACTGAAACGTTCAGACATCCAGTTTTGGACTTCATTACTTAATGGTGATTTAAATAATTGAGCTTGTTTTAATACGCGTAAACGATAATCCACACCTGCATCTACATTTAAAATAGAGCAGTTCTTTTTAACCATTTCAATTGTTGGCAAGAAACGGTCACGATGAATACCATTTTTATATAAGCCGTCTGGTGCAATGTTTGATGTTGCAATTAATGTCACGCCACGAACAAACAATTTTTGAAATAAATCACTTAGAATCATTGCATCTGTTACGTTTGACACAAAGAACTCATCAAAACAAATAACGACTGCATCTTTATAAATTTGGTCAGCCACAATTTCAAGTGGATTACGTTGGCCTGAAAGCTTATTTAGCTCTTTATGAACATGTTGCATGAAATGATGAAAATGCATACGTGTTTTACGACGAAACGGCACTGACTCATAAAATTGATCCATAAGCCAAGTTTTTCCACGACCTACACCACCCCACATATAGACACCTTTAGGTGATGTTTGGCGGCGAAAACGACGGAAAGCTTTTTTAGAGGCTTTATAACGGTTTAAAAGTTCTTTCCATACGCGATCTAATTCTTGCACTGCCTGTGCTTGCGCTTCATCTGCCATAAACTGGCCTGAAGCTAAAGCCTCAGCATAGCGTTCTGCTGGGGAAGAAGGTGAGAATGCAGTACTATGAGAAGATTTTAAATTTAACATATCGTTTTATTTCAATTTTAACTGATAGGAGTATAGCGAACATTTTGTTCAACCACATTAGCTTTTAGCATCAAGAATTACGACGATGACTCTTTGCCATATTGTCGAGGACTCTGTCCAAACCATCGTTTAAATGCATGATTAAATGCCGCTGGTTCAGAATAACCGAGTAAGTCGGCAATAACTTCTATTGAGTATTCTCTATATTCCATAAGCTTTAATGCCTTATTCTTGATAATTTGTTCACGAATTTGCTTATAACTCGTATTTAACTGTTGCAATTGATGCCTTAATGTCCTTTCAGGCATTTTCAATGCAACAGCAGTTTCCGCCATGCTCGGGATAATACCTTGTTGCAACTCAAGATAATCTTGCACACATTGTATGATATGTGGAGTTTGGTGATCTTGTTGATTTAATCTTGTTATTTCTGTAATACATTTTGATTCATAAATACGATGTGTAATGATATCTGCTGAGGGAATCTTAATTTCAAGCACATCCTTGCTTAGGCTAAATGCTGCATATTTACCATTAAAGTGCACATCATCGCCATAGTATGCAAAATAGCGAGATAAAGTATCTGAGTCATTTGGTTTTTCAAACGGAAGTTCTATGCGCATAGCGGGCATTTGTAATCCCATCATCGTATAAATATCTTGAATAAATTTATAAGTTCCTGAAACTTCACATTGGGCCCGCAACTTGCCAATTTGTGTTTTCAAATCAACAGGCAAATAACTTAAAATTGTACGCTCATCAGTTTCATATAGGCCTAAAGCACCAAATAAATGAGTAAGTTTTTGATACTTTATCCCTTTATTTAATGCAGTTTGAACATCATTACTTGTTACAAGCAACATGAGCAATGGTCCATAACCGGCTAAAGCATAATGCTGTCCAATAAATAGGCCCTTTTCAGGCTCAACATTTTCACTAATAATTTGCTGAATATCCCATTCTAGGCGATCATGAATTGTGGAACTCGGATCTAAAGCATCAACCTTAATTCCTATACCAGCCAAACGTGAGTCGACATCAATGCCTGCATTGCGCATTCCTTGAATTAAATACATTAAACCAAGTATCGACCGTTTCATTCTTCTATCAATTTCCCTAGACTCAAATGTTTTACTATAAACAAGAAAGAAAATTAATTGCCGAATCTATCAATTTTCACGTCGATACAATCATGTTTAAACTGGTTAAAAAACGTTAGTCTTGCCTGCAATCCTCCTTTTAGCTTATGCAGGGTTTCCAATGCTAAACGCAAAGCAAGATGCTATTCGAAAAACTAAAATCGCTATTATTGGTGCTGGATTTGGTGGCCTAGGAATGGCAATCCGTTTACTGCAAAATCAACAGCAAGACTTTGTTATTTTAGAAAAATCAAATGATGTTGGCGGAACTTGGCGGGAAAATCGCTACCCAGGTGCAGCATGTGATGTTCAATCTCATATGTATTCCCTCTCTTTTGCACCTAAAACTGACTGGTCAAAACGTTACGCTGAAGCACCAGAGATTTTTCAATATATTCAAGATATTACAGAAAAATATAAGATTAAAAATTACTGCAAGTTTAACCATGATGTAAGCAATATCCAATATGATGAAGCACGTCATGTATGGACTCTAGACTTTAAAAATCAGCCTTCTATTGAAGCTCAATTTGTTGTTTTTGCTTCTGGTCCTTTACACATTCCGCAAATTCCCCATATTCAGGGTATCGAAAAATTTAAAGGCAAAGTTTTCCATTCATCACAATGGGAACATGGCTATAATTTGAATGGTAAATCAGTTGCATCTATTGGTACAGGTGGTAGCGCAATTCAATATATTCCAGAAATAGCTGGAGATGTTAAGCAGCTCTATGTATTTCAAAGAACGGCAGCATGGGTAATACCACGAGATGAACGTAAATACTCCGGTTTGAGTAAAGCATTATTCAAATCTTCCAATATTTATCGCCAAATTCATCGTAGTCGTCTTTATTGGAGTAATGAGTCACGTGTTGTACCGATTGTTCAACCTCGAATCATGAAATATGGTCAAAAGTTGGCAGAAGCTTTCATTCGCTTCCAAGTTAAAGACAAGGAAGTAGCTAAGAAACTCACACCGGACTTTGTGATGGGATGTAAACGTATTCTTATCTCAAATAAATACTTCCCTACATTTAACCGTAAAAATGTTGAGCTAATAACGGATAGCATTCAAGAAATTAAAGAAAACAGTATTGTTACTAAAGATGGTAAAGAACGGCCTATTGATTGTTTAATTTACGGCACAGGTTTTATAACTGACCCACGTATTTACTTAAAACATTTCACTTGTATTGGACGCAATCAAATCGAGTTAAAACAGGCATGGAAAGATGGTGCAGAAAGTTATTATGGCATTATGACTAAAAACTTTCCTAACCTATTTCAATTAGTCGGCCCTAATACAGTATTAGGGCATAACTCAGTTATTTTTATGATTGAATCTCAAGTAAATTACATTTTACAGCTCATTCAACTTGTAGAGAAATCTGGTCAAAAAGCAATTGAGATCAAACCAGAAGTTCAAGATGCTTTTAACGAGCGGGTTCAAACTCAGCTTCAAGGGACTGTGTGGCAAGCTGGAGGCTGTAGTAGCTGGTATCAATCTGCCGATGGAAAAAACTTTTCGTTATGGCCCACCTATACATGGAAGTATTGGTTAGAGACGCGTAAAGTTAACCCAAAAGATTACCTACTCTTAAATAAAAGCTCACAGAGCTATGCAGCTTAAAATGTTCAAGACATAATAGGTGGGTTAAAACAATCCACCTATTATTATATGCAATCCTTTTATCTTATCATTCAAATTTTTTTAGCACTTGCTTTCGGCTATTTTCTAGCACCTAGACTATCTCTAAATATCCGACAGTTTATTTTTAAAATACTACCCTATTTTTCTTATATTCTCTTAGCAAGTGTAGCTTTAGAGTTAACACTGGCACTTGATCAAATTGAGAACCCTTCTGCGATACTTCCACCAGCTATAATCATTGCACTTACCACATCTTTTGGTTCTTTTTTTACATGTTTATTGGCTTATACAATTTTTGATAAACAAAGTGTAAAAGGAAAAATCTCACTTCAACTTTTTGTAAATGCTTTAAAGAATATTGCAAAAGCCTTTCTTGCCTTAGGCGTCGGTGTTCTATTGGGAGCTATTGTCACTCAATTCAATTCACATATGGCATTTAATAGTTGGTATTTATTATTACTGTTTATTTTCTTAATTGGTATTGAACTTGCATTTACTCATTTCAACCGTACGTGGTTAAGCTGGAAGGTTTTAATTGTACCTTTAGCTGCTTTTATAGGGTCATGTATTGCTGGCTTCTTAAACTACTTTTTGCTTAACAAGCATTTTGCACTGAACGAAACATTAGCATTAGCACAAGGTTATGGCTGGTACTCGATGTCAGGGATCTTATTTACGCAATTACATTCGGCAGAACTAGGTGGCATCGCGCTATTGACTGATTTATTTAGAGAAATTGTTGCTATATTTTTAATGTATACCATGGGATGGCGTTTTCCTCGCCCTGCTATCTCAAGTGCTGGCGCAACGTCAATGGATGCTACCTTAGCAATGGTAAAACAGTCATGCGGTACACATTATGTACCACATGCCATGATGAGTGGCTTATTGTTAAGCCTACTCGCCCCGTTATTAATTAGCTTATTTCTAAATTTTTAAGCAATTGAAGCAAGAATAGATTTCAGCATTTCTGTTGGATCTTCTGCTTTAGTAATCGGTCGACCAATTACCAGATGTGTAGAACCATCAAGCATAGCCTGCTTTGGAGTTACAATACGTTTTTGGTCGTCTGCATTAGAACCCTCTGGGCGAATACCTGGTGTTACCAAAGAGAAGTCTTGCCCAATTAATTCACGAAGAATCTTAGCTTCTTGAGCAGAACAAACTACACCATCTAAGCCACTTTCTTTAGTGAGTTTAGCTAAGCGCTTTACATGCTCTACAGGTTCAACATCCAAACCAATATCTTTTAAATCTTCTCGACCCATTGATGTGAGTACTGTCACAGCAATAAGCTGGGTTTGATAGTTACCTGCTTTTAAACGCTCCACACAAGTTTCCATCATTTTACGGCCACCTGAAGCATGGACATTTACCATCCACACTCCTAGATCAGCTGCTGCACAAACAGCCTGAGCGGTAGTATTTGGAATATCATGAAATTTAAGATCAAGAAAAACTTCAAAATTTTGTTCTTGAAGTTTTTTTACAACAGATGGGCCTTCATGAGTAAAAAGCTCTTTACCCACTTTTACACGGCATAAAGTAGGATCAAGTTGTTCAACAATTT
The DNA here is from genome assembly GCF_027855175.1 of Acinetobacter sp. AOR14_HL. Classification (NCBI taxonomy): domain Bacteria; kingdom Pseudomonadati; phylum Pseudomonadota; class Gammaproteobacteria; order Moraxellales; family Moraxellaceae; genus Acinetobacter; species Acinetobacter sp. AOR14_HL. Next base: position 269,494 of record NZ_JAKTII010000003.1, on the reverse strand, counting down.
TTAAAGCGTCATATTGGCTTTTTGCATCTAACGCAACAATGATACTCAAGAGACTTTCTTCCATCACATAAAATCAGCGTCATTATAATAGACAAGTCATCAAGTAATAAAGGAATGTATAAGGAAGGCTTTCAAATTTAGAGACAATAATGTCACGGGGACTAATTTTTAGAAAAATAAAAAGAAGAAAACACTTATAAATTAAGGAATATACTACTCTTTATTCGAGAATAAAGAGTAGTTTTCGAATTATAGCGGAGTAGAGTTTTTATCTTGAGGATAAACATCTAAAACGGTTTTTTCATGTCTTACATTTGCAGCGGCTTCTGCTGCTGCTAATTGAGCACTTTGAATCTGTTCTTTTCTCAAATGGTCAATATCTTTACGAAGACGTTTAATTTCCCAGCTTTGTTGAAACACTCTGAAAACCTGAACACCTAGCAAAAGACCGACCACCGTTCCAAGCACTAATGTGAGTAGCAATAATAAGCCTAATCGCATAGCTGGAACTTGAGTAAATAGCAAATCAACAGACAGCTCTGTTGGATTTTGCAATACAAGGGCTAAAGAATAACCAAATACAACAATAAGCAATGCAATTAAAATATAACGCATAGGCACCCCACTTATAAATTTTTATTTATTTTCCGGATTCATTGACTGCATCACGCAGTGCTTTCCCGGGTTTGAAATGCGGAACAGCTTTAGCGGCCACTTCAACTGATCTTCCTGTTTTAGGATTGCGACCAACTCTTGGATCACGGTGGTGTAAAGCAAAGCTACCAAAACCACGGATTTCAATTCGATTATCAGTTGATAGTGCTTCTATCATTTGATCAATCATAATTTTAACCGCTTCTTCCACCAAAGGTTCAGCTAAGTGTGGGTTTTTTAGCGCAATGCGTTCAATCAAATCAGACTTATTAAGAGCTTCAGTAGTCATCTACGACCTCGTTATTTATTGCTACTCTATGTCGTCTGATAATAACCTGTTTAAATACAAAACGGTAGCGCAGTATGTTGAATACTAGGCTACCGTTTACAGTAATTTGTATAAAAAGTACAATTCCGTTACATGAAACTGTACTTTGTTAACCTATTACTTCATTTGTGCTTTAATCAAGTCACCAATAGTCTTAGGACCATTTTCTTGACTTGTTGTTGCTGTACGTAAAGTAGCAACTGCTTCTTTCTCTTCAGCTTCGTCTTTTGCTTTAACAGACAAGTTGATAGAGCGAGATTTACGATCAACGTTGATGATTTTCGCTTCAACTTCTTGACCAACTTCTAAGAATTTAGTTGCATCTTCAACGCGGTCACGGTTGATTTCAGAAGCTTTAAGAGTAGCTTCTACTTCGTCAGCTAACTTAACAGTTGCGCCACGAGCATCAACTGCAGTTACAGTACCTTTAACTAAAGCACCGCGTTCGTTAGCAGCTAAGAAATCATTGAACGGATCGCTGTTCAATTGCTTGATACCAAGGCTGATACGGTTACCTTCAGCGTCTACAGACAAGATAACAGCTTCAACAGTGTCACCTTTCTTGTAACGACGAATAGCTTCTTCGCCTTGCTCGTTCCAAGAAATATCAGACAAGTGTACTAAACCGTCGATACCGCCGTTCAAGCCGATGAAGATACCAAAGTCAGTGATAGACTTGATAGTACCAGATACTTTTTCGCCTTTCTCATGAGCTTTAGCAAACTCTTCCCATGGGTTAGCACGAGTTTGTTTGATACCAAGGCTGATACGACGACGTTCTTCGTCAACTTCAAGAACCATAACATCAACTTCATCACCAATCTGAACAACTTTAGATGGGTGGATGTTTTTGTTAGTGTGGTCCATTTCAGAAACGTGAACTAAACCTTCAACGCCTTCAGCGATTTCAGCGAAACAGCCGTAGTCAGTTAAGTTAGTTACACGAGCTTTAACGATAGAACCTTTAGGGTAACGGCTCATGATCGCTAACCATGGATCTTCGCCTAATTGTTTAAGGCCTAAAGATACGCGGTTACGCTCACGGTCAAATTTAAGTACTTTAACAGTAACTTCTTGACCAACTTCAACAACTTCTGAAGGGTGCTTGATACGTTTCCAAGCCATATCTGTGATATGGAGAAGACCATCAATACCACCAAGATCAACGAATGCGCCGTAATCAGTAAGGTTCTTGATTGTACCTGTAACTGTTTGACCTTCTTCAAGTTGAGCAAGTAATGCTTCACGGTCAGCAGAAGATTCTGCTTCCATAACAGCACGACGAGATACAACAACGTTATTACGTTTAGCATCAAGTTTGATTACTTTAAACTCTAACTCTTTACCTTCAAGGTGAGTAGTGTCACGGATAGGACGAGTGTCAACTAATGAACCTGGTAAGAATGCACGAACAGGACCGATGTCAACAGTGAAACCGCCTTTAACTTTACCAGAGATAACACCAGTAACGATTTCGCCATCTTCAAAGATTTTTTCAAGTTTAGTCCAAGTTTCAGCACGCTTAGCTTTTTCACGTGATAAAACTGTTTGACCCATACCGTTGTCAAGAGCTTCAACAACTACGTCAACAGTATCGCCAACTTGAACTTCAAGTTCACGTTGTTCATTTAAAAATTCAGCACGGTCAACAATGCCTTCAGACTTTAGGCCAGTGTCAACAGTTACCCAGTCGCTATCGATGTTTACAACAACACCTTGGATGACTGCACCCTTTTCAACGTTGAGGTTTAATTCACTTTCTTCAAAGAGGGCTGCAAAAGATTCGGTCATGATATACCTGATAAATTCAGCGGTCTTGGATCAGACAAGGCCGGTTTAGTTAAGTATCAACATAGTCTTTATAAACTGATCAAGCTATGCGTCAACTGATAATTCTATTTGCTAAATGGTACGGCTATCGACATAATCAACCATCAACTTAAATACCTGATCGATCGTTAATTCCGAACTATCAATGATATAAGCGTCTTCGGCTGGCTTGAGTGGAGCAACTTCTCGCTCCATATCTCTTTTGTCACGCGCCTGTATATTAGCTAAAATGTCGTTTATTTTAGCATCTAGGCCCATGCCCTGCAACTGTTTTACTCTTCGCTCGGCACGCGACTCAGCTGAAGCCGTTAGATAAATTTTCGCATTTGCTTCAGGAAAAATAGCTGTTGCCATGTCACGACCATCTGCAACTAAACCGGGATTTTGTGCAAAAGCTCTTTGTCGCTCAAATAATGCCTGTCTAAGTTCTGGAATTGCTGCAACTTTCGATGCATATTCACCAACCCGTTCTGTACGAATTGTTTGAGATACATCTTCGCCATCTAGAAAAACTAAAATCCCGGCTGCGGAAGTTTCAAATTTAATATCCAGTTGACGTGCATATTGAATACATTCGTCGAGCTGACTGTCTAATTTCTCTAATAAATCGTGTTTATGTAATGACAACCCTAATAAACGATATAAGGCACCAGAATCGAGTAAATGATATTGATAATGTGCTGCAAGTTTTGCGGCCAATGTTCCTTTACCCGAACCACTCGGACCATCAATAGTAATAATTTGAACTGTCATTGAACTCTCACTAAGAAGCAATTGCTTTAGCTAATCTCGAAAAGCCTAGTGTAATGGCTAGTTTTAGCTGTGCAAGGATTAATTTACTTACCACTGGAGCTTTTGCTGTTAACTCGATGCGGTATGTAACTAAAGTTATATATGGGGTAATTTCAGAAAACTCGATTCGACCTAAATGGTGTTTAATCAAAGGATTGTCTATTAATTTATATTCAATGCTTTTATTTTCTTCAAGCAATGTAATTTCTTCTTTAAGTGGTTTGATTGGACCAAATCCCATACGACGAACTGAGCCTAAACCATCAGGTCTTTTAGAATCTGCTGAGTCTTTTACTCGTACAACTTGTAACGGTGCAAAAGCAGTATTATAAGTTGCATGTTTAGAGAGCAAGTTAAATACATCACCAAGAGGAGCATTAAATTCTTTTTTTACAGTAATTACATTACGCATGGGTGTTCCTTATTAAATAGAATCATGGCAGTAAAATCGCGTTAGTTTGCCATAAGCTCATGTTACTTTTTAATCATTTAAGGACGTTTTTTGTTGTTTTTCTAGTTTCTTTTGCTCACGTCTTTGTTTAAAAAAATGACTGAGTTGTTGAGCACATTTTTCTTGTAAACAACCATGCTCAAAGGTAAATCTGTGATTGTAATAACCATGTTGTAGTAATTGACGAGCGCTTACCAATGAACCTGCTTTAGGTTCTGTTGTACCAAAAACCACATGTTTGATTCTTGCATGTACTAATGCGCCTACACACATTGTGCACGGCTCAAGAGTGACATATAAAATTGCATCTTCAGGTAATCGATAATTTTCTAATGATAAACACGCTGCACGAATAGCCTGAATTTCTGCATGTGCAGTTGGATCTAACAAACTAATTGGAGCATTATATCCCGATCCAATCACTCTATTTTGGCTCACCACAACCGCTCCAACGGGGATTTCACCCTGCTGAGCGGCTAATTCAGCTTGCTCGTAAGCAAGCTGCATCCAATATTCATCACTATATTCAGTCATGTATTTAGGTGATCACACCATGTTGTCTAAGCAAAGCATTCCAGCTATCTATTGAGGTAACTGGTGGACAATCAGCTAATATACCTCTTAGGCTTAGGTCTTCACATGGTTTCCATTCTGGTGATAAATCTTTATCAACCAAGCGTGCACGGACACCTTCTACAAAGTCAGGATGACGAATTTTCCACTCAGAAATCTGAGCTTCTAAATCAAAGACCTCATCCCAAGAATGTATTTGTTTACCCCATTGCCATAGCAACCAAGTAATTGCCGCAGTACTAGGAGATCCTTTTTGCAAGTTCTCACTCGCTTGGCGGAGCCAATCACTGCTGGCATCACGCAAGCTAACAATAGCTTGGTAATCTTGTTCAAAATTAAAACCACGACAAACGCTATGAATCACATCTAGCGAGTTTTGCAACGGACCTGCCGCAACAGGACGATGTAAACTATTTAAAGTATCATCAATTGCGCGGAAATCCCCTGCAGGATAATGAGCCCAATTAATATTTAAAACTTTTTGCAAAACATTATCACGCTGTGCTTCACAAATATGTGTTGCCCAACCGATGCTATATGCTCCAGCGGCTGTCATGATTGAACCAGTTAAACCAGTAAACAAACCTACTGGACCACGATCTGCCAGGAAACGGCTCGCCCCGACATCTGGATATAAACCAATATTAATCTCAGGCATTGCCAAACGAGAATATGGGGTTACTAGACGGAATGGTGCTGCCATAAACAAGCCCAAACCACCACCCATAACATAGCCTTCACCCCAAACAACCACAGGTTTAGCATAATTATGTAAGAGTAAGTCTAAAGCATATTCTTGCTGAAAAAATTTATTCGCAGTATCTACTTCTTGATTTATAACAAGTTGACGCAATTTTCTAACGTCGCCACCTGCACAAAAAGCTTTTGGTGTAGTTGAATCTAACCAAATTGCTTTAACGCTCTCATCATCACGAAAATCTTCAAATACACGTAATAATGCCGTTACGATTGACTCATCTAAAGCATGCAATGATTTAGGACGATTCAAACGTACTATACGCCAGCCGTTTTTTGCTTCTTCAACCACCAAGTCCGGGTGATAGTTATTTACATTGGGAGAGTTCATCATGCGTCCAATTGCCAGTCTATGGGCTCAATGCCATGTTGTTTCAAATATTGATTTGTTTTTGAGAACACTTTGCATCCAAAAAAACCACCTCTATTTGCAGCAAGAGGTGATGGATGTGCGGCGGTTAAAACCAAGTGTCTATCTCTATTTATACGTTGTCCTTTGCGCTGTGCATAAGCACCCCACAAAATAAATACCACATGTTCTCTTTGCTCATTCAAAACATCAATTACTTCATCAGTAAATGCTTCCCAACCTTGCTTTTGATGTGAAGTTGGCTGCCCAGCTTCAACAGTAAGCACGCTGTTCAGTAAAAGCACCCCTTGTTTAGCCCATTTCGTTAAGTCACCATGGCGAGGAGCTGGGATACCCAAATCTGTATGCAATTCATGAAAAATATTACGTAAAGATGGTGGTAATGCAATACCTTTCTGAACAGAGAAACTTAATCCATTCGCTTGGTTCGGTCCATGATATGGATCTTGTCCCAGAATAACGACCTTCACATCAGCCAATGGTGTCGTATTTAGAGCACTAAAGATTTGTTTACTCGGTGGATATATTATTTTTTGTGCTTGCTTCTCTTGAAATAAGAAATCGCGCAAATTATCCATTTGAGGACTTAACAAAAAAGGTGCTAAAGATATTTTCCAGCTTTCTTCTAATTGAACTTTACTGAGTTTATCTTGCTGTTGCTCAGTTAATTGCATTAATGTCATCCTAGATCAATTTTCAATTCTACAAATAGAGTAATTCGATTTACACTTCGACTTGCAAATCAACTTGAGGATTATTAAATTTCATCCCTTTTTTCAAGTCTTCATACATTTGCGGATTTGCCCACTCTATCTGAATTTGTTCTGAAAAAACAATTCCATCAAGACTTAAGATACCCATTTGTTCGTTTTGAATATCTTCAATAAAGCTTTGAGCATATCCAGTATCGGTCTCATGAACAATAACTGAATAAACCTCAACATCACCTTCCCCATTTTGAGTGATTGTTGATTGCAAAACTTGCTGAGCTAAATAAAAGAAAATACGAGAAAACTGTTCGGCTGAGGGTGAAACCGGTAAAGAAATCCAGCGAGCACTAAAAGTCTGACAAGCATCAATATATTGAGAATCATCTTTTTCCCAAAAACAGATTGCATGATCAAAGCTATCGATAAGGTCTTTTATTACCCCTTTTAAAAGCCCAAAATCATAAACCATTTGTCCATGATCTAATTTCGAAGCTTTAAGTAATAATTCGACTTTATAGCTATGTCCATGAATTGATCGCTTACAACGATCCGATGTACAGTTACGTACAACATGTGCATTTTCAAACTTAAATAACTTGCGAATTAACATGTGCCAAATCGATCATTCCTTCTAAGAACATTATTATAAAGCAAAAGACAAAAACTTCGCACCACTTTTCAATTAGAAACAATTAGCGAAAAGTATGATAAGACTTGTGAAGAAATATTGAAGATAAGCATATGGAAAATTTATATTTATTCTATTATGTCCATTAGAGAAATTCATAAAAACGACTTTTCAACGACATGCCCCAAACAAATAAATTACAATTTTTCAACTAGTTAAATGGTGACATATTTCTAGAATAAACATAAACCTGCTTATCATTACGCATGAGTGCACTTGTAAATTGTCTTTTTCTATTATTAAGCACTACCTCAATTTGTGCTTGAAAAAAACTCGACTTTACATCTAACAGGCTATTCACCTCAGTTCTCTTTTGAGTATCGACTGTTGAAAAAGCATTCAATTGCCATAATTCATCAACATTTTGAAAGAATTTTAAATTTTGTTGGCGCATTTGAAGCTCTTTTTCTACCGCCCCTATATCTAATTTTTCATCAATACTCGCTAAGACTAATGGTGAAGCAGTATTAATATTCACTTTTGTATTCTCGGGTAATGCCGAAATATAAGGGGCAATTAAATCATATTTCTTGCCGTCAAAACCTCTTACTAATTTCAACTCTTCAATGCGATGAAATTTAGCGTTTGAAGCTAAATAGCTAGGATCAAGGCCTTCATAATAGCTACTTTCTGCTCCCATAGGTCCAGATGGTTCTTCATCTGGATCTTGCCAATCGATAACTGCTTGACTTAACTCTGCTGGCAAGCCTACACGTACAAGTAAGCGCTCAAACCAGCTTTTGGCAGCTTTATCTACCTTACCTTCATTGGTCGTTAAATTGTTTAAGTTAAATTTGCCTGACTCATCTAGTAAACGCCCTGATACAGCTCCATCTTCTATGGGAAAAGGTGGCATTGGCTGTGCCCATGTTTCCTTTAAATGATCAACGCCACCTGCATTGTTTGCATCTTGAATTAATAACTCAGAAAAAAAAGCTTCTGCACTTTTGGCATATAATAATGACTGATTTTGACGCATTAAATAGCCAGTGTTTTCCATCGTATTGGTTTGATGCTTTGCAATAGAGGCAGCTAAAATTGTAGCCAATGCAACCATAATTAAAATTGTGAGCAAAGCTACACCTTGCTGGCTCTTTTTATAGTGCAACATTATGCTCCTCCTTGTTTGGAGAGCGATAAATTCCCTTGGTTTAAGCTATAAATCCACTCATAACTTACCCCAGCAACTGTGAGTTGTATTTTTATTCCTTTCGGCAGTTTTCTAAACTCTTCTGGTTTTGTGGGATCAATATTAATTTCTGGCCACTTTGTCACTTCTTGTGGCGTGAGCACCATAATTTGAAACTGTTCAACTTGACTCAACAAAGTGCTAGATAAAGGTTGCTCTCTGTTTGAAGTATTTAAATTGCTATATTTAAGACGATAAAGCTTTTTTTGATCAGGATCATATCGATATTCAATACGCTCAAAAGGTGATAACCCTTGTTTTAAAGGATCAGTAACACCAGCCTTACTAAAATAGAGTACTTGGTTATCAAGCTCTAAAGCTGGATGAAGCTGCCCCCCTTGATTTGCCGATAAAGGTATAATTTGTAATGTATCTCGCAAAACTTGTTGATACGCATCTTGTAATTCAAATAGCTGCACTTCATGTTGAGCATTACGATCACGGACTTTTAATAAATAATCAAAAATCTTCCAACCTAACAAAGATAAAACAGCAAAAATTGCAATTGCGACTAAAAGCTCAACTAAAGTAAATCCTGAGACACGAGTTAATCGAGCACTGCTCGATCGTGTCGCAAGATGAGAAACTGTGTTTCGAGTGTGAGAGTCTTTAAAGCAACGCTTTGTCTGAGCGCAAGACGAAGAGCTTTGCTCGGAGTAACCCCTCATCATCTGCTCCGATCGTGCTGCAAGATGGGAAGCTGTGCTTCGAGAGCGAAAATATTTATTTTTTATCATTATTTTGCTTTCATTGGATAATTAAAAAACACCAAATGGGTAATACCATTTTGAACTTTTCCTTTATCAGAATCATATAAGCTAATTTGCAAATCTACTTTCTGAACATTCGGGCTGACTGTAGATTCAGCTGATTTATCAATCTGCCAAGTTTCCCCTTGAGAAGTAACCTGCTTACTTTGAGTGCCTTGAAGCCATTCTTGATTTATCTCCATTAAGGCTACTTCATTCATAGCCACAAACTGAGCTTTTGTTCTAAGAATTGCATTTGAAGTAGATTGGGTATATTGCATAGCCACTTTAGTTAACGCGACGGCAGCTACCGCAAAAATTGCCAAAGCTACCATTACCTCTAATAGAGTAAAGCCTTTAGATTTCATTTATTTTACCCAAATGATCAATCTGTATTTCTGAACCAATTGGTTTTTGTTCAAAGTAAAACTGTATTTTAACTGTTTTAGCTTCACCATTTCCAAACCAGATTAACTGCGGAGCTTGCCCGCCAATTAAATCTGTATTCGTAGCTTTTGAATAGGTTTGACCATCTAGAGGTTGTACTGTAAACGATACATGTTTAGGCAATTGGCGCGTAGTAAATTCTGGGTATTTCTGCCAACGGTTTTTTAAATCTTGGACCTGTAGTTTACTCTGATCGTTGTATTCATACAGCTCATAAGAAAATGGAGAAACATCAGTTTCACTCATAGTAGATAGGGCTAAAACACGAGACTGGTCAAGTGACTCTTTACCAATTTTATGTGCATCAAGCAAAAACAACTCTCTTGCTTGCATCGCTTTCTTTTGGTCAACCCCACCTATATTAAGTACAACAAGGGAGGTCATAATCGTCATAATAACAATCACCACCATCACTTCAATGAGGGTAAAACCTTTTTGTGATTTAGATGGTGATGGAGATTTCATATCGACCTATTAAGCATATTGTTCAACAGCTTGTTTAGGTAAGGCTAATGCCTGATCAATATAAGCCACTCTTAACGTGTCCCTTGAACCTAAATACCGTTGGTAAAAACTTGAGTTAAGAATAGCTGCTGCACCATGGGTTAATGACCAAATAGATGCCAGATAATCTCGAGTTGTCATATTGCTTTGAATAGATTCTAAATAGTGATCTGTCATGCGAATGATAATTCGTAATCGCTGTTTACGCACCTGATAAAGTTCATTAAAAAGGTGATGCACACCTTGAGCTGTAATCGAAAGTTTTTCCTCAATTTGATGAAATAAAACTGTCCGCTCAGGATGATGTAAATGATGCAACATGAAAAAGGCTAAGTGTTCTGGAAAGGCCTTTTCAGTATCTTGAACCATTTCTAGTAACATACGTTCATTACGAATAATCAATAGCATGTACAATTCATCTTTACTTTGAAAGTGTTTGTACAAAGTTCCTTTTGCTAAATCAAGCTCAGCAGCCAAGACATCAAGTGTCATTCCGGCTTCGCCATTTTCTAGCAATAATTGCTCCGCAACCTGAAATATTAATACTTCTCTTGCTCGGAACTGAGCCTGACGATCCATCTTCACGCAATTACTCTCTTATATAGTTTCTATAACCTAAATCGCTTTTAGCAAGTTCTCAAAATTTTGTGAGGTGATCATTGCAATTTCCTCAACCGATTTATCATATACATCACTGAGTGCTTTGGCTACATAAGGCACATATTTTGGTTCATTTGTTTTACCGCGGTATGGAACAGGTGCTAAATAAGGACTATCTGTTTCAATTAAAAGTCGATCTAGCGGAACTTGTTTAGCTACATCACGCAAGTCTTGTGCATTTTTAAATGACACAATACCTGAAAAAGAAATGTAATAACCGCAATCCAGTACAGCCTTAGCTGTTTCCCAATCTTCGGTAAAACAGTGCAAAATTCCATGCGTGGAATGTTCAGCACGGATAATATCTACCGTATCATGCTTTGCTGAACGCGTATGAACGACGACTGGTTTTTTTACAATTTTCGAAGCTTGGATATGTCTTGCAAAACATGCCTTTTGCTCTTCAACAAAATCTGTACTGTGATAATAATCCAGTCCAGTTTCACCTAGAGCCCATACTTTTTCCGACTGAGCTAATTCAATCAAGTGCTCGGTCGTTGCACGTGCCATCGTATCTACATCTTCACAAGGATGCACACCTACCGTATAACCAACGTCTTCATGCCTATTTGCAATTTCTGCTAGTGCAATATGGTCATCAAGATCAACGGAAATTGCCATAAACTTAGACACTCCTTCTGCTCGCGCTGCAGCGAGCGCAAGGTCCAGATCACCGTTATAAGGCGTTAAATCTAACATCGTTAAATGGCAATGCGTATCAACAAACACTTTTCTATCCTATTTGATTACATGGTATAACTTGGACGATCTAGAGACATACTACCAGCCAAAACTCTTTCTGCCTCAGCTTTATAGTAAATTCCCTTATCTCCACTTAATTGAATAGCAAAACCTTGAGGTTTAAAACCACTTTGCTTGTGCGATATCCAAATCACCTTACCTGTGAGAGGAATTTTTTGAGACTGCTCAGGCAAAGTAGCTAAAATGAAAATTTCTTGCCCCATCTTTACCTTTTGTTTTGATGGTACAAATAGGCCTCCACCTTGCACATATCCCATATAGCTTGCTTGCAAAGTAGCTCTATCAGGAATATTTACCTGAATAATCCCCCCCATTTGCGGTTGCATAATCTTCCCCTTAAATATTCATTAACGTTATAAACAATTGATCTATAATAAGTTGACTTTGTACATTTTGCTCAACAAGCTTTTTTGCTTGTTGTACTTCACTATAAATATTAAATAAGCTTTCTAAATCATAATATGGACTTAATTGATCAAAATCTAAATCAGTATTTTTTTGTGGCTGATTTAGCTTGACACAAATTAAATCTCCCAACAAATATTCAAAAAGTACAATAAAATCATTAAAACTTAATTCTTTTTGCCATTTTCCTGAGAAAAATAGAGGCATATTTTTTTGAGCTACAATTTTTAGCCAGTCATTTAAGAAAATCTGTCGTTTAGCAAACCAATCACTTTTTGCAATTTCTATTGCTTGCAAAGGCATATCATTAGATAGGCCAAGTAATAAATCAGGTTTTACTTCTGCAAGTTCAGATAAATGCTCATCCAAATATGAAGTAGCCTGTTCATATGAAATACGATCTAAAGCAAAATGCTGCAATCGGCTACGAATAGTGGCTGGTAATTTAAGGTAGTGATCAGCCAATAAAATTAAAACAACACGCTCACCGGGTTCTTCTAAAGTCTTTAGTAGCGCATTCGATGATGCTAAGTTAAGAGCTTCAGCAGGCTCAATAAGAATAACGCGCCAGCCTTCTCCCGTTTGTTGCACGAAAGGCAGTAAATCTCGGATCTTTTCGATTTTTATTTTTGCATTCTGCTTTTTATTTTCTTCATCTGTTGTGATGTGGACATAATTGGGATGAGTGTCTGATTTTAACCATTGACAGCTGCTACACTCACCACAAGCACCATGAGGCTGCTTATTAAGACAAAGCACCCATGCCAAAAAATGCTTAGCAAAAGCATGTTTCCCACAGCCTTGCTTGCCATAAAATAATAGGCCATGTCCAATATTGGGAAACCTTGTTGTTAAGGTATCCCATGTTGTTTTTTGCCAAGGATAAACCTTTGAGGTTACATTCGGATTCATTAAAAATTAACGCTTATTCAAAAGATTCGACAGGCATTTTATTTAAGCGATCAAGATCAGCTTGAGTGTCTACACCAGGAGGTAAATTTGCTTGAGCGACAGCAATCGCAATACGATGTCCATTTTCTAAAACACGTAATTGTTCAAGACTTTCTAACTTTTCAAGCTTACCCATATCCCAAGTCACATATTCTTGTAATAAGTTCACTCGATAGGCATATAAACCTAAATGGCGAAATGCTTCAGTATGTAAACTTTGCTCTGCCTGCACAGCCCCATCACGGTCGTACGGAATGGTTGCCCGGCTAAAATACAATGCTTCATTTTGCTTAGACATGACTACTTTTACAATGCTATCACGCTGAAATTCATCTAAGGTATGAATAGACTCACACAATGTAGACATTGAACAATTTGGTTTATCAACCAAGAGTTTTGCAACTTGTTGAACAAGTTGGGCTGGTAATAAAGGTTCATCCCCCTGAACATTCACAATAATATCATCTGCTGCCCACCCCTTAATACGAGCAACTTCGCTTAATCGGTCTGTTCCTGACGGATGATCAGGACTCGTAAGCACAACGTCCACACCATCTGCACGGCAAATCTCAGCAATACGCTCATCATCTGTTGCCACACATAGATCATCAAAGCCCTCGACTTTTTTTGCTTGATCCACAACACGCAAAATCATAGGACGGTCATGAATAAGCAACAATGGTTTACCTGGCAAACGCGAACTTGAGAAGCGTGCTGGAATGACGATGTGTTTCATTTTTTCTTCCTAAGATAATTGGATATCAAGTTGCTGCAGTTGCTGCTTTAAGACCTGATAACACTCTATAGACAGGATAGCTTTAACAGGAACAACCCAAATAGGCTGTTTAAATTCCGGATTTTTTTCAAGCAATGGCAATAATTTAACTGCATCTTTTTCAGTTGTAATAAGTGGCAATTCATCATTAAAAATTAAATCATTGATTGAGTAATCATGATGGTCACGAAATGCATGCTCTTGAAATTGTTTCAGGCCTAAATCTTTAAGTGTTTGATAAAAACGCTGTGGAAAGCCAATACCCACTACAGCATGATAGTTACTTTGAGGATTAAAGCTGTGCTCGGCCCTTGACGAAGGAGTGAGTAAATATGGCTGTCCAGTCTCAAGATGCATATTTAATTCTGTAGTTGGTTTATACGCATGTTCAATTACTGTTCCAGTTTCTAAACGCTCAACTGGCTCTCTTAAATATCCTTCAGGCAATAGTTTTTTATTTCCTAAGCCACGATTCTGGTCGAGTACAATCCACTCGATTTGTCGCCCCAATGCCCAATGCTGTAAGCCATCATCACTAATAATTAAATCTAGTGGTGTTGATGCAATCAAGAGCTCTATTGCAGCCTGCCTATTAGGACCCACCGCCATTGGTACACTCGTCGATTGAACAATTAATGCAGGCTCATCTCCGACCTGAGTTGCTTGAGCACCCGAAGTAACCAACATTGGAAAAGGACCAGTACCACCATACCCCCGACTAATTACCCCAACTTTTACATTATGCTGTTGTAGATAATTCACCAGTTGTATTAATAATGGAGTTTTTCCGCTGCCACCCACCGTAATATTGCCAATCACCATGACAGGTACAGGGGCTTTATAGACTTTCTTTAAACCCGCAGTATAAAAATTACGATTTAATAGAAACCCAGCACGATACAAACAAGATAATGGACGTAAAGCAATCAACCAACTCGATTGCTTATTCCATGCATTCTGGATCAGCTGGGCCAATGACATGCTTAGTTATCCTCAAAATTACGCTGATGTAATTGATAATAAGCACCATGTTTTTCAAGAAGTTCTTGATGAGTACCTTGCTCAACAATTTCCCCTTGATCCATCACTACAATACGATCAGCATTTTCAATTGTTGACAACCGGTGTGCAATAACGATTGTTGTACGGTCTTGCATCGCTTCATCAAATGCTTGCTGAATAAAATGTTCAGATTCGTTGTCGAGAGCACTCGTAGCTTCATCTAAAATTAGAATTGGAGCATTCTTTAAAATTGCTCGAGCAATTGCAATTCGCTGACGCTGACCACCTGATAGGTTTAGGCCTTGTGCACCTAAAACAGTGTCATAACCGTTTGGTAAATTCATAATGAAGTCATGTGCATATGCTGCTTTTGCCGCTGCATAAATTTCTTCATCTGATGCACCTTCCAACTGACCATATGCGATATTTTCACGAACTGTACGGTTAAACAATATAACTTGTTGATTTACCATTGCAATTTGCGTGCGCAGACAAGAAAGTTCAATATCATTAATTGGCAAATCATCTAAATAAATTTGCCCACTCGATACTTCTTGAAAGCGTACCAACATATTGACTAATGAACTTTTACCCGCCCCTGAACGACCAACCAATGCCACAGTTTGACCTGGACGGATATCTAAAGAAAAATCCTTAATAGCTGCTACGCCATCAGCATAATTCAATGTCACATGATCAAAACGAATTGCCCCATTTAATTTAGGTTTCAGTTGACCACTATTCTGTTCTTCAGGTAAATCTAGCAATTCAAAAACAGAATAAGCTGCTGCTAAACCACGTTGTAACTTTTCATTAACATCAGTCAAACTTTTAACTGGTTTTGCTAACAGGCCAGCTGCTGTAAGGTAAGCTACAAATTCACCAGCACTTGTACTACCCAAAATCTGAGGCCTTAAAGCTAACCATACAATAAGAGCCATTGCACAAGCCATTACCACCTGAACAACCGGACTATTCAGGTTTTGTACAATTACCATTTTTAAGCCGCGTTTTAAGTTCTCTTCCGATGACTTATAGAAACGTTTTTGTTCATATTCCTCACCAGCAAAACTTTTTACTACAGCATTACCATTAATACTTTCTTGGACGACGTGGTTCACATCACCCATAGTATCTTGTACCTGTAATGAAAGTTTACGCATTCGTTTCGAAGCTTTACGTACTAAGACCCCAATTACAGGTAAAAATACAAAAATACATAAAGTAAGACGCCAATTGGTATAAAACAGGTAGCCTAATAATCCGAGAGTAATCATCCCATCCCTAACGATGGTTCTCAATGACTCAGAAGAAGCAGCCGTAAGCTGTTCAACGTTATACATAATTTTGGCAGTAATATGACCAGATGAATTATCCAAGTAATATTGTGCTGGGAGTTTTAAAAGTTTCGCATAAACTTCCTGACGAATACTAAAAACCAAACTGCGTGAAATCACCGCAGTATAGTAGCCGCCCATAAATAGGCCTAAGCCGCGAAAAAATACTAATAAAACAATTAATAATGGGAACCAATCCAAATCTGCTCTACTGTTATTTTGGATTGCATCAATAATAAATTTAATCAATTTAGCAACGGAAACTTCTGTTGCTGAGTTAATACCGAACCCGATAAGTACTAATAAGGCCACGCCCCAATAAGGTTTTAAATAGGCTATGAGACGCGTATAAACCTTAAAATCTTGATTCACTCAGAAAAACCTCTAGAAGGAACTTTGGTACTAATATTGATGTTAACAAAACCGAGTTGTCCTGCCACATCCATAACGCGAATTACATCCTGATGAGATGCTTTGGCATCCGCAGCAATGATGAACATAAAATCACGGTGCTCTTGAGCAACTTGCTTAATCGCAGTACTCAGATCAGCAACCTCTTTAGATGAAAGTGCTTGACCATTCACAGCATAATGACCAGCAGAGTCTACCACGACTTCAATTTTATGATCGTACTGTTTTGGTGGAACACCTTGTGCATCTGGCAATGTTAGATTGATGCGACTTGGCTGATTAAAAGTGGTCGACAGCAATAAAAAAACCAAAATGAACAACAAACAATCAATCATAGGCGTTAAATTGATATGAATGTCTTCAACCTGAGAACGTTTAAATTTCATCTGGCTTTCACCTCCTAACCAACACGGCGGTGTTCAGCTACAGACGAAGAACGCTTATAGAACAATGAGGCATGAAATAAGGTCGATTGCTGTTCTAATTCGGCAATATAATCTTGCACTACTCTTTGAAAGTAGCGATAAGCAATTAAAGCAGGAATCGCAATTAACATTCCCACAGCTGTGGTAATGAGTGCTTTAGAGATACCAGGGATCATTAAACTTGGACTACCAGCCGATCCAAAATCAATAACAAGAAATGACTCAATAATTCCCACTACAGTACCAAGCAACCCTAGCAGCGGCGCTACGGCACTTAGAGTACCCAAAAAATTAATATTTTTTTCCAAATAAGAAATTTCTTGAGAAGCTGCTACTTCCATTTGCGCACGAGCAAATTGCTCACCATGCTCACGATGCTCAAAACCTGCTTTTAAAATGTGTCCCAATGCGCTACTTTGCGCTTCTACATTTTGCTCTAAACTTTCCACGATATCTTCAGCTCTTAAAGAGCCCTTACCGCTTAATGCTTCGGGTAGAACTTGTGAACGTCTTAACCGAACAAAACGTTCAATACTGATCGCAACAGTTAAAATCGAGCATAGAATTAAAGGCAGCATCAACCAGCCACCCGCTCTCACAAGTTCCCACATATGTTCTTCCCCAAGAATATAAAATTAGAAATACATGACCCAACTGCAAATTATTCTGGCAAACAAATATTTAAAATGCCATCTAACTCATCCAAGGTATGATAATGAATAACAAGTTTACCCTTACCTTTTTGGTTATGATCAATTTTTACATTAGCGCCAAAACGCTCTGATAGTTTTTGTGTCAATTGCTCAATATCTGGTGCTACAGGCGCTTTTTCTTTCTCCTGCTTAGGCTCACTTCTATCACGCACCAATTGCTCTGTTTGACGAACTGACAATCCTTTCTCAATTACAATTTTAGCAACTTCTAATTGATCTTTACCTTTTAATGTCAAAATTGCTCGAGCATGCCCCATATCAAGCTGGCCTTGCTGCATGAAGTCTTTAATATCATCAGCCAAACTCAATAATCGCAATAAATTACTCACAGTAGTACGTGCTTTCCCTACCGTGTCAGCAATTTCCTGATGACTTAGACCAAATTCATCATGAAAGCGCTGTAGAGCTATTGCTTGATCAATTGGATTTAAATCTTGGCGCTGAATGTTTTCAATTAACGCCAATGCAATTGCAACCTGATCATTTAAATCACGAACAATTGCTGGAATTTCAGTTAAGCCCGCAATTTGTGCTGCACGCCAACGACGTTCACCCGCAATGATTTCAAATGGATGAGCTTCATCATCAACTGGACGGATTACAATAGGCTGCATCACCCCATGTTTTTCAATAGACGATGCCAACTCTTGTAAATCATGCTCATGAATAAAACGACGTGGTTGATATTCACCACGTTTTAGTAAATTCACATCAACTTGTTTTAACTGTCCGTGGTCTAACGCCTGTGCTTCAAGTTGTAGTTTTTCTTTTTGAATTGAACCAAGTAATGCATCTAAACCACGTCCTTTAGCCAATCCGCGTTTTTTGATGCTCATACTTTACTTCCTTTCTTCACTTTACTTCTCTTTAACATCTCAGCCGCAAGATTTAAGTATGCAACTGCACCTTTAGAACTTTTTTCGAAATAGATAACAGGTAAACCATGTGCTGGTGCTTCTGCTAAGCGAACATTTCGTGGAACAACAGTATCATAAAGTTTTTTGCCGAAATATTGCTCTAGTTCTGCAGATACATCACGTGTTAAAGCATTTCGTGCATCGTACATCGTACGCAGTACACCAATAATCTCTAAATCAGGATTGAGTGCTTTTTGAATACGATCAATGGTCTGAGTTAAATCAGCCAAACCCTCTAGCGCATAATATTCGCATTGCATTGGAATAATTACACTATCTACAGCTGCCAAAGCATTGACAGTAATCAAGCTCAAGCTTGGAGCACAATCCACAATGATATAGTCAAATGAGTTTCTGATTTCATTCAAAGCATTCTTTAGAATGAATTCACGACCTTCTTGCTCTGCGATAGCGAGCTCTACACCTGAAAGCTCACGATTAGAGCCTAGAACTTTATATCCAACTTCTGCTTTTTGAATGGCTGTTTCAATTGGAACTTCGCCAAGAAGAACATCTGTAATTGAATACAAAAGATCGTTCTTTTGAATACCAGACCCCATCGTAGCATTACCTTGTGAGTCCATATCTACAAGTAATAC
This sequence comes from Acinetobacter sp. AOR14_HL, assembly GCF_027855175.1. NCBI lineage: Bacteria > Pseudomonadati > Pseudomonadota > Gammaproteobacteria > Moraxellales > Moraxellaceae > Acinetobacter > Acinetobacter sp. AOR14_HL. The sequence goes on along the minus strand of NZ_JAKTII010000003.1, from coordinate 250,496 downwards.
ACGTTTTTTTAATACAGCTAGAGACGCTGCAAGATTTACTGCAGTCGTTGTTTTACCAACACCACCCTTTTGGTTTGCAATCGCAATAATTTGAGCCATGGTAACCTTAATACTTTTTATTTAGATACGTTGAAGTAAAAGTAAATGACGTTGTTCATCAAGTCTTGGTACGCGCAGTTCAATCACTTTACATGAAAAGTCCTGCTTGAGCTGCTCAATTTCATCAACTGGCACTACACCTTTCATCGCTGCGATTATACTGCTCTGATGAAGGTATGGCTGAGCCGCATCTACAAAGTCCGTTAAAGAAGCAAAAGCTCGACTTGTTATGACGTCAAACTGGCCAAGCTCATCAATTGTATCTTGATTCTCAACCCGTGTTTGTACTGCCACAACGTTACTCAATTTAAGATCAGCAATAAATTGCTTCAAAAAACGAATTTTTTTACCATTAGAATCTAAAAGAACACATTGGCGTTGTGGCTGACAAAGAGCAATAATCATGCCAGGCATACCACCACCTGTACCCACATCAAGCAGTCTACCTTCAGGTAAGTCATTTAAAATACTTAGACTATCCAACAAATGCTTCACTAACATTTCTTTCGGATCACGAATTGCTGTCAGATTATATGCTTTATTCCAAAGTACCAAAGCATCTTGATACTTTAACAATAATGCCAAAGCTTCATCGCTAAGCGATAAACCTAATTTTTGACTACCCTGTTGTAACTCTTGAAAAAACGGATGCATAAACAGATAACATCTAAGTAAAATTTAAAACAAAGTATACCCATTTATGCATCGTGGAACACTAGTTAACGATTAGGGATTACACAGTTAATCGTAGAAGCCTTCACGAATTTGCAAATCTAGCTCCATTAAACGCTTAGGCGTTCCCACATCCACCCATGCACCTTTAAGCTTTTCACCAGATATTTTTTGATTGTGCATGGCTTGCTTCAACAGTGGAGCTAAAGGACGCTTACCAGGTTCCAATCCATCAAAAAGCTTAGGATGGATAACAGACACACCACTAAAAGTGAGGTTCTCACCCATCACATCTTGATCGAATGTAAAAGTGCGTCCATCGAATAATGTAAAGTCGCCTTCAGGATGCTGTTTAGGATTATCAACCAACACAAGATGTGCTAAATCATCATTTAACTTAATATGGCGTAGGGCTTCAAAATCCATTGTGGTCCATACATCTCCATTCACCAGAATAAATGGATCTGTTCCAAGCAGTGGCAAAGCATTAATAATTCCACCGGCTGTTTCTAGACCCTCATCCTCTCGTGTCCAACGGATATCCACGCCAAATTGGGAACCATCCCCTAAGCTACTGATGAGCTTGTCGGCCAACCATGCAGAATTGATGACTATTTCAGTCACACCAATTTTTTTAAGTTTTTCAATATGCCACACAATAAGCGGTTTACCACCTACCTCAAGCAGAGGCTTTGGTGTATATAGCGTGAGTGGACGCATACGATTACCCAAGCCAGCAGCAAGAATCATTGCTTTCATTATGCTGCTACCTCATAGTTACCATATTTCTCGATAAACTTCGGCATAACTATGTCATTTATGAATAACATAAACTCATCAAGTTCAGCATAACCACGGCTTTCTTCGATCAAATACCACATTACACGTGGTAAATCTTTTAAATAACCTGATTTACCATCGCGCTCAAACAGACGCACAAAGATGCCCAAAATTTTAATATGACGCTGAATAGCCATTAAATCTGCATCACGTTTGAACTGTTCAAAACTACGGTTCAATTTCGCAGACTCAGGTAATAAGTCATAAAAGACTCTAAACCATTGGTAAACACGCTCTGCATTCCACTGAACATAAGCATCGCGAGTAATCGAAATTAGGTCATAAGTATCCGCACCAATCACGGCATCCTGAAAATCAATAACCCCAAGCTCTGGTTCATTTGCAATCTTCATCAAATTACGACTGTGAAAATCACGATGTACAATCACTTGCGGCTGAGCCAATGCAGTTTTTGCTAACACATCGAAAGCATCATCAATCACCAGTTGCTGTTCCACACTCGGAATAATCTGCAAAGATGGCAGCATCCAATCAGTCAACAGCTTCATTTCAGTTAACAATTTCTCATAGGAGTATGCTGGAAATTGCTCCTGACCATTCACAGACTGCAAATGAATCAGCTGTTTAAAGCTTTGTTCATAATACTTATCGACTGTTTCATCATTTAATAATGTCGACAACAGCACATCACCAAAATCTTCTAATAACAGAAAACCCTGAGCTAAATCTTTCGCGACGATCTGAGGGACGCGTACACCATGGCCTGCAAAAAATTCGTCAATGGTCACAAACGGAACACAGTCTTCTTTTTCTGGAGGGGCATCCATGAGCATATACGTTTTATTTTGTAACTGGATACGCGCATAACGGCGGAAGCTTGCATCACCTGCCAAAAAAGCGATCTTAAATTGATCATTTTCAAGAACAGATGTAAGCCATGTATATATCAATTGTTCACGTTGTGTATTCATTTGCAATAAAATCTAAAACAAGCTGAGATTTTTGAAGGGTTAAGTGTAGCCACTTATAAACTTTTTCTCTATGATGCGACAATAATTAATTGTGAATTAGCATACTTGGTTAATGAGACAATGAAGCATCAGTTTAAATTTAATCCTTTAGCGACAGCTATTTTTACGCTCTTATGTGGCTCCATACAATCAAGTTATGCTGAGTCAGCTGATGTTGTCTCCAATATAGACAATAATCAACTTAAAGCGAGCATCAAAGAAGCCTACCCAGGTCAAGAATTCTTTCAACAGTATTATGTTGATAAATCGGCACCTGAGGCACAGCTTCGTGACAATAAATATTTAAGCTCGGCATTTTGCCAGGGTACATGGGTTACACCGATTAACCCGAATACCAAAGCACTAGATGCCGACAAAACGACTTCTGTCGTTACGGCAAATTATGGACATTATAATCCTGCCGGTGACTCTGTTTTAGAAGGCGACGTCGTTATTGATCAGGAAGGACGCACGGTTCGTGCTGACAAGGTTACGATTGATAAGACCCAAACCTTTGCACATGCACAAGGCCGAGTACAACTCGCTCAAGGCGGATTACTTTCACAGAGTGACGAAATTAATTACAACCTAAAAAACCAGACTGGTAATTTAGAAAATAGTTTTTATATTTCTGAACAACAACATGCCCATGGTCATGCAGGGAAAATCGAAAGAACATCGCCAAATGTCATGGTTCTTAACGATGCAACCTATACGACTTGTCCACCAGGCCAAAAACCGGGTTGGAAAATTCAGGCAAATAAAATCGAGTTAAATCAGGAAACTGGGCGTGGTGTAACTCGCGGAACAAAACTGTATGTTAAAGACGTTCCTGTTCTAGCAGTTCCTTACTTTAACTTCCCGATTGATGATCGCCGAACTACAGGTATTCTCAACCCACAGTTTGGTTTCTCAAACGATGGTGGTATTGAGCTTTCTGTTCCAGTTTATTTAAACCTTGCACCTAATTATGATCTGACACTGACTCCGCGTTATTTAGCAGACCGTGGTGCAATGCTAAAAGGTGACTTTCGATACTTAACCGATGGTTTTGGTGCGGGTGAAATGTGGGGTGGCATGTTGCCATCTGACAAAGAATACGATGATAAAGATCGTAAAGATTTCCATTTCTTACATAACTGGGATATCAACGATCAATGGTCAACTAATCTCGAATATAACTACGCTTCAGATAAAGACTATTTTTCAGATTTAGATAGCAGTCCTAACTCTAAAACAGACCTAAACTTACGTAGAGCATGGGAACTTAACTACCAACATGGTATTCCGGGTTTAAAAGCACAGCTTAAAGTCGAAGATTTCCAGACACTTGATCCTGAAGTTGAAGATGCAAAAAAACCATATGCACGCTTGCCACAATTCTTATTAAATTACGTTACTGGTAATCCATTAGGCTTACAATACGAATTCAATAACGATACTGCTTATTTTAAGAAATCAATTAATGATGATTCTGCTCAGGAAAGTAGTGGTACACGTATCTACAACCAGTTTGCAACACGCTACAACTACCGCACACCAGCAGCATTTGTAATACCTGAAGTTTCAGTACGTTCTATTCAAACATTCTATGACAAAGACACTCAGTTAAATAATCCTGGTGGTTCTGAAAATAAATCAGTCGTTGTACCTCAATTCACATTGGACACTGGACTGAATTTTGAACGTGAGGGCAAGTACCTACAAACACTTACCCCTCGTGCATTTTATGCATATGCTCCATACAAAAACCAAGACAATTATCCAAATTTTGACTCAACTTCAGCATCAGTAAGTTACGATCAATTATTTAACCCTTACCGCTTCTACGGACATGACCGTCTTGAAGACAACAACTTTCTATCACTTGGCGTAAGCTATAGTCTTTTTGATACAGTAGGCTTAGAGCGTTTACGTGCAAGTGTTGGTCAAAGTTATTATTTTGAAGACCGTCGTGTCACTTTGACGCCACAACAAGATGAAATTGATACTGAAAGTAACACTGGTCCGGTCGTTAGCATATCAAGCCAGTTAAACCAAAATTTCACGATTGCTGCTAACTCAGCATGGATGTCGAATGGTGATAATGCTCAGCGCGATTTTCAGGTTTATTATACTGGAGATAAAGGAAATCTTTATAACTTAGGTTATTTCTATCGCAAAAACATTGAAGGACGTCAAGCTACTTACGATCAGGTTGTTGCATCGTTTATACAACCAGTTAAAGATAATTGGCGTATTATGGGCCACGTACAATACGACATGGATAACGATGTTGCCCGCGAGATTTTACTAGGGGTTAACTATGAGTCATGTTGCTGGGGCATTTCAGTCTATGGTCGCTCATATTATAACGATCTAGATGATCCAAAAACTTCAGATGTTAGTGAAAAACGTGCCATTATGGCCGAAATTACACTAAAAGGTTTAGGCGGGTTAAATAATAAACTCGCGTCTTTACTTGAAAATCGCGTTTTAGGTTTTAACAAAATTAATCAATCTTGGACACAACGTTAATGAAGACAAAGCATCTTAAACAGTTTTTTAAAGCAACTACCCTTGCTGCCCTAATCTCTTCATCAATGCATAGTTTTGCCCAACCCGCTGATGAAGTTGTGGCAATTGTGGACAATAGCGTAATTTTAAAAAGCGATCTTCAACAAGGGATGGCTGAAGCCGCTCACGAACTACAAGCACAAAAAAAAGAGGTTCCACCTCAGCAATATTTACAATTTCAGGTGTTAGATCAATTAATCTTGCGTCAGGCACAACTTGAGCAAGTTAAAAAATATGGTATCAAACCTGATGAAAAAAGCTTAAATGAAGCCGTATTAAAAGTAGCAAGTCAATCTGGAACTAAGAGCTTAGAAGCCTTCCAGCAAAAGCTAGATGCTATGGCACCAGGGACTTATGAAAGTTTACGCGGTCGAATCGCTGAAGATTTAGCAATTAGTCGTTTGCGTCAACAACAAGTCATGTCTCGTATTAAAATTAGTGATCAAGATGTAGAAAACTTCTTAAAATCACCTCAGGGTCAAGCTGCTTTAGGCAATCAAGCACATGTAATTCATATGCGTATTGCTGGTGATAATCCACAGGAAGTTCAATCTGTGGCTCAAGAAGTACGTTCAAAGCTTGCACAAAGTAATGATATAAACGCATTGAAAAAACTTTCGACTGCAAATGTAAAAGTTGATGGTGCTGACATGGGATTCCGTCCACTTTCAGACATTCCTGCTGAACTTGCAGCACGTATTACCCCATTACAAGACGGCCAAACAACTGACTTAATTTCAGTACGTGATGGTGTACATGTTTTAAAGCTTATTGAACGCAAACAAAATGAACAAAAAGCTTTAGTACCTCAATTTCAAACTCGCCACATTCTCATTCAATCATCTGAAGTGGTCAGCCTTGAAAATGCGAAGCAAATTATTGACAATATCTATAAACGCTTAAAAGCTGGCGATGATTTTGCAACACTTGCAGCTACCTACTCTAATGATACAGGTTCAGCGCGTGATGGCGGTAGCTTAGGTTGGGTAACTCCTGGCATGATGGTACCTGAATTTGATAAGAAAATGCAGGAAATTCCTGTAGGTGAAATCAGCGAACCATTCCAGACTCAATTCGGTTGGCATATCCTACAAGTAACTGAAAAACGTGAAAAAGATATGACTCATGAATATCAAGAGCGTATGGCACGTCAAATTTTAGGTGAACGCCAATTTAATACTGAAATCGATAGCTGGTTACGCGAAGTGCGTGCAAATGCATATGTAGAAATCAAAGATCCAAGTCTAGACAAAAAGAACTTACAGAAATAAGTTCTTTTATCATCATCAAAACCTGTGTTTATCGCAGGTTTTTTTATGAATAAAATTTAACTAATAAAAAACCGGTTATATAAATAACCGGTTTCTATAAATTAAACCCTAACGGGAATTATTTATAACGATCAACCATTTTCTCTAAAGAAATTGGACGGATCTTGTCAGCATTTCCAGCTGTACCAAACGCTTCATAACGATCGATACAAATTTGCTTCATTGTATCAACTGTTTTAGCAAAGTATTTGCGTGGATCAAACTCAGATGGATTCTCAGCCAAAAATTGACGAATCGCACCAGTTGAAGCTAAACGCAAATCAGTATCAATGTTGATTTTACGTACACCGTGTTTGATTGCTTCTACAAGCTGCTCAACAGGCACACCATAAGTTTCGCCAATATTACCGCCGAACTCATTGATTACTTTTAACCATTCTTGCGGAACAGAACTCGAACCATGCATTACAAGGTGAGTATTTGGTAATGCCGCATGAATTTCTTTAATGCGGTCAATTGCCAAGATATCACCTGTAGGTGGACGCGTAAATTTATACGCACCATGTGAGGTACCTACTGCAATTGCTAGCGCATCAACATTTGTATCAGCAACGAACTGAGTCGCTTCTTCAACAGAAGTTAGAAGTTGAGAATGATCAAGTACACCTTCAGCACCCACACCATCTTCTTCACCAGCCATACCAGTTTCAAGGCTACCTAAACAGCCAATCTCACCTTCGACAGAAACACCACATGCATGTGCTAAAGCAACCACATTACGAGTTACATCAACATTGTATTCGTAAGATGTAGGTGTTTTACCATCTACACCTAATGAACCGTCCATCATTACTGAGCTAAAGCCAAGCTGAATTGAACGCTGACAGATATCAGGGCTTGTACCATGGTCTTGGTGCATTACCACTGGAATATGTGGCCATTCTTCAATTGCAGCCAAAATAAGATGGCGTAAGAATGGAGCGCCTGCATATTTGCGAGCTCCAGCTGATGCTTGAACAATTACAGGTGAATTGGTTGCATCCGCGGCAAGCATGATTGCGCGCATTTGTTCTAAGTTATTTACGTTAAATGCTGGTACGCCGTAGTTATGTTCAGCAGCGTGATCCAAGAGCTGGCGCATTGAAATGAGTGCCATAATATCCTCCCAGGTAGTGCGGGTTATTCTACCCTTTCATTTATTTCAATTCAGCAACAAATCACAGTATTTCAAAAAAAATCCCCGCATATGCAGGGATTTTTTAACAAAAAACAACAAATTAATGTGTTTCTGAAGCAGCAGCCTCACTTGGTGCACTACCTTCAACCACATCGGTATTCTTTTCATCTAAAACTGGCTTATCAATCGCATCAATTGCTGCTTGTTGCTCAGGTGTTACTTTGTCAGAAACAGCAGTAGAAGCTGCCGATTCTTGTCCAGCCTGAGATGCTTCATCTTTCTTAGCACAAGCAGTCAACATCATCGGTACAATTAACACAGCAGCAAATGTAAGCTTTAAATTCATCACTATTGTCCACAGTTGGTGATTTAATGCTCGCTATTTTATTGCAGATATATGACAGTTTAATGACCTATCCATGAAAAAAGGGACTGGTAACCCAGTCCCTTCTTATTTTTTAGATAACAGTATTATTACGCACGCTCAAGTAAAACCGCGACTGCTGGCAAAGTCTTGCCTTCAACAAACTCAAGGAATGCACCGCCACCTGTAGAAATATAACCAATTTGATCAGCAACGTTATATTTATCAATCGCAGCTAAAGTATCTCCACCACCAGCAATCGAGAAACCAGCAGATTGTGCAACAGCAAGAGAAAGTGCTTTAGTACCTTCACCAAATTGATCAACTTCAAATACGCCTACAGGACCATTCCAAAGAATCGTTTTTGATGTTGTTAAAATATTTGCAAATGCTTTAGCTGTTTCCGGACCAACATCTAAAATCATATCGTTTGATGTTACATCTTCTACTTTCTTCACAACTGCTTGCGCTGCTGCTAACGAACCTAAGAAATCTTCAAAATTAATTTGTGAAGCATCAGCAACCACAACATCTGTAGGCAGTGGAACACTTACCTTCGCAGCAATTTGTTTTGCAGTTTCAACCAAGTCAGCTTCGTATAATGATTTACCAACATTAAAACCAGCTGCTGCCAAGAATGTATTTGCAATACCTCCACCAACGATAAGTTGATCACAAATACTAGAAAGTGAGTTTAAAACATCAAGTTTAGTTGAAACTTTAGAACCAGCAACAATTGCAACCATTGGTTTTTCAGGAGTTTGCATTGCACGGCCAAGTGCATCTAATTCAGCTGCCAATAAAGGGCCAGCTGCTGCAACAGGAGCAAAACGAGCTACACCTTCAGTAGATGCTTCTGCACGGTGAGCAGTACCAAATGCATCCATAACAAATACATCGCATAATGCAGCATATTTTTGTGCAAGGTCTGGATTATTTTTCTTTTCACCATGGTTAAAGCGCACATTCTCAAGCAATACAACTTGACCAGCTTCGACTTCTACGCCATCTAGGTAATCTGTTAACAATTTAACGTCTTGGCCCAATACTTCTGTTAAATAAGCAGCAACTGGCGCAAGCGATTGTTCTGGCTTTGGTTCACCTTCAACAGGACGACCTAGATGCGAAAACACCATCACAGCTGCACCTTTTTCTAAAGCAGCTTTAATAGTTGGTAATGCTGCGCGCAAGCGAGCATCGCTAGTAATCACACCATTCTTGACAGGAACGTTTAAATCTTCACGAATAAGGACACGTTTACCTGTTAAGTTAAGGTCAGTCATACGCTGAAAATTCATGTAAAGCTCTCTTTATGATTTTAAAAACGCGCCAATTTTAAATGATTACATCAAAAAAGGTTAGTTTTTTTGCATAAAAGCTGTAGAAAGCCCGAGTTTTGATTATGATAGAGATAGTCATTTGATATTTCATCCATTATGTCTATTCATCCAGATCCACAAATCAATCGTTTAAATGTTTTAGGGGAACCTTTAGCAAGTTGTTGTTTCGACCCTATTACTGGCTATTTTCGAAATGGCTTTTGCCACACAGCAGTCACAGACCTTGGTCAACATACTGTATGTGCGCAAATGACCTCTGATTTCTTAAATTTTTCACAAAAAATTGGGAATGATCTTATTACCCCTTTACCAGAAGTAGATTTCCCCGGCCTAAAGCCCGGTGATTTCTGGTGTATCTGTGTAACTCGTTGGGTAGAAGCTTATCAAGCTGGTCAAGCCCCTCCCATCAAAATACATGCATGTCATCAAGCTGTATTAAGCTATGTGCCTTTAGATGTTTTAATGGAATTTGCAGTGTAATGGTACAACCACAAATTATTTTGGCATCAAGCAGTCAAACACGCAAAGCCTTAATGGATCGCTTAGGGATTAACTATATCTGTGTTAGTCCAGATATTGATGAGAGCCCTCGGGATGAGATCCATGCGGATGAACTTGCAAAAAGGTTGGCTTTCACAAAAGCCCAAGTAATTGCTGCACAAAATCCACATGCAATTATTATTGGTTCCGATCAAGTCGCATGGCGAGAACATGCTCCTAATGACTTTATTGGTAAACCGATGACCATTGAAAATGCCAAATTACAGTTAGCAGAAAATTCAGGTCGAACTGTCTACTTTAGTACCGCACTCAGTGTGCAATGGCTTGACGGGAATTTTGAACAAACGCTTGTTGAACACTATCAAGTTAAATTCCGAACCTTGAATCAAACTGAAATTGAACGATATATTGCATTAGATCAACCACTCCATTGTGCTGGTAGCTTTAAGTGTGAAAGTTTAGGAATTAGTTTGTTCGAAAAAATGACAGGCCAAGACCAGACGACTCTTATGGGTTTACCCATGATTCAACTTTGCCATATTTTAAGGCAGCTTGGCCTACAGATTCCTTAATTTTAGATATTTTTATAAATAGGTTATTTCCATGACAGAACCTTTAGCAGTTTTAGGCGGTATTACTGCCGAACAATTCTTAGCAGAATATTGGCAGAAAAAACCTTTGCTGGTACGTAACGGATTGCCAGAGATTGTAGGTCTTTTAGAACCGCAAGATGTACAAGAACTTGCTTTGGAAGAACATGCGAGTGCCCGACTCATTCGCCAAAAAGATAGAAATCCAAATGAATGGCACGTCAAGTCTTCACCTCTAACTAAAGGTGACTTTCAAAAGCTACCAAAATTATGGACTATTTTAGTACAGGCGGTAGACCACTACTCTTTTGACCTTTCTGAGCTTTGGAAAAGATTTCCTTTTATTCCTCAATGGCGCCGTGACGATATTATGGTGTCTTATGCACCTAAAGGCGGTTCAGTTGGAAAACATTTTGATTTTTATGATGTGTTTCTAGTTCAAGGTCACGGACACAGACGTTGGCAATTAGGACAAATGTGCGATGTAAATACTGCATTTGTACCTAATCAACCATTAAAACTTTTACCAGAAATAGACGTGCAGTTTGATGAAGTTCTAGCACCAGGTGATTTACTGTATGTTCCGCCCGGAATGGCACATTATGGCGTTGCCGAAGATGATTGCTTAACTTTCTCATTTGGCTTTCGCATGCCAAACGTTGCAGGAATGATGGAACGTATTAGTGATCAATTTTCAGCTAATACTTTATTGCAAAATCCTGTTGTAGACATTGCACGCAAACAGATGGGGCAAATTGGTGAAATTAACGCAACTGAATTGAGCCACTTAAAAGACTTAGTTTTAGCTCAATTAAAAGATTCATCAGCACTTGATGCCGCTATCATGTCTTATATGAGTGAACCTAAATATCCGGATAATATTCCAGAAGCTGATGAAATCGAAGCAGATGACTTAAAAGAAATTTTACACGAAGGATACGAAGTTCTTTTAGAGCCAGCCTCTCGACTACTTTATACAGAACAAAACGGAACCCTAAACTTTTGGGGAAATGGTGAAGTTCTATATATAGCTGAACCCTTTGTGCAAAAATTAAAAGCGATTGCCAATGGAGAGAGCCTGCCATTTGATAGCCAATTTAATGATGATGAAACACTAGAAAACGTTGCTCACTTATTAAATGAATCTATTCTGATGCTTTTACCCCCTGCAGAGTAAATGTTTTAATAAAAGTAGGTTTTTTCATGAAAGTGGAAAACCTACTTTTTAAATTAGCAAGCAAACTCAAAAATACATTCAATTATTATTCGTTAAATTTATCTAAAAAAATCTTAAATAGTGCGTGGTTAAGATTATTAAACATTAAAAAAATCTTGAAATGAGAATTAAAAATAGAAAAGCCCCATGATTAAAAAACGACATATTTCCTACTTACTTTTTCCTTAAAATTTAAACGTTACAGTTTAAAAAAATAATATCTTTTTTCTATCAATAACAAACAATACCTTGTAAAATTAAAGATCCAGATTTTCATTAATACAGATCACAGTTCACAAGCTAATAGCAATTCATTTGTGAGAGGCTAAAAATATGTCGAAGAAAGATGACATTATTAACACCGCATTAAGACTTTTTAATTCGTATAGCTACAATTCTATAGGTGTGGATCGCATCATTAATGAATCTGGCGTTGCAAAAATGACTTTCTACAAGCATTTTCCATCAAAAGAAAAATTAATTGAAGAATGTCTACTTCTACGAAACACGCTTTTACAGAACTCTCTTACCTCGGCCTTATCAAAACATGATGAGTTAGACCCTCTTGCGAGAATTAAAGCAGTATTTTTATGGTATTCCGACTGGTTTAATAGTGAAGACTTTAATGGCTGTATGTTTCAAAAAGCTTTGGAAGAGGTTTTAAAACAATATCCGTCAACACATCAACCTGCCACTTTGTATAAAGCTTGGTTGACTAAACTCATGCAAGACCTTCTCAACCAATATGATGTAAAAGAACCTGGTCCTTTATCTTTACTACTCGTTAATATATTGGAAGGTATGACCATTCAAGCTCAGGTCGAGCATGGCTCAATAAAAATTTATGATTATTGGAATCGAGTTGAAAAATTAATCGACTTTGAAAGAGCTGCTTAAAAATAAAGCGTGACATTCTTCTTCTTATATTAATATTCTTCTTATCTATCACGCTGCGTCTGAAAGTCATTTTGGTTCAAAATTAGACGTTTTTTTCGACCTTACTAAACCAAAATATACAGACCTGTCTGTACAAAACAGATTATATATTTAAAAAATAAAAACTCAATCATTTTTTTTGTTTCATTCAAAGATAAATTAGATTTAACTATTTATCGGAATGAAATAAGGCTTATTTCATGCTGGCTTCAATTCACTTATACTTAACAATTAAACTTATAACACAATGCAACATTTTAAACACAAAAGAAATACAAACAACTGTTTTTAATTAAAAATACTACTTATTTATCAGTTCCCCTTATATTGCTTTTCAACAAAAACAATTGGATTGATTAGTTTTGCTACATTCATTTCAGCAAGATCAATCTATACTATGCCCGCTATATTGATATAGGTATAAAGTATGAAAGATGGACTCCAAATTGAAGAAATGAAAAATGCGGCCGATTCAGTCGTGGGAATTCTAAAATCTTTGGCTAATACAGATCGTTTATTAATTTTATGTCACTTAGCTTACGAGGAGCTAAATGTTTCACAGATTGAAGAGAAGACCCAAATTACACAGCCCACTCTTTCACAACAGCTTATGATGTTACGTAAAAGTGATGTTGTATCAACTCGTCGTGATGGAAAGCAAATTTTTTACTCTATTAAGGATGACAATATGCATTCAATTTTAAATACGCTTCATCAGCTGTACTGTGCAAGTAAATAATATTTTTAAATTATAAATTTATAATAATAGTAGTAATTTCCTGAAATATGCGATTTTTCAGCTTGAGAGCTTAGAGCCTAGTCGAAGCACAAAGTTTTGAAAATTCGCGTAGCTTTTCCAAAGCCTCATCAATACCATTTAATCTGTTATCAGTTCTTTTCTTTTGAGTTTTTTCGGCACTTTCACCGCTTTTTGATATAATTCGTTTTCTTGATGAACAATTAACAAGCAAAGCCTCCAATAAAAAAAGTTAAAATTAAAAATTAACCAAAACTAAAACAATAACTTAATATTACCATCTACTATAAAAACCTCTAGTTTGCATAAAAAAGCTTAAGATTCCCATAACTTAAGTATAAAATACTCCGCTTGTTCAACCTTTAGCCATGAATAGGTTAATAAGGTCTTTATATGCTTGAATTCCTTTCTCGATTAAGCTTGGTAGCCAAGATTATTATCGCCATTATTTTAGGTATTGGCGTTGCATTACTATTTCCAGACATTACGCCATATTTAAGTTTATTTGGTGAGCTTTTTATTAAAGCATTAAAATCTGTTGCCCCTATTTTAGTCTTTGTATTGGTACTTTCTTCTATTGCCAACTTTCAGGTAGGCCATAGTGCGAATTTACGTCCAATCATGATTTTATACGTAGTAGGTATGTTGCTTGCTGCTTTCACAGCTGTGATTGTTAGTCTTTCTTTTCCTAGTACTTTGTTCCTCAACACTGTTTCACACAATGATTTGCAAGCACCAGGCAGTTTAGCTGAAATTTTAAAAAACTTGCTTTTAAGCTTTATTGCTAACCCTGTTCAAGCCATTAGTGAAGCAAACTTTATCGGTATTTTAGCTTGGGCAATTGGCCTTGGTTTAGCGATGCGCCATAGCTCAGACACCACAAAAGAAGTCATGCAAGATGTTGCACATGCTGTTAGTGCTATTATTCATAAAGTAATTGCTTTTGCACCTGTCGGCATTTTCGGATTGGTTGCAGTAACTTTTGCAGATGCGGGTCTCGCAACACTTGAAAGTTATGCACAATTATTAGTAGTACTGTTAGGTACGATGTTCTTTGTTGCTTTAGTTATCAATCCAATTCTTGTTGCGCTTACTATACGTGGGAACCCATACCCTCTCGTATTTAAATGCCTTAAAGAAAGTGGGATTACTGCTTTCTTTACACGAAGCTCAGCAGCCAACATTCCAGTTAACTTAGATTTAGCAGAGCGTTTAGGTGTTAATCCATCTACAGCAAGTGTGTCTATTCCATTAGGTGCTACAGTAAATATGGCTGGTGCAGCTGTGACGATTACTGTACTCACACTAGCAACTGTTCATACGCTTGGAATTCATGTTGATTTTGCAACAATGCTTATTTTATCAGTTGTTGCTACAGTTTCAGCATGTGGTGCTTCTGGCGTAGCTGGTGGCTCTTTACTTCTGATTCCAGTAGCTTGTAGTCTATTTGGTATTTCAACCGAAATTGCTATGCAAGTAGTGGCTATTGGTATGATTATTAGTGTATTGCAAGACTCTACAGAAACAGCGCTTAACTCGTCTACGGATATTCTATTTACCGCAGCTGTAGATATTCGTTCCAAGCAAGCTTCATAAACGAAATGCCATTTCAACGCCTACCAAACTGGTTCCAACTTGGAGCCTTTTTACTGGCATTCAATGCCGGAATGATTAATGTATTAGGGCTAATTACCCTTTTGCATCAATCTATTTCACACATGACTGGCAACGTTAGTATGCTAGCTATGAGTTTGGTAGAGTGGCAACCAGAACATATCATTTTCTTGCTTCTGGTGATCATTTGTTATGTTTGCGGTTCATTTTATAGTGGTTTTATTTTAGGCAGCAGCCATTTTCGTCTAGGTCGTCGCTATGGCTTACCTTTGAGTCTTGTTGCTTTATTCATTTTTCTTTGTTGGCTATTACTTCCTTATTTTCCACGCTATGGATTATTATGGGCTTGTACAGCGATGGGCCTACAAAATGCAATGGTTAGCCATTATAAAGGAACCATTATTCGAACTACCCATCTATCTGGCGTTTTAACAGATATTGGTTTAGCACTTGGATATAAAGCTAGAGGCTTACAGGTAGAAAACCGGCGTATAGTTTTACACTTACTAATTTTTGCAGGTTTTCTGCTGGGTGGAATTCTCGCCGCGCTGGTACATCCGCAATTAAAGTTACAAGCATTTTTATTGCCAGCAACTTTAAGCTTAGTCTTAAGTATTTCTTACTGGGTCGTTTACTTCTATAGCCCTTCAACTTCACATAAGGATTAAGTCATGGTTAAAAATGCCTTACAAGCCCAGCTACTAAAAGCTGGGTTAGTGGATAATAAAAAAGCAAAAAAATTAACAAAACAAGCTCATCATGAACAACGTATCGGCCAAAGTAATGAGGCCGAAATCAAAGCGAATATTGAAAAAGCTCAACAAGAGAAGTTAGCTAAAGATCAGGCTTTAAACTTAGAAAAACAACAACAACTTGAGGAAAAAGCCCTCAAAGCATCAATCATTCAAATGATTAAACATCATAAAATTTCAAATACTGATGGTGATAGTGTTTATCAATTTATTGATGAGAGTAAGATCAAGAAGGTATATATTTCTCAGCAAGTATATAATGCCCTTGTTTCAGGCAGTCTAGTCATTGCTAAAGATCAAAATCAATATGCTTACTTACCTAAAGCATTAGCTGAAAAAATTGATCAGAAGATGAAAGGTTTTATTTTATTGAACAACGCTGAGTCGAATGAACAGACTACAGATGAAGAAGATCCATATGCAGCTTATGTTATTCCTGATGATTTAATGTGGTAAGACATACAAGGGCCTTTATTATGCAAATATAAAGGCCTTTTTCAAATGGGTTTAAAAGTGTTAATTTAACAATTGTTCAAAATAGTAAGAAAAAATACTTAAAGAATAAATTCCTTCACCACTTTATCTATTAATCCCGATATAATAAATCATAATTTTTTAAGTCTTCGCGACATTCTTGAAGATTTCTTCAGGCATCCAAATTTACGTCATGTACGAATGAATGACGTACAACATAATCAGTTCATGTGTATTTGTGCATATTCAAAAGATCGAAAACCGAAGTGATATTGATCTAACTGACTTTTTTGTAAATTTAATTGCAAAGACTTAATGAAGTGGCTTTTGTCTTAAAGGTAGTAATTCATGCTGAAGTGGTTTGAAAAACTTGTAGATCCCTACCCAACAAAAGGTCTGGATGAACCTTTACCGACTCGTTTTTTTCCATTTGTCTGGCAAGCAACGGAAGGCTTACGCCCATACTTATTCTTACTTATTCTTTTTACAGCAGGTGCGGCAAGCTTTGAAGCCTTACTTTTTTCAAAGATTGGACAACTCGTAGATTGGTTAAGTAGTAGTCGCCCTGAAAGTTTTTTAAGTCAGCACACGACTGATTTACTACTTTTAATTGGTGTTTTATTTACCAATATCTTTTTTGTAAATATTCAATCTATTGTAAAACATCAGATTTTATATAGTACTTTTCCAATGCGTTTGCGTTGGCGTTTTCATAATCTTTTATTGAAACAAAGCTTAGATTTTTTCCATAACGACTTTGCTGGTCGACTTTCTGCAAAAGTTATGCAAACGGCTCTAGCCATTCGTGAATTCTGGATTATTTTGGGCGATATGTTGGCTTATGTCGCTATTTACTTTATTACCGTTAGTATTGTTCTTGGCTCAATTTCAACAATTTTGCTAATACCACTTCTAGTTTGGTTAACCTTATTCTTATTAAGTGCGTGGTTCTTTATTCCACGTTTAAGTAAAGTATCTCAGCAGCAAGCCGATGCCAGATCAATTATGACTGGTCGCGTTACCGACGCTTATACTAACATTCAAACAGTTAAATTGTTTGCGCATGCGGGGCGTGAGAGCCAATATGCAAAAGCATCAATGAAAGAGTTTATGACAACAGTCTATGCTCAGATGCGTTTAGGCACTCTTTTTGAAATAAGTATCAACATGCTATCAGCCGTCTTATTTATTGGGGTTATTGGCACCTCAGTTTGGCTATGGACTCAAGGTTTAGCAGCATTAGGTGTAATTGCAGCGACTACTGCCATGATTTTAAAACTTAATAGTATGGCTGAGTTTATGATGTGGCATATGTCCGCATTATTTGAAAATGTTGGAACCATTCAAGATGGTATGCAAACATTAGGTAAAAAAATTAATATTCAAGACAAACCTGATGCAAAAACACTTGAAGTAAGCCAAGGCGAGATTGTATTTAAAGATGTTAGCTTTGCTTATAACAATAAAAATGTGATTAATCACTTCAACTTAAAAATTAAAGCTGGTGAAAAGATAGGAATTGTTGGACGTTCTGGAGCAGGCAAATCTACACTTATTCAGTTGCTTTTACATTTTTATCATCTTAAACAAGGTGCAATTTTAATTGATGGGCAAAATATTGAAGATGTGACTCAAGATAGTCTAAGAGCGAATATTGCCTTAGTAACACAAGATACGTCTTTATTACATCGCTCAGTGGCTGAAAATATTAAGTATGGACGTCCAGATGCATCTGATGCCGATATGAAAAATGCTGTAAAGAAAGCAAAAGCCGCCGAATTTATACCTCAATTGGTAGATTTAAAGGGTCGTAATGGATATGACGCTCAAGTAGGTGAACGTGGTGTAAAACTTTCTGGTGGTCAAAGACAACGTATTGCTATTGCACGTGTATTTTTAAAAGATGCTCCTATTCTCATTTTAGATGAAGCCACTAGTGCATTAGATTCAGAAGTTGAAGCAGCTATCCAGTCAAGTTTAAATGACCTTATGGTTGATAAAACTGTTATTGCAATTGCACACCGATTATCTACTATTGCACAAATGGATCGTTTAATTGTTCTTGATGAAGGCCAAATTGCTGAACAAGGAACACATGAAGAGTTAATTGCGCAAAATGGAATATATGCCCAATTATGGAAACGTCAAACAGGCGGCTTCCTAATTGAACAAAAAGTTTTACAGGGTCAAGATTAATGCTTTATTTAGAAGATTTGAAAATTGGTGATCGTTTTATTAGTCGTGAATATGAAATCACCTTAGATGAAATCAAAAAATTTGCAAATTCCTATGACCCTCAACCATTTCACATAGATGAAGAGCAAGCTAAGCATGATCCTATTTTTCAAGGGATTGCTGCCAGTGGTTGGCACACTTCTGCCATCACTATGCGTTTATGGACCGAATGCATGCCTATTCATGGAGGCTTGATAGGTTCAGAATCTAGTTTGCGGTGGCCACGCCCCACTCGACCGGGTGATAGAATTCATGTTGAAACTGAAATTTCAGCTATCACCCCATCCAAAACAAAATTAGATCGTGGTATTGTAAGTTACGTTACACAAGCCTTAAATCAGCATGGGGATGTCTTACTTATTTCAACAACAAAAATTGTTGTCTTTAAAAAGAATGTTTAAAAATGGTTGATATGATTGTCTAACAGTTTTTATAAACTCAGATTATATTTCATGACAAGATGTGTAAGAAATGCATGTGAAAAATTGATGAGAGCAATGGAACGCATATGAAAATTACCTCAGCTCGTCAAGATCAGGGTATTCCGGGTGTCTATGGCTTATTGCTATTAGATGTCGTTTCACGTTGGGGATACAACGATGAAACATTATTTGCTCCATTTCATCTTACAAGCGAGCAACTGGCTGACCCTGACTATCGTATTTCTACACCAGTAGCAAATGAACTGGTTAAACACGCTCTTAAACTAACTGGTGAAACGACTTTGGGTTACCACCTTGGTACTCAAATGCGTATTTCAATTCATGGTTTCATTGGCTATGCAATTATGACAGCCAAAGATATTACAGAAGCAATTGCACTCGCAGCACGTTTTATTCAGCTACGCTTGCCCTTTTTACAATTATATTTCTCAACTTTTGGACCCAAGGCGACCTTACAATTACAGTGTGATATTGAACTTGAGCCTTTACGTACAGAAATCGTTTTAGGTTTAACCATTGGTATCATGAGCATGGCGAAAGCTATGACTGGCATTGACGATTTAGCTGGAGATGTAGACTTAGATTTTCCAGAGCCAGAAGGTTTTGACAAATATAAAAATAAACTAAGCAGCACAATTCGCTTTAACCAACCACATTTAATTTCAAGTTTTGATAAAAAGTATTTAGGACTTAAATTAGTCAACGCCGACCCTATTGCAAGTCAAGTTGCCATTAACCAATGTGAAGCTGAACTTTCCGCTTTGGGTGAGCGCCGACGTTTAGCAATGCGAGTTCGTGATATTTTAAGTAATTCTGAACAGCATTACTTAAGCATAGAAAATGTAGCAGAATGCTTACATATGTCAGACCGCACACTTAAACGTCAATTGGCAGCAGAAGGAACTTCCTTTTCTACATTAGTTGATGAAGTACGCTATCGACATGCAACATCTTTGCTTTCGCGTACAGATTATAGTCTTGAACAGATTGCAGATGAACTTGGCTATTCGGACGTTGCAAATTTTAGCCGTGCTTTTAAACGCTGGAGTGGCCGCAGCCCAAGCAACTGGCGTAAAGACCCATACTTATAATGTTTAAAACTATTGGACACAAGCTTAAGGAGTTACCATGAATCACCCTTCGGAACTGAAGTATGCACGTACACATGAGTGGGTAAAAATTGAAGGTGATCTTGTTATTACAGGGATTACTGACCATGCACAAGATGAGCTTGGCGATTTGGTGTATGTCGAAACTCCTGAAGTTGGTAGTCAAGTTACAGCTGGCGAACAAGCTGGAGTTGTTGAATCAGTGAAAACTGCTTCGGACATCCATGCTCCTGTTTCAGGCACTGTAGTAGAAGTAAATACTGACCTTGAAGATGATCCTGATTTTGTAAATGATGATCCATACGGCAAAGGCTGGATTTATAAAATCAAACCAGACAATATTGCAGATGTTGAAAAACTTTTAACAAATGCAGAATATGAAGCTGGCCTATAAGATAGGTATAGTTTTCAAGATTTAATAAAAACCAGTTTAGATTTAGACTGGTTTTTTTCTTTGTTTATACAGTTAATTTAAAATCAGTTATCTGATTCGGTGACCTATATGACAAAACTTGTTGTATTCTCTGGCGCGGGTATGAGTGCCGAAAGTGGAATTAGCACTTTTCGTGACAGTAATGGTCTATGGGAAAATTATGACATTCAGCAAGTTGCCACACCTGAAGCATGGCAAAAGAACCCTGCTTTAGTTCAACGCTTTTATAATGAAAGACGCAAAAATATTTTAGAATCTCAACCTAATCAAGCTCATCAATATATTTCCAAGCTACAAGACTATTTTGAAGTACAAGTTATTACTCAAAATATTGATGATTTGCATGAACGCGCAGGAAGTTCCAACGTTTTACATTTGCATGGAAACATTCGGTTAGCAAAAAGCTCGGGGCCAAAGGCACAATTCACAACTCAGTTTTATGACATTAACGGTTGGAAATTAGATTTAGAACACGACCTTTGCCCAGATGGATATCCTCTTCGTCCACATGTGGTTTGGTTTGGTGAAGCTGTACCTGCTTATGAAGAAGCAATTAGAGTCGTGCAAAGTGCAGACATTTTTATTGTAATCGGGTCGACATTAAGCGTATATCCTGTTGCAGGTTTAGTGCATGAAATTGCAGCTCAATGTAAAGCATACTATATAGATCCCAAAGCAGATCATGGACGTGTTCCTCAACAATACGAATTGTTAAAGATGTCAGCGACTCAAGGAATGCATGAACTTTTTAAGAATTTAACCAATTGACTCCTATTTTTAAGTACTAAATCAATTTAATTTGAATAAAAATTATTATTTTTTGGACAAAATTTTGTCAAATTTTCCAACTTTGTTCTAATTTCGCGCAATAAAATTTTTCCCTCCACTCACTTTGTAACTAAATATAGAGTTATTTTTTTATAAAATTTATTTTTCTCAAGAAAATTCAAAAAAACAAAATATTAAAAAATTATAAGTGAATGATTAATAATATATTTTTTAGATTGTAATTTAAATTACACCGACTTACACAAAGATACAAAAATACAATATAAAAATAACAGAGCAAAAAAATTCTTTTGTGGTTGAATCTCAACCTCTTGAATGCCGTACAAGAAAACAGCGACCTGGATTAGGTTACAATCACGGATTATGGATATAAGGACACACATCCATCATGAGTTATTTTGATCCCACCCTCATCATGTTTATGGTGTACATCGTAGCAATGGTACTTATTGGCTTATTTGCCTACCGTGCTACAAGCGACTTCTCAGATTATATTCTTGGTGGTCGTAGTTTAGGCAGTTTCGTTACTGCGTTATCCGCAGGCGCATCAGACATGAGTGGCTGGCTACTCATGGGCTTACCAGGAGCAATTTATCTTTCTGGTCTATCTGAAGCGTGGATT
Organism: Acinetobacter sp. AOR14_HL; assembly: GCF_027855175.1. Classification (NCBI taxonomy): domain Bacteria; kingdom Pseudomonadati; phylum Pseudomonadota; class Gammaproteobacteria; order Moraxellales; family Moraxellaceae; genus Acinetobacter; species Acinetobacter sp. AOR14_HL. Next base: position 228,735 of record NZ_JAKTII010000003.1, on the reverse strand, counting down.
GCAATTGGTCTTATTATCGGTGCTTGGCTTAACTGGCTACTGGTTGCTGGTCGATTACGCGTTCATACTGAAATTCAAAACAATGCATTAACTTTGCCAGATTATTTTACAAGCCGTTTTGATGACCAGAAAAAAGTACTTCGTATTTTCTCTGCCGTTATCATCTTGGTTTTCTTCGCTATTTACTGTGCTTCAGGCATGGTGGCGGGCGCCCGTTTATTTGAAAATTTATTCGGTATGTCATACAACACTGCAATTTGGCTTAGTGCTATTGCAACCATCAGTTATGTTTGTATCGGTGGATTCTTAGCAATTAGCTGGACTGATACATTCCAAGCTGGATTGATGATTTTTGCCCTGATATTAACGCCAATCGTGACTTACCTTGCGATCGGGGACACAACTCATTTTGTTACTCTCATTGAAACTGCACGTCCGCATGCATTTAATCTCATCTCAGATTTTGGTGTGGTAGCAGTTTTATCCTCCATGGCATGGGGTCTTGGTTACTTTGGTCAACCACACATCCTTGTACGTTTCATGGCGGCTGATTCAGTAAAATCTATTCCTGCTGCACGCCGTATCGGGATGACATGGATGATTTTATGCTTAATGGGTGCTGTAGGTGCTGGTTTCTTCGGTATTGCTTATTTTGAGCAACACCCTGAATTAGCGGCAGTTGTGAGCAAAAACCCTGAAACTGTATTTATGGAATTGACTAAAATTTTATTCAATCCATGGATTGTGGGTATCATTTTGGCTGCAATTTTAGCTGCTGTTATGAGCACGTTAAGCTGTCAACTTTTGGTATGTTCAAGTGCTTTAACTGAAGATTTATACAAAGGTTTCTTTCGTAAAAACGCATCTCAAAAAGAACTTGTATGGGTTGGCCGTGTAATGGTTCTTGTTATTGCTGTTCTTGCAATTATTCTTGCAGGTAACCCAGATAGTAAGGTTCTTGGTCTTGTTGCTTATGCATGGGCCGGCTTCGGTGCAGCGTTTGGTCCGCTTATCATCTTGTCATTGTTCTGGAAACGTATGAATTTACAAGGTGCTTTAGCGGGTATGATCGTTGGTGCAGTTGTGGTTATTGGCTGGAAAAACCTTTTCGCAGACACTGGTGTTTACGAAATTATTCCTGGCTTTATCCTTGCATTTATCAGCATCGTTGTTGTGAGTCTTTTAACTAAAGCGCCAAATACGACAGTAACTGGACGCTTTGAACAAGCAGATAAACTCTACAAAGAAAGCGTATAATCCATCTAAATAAACTAAGGGGCTTCGGCCCCTTTATTTATTTTTAGTTTTGATTTTAATTTTTGAAGTATCCTTCACGACTTGCATCACTGGGTAACTACGGGTTTCTTTTACCCCAGGTAACTGCCATAACACTTGCCCTGCAATACGTCTAAACTCTTCCATACTGGCACTTCGTAATTTAATTAAAAAATCGAAGCCCCCACTGACCATATGGCACTCAACAATTTCCGGATAATGCACCACAGCATCAATAAACTCATCTAAAACATTAGGTGTCGTTTTATCCAGTAATACTTCAACAAACACCAAAAAATTAGCATTTAACTTAACAGGGTTTAACTTAGCCTCATATCCCAAGATGAATTCATCCTTCGTTAGCTTTTGGACTCGTGCCATGACAGCAGTTGGAGATAAATTCACAAGTTCGGCTAATTTACTGTTCGAAATACGCCCATCTGTTTGAAGAATATCCAAAATTTTTAAATCAGTGCGATCAAGGCTTAATAACGGGCCATTCATCTGAATTTTCCTCTAAAAAATGGGATAAATATAGTGAGTTATTCGGTGTTTCTTCTGTAATGATAAATTATCTAAACCTCTCTACTCAAGATAAATAGTACGAGAGCTAGTTGGCGGAAACAGATATGAATACAATGGATACTTTTCATCAAATGGATAAATCTCACCAAGGCTATATCACCGAATTCAACGATAAAAGTGAGTTTGAACAACGCATTAACACAGCTTGGCGTCGTGCTGAACCAGAAGCTGTAGAAGAGCTATTACAAGCTGCCGCGGTATCTGATGATTTAGATCATAAAATTTATGACCTTGCTTTTAATCTTGCACATAACTTACGTGAACGTAAAACCTCTTCAGGTAAAGCAGGTATTGTTCAAGGGTTACTACAAGAATTCTCCCTTTCTTCACAAGAAGGCGTGGCTTTAATGTGTCTTGCTGAAGCTTTGCTTCGTATTCCAGACTCAGCAACACGTGATTTACTTATTCGAGATAAAATCAATCAAGGCAACTGGAAAGAACATGTTGGTCAAAGCAGCTTAATGTTTGTAAATGCTGCTGCATGGGGCCTTATGCTGACTGGTAAGCTGATGGAAACACCAAAGCAAACTAGTCTTTCAAGTGTACTTACTGGCCTTTTAGCACGTAGTGGCCGTGGCATTATTCGTAAAGCAGTCGATGTTGCAATGCGTATGATGGGTGAACAGTTTGTTACTGGTGAAACCATTGAAGAAGCTGTAGACCATGCAAAAGTACTTGAAGACAAAGGTTTCCGCTATTCTTACGACATGTTGGGTGAAGCTGCTCTAACCGAACATGATGCTGAACGTTACTTCAATGATTATACGCAAGCTATCCATGCAATTGGCAAAGCGTCTAACGGTAAAGGCGTTTATGATGGCCCAGGTATCTCAATTAAGCTTTCTGCCTTACACCCTCGCTATCAACGCGCGCAAATTGAACGTGTTCACCAAGAACTTTATGGCAAAGTATTCGAACTCGCTCTTTTAGCAAAACAATACAACATCGGTTTAAATATCGATGCAGAAGAATCAGAACGTTTAGAAATTTCTCTTGAATTACTTGAACGTCTTTGCTTCGAACCGGAACTTGCGAACTGGAAAGGTATTGGTTTCGTTATTCAAGCGTACCAAAAACGCTGTTTCTTCGTGGTTGATTATATTATTGATCTTGCTAAGCGCAGCCAAAAGCGCCTCATGATCCGTCTTGTGAAAGGTGCGTATTGGGATAGCGAGATCAAGAAAGCACAAATCGAAGGTATGGATGACTATCCTGTCTTCACTCGTAAGGTGCATACGGATTTATCTTATATCGCTTGTGCTAAAAAATTACTTGCAGCACCAGAGTTCATCTATCCGCAATTTGCAACTCATAATGCTCAAACGTTAGCAACGATCTATCACTTAGCTGATCCAAGCAAATATTATGCTGGTCAATATGAGTTCCAATGCCTACATGGTATGGGTGAGCCACTTTATGAACAAGTTGTTGGCCCACGTGAGCAAAATAAATTAGGCGTACCATGCCGTATTTATGCTCCAGTTGGTAACCATGAAACTTTGTTGGCTTACTTAGTTCGTCGTTTACTTGAAAATGGTGCAAATACTTCATTTGTTAACCGTATTGCCGATAAAACACTTAAAGTTGAAGATCTGATTCAGTCTCCAATTTACGATATTCGCAATGCAGCTAAACTTGAAGGTTCAGTTGGCTTAAAACACCCATCTATTCCGTTACCTTTAGACATGTATGGCTCGCTCCGTAAAAACTCTAAAGGATATGATTTAGCTAATGATGCTCCACTTGAAGCATTAGATCAGACAGCTCAACAACTGCGTAGTCGTATTTGGCAAAGCCATCCGTTATTGGCAACAACAGAAACATTAGAGCAAGGTCACTCTACTGTAATTACAAACCCAGCACAAAATGATGAAATTGTTGGACATGTACAAGAAGCTGATCTAAAGCATGTAGAAGTTGCACTTAATGCAGCTGAACAAACTCAGTCTGAATGGGCTAATACACCTAAAGATCAACGTGCTCAATACTTAAAACGTGCAGCTGACCTGATGGAAAGCCGTATTGAAGAGTTAATGGTATTGCTTTGCCGTGAAAGTGGTAAAACCTATGCCAATGCGATTGCTGAAGTTCGTGAAGCTGTAGATTTCTTACGTTACTACGCAACTCAGGTTGAGAACCTTCCAGCTAATACAACTATTCAGCCTTTAGGTACTGTACTTTGCATTAGCCCATGGAACTTCCCTCTTGCGATTTTCTCAGGCCAAATCGCGGCTGCATTAGTCAGCGGTAACTGTGTTATTGCTAAACCTGCCGAACAGACTCCATTAATTGCAGCTCAAGCAGTGCAAATTTTATGGGAAGCTGGTATTCCTCATGGCGCTGTGCAGTTATTGCCAGGTCGTGGTGAAACAGTTGGAGCTCAACTCAGCCAAGATAGCCGTATCGATGGCATCATGTTTACAGGTTCAACTGAAGTTGCAAAAATTTTACAGAAGACTGTTGCAAAACGTTTATCTGAAAATGGCCAGTCAATTCCCCTCATTGCAGAAACTGGTGGTCAAAATGCAATGATTGTGGACTCATCAGCTTTAACTGAACAAGTCGTACTTGATGTTGTAAGTTCAGCTTTTGATAGCGCTGGTCAACGTTGCTCTGCTTTACGTATTTTATGTGTGCAAGAAGACAGTGCTGCAACCGTTATTAAAATGCTTAAAGGTGCAATGCAACAGTTGAGCGTAGGTAACCCTGCCATTTTAAAAACTGACATTGGTCCTGTTATTGATGTTGAAGCAAAACAGACGATTGATCAGCACATCCAAAAAATGAAGTCTAAAGGCTATCCAGTACATCAGCTAATGTTTGGAGCAACGAGCCAGAATGAATTAGATAAAGGAACTTTTGTTGTACCAACAGCAATTGAGTTACCTAACCTTGATGATTTACAACGTGAAGTCTTTGGTCCAGTTTTACACATCATTACCTATAAGTATGGCGAGCTTGAGCAACTCATCTCGCGAATTAATGCCAAAGGTTATGGTTTAACAATGGGTTTACACACCCGTATTGATCAAACGATCCAAACAGTGATTCAACATGCTGAAGTTGGTAACCTTTATATCAACCGAAATATTGTTGGTGCTGTTGTTGGTGTTCAACCATTTGGTGGTGAAGGTTTATCTGGTACAGGTCCAAAAGCTGGTGGTCCGCTTTACATGTATCGCTTAATGCAACATTGTTCAAATAAAGTATTGGCAACACCATTTGCCATGAAAAATGAACAAACTGCTTTTGAAGGCTTTAACCGAGAGGTTTATCAGAGCTTACAAAATTGGGCGAAACAGCATTTACCGCAAGCAAATCGCGAAATTGAACCATTTGGCGTTGGTAAGTTTTATGAGTTACAAGGTCCTACTGGGGAAAGTAACCAATATATTATTCTGCCGCGTCACCGTGTTCTTTCAATCGCTGACACAGAACAAAATCAGTTGCATCAATTGCTCGCAATTTTTGCAGTTGGTAGCCAAGCTGCGGTAATGCCAAATAGTCCATTATTGGCAAAATATAAACAAACCTTGCCGAAAGATGTGCTTGCTGCAATTACTACAGTCAAAAATATCGCATCAGATGATTTTGATGCAGTTTTACATCATGGTAATCGTGAAGAAATCTTCTCATTACAGCAAGAAGTTGCTACTCGTTCCGGTGCAATTGTAGGTATTACCCATGTTGAGCCAAATGAGACTATTCCACTTGAACGTTTAGTAATTGAACGTGCAATTAGTGTGAATACAGCTGCGGCTGGTGGTAACGCAAGCTTAATGACAATGTCTGATTAATACATAAGTTTCTAAAAAAAGCCCAAATCTTAGTATTTGGGCTTTTTTATATAATGAAGTAATCTTTTCTTAAATATATAAATTTTATCAATTCGAGATTCTAATAATGATCTTTTTAGAGCCAGAACAATATCAACAAAAATGCGCTCAGCTTTTTAATTCATATCAAAAAGATATTTCCACACTACTACCATTTGCCAGAATTGAACATATTGGTTCATCTTCAATACCAAATGCAATTTCAAAGGGTGATTTAGATATTTATATTGAAGTTAAGCCTGAGCAGTTTGAAGTTGCAATTGAAGGGTTAAAAACTCTTAACTTTATAGAAAAGCAAAATACGCTAAGAACACATGAACTTTGTATGCTTGAGTCACTCAATAACGATGATGTTGCTTTTCAAATTGTAGCTACAGGTTCAAAGTTCACATTTTTCTTAACATTTAGAAATAAGCTTATCGCCTCTCCAGCACTGGTCGATGAATATAATCAATTAAAATTACAGTGTAGCCATTTAGATCACGATCAATATAGAACAATAAAATCACAATTTATTAGCCGTGTATTAAATCAACCTAAGGTTTAGCTACGTGTCGGTATTGATATCTAGCTAAAATTGGCTCCTGTAAGCCCGTTTTTTTTGATACCATTCACTATTTGATTCTGTCTAAATTTTCTTTGTCTATGACCTCTTCTTATCATCAACAACTTCAAACTAAAATTGACCGCATTACTGCCCAATTTTCTGAATTTACTCCACCTACATTAGAAGTGTTTGAGTCACCTGAACAACATTTCCGTATGCGTGCTGAGTTTCGTATCTGGCATACAGAAAATGACATGTTCTATGCCATGTTTGAACGTAACGATGATGACAAACAAAAAACCGTTGTACGCATTGATGAATTCCCCATTGCAGACCAAAGCATTAATGATTTAATGCCAAAACTTTTGGAAGTGCTCAAAGCAGAACCTAAGCTTTCTAGCCGTTTATTTGAAGCTGATTTTCTTGCAACACTCAGCGGGGAAATGTTAGTTACATTAATCTATCACCGTAAATTAGATCAGGAATGGGAACAAGCAGCTAAAGCGCTTGCTGAGAAGTTAGACATTAAGATTATGGGTCGTAGTCGTGGTCAAAAAATTATTATTGGCGATGACTTTGTCGTAGAAGAATTTGAACTTTTAAATCGTTCATTTAAATACAAACAAATCGAAAGTAGCTTTACTCAGCCTAACGCACAAGTTTGCAAAAAAATGCTGCAATGGGCGTGTGATGCAGCTGAAGGATCGAAAAAACACTTATTAGAACTTTATTGTGGTAATGGTAACTTTACTCTTCCTCTTTCTTTAAAGTTTGAACGTGTTCTAGCAACAGAACTTGCGAAATCTTCCGTTTATGCTGCTCAATGGAACATCGAGCAAAACCAGATTGATAATATTCAAGTAGCCCGTCTTTCAGCTGAAGAATTTACTCAAGCCTATCAGGGTGAGCGCGAATTCCGCCGCTTACAAGAAGCAAATATTGATATCCAAAGTTATGACTTTGATACCGTATTTGTTGATCCCCCACGCGCAGGGATTGATGATGAAACTTTAAAACTTTTACAAGGTTTTGAACGGATTATCTACATTTCATGTAACCCAGATACACTGTATGAAAACTTAAAAATATTAGGTTTAACTCATCGTATTACCAAATTTGCATTATTCGATCAGTTCCCATATACCCATCATGTTGAGTCAGGTGTATTACTTGAGAAGATTTAAACAAAATCTTTCATTGTAAATTTAAAATCAAAGGAGGTTACATACCTCCTTATTTTTTAATGTTTTTTTATTTAACTATTTAGATTTTCAAAAAATATCAAGTCATCTATCCGTCATAATTTCGTTTAACTCATGCATTCCTATCGAAAATTCTCGAGTTCAATTGGTGGATTTATCACTTATAGAGACTTGTATTTTATTTTAAATTGGCTATATTTCGAGCTATGTTAGATTGTATATGAAGGCTCTATGAGTTTTTGGCAAAAGCTGTTCTTAGCAGATCAACAGCATAACGAGCATAAAAACCAAACTGCTTGTGTTGAAAATGACTGCTCATGTAAAACAAATGAACAACTTCTAAGTGCTCTTGCACTAGCAACAGATGAAGATGTCATTAAAGGAATAAAGAAAGTTCTTATTTCCCGTGGTTATAGCCGAAAAGAGTTGAATGAACTCACTCAAAAACCCTCTATCCATTAATTAAAAAGCCAGTCTTGTACTGGCTTTTTTATATTTCACTTTAATCTACACTCTGTCTGATCAACCCAACCAACAATTGGTCCCATTTCAAATTGTTGATCATTACGCTTGTCTTTTTGAACATATAAACTAGAAATAGAACCATCAAGATATAAAGCCTGCTCCACCCTAAGATTTCTTTGAAAAAACTGAGCAAACTTGTAAAAACTCACGCTATTCTTCGATATTACAAAGTAGAGTTTATTATTTCTAATACCGACTCCATTACGAATTTTATTTGATTGAGAATCTGGAAAAAAAAGGGAATTTATCTTTCCATCAATCACTAACATCGGGCCAGATTGTGTCGCATAATCAACGTTGAAATCTCGGCGACTGTATTGCTGCGTTGTTGAAATGAAGGCCTGCTTTTTATTCCAACTTAACACCCCATTAGGCTGCAAAAAGAAATTTCCCAATCCTTTACTTTTATTTAGTGGCTGAATCACCTTAGCTTGTTCAACATACAGTCCTACTGGAGAAAATCCCGGATGAAACATCCCTGCATTCATTGCGAAAGAAAGTCGCTCACATTGCTTTAAATGTTCCTGAACATTGTTAAAACTTTTGTAATACTGCTGATTATTAGAATTCTTAAGAAACAAGCGTAACTGTTTTAAATTGCTAATTGAAACCACATCAAACTCATTACCTTCTGCTGTTTTAACTTGCTGGTGTTCTATCGCATAGACAGACTGAATCAGAAGCACATATATAGTTAAGCACCACATCAACCATTTCATTTAATACCACCAGACATGACATTTTTCCTTCATATTAAATCTTTAAATTAGATACAATAAACACAATTATAATTGGATATGTACCAAACTCATCCATTCGACGTAATCAATACACTCGAAAATTTCTATATTGGTTATAATGGTTAGCAGCTTTTCAATAAAAGCCATTTACACTTTATTGGATCAGCGTAAGCATGCAACAACCGAATAAGCGCTACCCTTTGGGGGCTCATCTCATCGTAAAGCATCTCGGCTATAGCCATCATGGTATATACGCAGGGAGAGGTCGAGTTATCCATTATTCAGGCTTAGCGCATTTCATCAAAAAACGCCCCATTGAAATTACCTCAATAGATGCATTCTCGCATGGAAAAAAAATACATGTTCGCTCTTATGACACGCCACGCTATAAAGGAAGAGCTGTCGTGCGCCGAATGCGTTCACGTATGCACGAAAACCACTACCATCTGATTATTAATAACTGTGAACATTTATGTAGTTGGGCAATTACCGGAATCGAAAGTAGCACCCAAGTTGAACGTATGATGCATCGATTAACGACCATAGGTTATGTAAGTTCAATCATGAGCTATATGAATGGGATGATGCTCACTGTTGCAACGACATGTTTTGCTCTTGTTCTTTATATTAAAAAGAAATTACGTGATCAGGCAAAAATGAAGGTCCCTACTTATCAATTTCTTAGAGAAAAATCTGAAAAAAGGAATATTGATCCTTCAGTTCCTTTAGTGTTTATAGATCCAGATAAAAAAGAACCAATTTAATAAAAAAGCCCTCAAATATGAGGGCTTTTAGAAAACTTATAACTTATTTTTTATCAACTTTTGCTTCAGTCGTAATGTTTACAGTGATTTTATCACCAACATTAGGCACATAGTTTCCTAGACCAAAGTCAGAACGCTTGAATGAAGTTGTAGCATTAAAACCAATCGCTGGAACTTTTGCCATTGGGTGTTCGCCTTGCTTGTTTAAAACAGCATCAAGTACAACAGGCTTAGTTACACCTTTAACAGTTAAGTCACCAGTAATTTTAAAGTGCTTTTTGTCTTTAGTTTCAACTTTAGTACTTTTAAACGTAATGTTTGGATATTTAGCAGCATTAAACCAAGCTTCTTCTTGGAACTCTTTATCCAAAGCAGGAACGTTTGTATTTACACTGCTTAAAGGAATAGTCACATTTACAGATGAGTTTGCTGGTTTAGCATTATCAACTTTAATTACACCCTGGATATCCGAAAAGTTAGCGCTTGGAGTAGAGAAACCAAAGTGATTCCACGAGAAAACAGTAGCTGTATGTGTAGGATCAATTTTGTAGTCCACTGGCGCAGCTAAAGTAACTGAACTAGCCAATGCTACTGCCAAACCAAAGCTTAGTGTTTTAAGATGCATTTTTCGTATCCTTTATTGATATAGTGGTTAGTGTATACATCAAGTAATTTAATTCACTATTCTTTATAAAACGATATGTTTCATCCATGCAACAATAAAAGCGTTACAGTTATTATTTAAAAACAATATTATAAGATATCGGTGTTGTCATACCGTTTCCGAACTCTCAAATTAATTCGTTTTTACTTCGACTTTATTGATCAATAACAAGGTAAAACATGGCTAATACTGCTCAAGCACAAAGTACTTCCACTCCATATCGAGTAACTCTGACCGATCCTTCAGGTCACCAATGGTTTGCTGATGAGCCTACAGACAAAGGTGGTCTAGATACTGCTCCAAACCCAGTTCAAATCTTACTATCTGCTTTAGGTGCTTGTACCACCATCACATTAGAGATGTATGCGAATCTTAAAGATATTAAACTCGATCATGTTCAAGTTGATTTAGTATTAAACCCAAATGGTGAACCAGAGAAAGGCCAAAATAATGTTGAACGCAAAATCACACTCAAAGGTGAATTCACGGAAGATCAACACAAGCGTTTATTAAAAGTTGCCGAGAACTGCCCCATTCATAAGTTACTCACTTCTCAAATTAATATTCAAACCGAACTTAGCATTTAACCTTTCAGATATAAAAAAGCGCTCCCTATGGAGCGCTTTTTTACACTACTTCAATATTTAAGCAGTTAATTCTTTTACTGCTGCAACAACAGCTTCAGTGGTAATACCAAAGAATTGGAACAAATCTTTTGCTGGTGCAGATTCACCATAAGTTGTCATACCAATTACTTTGCCATCAAGACCAACAAACTTCCACCAGTAGTCAACATGAGCAGCTTCAACTGCAACACGCGCACGGATATGAGCTGGTAATACAGCTTCACGATATGCAGCGTCTTGTTTCATAAATTCTTCTGCACATGGCATAGAAACTACACGCACACCGTCAAGTTGAGCATAAGCTTCCATTGCTAAAGAAATTTCAGAACCAGTTGCAATAATAATTGCTTTTAATTCGCCTTTTTCTTGAGCAAGAACATACCCACCTTTTGCAACATTTTGAATTTGCTCTTCAGAACGTGTTTGGAATGGTAAGTTTTGACGAGAGAAAATGAGTGCTGTAGGGCCATCTTTACGCTCTAAAGCAGATTTCCATGCAGTAGCAGTTTCTACAGTATCAGCAGGACGCCATGTATTTAGGTTAGGTGTACCACGTAAAGAAGCAATTTGTTCGATTGGTTGGTGAGTTGGACCATCTTCACCCAAACCAATTGAGTCATGTGTATAAACATGAATTACACGTTGTTTCATCAATGCAGACATACGTACTGCATTACGAGCATATTCCATAAACATTAAGAATGTTGCAACGTAAGGAACAAAACCACCATGTAATGCAACGCCATTGGCAATTGCAGTCATACCGAACTCACGTACGCCATAATATACGTAGTTACCAGCTGGGTTCTCTTGAATACCTTGGCAACCTTTCCAAAGCGTTAAGTTAGAACCAGCCAAGTCAGCAGAACCACCTAGCAATTCAGGCAATAAAGGACCAAATGCTTGTAATGTGTTTTGGCTTGCTTTACGTGTTGCGATTGTCTCGCCTTTCACATTTGTTTCACGAATGAATGCATCTGCTTGCGCTGCAAATTCAGCTGGTAAGTCACCGTTAATACGACGAAGTAACTCAGCTGCTTCAGTTGGATATTTTGCTTGATACTGTGCAAATACCGCATCCCAAGCTGCTTCAGATTCAGTACCTTTTGCTTTCGCGTCCCATGCAGCATATACATCAGCAGGAATAACGAATGCTTCTTCTTTCCAGCCTAATGCTTCACGAGTTAAAGTAATCTCATCTTTACCTAATGGCGCACCATGACAGTCTTCTTTACCCTGCTTATTTGGTGAACCTAAACCAATAATGGTTTTACACATAATAATGGTTGGTTTTTGAGTTTCAGCTTTTGCTTCGATTGTTGCTTGACGAATCGCATCAGCATCATGACCATCTACACGAAGAACTTGCCAACCATAGGCTTTAAAACGCTCTTCCGTATCATCGCTGAACCAGCCTTCTACTTCACCATCAATTGAAATGCCATTGTCATCATAATAAGCAATCAATTTACCAAGCTGTAAAGTACCTGCTAAAGAACATACTTCGTGAGAAATACCTTCCATTAAACAACCATCACCCAAGAAACAATAAGTAAAGTGATCAACTACTTTTAAATCATCTTTATTGAACTGAGCAGCTAAAGTCTTTTCTGCCAATGCAAAACCAACAGCATTAGCAATACCTTGACCTAAAGGACCAGTCGTAGTTTCGATACCTGGTGCATAACCATATTCAGGGTGACCAGGAGTTTTTGAATGTAATTGACGGAACTGTTTTAAATCTTCAATTGAAAGATCATAACCTGTTAAATGAAGCAAAGCGTATTGCAACATTGAGCCATGACCGTTTGATAAAACGAAACGGTCGCGGTTTGCCCATTGTGGATTAGTTGGGTTGTGATTTAAAAACTCGCGCCAGACGACGTCAGCAATATCTGCCATCCCCATTGGAGCACCAGGATGCCCTGAGTTTGCCTGTTGCACAGCATCCATTGCCAATACACGAATTGCATTTGCAATACGACGTTCGTTTAAAGGGGTCGCCATAAGATCAGAATCCAATTTTAATAGATTGATGAAAAGAAGAAGATGAATAACAATTCAATGCCGCTATATTGTCTTAAAAAAAAGGCTGAGGGTAAACCCCAACACAGTATATTTCTTTATTTTTAACCGTTTCTTGGTTACACAAAAAACATTTGAACCTTTAAGTTATACAAAACAGTGCTCATTTTTTTAAATACTACTCCAATATGCGAGCAGGCAGTTCTATTAGACTTTGATATATAGATAAAATATTGTGAAATCTCTATCTAGATCGATCATGTTTCTTTTCTTTAAAATCCAACTTCTAAGACATCATCTTTTTGTTAAACCATATGTCTAAAAAACGTACTAACAACAAATTATTAAAATACCAATACTTTAAATAAATACTCTTTATATCAATTTTACTAATACACTTATCAATTAAAACACAGTATAAATGAAACAAATTCATGCTTTTTGGTCAGTATGAACTGGTCCTCAAGCTCAAGTCGATGTAACATATTATGTCTTTTGAAATAACCAAGATAGGACTTTCATGCGCGAGTACGCTGTTTTTACCTCGGAATCTGTAAGCGAAGGTCATCCTGATAAAATGGCCGACCAAATTAGCGACGCTATTTTGGATGCAATCTTAAAAGAAGACCCATACGCACGTGTTGCTTGTGAAACACTGGTAAAAACAGGCGCTGTTGTACTTGCTGGTGAAGTAACAACGACTGCTAATATTGATGTTGAAGCTGTTGTTCGTAATACCGTTAACGGTATTGGATACCACCACTCTGATCTTGGCTTTGATGGATCAACATGTGCTGTAATCAATATGATTGGTAAACAATCACCAGAGATTGCACAAGGTGTAGACCGTCAAAAACCTGAAGATCAAGGTGCCGGTGACCAAGGTTTGATGTTCGGTTATGCAAGCCGTGAAACAGATGTGTTAATGCCTGCTCCGATTTCTTATGCTCACCGTTTAATGGAACGTCAAGCTGAACTTCGTCGCTCAGGCGCACTCCCATGGTTACGCCCAGATGCAAAAAGCCAAGTTACTTTTGCATATGAAAATGGCAAACCTGTACGTCTAGATGCGGTCGTTTTGTCTACTCAACATGATCCTGAAATTACTCAAAGCCAGCTTAAAGAAGCTGTTATTGAAGAAATTATCAAGCCGATCATTCCTGCTGAAATGTTCCACGCTGCGACTAAATTCCATATTAACCCAACAGGTATGTTCGTTATTGGCGGCCCTGTAGGCGACTGTGGCTTAACAGGTCGTAAAATTATTGTTGATACATACGGTGGTATGGCTCGTCACGGCGGTGGTGCTTTCTCAGGTAAAGACCCATCTAAAGTTGACCGCTCTGCTGCATATGCAGGTCGTTATGTTGCAAAAAATATTGTAGCAGCTGGTCTTGCTGACAAATGTGAAATTCAGGTGAGTTACGCAATTGGTGTAGCAGAACCTACTTCAATTTCAATTAATACCTTTGGTACAGCTAAAGTTTCTGATGAGTTGATTATTCAACTTGTACGTGATCATTTCGATTTAAGACCGTTTGGTATTACTCGTATGCTGGATCTTATTCAGCCAATGTATAAACAAACTGCGGCTTATGGTCACTTTGGTCGCGAAGGATCAGATACTGCATTTACATGGGAAAAAACTGATAAAGTTGAAGCTCTTAAAGATGCTGCTGGCCTCTAATACAAAGTCATAAAAAAGCCCGCCAATGAGCGGGCTTTTTTACAGTTCAAATTTCATAATATGTAGGGTTTACTCTTCTAGCAACCATCCTTGATGCCATATCATTTGTAGCTCTGATCAAAATTTATTGTCTTGTGGTTTTATCATCCTGATTTAATACATCAAGTAATGTTGACTGCGTCGGAGTATCTTGATGGTTCTGTACATATATATGGACAACTTTAAATACAATGACAACTGCTAGACAAGCCATCACACAAAACATCCACAAACCATACGGGCTTCGAATATGTTGCGAACCACAATATGGACATGATTTATCAGTTGATGCCACAACTTTGTCGCAACACGCACAATGGTATTGATATAGCATAGGTAACCCTCCTTCCCTCATTTCAACCGTTGTTTTTTTAATAGGTTTGCTGCATTTTTAATTTATACATCCTTTATATTTATCCTATGTGAAATGAAAAGATAATTCAATCTGAATGAACAATTGAGTCAATTAAAAAATATTTTTAAAATACAAAAAGATAAGTTAAATATTATTTTTTTGGCACTATTTTTCTTATTTTGATATTTTGCCAAATTTGCTAAAATAAGCGAATAATCTCACATTTTAGGTCAATGCATGTCAGATACACAGCTCATTAATAAGGGTGGCTTTCGCGAAAGAGCCAACCGAAGTCGAGGTTATCAACAATCTGAAAACAAGCAAACCGCTCTACCTTCAAATAAATATCAACCGCAGTCAAAACCACATGAAGAAACTAAATTAGAAATAGACAATAATGATTCATCTACTTCGGATTGCCAAAATAAATAATTATTTAAAAATAAAAAAAGCTTAAACCCATGAGGTTTAAGCTTTTTCATATTCAGAACACACTTATTAATCTTTATTTTTATGCTCAATTTTTTTGTGGTTTGGCGTAACGTCTCGCGCTTCGCCATCAATAATGTTTGAGTCATGGTATTGGCCTTGACCACCACCTTGCTGATTCTGCATATCTTGCATTTGACGCATTAAATCAGCAAATGGATTTTGTCCTGAAGCATTACCGCCCATACCACCCATCATTTTATTCATCATGGCTTGTTGGCGTTTTGCAAGAGTTCTCATCGCTACATTACGAAATGCGGTTTGAACACCAGGAATCAAAATTAAAACAGCCAAAACATCAGATACAAGACCCGGCAACATTAATAAGAAACCTGCAAAAGCATAAGCAAGTTTTTTAGTTACTGTTGGATCACTACCTAGCTGGCCTGTCATCTGCATTTGCTGTAATTGAGGCATAATACCGGCAGTACTTCTGCGAATAAGCCCCAAACCAATAAAGAAAGCAATAATGAACCAAAAGAACACATACCATCCACTGATGAACTGTGCTACGCCAATCCATACGGCAATTTCAACAATCGCGCCCAGAACTACAATAAGAAGTAAATTCATGTAAAACTTTATCTATCTCAAAAAGAAAATTCATTGCAGTTTTATTTGACCTAACCTTATCTAAGTTGCAAATAAGGATTAAGCATTCCTCTTAGCTCTGATTGTTCTGCCTAATTTCTAAAATTAACAAAAACTATCGCACCGGCAAGAGTCTGCAATACTGGAGTACATTTGATTTTAACTCGATAAAAACAAACATGCTTTATTATTAATGAGTGCTGTATCAGGTTTATCAAGTGCCACTTCAATCAGATTTTAATTTTTTTACTTTATTTAAGTGAGAATTCGTTCAAAAAAGAACTTCTTTAGTCAAATAAAGTCTTATTTGCTTAGCAAAGTTAGGAGCATTCCTTTGTTTATGCTTTCCTTTTAGAGAACTTTAAAAGCAATACCTACATATAAACCTTTTTAGATAGCTTACATTTCACCTATCTAAAGACAATTCTATTCAAGTTAAATTAATTAGTAATACTTCAAATTAAACTTAGTCAGATTATGTATAAAAAAGTCCTTATCGTTGCAACAAGTATTCTATTTTTATCCGCCTGTTCTTCCAATACGGTAAAACAACATCAAATACACTCTATTTCTGCCAATAAAAATTCAGAAGCAATTAAATCACTGTTTGATCAGGCACAGACCACGGGTGTTTTGGTGATTAAGCGAGGACAAACAGAAGAAATTTATGGCAATGATCTTAAAAGAGCATCAACCTCCTATGTTCCCGCCTCTACCTTTAAAATGTTAAATGCTTTAATTGGACTTGAACATCATAAGGCAACTACAACTGAAGTATTTAAATGGGATGGGCAAAAACGTTTATTTCCGGATTGGGAAAAAGACATGACACTGGGCGATGCCATGAAAGCTTCTGCGATTCCAGTTTACCAAGAATTAGCCCGACGAATTGGTCTGGATCTTATGTCCAAAGAGGTGAAACGAGTTGGTTTTGGTAATGCTAACATTGGTTCAAAAGTAGATAATTTTTGGCTCGTTGGCCCTCTAAAAATTACACCTCAACAAGAAACCCAATTTGCTTATCAATTAGCCCATAAAACGCTTCCATTTAGCCAAGATGTACAAGAACAAGTTCAATCAATGGTGTTCATAGAAGAAAAAAATGGAACTAAAATTTATGCCAAAAGTGGTTGGGGATGGGATATTGAACCACAAGTTGGTTGGTTAACAGGCTGGGTCGTTCAACCACAAGGAGAAATTGTGGCATTCTCACTTAATTTAGAAATGAAAAAAGGAACTCCTAGCTCTATTCGCAAAGAAATTGCTTATAAAGGCTTAGAACAACTGGGTATCTTATAAGTTGAACTTTATAGCCCAAGCATAGACTGGGCTATTATTCTGTTTTTTAGAATGTGATGTTTTTATTTATCCATCGATTGGATGAAATGGTGTGCTCAAATTTAACTGATAAAAAGCAGCATCAAGCCATTCACCAAACTTAAAACCGACTTGTTTAAAAGTGCCTGCATGAATAAAGCCCATTTTTTCATGTAAACCGATGCTTGCCTGATTGGTCGCATCAATACAACCAATCAATACATGTAACTCGGCCTCTTGAGCTCGTTGAATCAACTCTTGCATTAAAATTTTGCTTAGTCCGCTACCACGATGTTCATGATGAATATAAATACTATGTTCAACGGTATATTTATAGGCGGGAAAAGCCCTAAAGGTTCCCCAGCTCGCAAAACCCAATAACTTGTCAGTCTCATCAACAATACCAATTACGGGAAAACCATTTTGTCTTTTAACCGAGAACCAATTTTTCATCGACTCTTCAGAGCGCGGTAAATAGTCATATAGAGCGGTAGAATTGATAATTGCTTCATTCAGAATCTCTAATATAGCCACTGAATGTTCTGCTTCATTACAATCAATTAAACGAAAATTAGAATCGAGGGCATAGGTCATAAAGATTCCTTAACGGCAGAGACGAGTTGACTAGAGACGACTAAAATATAACGAGCGACTTGAGATGAATTATTACTGTATATAACGGGCTGGTTTAGTTGCATTGCCAAACAATCCCCTGTGCTTAAAGCATAAGAAGATTCACCTAATTGAATATCAATTTTCCCTTCAACTACCCAAAGTTGCTGTTGTACCACCTTAGAGGTTTCACTAATTTCATAAGTAATTCGTGAGTGAGGGGGAAATTCAATTTCAACAATTTGAAATGAAGACTTCCAATTTGGAGGTGAAATTTGACGGCGAATATAGCCAGTTTCCGGGTCTTTCCATTCTGATTGTTGACTACGCCGAACAATGGGCTGAGGTGCTTGATTACCTTGCTGGCTAGCGAAAAGTTGAGTCAAAGGCACACCTAAACCATTTGCTAGCTTTTCAAGAACAACCGCTGTTGGGCTGGCCTCACCTCTTTCAATTAACGAAATAGCAGAACGGCTCACCTGACATCGTATAGCAAGAACATCAAGTGTATATCCACGAGCTAAACGCAATTCACGTACTTGCTGTGCAATGCGAATATTAATATCTTCCATGCACCCAAAAATTCCAATTCCAAAATTATAGATAAATATTCCACTAAACTAGAATCCTGTCAATTATTAAAGAATTTTATCTTTTTTAGAAATCTTGAAAACTCTTCTTTGTAGTAACCAAAATAGAATCTATTAAAAAACGAAAAATAACCATTCATAAGTGACTTGCTTAAATAACTCATGCAGATCATATTTTGGTATGTAACAATAGCTTTAAATTATTTATGTAAGCCTTCGCATGTCTTTGATTATTGGGATTGACCCTGGTTCACGCTTAACAGGTTATGGAATCATAGAAAAAGATGGTAGCAAACTACGTTTTATCGATGCAGGTACTATTCGAACAGAAACTAAGGAAATGCCCGAACGCTTAAAACGTATCTTTGCTGGTATTGAACGTATTGTTAAATTTCATGGTCCAACTGAAGCTGCCGTTGAGCAAGTGTTTATGGCCCAAAACCCCGATTCGGCTCTAAAACTTGGACAAGCACGTGGTGCAGCAATAGCCGCTTTGGTCAATTTAGATTTACAAGTTGCGGAATATACTGCCCGTCAAATTAAACAGTCTGTAGTTGGTTATGGTGCCGCGGATAAAGAACAAGTACAAATGATGGTCATGCGATTACTTAACTTGACCATTAAGCCTCAAGCAGATGCGGCAGATGCACTAGCAGCAGCAATTTGCCATGCTCATGCATCTGGAAGTATGAGCAAACTGTCTGTCCTTAATGCCTTAGGTGGCATGGCACGTGGACGAAGCCGCTCTAGCAGTCGTAGACGTTAAAGATTAGTTCACGACTTGAGTAATTGCCTGATTCATCTCAAAGGCCTGTAAGCCCCGCATACCTTGTTTTGCAAGTTGGTCGCCAGCTTGAGCATGAAGGGTAACAATTTCATGTAATGCAATTGCTTTATGGAGTTGTGCTTTTAGACTTGCAATCATTCCTGCTAGTACATCGCCCATTCCTCCAGTTCCCATACCAGTATTACCTTGGGTACAAATATAAAGAGCATCTTCTAAAATTAGACTACCCGCTCCTTTAAGCACCCACTGCCCTGCATATTTTTGTTGTAAGGCATAAATCGCAGAGATTCGGTCATTCTCAATCTGAGTAGTAGAACACTCAAGCAATGTTGCAGCTTCTCCAGGGTGAGGTGTTAAATAAATATGTGCATTCAATTTTTGAGGTTGCTTTGCTAGGAACCATAAAGCATCTGCATCTAAAACGATTTCCAGATCTTCACTCTGATTTAATAAATTAAACCATTGTAGGTAGATCTGCTTTGCCCAATCATCACGCCCTAATCCCATCCCAAAACACACTGCATCGACCTGAAATAAAATATCTTTAATAGACTTTTCATTTAGGGCATTAATATCACGGAGCATAATATTTGGTGAACGAGACAAAATAGCCTGATGATGGTTTTGATGACAAACCACCGTGACTTTACCTGCTCCTGCATGAAAAGCAGCCTCGGCAGCCATAATTACAGCACCACCCATTTGTTCATGCCCACCAACGACTAAAACATGCCCATAACTCCCTTTATGACCAAATGCCATACGCTTAGGAAGTTTAATATTTGTTGATGTTAAATAAGCTAACGGTTTCAGCTCTTGGTCTATAGGAATTAAATCAATTAAATGGAGCTTGCCTGTGTATTCTTTACCGTGACCTGTAAATAATCCGGCTTTAAGTCCTAAAACTGTAAATGTATGATCAGCTCGTATTGCACAAGGTAAAGTACATCCTGTATTTGCCTGCAAACCGCTGGGTATATCAACAGAAATTTTTAGGCCCGTTTGTACATTAAATTGTTGAATAGCCTGTTGCCAATGAATGTTTAATTCTCGATTTAAACCAATACCAAATAAAGCATCAATATGACAATCAAAATGCTTTGCGAGTTCAAAACCTTGATGAATTTGTACCGGTTGATCTTTTGCAAATTGCACAGCTTGATGTAAATCTGCTGAAGCCCCTACTTCGGATGCAAAGATTTGAACATTCCAACCTGCTTGCTTTAAATAAGCTGCTATAAAATAACCATCACCAGCATTGTTGCCTTGTCCACACCAAACAGCAATATTTTTAACAGACTGTTCTTTAAAAAGTTCAATTAACTGTTGAGCAATTGACCAAGCCGCTTGTTGCATTAAACCTAATGATGAGTTTTGCGCAGCAAACCAGCGTTGCTCCCATGCTTGAATATCATCGCTATGGTAAACTACCGTCTGCATATTATTATCCTCTTCTGTTTTGGTTTATGACATCTTCCGATACATCACGCATTACGGTGCAACAACTTGATCTTCATGAATTAAAAGCATGGATCAAGGCTCAAGCTTTAGACTTGGGTTTTGCTGATTGTGTCATTGCAAAACCAGATGCTCAAGATCAAATGCCACGTTTTTTAGAGTATCTTGAACGTGGCTATCATGCAGATATGACCTATTTAGAGGAAAATCTAGAAAAGCGGGCTGATCCAACATTATTAGTTCCTGGCACAAAAAGTATTATCTGCGTTCGCATGAACTATCTGGTCGAGTCACCAAAGCCACGTTATGTACCTATTGAACCGAACTCTGCCATTATCGCCCGTTATGCACGTGGTCGAGACTACCATAAGGTCATGCGTGGTAGATTGAAAACTTTAGCTACACGAATTCGTGAAAAAGTTGGTGATTTTGAATCACGTCCTTTCGCTGATTCAGCCCCTATTTTTGAAAAATCATTGGCTGAAAGTGCTGGAATGGGTTGGACGGGTAAGCATACTTTGCTCATTCACAAAAAGTCAGGTTCTTTTTTTGTATTGGGTGAACTATTTACATCACTAGATTTACCTTTTGATGGTCCAACGACCTCTCATTGTGGTTCGTGTAGTGCTTGTATTGATATTTGTCCGACGCAAGCGATTGTTGAACCTTATATGCTCGATGCACGACGTTGTATCGCATATTTAACTATCGAATATAAAGGAATTATTGCTGAAGAATTACGTGCTGGTATTGGTAACCGAGTTTTTGGTTGTGATGACTGTCAATTAATCTGTCCATGGAATAGTTTTGCCAAAACTGCGTCCATTAGTGATTTCAATCCTAGAAATGGTTTAGACAGCATCAGCCTACTCGATATCTGGCAATGGGATGAAGCTACGTTTTTGGCAAATACGGAAGGCAGTCCAATCCGCCGAACAGGTTATCAGTCATTTAAACGTAATATTGCAATCGGTTTAGGAAATGCTCCTTATTCAAAGGAAATTGTAGCTCAACTACAAAATGGCAAGATTTTGCATGATGATATTGTCAACGTGCATATTGATTGGGCAATTGAACAACAACTTAATCAACTTCAGTCATGAAATTAAAAAAATGATGTTTTTTGCCCTATAGCTTTAATACGAATTCTGTATGATTATGTATAGTGAATTAATGCCATCATCATGGATATGACAATGACTCTACGTAATGATTGGAATCGTGAAGAAATCCAAGCTTTATATGAACAACCCTTTTTGGATTTAGTTTTCAAGGCTCAGCAAGTACATCGCGAGCACTTCACTGCCAATGCGATTCAGGTCAGCACCCTTTTATCGATTAAAACGGGTAAATGCCCTGAAGATTGCAAGTACTGCTCACAATCAGCACATTACGAATCAAAACTAGAAGCAGAAAAACGTATTGCTGTAGAAAAAGTGATTAGCGAAGCAAAAGCTGCAAAAGATTCAGGTTCTTCTCGTTTTTGTATGGGTGCAGCTTGGCGTAACCCACATGAACGCGATATGCCTTATGTTCTAGAAATGGTACGTGAAGTAAAAGCTTTAGGTTTAGAAACCTGTATGACTTTAGGCATGCTTAACCAATCTCAAGCAGAGCGCCTACAAGTTGCTGGTTTAGATTATTACAATCACAACCTAGATACATCTCGTGAGTACTACTCACACATCATTAGCACGCGTACTTTTGATGATCGTTTAAATACCTTAGATTATGTTCGCCAAGCTGGAATGAAAGTTTGTAGTGGCGGCATTGTAGGTTTAGGCGAAAGCCGTGATGACCGTGTTGGTTTATTACATGAATTAGCTACCCTACCAATTCATCCTGAATCTGTGCCAATTAACATGCTTGTTCCAATTGAAGGAACGCCGTTAGCAGATGTTGAAAAGCTGGATGTAATTGAATGGATCCGCACTATTGCTGTTGCGCGCATTATTATGCCGCATAGCTATATTCGTTTATCCGCTGGTCGTGAGTCATTAAGTGATTCAGATCAAGCATTAGCATTTATGGCAGGCGCAAACTCCCTATTCTCTGGTGATAAGTTACTCACCACACCAAATGCAGGTGAAGGTAAAGACCAAGCGTTGTTTAACAAACTCGGCTTAACCGCAGAAAAACCAAAACCAACAGTTGCTGATCTATCAGTAAATGCCATGAGCGCATAACTCAAGGCAGTAAAATAAAAAAGCCCTGATTCTTCAGGGCTTTTTTATTTAAACAGAAGTAACTAAAATTCCATAAGTGGCATTAAGAAATGTCCCGACTCGAACAATGTCTTTTCCTGCTGCGTGCGTTACAGACAACTCTTGGCTTAACACATCAAAATTAAAAGAATCAAAAACATCCTGATGATGTAAAAGCCAAGTCACTGTATCTGCAACATTATCATCCACTATATAAGTTAAGGCCTTAAAGTCTTTACTCATAAACAACTCTTAAAAATAAATTTTATGAATTTTATATGAGTTAACTCTACCTTAAAAGAGAATCTAAGCTGCTTTAGGGTTCACTAAAGAACGACCCGACAATAAGCTTGTCAAAGCTTGTGGTGAAAACTCCAATGAAAGCACATGATTCTTGAGATTAACAGAGTGCTTGCTGATCAATGGAAGTAAACCTTCTTCTGTTTCAAAGACGTATTCATCTGCAATATTTAAGATACCCTCAAGATTAGTTGTACTCGAAGCAAGATCATGACTAAAGATGTCATAAATCGTTTGTAAGTTAAACGTTGTCTCCTGCTCAGTTGGATGCTTAATGAGATAATCCTTTAGAAACAAAACTAGCTTATGAGCAAAGAAAAAGTAATTAGGTTTATAGCTATACTTCATACTATTCATGGAACGGAACTCCAGATTATCTTTTATTAAATTACAACTAAAACAGTAGGAATTGAATCTTAAAAAATTCTTAAAAAAACAAATATATTCACAAGATAAATTAAAAATAATTTTATTGTTAAAAAACATAAGGTTAAATCAAAAAACATAGACGAATCTCATCTTAAATGTTTTAAAGTTAGATTAATTTAATAAAATACAATTACTTAAATATTACGAATTTTTTATTTTATTTTAAAAATGAATCACACATTATTTTACCAACTGATAAAAAATATATTTCCAAAATATTCATTAATAAAAATAACTAATCAAAATATATATAAATATAATGTTTTTCTTGTTTTTTGGTTGAAAAGTGATATATTTCCTTCGCCTTACTTAAGCAGAATAAACTTGCTAAAAAGTAATGGATTTTATTTTAAAAGGCTATTCTGGGGATTTTATGAAAAGATTTATTTTTATGGCGGCGGTTTCTCTCTTAAATATAACAAATGCACAAGCTGCAGATGGCACAATTACTATTAATGGTCTTGTCACAGATAATACTTGTACGATTGATACTGGAGATAAAAATCTAACAATTAACCTGCCTACAGTTTCATCTCAAACCTTAAAAAATGCAGGTGATGTAGCAGGTCGTACCCCATTTCAAATTAATTTAACGAACTGTGCTTCGGCTGGTAAAGTAGCCACCTATTTTGAGCCGGGTGCTACCGTTGACTTTAATACTGGTCGTTTATTAAACCAAGCAACCTCGGGCGGGGCAACAAATGTGAATATCCAGTTGCTAGGCAGTAATAATGCTGTAATTCCTATACTCGCTACAGGCACGAATGCGGCTCAGACCAACTCACAATGGGTGAATGTTTCAGCAGGTGGTGATGCTGACCTTAACTATTATGCTGAATACTATGCTACAGGTGCTTCTACTGCGGGTACGGTAACATCGCAAGTAAAATACACCATTATTTATCAATAAAATTAAAATTGAAGCTTCTATTTAAAGATAGAAGCTATCTCCTATCTATTATTCATTATTGAGAATATGACTCATGCTTTTTCGTGGTCGTAAGTTTTTTTGGGGATTAGTTTGTCTACAGGTAGCACTGACTACCACAGGGCATACTGAAATTGTTTTACACGGAACTCGTGTCATTTATCCTTCAAATGCACGTGAGATCACTTTGCAACTGAGTAATAACGGTACAGCTCCCTCTCTTGTTCAAGCTTGGATCGATGATGGAAATGCAAAGTCGACTCCCGATGAAGCAAATGTGCCCTTCATTATTACTCCCCCGATTTCACGAGTAGAAGCGACTAAAGGCCAGACCTTAAGAATTACAGCTCTGCCTAATACGTCTCAATTAAATCAGCAACAAGAATCTATTTTTTGGCTTAATGTTTTAGATATACCTCCTAAACCGGAAGGAAGAACTCAACAAGACCAAAACACTTCTATTTCTAATAATTTTTTACAGCTTGCTGTTCGTTCGCGCATTAAATTTTTTTATCGCCCTATAAATCTAAAAGAAAATATTGAGCAACTAAGTGAGAAAGTTCAATGGAAAATGAATGATCAATATCTAGTAGTGAAGAACCCGACACCCTTTTTCCTGACTATTAGTTCCATTTTTCAAGGAAGTGAAGGCCATAAAACAGACTTATTACAACAAGGATTAATGGTTGCCCCTTTTTCAGAAGATAAAATAAAACTAAAAAATAAAAATTTAGCAGATATGAGCTTTGTATATATCAATGATTATGGTGGAAGAGTTGAGCACCCAATAAAGTTATAACCTTACTGTATTACTTAAGAAAACCTAAATACCTATCATGAATAGGCTCTAAAACTATGTCTAAATGGTTTATACCTTATATATGTTTAAAAAGCCCTTTTACTTGTTATGTGGCCTCAAGTATTGCGGTATTTATGCCTTTGGCTGCATATGCCGAAAATAGTACCGATGTTTCAGGTTTCTCAAAAGCAGAGTTTGATAGTAATTTTTTAGTAGGTAATGCGCAAAAAATTGATATTGGTCGTTTCAAATATGGAAACCCCATCTTAGCTGGTGAATATAGCTTAGATGTCTATATTAATGGTCAATGGCTGGGTAAACGACGTATGCGCTTTAACGCACACACTCCCAATGCAAATGCCGAAACCTGTTTCACAGAAGCCATGTTACTAGAATATGGCGTAAAAGCTGAGGTGCTTAGCCAACATTCTCATGCATCGTCTCTTTCATGTGACGCACTAGGGGCTTGGATAGATAATGCTTTTTATTTATTTGACAGCTCCCGTTTAAGAATTGATCTTTCTATCCCACAAGTCACATTAGAAAAAAAAGCACAGGGCTATATCGATCCACATCTTTGGGATCGAGGTATTAATGCAGCTTTTTTGACATATAACACGACTGCTTATCGAATAATTAACGAACAACATGAAAGTACATATGCTTTTATGGGGACTAATCTTGGAGCAAATTTAGCGAGTTGGCAATTTCGCCATAATGGACAATGGAAATGGCAAGACCATACTGATTTTCAAACTGATAATTCTTCTTATACTTCAACGAATACATATATACAAAAAGCATTTCCGAAAATTCATGGCGTTGTGACTTTAGGTGATTATTTTACTAATAGTGATTTTATCGATTCGTTACCGTATCGCGGAGTAAACATTTCAAGTGATGACCGAATGCTTCCAAACAGTATGCTCGGTTACGCTCCCAGAGTGAGAGGTTATGCAAAAACCAATGCGAAAGTCGAGGTTAGGCAACAAGGCAATTTAATTTATCAGACAACGGTACCACCCGGAAACTTTGAAATTAATGATCTTTACCCAACGGGATTTGGAGGCGAGCTACAAGTTTCGGTAATTGAATCTAATGGAATAATTCAAAAATTCTCTATTCCCTATGCTTCTGTCGTCGAAATGCTACGCCCTCAAATGAGTCGATACTCTTTTACTTTAGGGCAGTTTCGAGATTCAAACCTTAGCCTAACTCCATGGCTGATACAGGGTAAGTATCAACGGGGAATTAATAATTACCTCACAGCTTACAGTGCGGTTCAAGCGACCCAGCAGTATCTCTCATTATTACTAGGTACAGCTTTTTCAACACCCATTGGAGCTGTCTCTTTTGATGCCACTCAATCAAAAGCTGAGTTTGATCATCAATCTAAAATGACAGGACAAAGTTATCGTTTAAGTTACAGTCGACTATTTTCTCCAACAAATACTAATTTAACATTAGCTACTTATCGCTATTCAACAGAGAACTACCTCAAATTGCGTGATGCAATTTTAATTCAAGATTTACAACAACAAAATATTGATAGCTTTTCCGTAGGAAAACAAAAAAGTGAATTCCAGATTACTTTAAATCAAGTTCTTCCAAAGCAATGGGGAAATTTTTATTTAGTGGGTTCATGGACAAACTATTGGAATCAATCCAAGACCAATAAACAGTTCCAATTAGGTTATAGCAATCAATTTAAAGATTTAACTTATAGTTTATCCGCAATTAGCAGCGAAGTTGATGAAGGCGGCACCCGCACAGGTCAAGATACGCAGTACCTTGCTTCTTTATCTTTTCCATTAGATTTTAAGAAAAATTCTCTAACTTTTAATAGTGTTATTGGTGAGGACAGCCAGACTTTAAATTTCAGTGGCTTTACAGGAAGTCGCTTAAACTACGGCGCATCAATTTCTAATCAGGATCATGGTCAAACCAACCTGAATATTAATGGTACCTATAAAACAAACTATACAACACTTGGTGCTTCATTAAGTCACGCAGATTCCTACCAACAAGAAATGCTTAGCTTCAGTGGCAATGTTGTTGCACATTCCCAAGGAATTCTGTTTGGGCCAGATCAGGCTCAAACCATGGTGTTGGTCTATGCACCGGATGCTACGGGAGCACAAGTCGGTAATACACCAGGGCTCAGTATTAACAAAAAGGGATATGCCGTTATTCCTTATGTTACGCCTTATCGTATGAATGACATCAGTCTTGATCCACAAGATATGTCCACACAAGTTGAACTTGGTGAGAGCAGTTTACGGATTGCTCCCTATGCAGGCTCGATCACTAAAGTTCAATTCTCAACAAAAAAAGGTTATGCACTTTTTATTAGTACAACAACATTAGATGGCTCACATCTACCTTTTGCCGCACAGGTATATAGCCAGAATAACGAAGTAATAGGAATTGTCGCACAAGGCAGTCGCATTTATTTACGAACACCCTTAACCCATGACCGTTTATATGTGAAATGGGGAAATACGAGTACTGAAAAATGTGAAATTGAATACGATATAGCGGATCAAATAAAGCATAACAACCAACCAATTATTATGACAAAGGCAGTCTGTAAATGAATAATATTTTAAAAAAAATTGGATTTTTGGCAGTGAGTCTATTTGCTTATAGCCATACAAATGCAAATTGTAATTTAAGTAAAGGATTTACTACCGTCGATATTCCGATGACTATAGGTAAAATCGTAGTAAAACCAAATGATCCAATAGGAACGATCTTACAAAAGAATACTTTTACAATATCTCCTAATAATTCAACTGCAACTTGTAATCGCGCGAGTGATCAAATTATTGCAGCTCTCCCCTTAAATTATCCAATTAGTCCTATAGGTAATAATGTTTATGCGACTAATATTCCTGGTATTGGTATTCGTCTTTATCGCGAAGCTGCCGATGCTTCAGATTTTTCAGGATATTATCCTTATAGACGTACATTAACACCCAATCAAACATATACACTTTCCCCTGGGTATTTTGTTATGGAGGTTATTAAAACTGCCATGACAACAGGCTCCGGAGCACTAGTCGCAGGCCGTTACAGTACCTATTACGTATCAGGACAACAGAACCGCCCATTTTTAACTACTACCGTATTAAGTAATGCCCCTATTCTTATTGCGTCTTCATCTTGTGAAATTCAAAATGGTGTAGATTCACCAGTTCAACTTCCAACCGTGATGAAATCAGGCTTTAGAGCGATTGGGTCAACCCAAGGGGAACAGAATTTTAATCTATCAATCTTATGTAATGGTGGCGAAAACAACTCTGGTATCGCTACGAGCAATACAATCAGCTTAAGTTTTGATTATAATTCTGATACCTCCAATAATCAGGTGATTAACAACAGTGCCGCGAATTCAATCAAAGCTAATGGTGTGGGTGTTGAACTGTTATGGAATATGAATGGAGCAAATCAGCCGATTCAAAAAGCAAGCAAACTAAATATAGGTATGGTGAGTTCCAACCAAACTGTTGAATATGATATTCCTTTAACTGCTCGTTATTATCAGACTGCCACCAATGTCACCGCAGGTGAGGTTAAAGCCACAGCGACGGTGACGATTCAATATGATTAACTATTCTCTATAAAATTACTAAAAACAAATAAGCTTAATGCTACCAAGAGAACTCAAAAAACTAATTTTTCAAACTTTGTAGTTCTATTAAAAAATCACATAAAAAAATGCTCATAAGCAAAAATAGCAAATGAGCATTAGTGATAACCACTTAACCTGAAATACAAATTGTGGGAAATAGATCACAATTTGCATGGGTATAATTTCAAAATTCGGCTTAAAGATCAAGTCTTTTTTTTAACAAAAATTTAAAAAACCATCATAACATATTGTTTTAAATGAATTAAAAAAATAAATTTAATTTATAATCGCTATTTTATAGTGTTTCTAAAGAATTATCATTCTATTAATTAATAAAAACTTAATTTTAAGAATAATTAAAAAGACACCCGTCAAGTCGAATAAATTAAAAATCAATTTAATTTCATATAGTTATATTAAAGTCATCAAAAAATTAAATTTTACAGAATTACATAATTTATAATAAAAAAAACATAAATAAATTTAGAAATCCCCTTCAATTGCAAATAATATGTTTTAGACTTTTTATCAGAACGTAACATGCTCATTTTTTGGAAAATATTATGTATCTTATTACTAAGTCTAGGTGCTACAAGTATAGGTTTTGCGATTAGTAACATCGATCTTTTTCTTTTTTTTATAGGTTTGCTTTTATTAACCTCTTTTATCTTAGCTTTAAAACAAGCACGTGAAGATGCGGGTTTCTTTCCTGATCATTAAACTAATATTAAGTTTCTGAGATATAGAATCAGCAATAAAATCATGATTGAATATGCGCTGTAGTTTATAGGGTTGTCATCAAATTATGTCTAAAAATTCTTCAGACGCTGGAATTTTTTTATGGATGACTTACGAGACTATGCAAAAGATGGGCTTAGATGCAGCATCTATTTTTGCAAGTGTAAATTTGCCTAATCAACCACCTGATAAAAATATTCGTAGAGATAATTCTACCCAACATCGTTTTTGGACAGCTGCTGAAGAGATTAGCCAAGATCCTGATATTGGCTTACATGTAGGTAAGCAAATGCCGCCTTTCCGGGGGTTGGTCATTGAATATTTATTTTTGAGCAGCTCTACATTTGGTGAAGGATTGCAGCGCGCTATAAGATATCAAGCCCTACTTACAGATGTATTTAGCCTTTCCTTAACCATTAATGAAGATCAAGCAATATTATCGGGTTTTGAGCATCCCGTAAGACATTATCTAGAATGTGGGATTGGTATTTTCATTAATTTTTTTAAATATATTACTAATAATGAGTTCAGACCTAGTCATATTACTCTACCTTATCAACAAGGTGCCTCGGCTGAAACTTATCAAGAGATGTGGGAATGCACCGCCATTTTAGGCCAAACAAAAGGTGCTATTGTTTTTCCTAGTGTACTATTAAATAAGACCTCGCCAGCTGCTGAGCCTGAATTATTAAAAATCCATGAAACTCTTGCGGAACAACAGCTATTAACATTAGAAAAACATCAGCTCATTCATGCAATTGAACGTTTGCTTAGTAATGGATTACTTGAATCTGGGCAATTTGATCAAAAATTGATTGCAGAACAATTAAACCGCAACCCTCGTACTCTTCGCGCTGATTTGCAAACTATTAATACA
The DNA here is from genome assembly GCF_027855175.1 of Acinetobacter sp. AOR14_HL. Taxonomy (NCBI): domain Bacteria; kingdom Pseudomonadati; phylum Pseudomonadota; class Gammaproteobacteria; order Moraxellales; family Moraxellaceae; genus Acinetobacter; species Acinetobacter sp. AOR14_HL. The sequence goes on along the minus strand of NZ_JAKTII010000003.1, from coordinate 198,112 downwards.
AATTATGAAAAGATTCTAAATCAACATCGAGAAAAACTTGCCAGACGTTTGCTTGCTAATACACAAGAAACTATTGATCAAATTGTTTATTTAACCGGTTTTTCAGAGCCCTCTGCGTTCACACGTGCATTCAAACGGTGGACCAATGAAACTCCCAGTGCTTATCGACAACGCAAACAAAAACAATCAAATTGATTTTAAAGGCAATTGGTCTACTGCCTATTAGGTCAAAGGGATAAAACATTCTTCTTTTAAAATGGCTTTAAATTGTAAAAGAAGAAGTGACCAATATGCTTGGATTCCCTATAGGTGTTTTTGTAGCCAATGGCTTGGAATGGTACTTTCATAAAGTTTGGCTGCATGAGTTTCCAAGCCAGTATCGTAATAGTCCATTTTTCACCCATATCGCACATCATAAACGTGCCCGTTTAAATGGCTTCCATGATGAAGGCTATGCCGAATCTATGCTTAAAAATGCTGAAATTTATAATGAAAAAACAGCCTTAATTGGATTAGCAGGTGCTGCTACCATTTTTTTACCTGTAGCTCCTTTTTTTACAGCTGGACTCTATTATGGTTTATGGAATTATTGGCGTGTACATGCTAAATCTCATTTAGATCCAGAATATGCAAAAAAACGTATTCCTTGGCATTATGATCACCATATGACAAGTAATCAGAATGCTAATTGGTGCGTTACCAGACCTTGGTTTGACTATATTATGGGAACAAGAGTAACCACCGAAGTATCTAAAACCGAAACTAATCCTTTAGGGATAAAATTACCTAAATGGGTAGAAAAACCTATTAATTCAGCTGCTAGACGTTTACTTGCTAAGTCTTTTGCCAAAATTGATTTAAACTCTCGTCAAGATCAATCTAATTTACGTGAAGGCATAGAAGTTAGTCTAACCTAGCGTATTGATCTAACCAAACTCAAAAGAAGCTGCGGAAAAATGGCAGCTTCTTTAAACAGACGTCTAAAAGTTAGTATTTAACTAACTAAGTTTAAGTTCTAAAAGACTCGAAACAACTCACCAGAAAATCCATTACTACACGTATTGCAGGACTATGTCGTAGATCTTCATGGGTTACCAACCAGATTTCAGCACTCATAGGATGATCATCTTGCAATCTTACCAAATTACTCAATGTGCCTAAAAAATCAGGTAACACAGCTAACCCAGCTTCTCCACATGCGGCTCTCCACTGAAGCTCAGGATGATTTGTAACCATTATAGGTTCTTTATTCCCTAATCTTTCTTTTAACTTCTGCTGTTTTTGACCATGTACACCTCCGACTTCTACGCTGATCCATTCATAACTTTCAGAATCAGTTGAAGCTAAATAATTTGGAGCAGCGTATATCCCAAAAGGAATTTCGCCGACTTTACGAGCAACTAAGTTTTCATCTTTAGGACGTCCAAATCGTACAGCAATATCAGCCTCACTATGCTGTAAAGAAACATAATGAACATCACCGAGTACACGTAATTTTAATTGGGGATAATGTCGATAAAATCTCCCCAGATGAGGCATGATGAGATGCGCAGCCGTTAAAGGAGGCATACTAATAGAAACACTACCCATCACTTCTTGCTGACCAGCTTGAGTTAAACGTTCAATAGAAAACGTTTCTTCCATCATACGAGCAACTACTTGTGCAAGACGTTCCCCATCTGGGGTAAGTATGTATGTGCGTGGTCTACGATCAACTAATTTGAGTTTTAAATTTTGTTCTAGTTGAGCAATTCTTCTGGATACAGTTGCATGGTCTACCCCCAACTTTCTTGCGGCAGCTGACAGTGACTTCTCTTCGGTAAAAACTGAAAAGTAATGTAAATTTTCCCAATCAATCATTGTGCAAATTTTCACATTAGAAGTGTATTAATACGGAATTGTACACCTTTATATAATTGCCCAGAATAAAACCTTTCTTAGTGGGAGCCTGTCGATGAACAGAACGGTGGCTTATGCCTATGCTGGTGTTGTATTAACGATGTTTTTTTGGGGATCAGCATTTAATGCAATGTCTTATATTATTCAACATATGCCTCCGCTATCTGCCGCATCTGAACGGTTTTCAATTGCAAGCCTAGGCTTACTTCTGATCTTTTCAATAACAGGCAAGCTAAGATGGGCAGCCTTAAGTCAAAATTTATTTATCTATCTTATTATTGGGGTTGTCGGCATTACAGGATTCAACATAGGTTGTTTTTATGGCTTACAGACTACATCTGCCGTGAATGGTGCTTTAATTATGGCAACCACACCGTTGATGACCTTATTAATGACAATTATTTTGGACGGTGAAAAACTTACCCCTAGTAAATTTTTAGGTGTTTTATTCGGCTTAAGTGGTGTGTTACTCGTCATTAGTCAGGGGCATATAACAACTTTACTTCACCTGAAAATAGACATTGGAGATCTATTTATATTATTAGGGGCTTTTGGATTTTGCTTAGCAAACGTTCTATCTCGCCGCTATGTAAAAAATGCCACGCCTTTAGAAACAACGACTTTTTCTATGATGTTCGGGGCAATAACACTTGGCGTGTTAAGTATGATATTTGAAGATCCTCTTACAGCCATCACTTCTGCGCCTGTGAATGCACATCTGGCCATGGGTTATGTCATTATCTGCTCTACAATGATTGCTTATTTATTCTGGTTTAATGGAATACAAAAGTTAGGAGCCGGGCGTGCTTCCGTCTTTTTTAACTTTGTACCAGTATTTAGTATGCTCATCGCCCTACTTACAGGGCAGTCTCTCAATATCTGGCAATTGATAGGAACAGCTTTAGTGATGTTTGGTGTAATGAGTAGCGGAGGTTTTTTTAAAATTAAAGGCACGCCACTTATAGTAAAACATTGTACAAAATAGGAAATATGCTGCTACATTAAAAATCATATGTTTATCATGTAGCAGCATTTTCAAATAAAAAATAGAAAAAATATTTACTTAATAAACTCTTTAATTTTATAAGTTTTATTTTTAAAAATATATTTTTACATTTTCAATTATTTATCACAAAAGCTCATCTTAATTATTGCGTTGTAACAAATAATATATGTTTCTTTAAAACTTAATAAAAGATTGCCATATATAGTTTTAAAACAACCTAAGGAGATATTAAAATGAAGCTGGATTTCACCACCATTGAAAAGCAAGCCCAATTGCTGCAAGAAGAGCAAGAAAAAATTGGACAACAAGATCATGATTTTCAGATTGCTTTAGATAAGCATAGAGAATCTTTAAAGAATTTATTTAAAGAGCTTTTTCATGATCAAGAAATTAAAACAGAAAATGGAGGCCACTGTTGTGTAACATTCAGAAATTTTAAAATTTCTTTATTAATTGAAACTGCTAAATTTGAGAATGGTGTACCGGTAAAATTAAATTCAGTAAATCCTATTATTGTGAAATTTAAAAAAGATAAACCAGTTGCAAAAGCACAATTTACCGATGCAACTCAATATCTAGATAATCATTCAGAAGCTCCAAACTATCAGTATTATTATAAACAAGAAGATAAAACTCAACTCGTCCAATTTTCTGAACTTCCAACTTTTTTTCAAGCTATCTTAGACACTAATGTATAAAGTCAGGCCCTCAATAGAGGGCTTTTTTATATATTATTTTTCTATCATTTAAATTTATTAAAAATAATATCAGTCTAATTATTTTTCTATTTATCTATGAAATATTTAAGCCACTTTTAGGTTCTACACCCTTAAAAAGTATTTGATTCTTTTTAAAATTGCTTGTATATACATGTTTGTATTTGTTTGTACAAATGCAGACTTAATAAAAATAGAGTGGACTCTTAAAGGACAAGGAGAGTGTAATGGACTCATCGGCTGAGACACCAAATAACAGTTTTATTGAAAACCGAAGCATTGATTTTATTCCAGAGAATGAAAGACATGGCGGAGTATTTGCTCAATTCACCCTCTGGTTTGGTGCCAATTTACAAATCACGGCCATTGTGACAGGTGCTCTAGCAGTTGTATTAGGTGGTGATGTTTTTTGGTCTATTATTGGTTTATTCGTGGGACAATGTTTTGGTGCTGCCGTTATGGCACTACATGCTGCCCAAGGTCCAAAACTTGGGCTTCCCCAAATGATTTCAAGTCGTGTCCAATTTGGGGTATATGGTGCATGTATTCCAATCATACTCGTTTGTCTGATGTATCTGGGGTTTACTGCAACTGGTGAGGTACTCGCAGGTAAAGCAATTGCACATCTAGCACATGTCAGCAATACAACTGGCATCTTAATTTATGCTTGCTTTATTATCTTATTTGCAACAATTGGATATCGCTTAATTCATGTGGTAGGCAAAGTAGCCAGTATTATTGGCTTGATTGCTTTTGTTATTATTCTGACTCAAATTTTAGCTCTTTCTGATTTTTCTGAACTCTTAGCAGTGCGTCATTTTAGTTGGTCTTCATTTTTGTTAGCAGTTTCACTTTCTGCTTCTTGGCAAATCTCTTTTGGACCTTATGTTGCAGACTACTCTCGTTATCTTCCAACTAAAACGTCTTCATCTCGCGTTTTCTGGGCCGTTGGCTTAGGTTCTTTAGTGGGTTCACAAATTTCCATGAGCTTAGGTGTTTTGATTGCTCAGGTTGCAAACGGGAATTTTGTTGGAAATGAGGTTCAATATGTAGTTGGAATGAACCCCATCGCCTTAGTTGTTACCTTCTTATATTTTAGTATTGCTTTTGGCAAAGTTACTCTGACGACCTTAAATGCTTACGGTAGTTTTATGTGTGTTGCTACGGTTTGGAACAGTTTCAAATCGACAAATCAAATCTCAAAAATAACAAGATTGCTCATTGTCCTTGCTATGGTCGTGATCTCGACCTTTATAGCAATTATTGGCGAGCACACTTTCTTAAGTGCTTTTAAAGCATTTATTTTGTTTTTACTTACTTTTTTTATTCCATGGAGCGCAATTAATCTGGTTGATTACTACTTTATCTCTAAAGAAGAATGTGATGTAGATGCACTCTATGATCCAAATGGCAAGTATGGTCGCTGGAATCGAATTGGTATTACTTGCTACTTTTTAGGTATTTTAATTCAACTACCATTTATTGATAGCAAATTCTATACAGGTCAAATCGCGGCAATGTTGGGAGGCATAGATCTATCATGGCTAGTGGGACTTATCTCTACAGCTTTGATCTACTATTTTTTTGCTAAAAGAGCTCAACTAAAGTTTGTAAAACAGTTACCTATCGAACAAGTTAAGTAAAGCCCAAACATAAGATATCAAAGTATGACTTTGATATCTTACTGAAATTGATAAAAAGCTATTCTTGTAATGCTTTAACCTGTGCTGAAGCAGGAAGCCCAAACAACTTATCAAAACTCCAATTAAATATAAAAGTGTAGATGGGAATAATGATAATAAAAGCTACATCTAGCCAAAAAGCTGCAATCAGAGAAATATCCATCCACCATGCAATAAGAGGAATCAAAAATAAAACTAAGGTAAGCTGAAAACCAATTGCATGCCCAATCCTACGTTTGACTGTACGGATATTACTAATTTGCCTAGCTTCCCACTTCTCATATAAAACATTGTAAATAAAATTCCAAGTTACAGCGATGGTCGTAATCATGACAGATAATGGCCCAGTATGTTCCACACTATCACCTGCAAAAATAGCTAACCCTACTGATGAAATAATCATTCCAATCACTTCATAAGAAGAAACATATACGATTCGACGCTTTACACCTTGCATAATCAATAAACTCTGCTTAATTCTTTATATTTTAATTTCAGTTAAAATCATATATAAAGTTAATAGCTTTCAGTTTGACTGATATCAAAATGAATTTTAACAGTGAAAATATTGAACTCTTTATCACCGTACTAGATACGGGATCTTTCTCTGCGGCCGCTCGTAAACTAAATCGGGTGCCCTCAGCAGTCAGCATGGCCATTGCTAATTTGGAAGCAGAATTGGGTTATATCTTATTTGAACGAACCCATCGAAAGGTCATTCCAACCTCTACAGCATTGGCCTTAGAACCACAGGCTCGCATTATTTCTGAACAGCTTAGGCTATTTAGTACTCATGCCCATGAACTTTCTTTAGGCCTTGAAAGTAAATTACGTATTGGTGTTGTCTCTGATGTAAATACCAAATTATTATTCTATTCAATAAAAAAATTAGCCGATAAATTCCCATTACTTAATATAGAAGTTATTACTGCCCCTCAAGATGACATCGTCAATTTACTTTATAAGGAAGAAATTAGTCTTTGCTTAGCAGGTTCAGACCTAAATATAAAAATGCGTGAAAATCTGCAATTGGTCATGACTGAAACAGTAGTTGCCACGATTTCGTCTACTCATAGTCTTCTACTAGAAAAAACAAAGCAGTTTTCTATTGAAGAGTTAATCAATATTAGGCAAATTGTAGTAGCGAGTAGTGACCATGAAATGACAGATTCTCGTTCAATTATTGGTGCAATGTACTGGAAAACGAATAGTCTACAAACAGCAATTAATATGGTTGAAGCAGGACTCGGCTGGGGAAATTTCCCTTTATCATTAGTACAAGAAAAAATCGATCAAGGTCATTTAGTTCTTTTAGATTTTAAAAATACCAAAAATCATTTACCTCTATCCATTTATTTAATTTGGCTTCAAGACCGCCCATTATCTAAAGCGGCTCGAGAACTCATCCAAATTATTCAAGAAAATTTATAATTTCTTATACTTTAGTTCTGAGTACATCTGATTTCTTTTTATAGTTTTACTTCAAATTAAATATGCTTGCTTTAAAGATTTACCTTATTGTTCAGGCCCTGTTTCCGTCAATGTTATACAAAGCAAGAAGCCTACTTAAAAAGCAGGCTTCTTACTGTATTTCAGGACTAAGCAATAGTTTTTTATTTTGGAAAAATACATTTTTACTTTATTAAAACCTAGCATTTTAGTCAAGAATAAAATTAATAAAATACAATCATTTGTATTCCATGTGAAAGCAATCACACTTTAAGTTTTATATAGAAAACACATTAGAAAAAGAAAGAAATTTCAATGATAAAAATTTCCAACTTTTACACTTAAAAGTTCTATTTTTTTTAATAAAATGAGATAAATTGCTTAATTTTAAAAATAAGCTCGAATTTATTCATCTCTTTTCTCTTTTCGCTTTTTATCTTTAAAGCTATATCCATCTTATATTAGCTTATTTATTTTGAAATACTTTGACTCTCAATATTTTATAAGTAATGTTTCGATTATATCCAGACTTACAAAAATCAAAGGACAAGTCCTTTACAAGTTCTAAAAAATTAATCCTATAACTATTATCATTTTTTATTCTTAACTTTTTGAATATTAATTATGTATCCTGACTTAGATTACTTAGAAGAAAATTTACTCATCATCAATATATTTATGACAGTTTTTCATCAAATTCCAAAGAATAAATCCTATTAGGGAGATATAGACTTGACTTTGATAAGAAGTAATTGACTCTATAAATATAATTTTATGAATTAGTTTTATTCAAAACACTCTCATAGCTATTATTAAAATAATTTTCGATCGAAAATTTATAAATTGCACGCGATACATATATGCACAAATCAGCTTATGCTCTACTATTTTTCGGTAAACTTATCTAACTTATTCTTGTCAGTATTATTCAAATAACCTCCCACAACTTGGTTGAATTTTAAACAATATATATTTTGAAAGAATTAATAATTCGAATCGAAAAGACAATTAAGCCTCTACCACTATAAGTTGCTGGCTGGAATAAGTTCTAATTGATCGATAAATAACTTAGTTCGCTTTACTCGCGAAGTACTCATACGCTAGAATCACTATCGCTTGTAATATTTAACCAAAACAACACAATATTTTTTGGGCTACTATACGCCAACTTTAGAAAATGACTTGTGTTTAATTAAAAAATTGATTAGTATTGCACGCACTGAAAAGCCTTGAGATTAAAAGCTTTTCTTGCTTATAGGGCCTATAGCTCAGTTGGTTAGAGCAGCGGACTCATAATCCGTTGGTCCACAGTTCAAGTCTGTGTGGGCCCACCAAATACCAAACCTCATAAACTAAAAAGTTTATGAGGTTTTTTAATGCATTCTCTTTTCAGACCATTGGATATTCCCATCTATTTTATGGTTCATCCGTTCAATAATTCGTTGCTCTTTCCTTCATTTAATCTTTTTGAGCACTTTGTCTTTCTTCTCTGTATAAGATAAATCTTCTGTCATCCAAACTATTAAGACTTAAAATGATTTGATCAAATCTATTTCGATTTTATTTGCACACTTCCCAAGTAATTCCAATCGGACCTACTTAGATTCGATATATCTAATCTAATATTCGTGAACGGAGTCTATAAATCTGAACTTTATTAAGATTATCTGGAACTGTGGGCACATGATAGGTAATAAGAGTATCTATAATAATCTCACTATAAACTCTCTAAACTTACTAACGTATCCTCTGAATGTAGTTCAAAAAATTATCACTTAAAATAACCACTGATGATGAGCATGCTAGTTTATTTCATTATCTAGCAAGGCCGTGTCTTATAACTTAAAACTAAAATTTGATTATTTTTAAAACAAGTTTTCTTAGTGACTAGTATGAATTATCGAAAAAAATAAGAGTGCTAAGTGCATCACAGCACTAAAAGATATACCTACTATTAAAGCCTTCGACAAGTTTTAGTTATTCAACCCTTTAAAGCTAAAAACATCATTCTTCCTTAAAACTGTAAAAACTTACAGTTTTTTCCTTTAAAAAAAACCAATACATTTTGATTAAATAATAGGCAGATGTATTGATGTGCAACACCGTAGAAATGCATCCACCTCCAAGAAATCATCCCATATTGGGGTGGCTGTGGATTCCAGAAACCACGAAAAATAAATGGGGCGAATTTCGGAAAAGCCAGATGAGTACGAACATTTAAAAGGAAGTATTAAAATGAGCAAATGTCAATGTGAAAAAGACGTGATTCCTGACTACACAAAAGTCGGTTTTGAAAATCAACCTACAAACGCTAATTTAGCAAGTGAAAATACCAATTTAACAACTGAAAATAATATAACTGTAGAAGGTCTAAAAAGCCAACTAGATTCAGCTGGAGTTCAAGCACTAAACCTTCAGGCTTGTGTTTCAGCTTCTTACGATCCGACAACAAACAAAATATGTTTCAGCTTCCCAATCATTGGGCAAATTTGCTTCCCATCTCCTATCAGTATTCCAATTGGTGCAACACTAAAAGTCTGCGGTGATCTTTGCACATCATGGGGTATCCCTACAGGTTTAAAAATCACTCTCTATCTTAATAACAACCCTGTTTGGTCTGGTGTTGTTTGGGGTTCTTGTTAAATTTAACCATCACATCAATCTGTTGCACTATAAATTCGTAGTGCAACAGATTTATAGTTTTTGTCATCCATACTAAGTTTCATATTTTAAGGAGATCAAAATAAACGCATTATTTATAATTAAAAGACAGGAGCTTTTAACTTTTTATTCATGGTTAGCTTTTGTTCGTAGGTGAAAACTTACATTTAGTTAAAGATTAAATATAATGTATAATTAATAAACAGTTTATGATTTATTATATTATTAATAATAAAATGATGAGATCTAAGTCACAGCAGTAACGACCACTCATACACTTTATCTATTAATCAATTAGTTTCAATAATTTGCAGTTATAAAAACCCTATCAAGGGAATACTTGACCATAAAAATCAAATACTTTTAATAAAATTTTATGCATTAAGGACAAGGGGAAAACATGGAAAATTGGCAAGAAGATCTGCTTTCTGCATCTTTAAATGCAAAAGATACGGATCAGCTATTTGATATCGCTAAATCCATTAGCGCACAACTTGGATATGGCTATTGTGCTTATGGCATGCATATCCCCCTCTCTATTGCTCAACCCAAAACAATCTTGCTGAATAACTATCCTGAAGAATGGCAGCAACGTTATGCTGAGCGTCACTATATTGCCATCGACCCAACAGTACGACATTGCCTAAACTCATTGAAACCACTGATTTGGACAAGCCAAACAGCAAATAAACAATTACCAAGAGATTTTTGGGATGAAGCACAATCATACGGTCTAAATGTTGGCTGGTCACAATCATGTCGAGATTTAATTGGTACACAAGGCATGCTCACACTTGCTAGATCAGCCGATCCAATTTCTGAACAGGAACAAAAATCACAATCCACAAAAATATTTTGGCTTGCTCAAATGCTGCATAATAGTATTGCCAAAATTGTGAATGACAGAGAGTGCGCTGTTTTAAATCTTAAGTTATCCACCAGAGAAAAAGAGGTATTGCGTTGGAGTGCTGAAGGAAAAACTTCTTCAGAAATTGCGCTAATTCTATCTATTAGTGAGAGAACCGTGACTTTCCATGTGGTGAATGCAATGCAAAAACTCAATGTAAATAATAAAATTTCAGCAGTCATTCGCGCAGTAATGCTAGGATTATTATAAATCTGCATCGAAACCACTTTAGACATCAGTAACCTAATATAAAAACAGCATTTTAAAAATAAGTTGTATAGACCCACACCCACCTGTGATTTCTTACAACTAACAAAGGTAGATATTACATCTTCAATTATTAGTGATATAAGACATAGGCACTAATTATATTGAACAATAATTTCATACAAATGTAATCTTATTACAAGGGTGTGCTAATTTTGTATTGTTCGCTTAAACTTTAAAAGATCTTTTCATATTTCCATATTTTTGAGCATTCTTTTCAGTATTTATGATTGTTATAGATTATTGAGTTAATCATTTATTAAGTTCTTAAGCCAAATGCTGTTTAAGAACTGATTTTGAGTTTTCCATTTGAACATCCCAGAACTTTTCCCATAAATCACAATACTCTAAGCATATCTTTTCAATATAGTTATAATCTTCTTCTGTACAAGCTTGCATCAAGACATACCATAAATCTTCTTCATGGTCATCATCCGCAGCTTCGGCACTCTCATCCTCAGAAATACCATGTACATGATAATAACCACCACCCTCCACCTCCAAACCTACGGCTTTAGTTGCTTTACGTAAAGGTGGACTGTAAAGGATAACCTCTTCTTCAGCGACTGCTAATAAAGCTGAAACAGCTTTATAGTCATGATAAGCATTTTCTAAAAATACTCTAACTTGATCTGCAATGTCACTTGGTTGATAAGTCAGACGATCTTCTCCCGTAATACCAAAATCATTTAATACATCTTCAAATAAAGGATAGTGAGCATATTCTGGGTTTCCCTGATAATAACCATCTTTGTCTAAACCGGGTCGAAATCCAAACTCATCAAAAATATTTAGGCTTAAAAGAAAACGTGGAAACATTTTTGCGCCAGCATGCAATCTTGGCTCTAATTGTTTAGTTTGAAATTGGGCCATAAGCAGTGCATCAGTAAAAGTTTGCACAATTGCATGACGATATTCTAAGTGAATTTTTTTTAAATTTTCTTTATTAATTTTTCCGTTATTTAAAATATCAATTGCTGGATGATTTGACACGGCATGGTTAGCGATTTTTGCTCTTAAACGGGACAAAAAGTCTGAATTTTTTTCCCATAGTTCAGCTGAAATGCTTTGCTTCATCCCTGCGAGTGCTTTCTTTCTAGGATTATTAAAATTCTCAAATTTCTTAGGCATATCCACTCTCATTAAACTTATTGAAGCCTGATCGATTTTTACATATTTTATTATAAAAACAATGACTTAAATTAATATTTAAATATGTTCCTTTATCAATCAATATTAGAATTAAAATCGTACGAAATCAAATATAAATTTTCAAAAAAAACCAAGATAATGATAATCATTATCACAATATAAACTTGTATCCAATCCCTTTTTTTATTATGATAATTCATATTAAAATTTAAATTTTTTAGATTAAGTTATAATTAGTTCTAACTATATGGAATAGTAATGTCAAAAAAAGAAGATATTATAAATACTGCTTTAAATTTATTTAATCAGATTGGATACAATGCTACTGGTGTTGACCGTATTATTGCTGAATCTAATGTTGCAAAGATGACATTTTATAAATATTTTCCTTCGAAAGAAAATTTAATTATGGAATGCTTGCAACATCGAAATTTAAATATTCAAAATTCAATTAATGAACAATTAAGTTTACGTCAAGATGCTAACCCGCTTGAGAAAATTCATATTATTTTTAATTGGTATATTGATTGGATCAATAGTGAAACATTTAATGGATGTTTATTTAAAAAAGCATTTATTGAAGTATCTAAACAATATACTTCAATTCGTGAACCATTTTACGAATATACGAAGTGGTTGACTCATTTATTACAAGAACAGCTCACTCAATTAGGGATAGAAAACCCTACTCCACTTACTCACATCATTATTTCTATTATTGATGGGATGATTATTGATGGAACAACAGATAAAGCACTTATTAACTCTGAAAAAATTTGGCAATATATTGAATATTTAATTAATGAAGAGATACCTCAGCAGGTCTCTTAATTTTAAAATTATCTAAGTTTATTATGTTTAAAAGAAAAATAAAAAGAACTTTTTAAATCTTCTACAGCTTAGATAATCTTCATTTTTGATGCTCCACTTTAGCTTTCATAATTTTTCTAGGCTTTTTTACAAACTCATATTAGAATCCTGAAAATTTATCACCTTGCACTGATCTATGAAAAAATTTCTAGGTAACTCTATCTTTAAAGCTGCTGGTTGGACCTATAATGTAGATCCAGAAATTCTTGAGAAAAAACAAGTTATTATTGGCTTTGAACATACATCAAATCTAGATGCAGTGCTATCTATTGCTCTCTTCCAAATTTTAGACATTAAGATTCATACTTTAATAAAGAAAGAACTTTTTAAGGGTCCTCTTAAGCCAATTCTAGAAAAACTTGGTGGCATTCCCGTTGACCGCAAAGCGAGTAAAGATATTGTTTCTCAAATGGTTGAACAATTTCAAAATCATGAAACTTTTAACTTGGTGATTGCTCCTGAAGCTACTCGTGCCAAAGATGGCTCTGAACGTAAACCTATCCGTACAGGTTTTTGGCATATTGCCAAAGCAGCTAATGTTCCCATTGTACTCATGTATGCTAACGCGCGAAGTAAACAAGGCGGAATTCTGGGAAAAATTTACCCAACAGACTTACAAAAAGATTTGGAAACAATTAAAGAGCTATATGCGAAATTTGACATAGACGTCAAAATTAACTAACTCAAATTGGACTTGATTCGGCCTAATCTTACTCATTAGGTCTTAAGTTTATTATTCTTATTCAATTGGCTAACAAAACGCAGGGCAACAGTTTTCAACAAAACCAAGCCTATGCTAATATTCCAGCACTTTTGCATTTTCTTTTTTGGAGTTCACGTCCATGGCGGGTCATTCTAAATGGGCCAATATTAAGCATCGTAAAGCGAAACAAGATGCAAGTCGCGGTAAAGTTTTTACTAAATATATTCGTGAAATTGTGACTGCTGCCAGACTTGGCGGTGGAGATGCTGCTAGCAACCCTCGTCTGCGTGCAGTAGTTGAAAAAGCTCTTTCAGTTAATATGACACGTGACACCATCAACCGTGCAATCCAACGTGGTGCCGGTGGTGAAGATAATGATGATTTAAAAGAAGTAACTTACGAAGGTTATGGCGTTGGCGGTGTTGCTGTTCTTGTTGAAACAATGACAGATAACTTAAACCGTACAGTACCAGATGTACGTCACTGTTTTAGTAAAACAAATGGTAACCTAGGAACTGCGGGTTCTGTCGCTTATCTATTTACAAAACGTGGTGAAATTACTTTTGAAGATGTTTCTTTAGAAGACAAAATCATGGAAGTTGCTTTAGAAGCTGGCGCTGAAGATATTGAAGTTTCAGAAGATGAAATTTTGGTAATCACGTCACCAGAAACTTTTGGTGAAGTTCAAGATGCTCTGACTGCTGCTGGTTTAAAATCTGACAATGCAGAAGTGGTTATGAGTCCATCAACCAAAGCTGAAATTACTGATGTCGACCAAGCAAAACAAATTCTTAAAATGATTGATATGTTTGAAGATCTCGATGATGTACAAAACGTTTATACCAACGTTGAGTTCACAGATGAGGTTTTGGCTCAACTTGATGCCTAAATCAAACATTTGAATTAAAAAAACGCACCTAATGGTGCGTTTTTTTATAGTTTATTTAATAGGTTATAGCAGTTAAAAACATTATATTTTTTAATAACAAAGCTGGAATGCAAAGCAACCACATTGTCAATTTTTCCAATACGTCTTAATAAAATTTCACTGTAGTCATCCATGTTGCGTGCTACAAGTTCCAAAATAAAATCGGCACTTTGCCCTGTCACTAGAAATGCATTGGTCACTTCTGGAATTGCTTCTATTTCGGAAAGAAACTTGTCAAATGTTTCAGTGTCATGCTTACTCAATGAAACTTGCAATAAGATATGTAAGGTAAAGCCGAGTTTACTAAAATTAATTTCCCTTTTGAGCTGCCCCATAACGTTGGCTTCAATCAGGTGTTTAATCCGGCGATGCACAGAACTGACTGACAGATTGATCCGTTCTGAAAGTTCATTCAAATTTAAGTCTTCATGAGACAAAATTTCTAGAATTTGTTTATCAAAACGATCTAACTCCATTCCTATCTCCAGCCAGAATTTACAATGAGGACAGTATACCCTATACAACTACGACGCATTGAAAAATACAAAGGTTTAAAAATAGCTAAAACATTTATTTCTTTTACATATTTTATTGCAGTTATGCATTTTAACCGTGCAAATAGTCGAGCATATGACTCATTTTAGAGAGTCAATTTCATGCTCTCATTTATTTTTTTCAATGAAAGGTCTTATTTACACTTCTATTTTGACATAAGCCAATGATAAAAATAGAAATTTTACTATTTTTCTAAATTGTTAAAGTTGGCATTATTATTGTTATGTATTTGCAGGAAAATTTTTATCCATGTCGGGGAATTCCTGTGAATAAGATCAAAACACTAGTGCTAGCAATGAGTTCTTTAGGTGTAATCAGCGTGACAATGCCTGTGCATGCAGCTACAGATGCTGAAGTTAATGCTTTACGTGATGAGGTAAAGGAATTAAAACAACTTGTTCAGAAACTATCTGATCAACAAAAAACAGCTTTATCAGTCAGTGCTCCACCAGCACCTCCCGCAACACCTGCGGCTTCTACCTCTCCTGTATCAAAACCAGGTTGGATGGCAATGGCAGATGGACAAACCCAAGTCAAGCTTTATGGTAGTGTCCGCGCAGATGCAACCTATGACTTTAAAGGTTCAAATGGTAGCATTTCAAATGGCGCTAACTACCCTTTAAATAAAGATGATCCAAGACAAGATTCTTTAAATGTATCTGCTGCAACCTCAAGAATTGGTCTAGACATTACTCGGCCTACCCAATACGGAGATTTAAACGGCAAAATTGAAGCCGATTTCATGGGTGGAAATGGCGATAATGGCAATGGGACCTTCCGTGTTCGTCATGCTTATATGTCTTTAGGTAAATGGTTAGCTGGTCAAACTACTTCACCTTTTGTAAACACCGATACATCGCCAGAAACAGTAGATTTTAATGGCGCTATTGGTACAGGTACTACACGTACAGTACAGGTTAGATACACTCAGCCAATTAATGCCCAACAAAAAATATTAGTTGCCTTAGAAGGCGGTGATGTTGAAAAAGCTGGTAATGCTGCCGGTGGGAGCCGTTTTCCTGCTTTAACAGCACGATATGATTTCAAAACTGCAGATAATAAAGGCCTATTACAGTTACATGGTCTTGCCCATGAAAACCGTGTAGCTCCAAAAGATAGCGCTTCTGAAGAAAAATTTGGTTGGGGTGTTGGGGTTGGTGGTAAATATGATTTAACTCCTCAAGATAGCTTGGTTGCTAATTACTATCACGTTAAAGGAGATGGCCGCTATTTACTTTATAGCAATTCTGCTTATGCATATGACACAACAACACAAGATATTAATTTAGGTGAATTCGATAGTGCCGTTATTGGCTATCAACGGAAATGGAGCCCTATCCTCCGCTCTACTTTCGCAATAGGCGGTATTCAATATAAAGATGATAACATTTACGCAAATAGCAATTTAACCAGTACCAGCTATAACAAAGAAATTTATAATGCCTTGGTCAATTTAATCTGGAATCCAGTTAAAAGTATTGATTTAGGTGCAGAATATACTTACGGCCAGCGAGAAACTTTCGCAGGAGATAAGGGTGATTACTCTCGTATTAATTTATTAGCAAAATATAGTTTCTAAAAAATTGGATGTAAAAAAGAGCCTTTCAAAAGGCTCTTTTTTTATTAGCGGTATTAATGCATGGCTTGAATTTTTTCTAAGAAAAGCTTCGCACGTTCGTGGCGAGCATCTAAATTATCAAAGAATTCATGCGTTGGGCAGTCTTCCAAAATCTTACCTTCATCCATAAAAATTAAACGGTTAGATACTCTTTTAGCAAAGCCCATTTCATGTGTAACACACATCATGGTCATGCCTTCATGTGCAAGTTGCACCATCACTTCAAGTACTTCCCCGACCATTTCAGGGTCAAGTGCAGAAGTTGGTTCATCAAACAACATACAGATTGGGTCCATGGACAAGCCACGCGCAATCGCTACACGCTGCTGCTGTCCACCAGACAATTGACCCGGAAACTTATCTTTATGAGCAAGTAAACCTACACGCTCTAAATATTTCAGCCCTTTTGCACGAGCATCAGCAACTGAACGCTTTAACACTTTGACTTGAGCAATTGTTAAATTTTCTAAAACAGTCATGTGTGGGAAAAGTTCAAAGTGCTGAAAGACCATTCCCACCCGTGAACGGAATTTAGCAAGATCCGTTTTTGGATCTTTCAGAGAAACGCCATCAACAATAATGTCGCCTTGTTGAAATGGTTCTAACGCATTTACTGTTTTAATGAGTGTTGATTTTCCTGAACCAGACGGCCCGCAAACAACAACGACATCACCTTTTTCAATACTCGTCGTGCAATCTGTTAAAACCTGAAAATCACCATACCATTTAGAGATATGTTGGATGTCTATCATTGGCATTTAAAATCTCCAATTAGCGAATGATGGCAATTTTTTGCTGTAAGCGTTTGACTAATTGCGACAGCACAAACGAACTACAGAAGTACACTACAGCGACGATTAAATAGAATGTTGCTTTCGTTTCAGGACCATAAGTATTAGCTAATGTATCTGCACGACCTAAAAAGTCTGGTGCACTAATCACATACACTAATGAGATATCCTGAAATAAAATAATTGTTTGAGTTAACAATACTGGGAGCATGTTACGAAAGGCTTGAGGTAAAACCACGTAGCGCATTGATTGACCATAGGTAAAACCTAGCGCGTAGCCTGCATGTACCTGACCTCTTGAAATAGACTGAATTCCGGAACGTACAATTTCCGAGAAAAATGCAGCCTCAAAAATAGCAAAAGTCACAACACTCGAAAACAACGGTCCCCAATATGTATCAGATTGAAACTCAAATATTTTTGGCAACAAAAAGTAGAAAATAAAGATCACCTGAATCAATGGAATACCACGAAACAGATCGACATAAAATTTTGCGAAATTACTTGCGATAGCATTGCTTGATAAACGCATCATTGCCAATGGGGTTCCGATCAGGATACCGCCCATCATCGCCAATACAGTCACGGTAAGGGTAAAAACGAAACCTTCTTTGAGTGCCGCGATCACGTCAGGATTGTGTAATAAAGAAAAATCCATAATTACTTCCCTCCCGAACCTAAGCCAGGTACAGCCATTCGTTTCTCAATCCATGCCATTACAAATTTAATGCTATAAGTAATGATCAAATAAACAGGTGTAGAGAGAATAAGAATAATGATGTCCTGAGAAGTTTCTTCCCGCATGGTTTTTGTATAAGCGAAGAAATTCAAAACACTTAGTGCATATAAAACAGCTGAGTTTTTGAAAACGTTCATTGCTTCAGAAGTAATCGTGGGCCACACAGTACGATATGCAACAGGTAAAATTACATAACGATAGCTTTGTGCAGTGGTAAAACCCATCGCCGAAGCAGCGAACTTTTGTCCGCGAGAAACAGTATTAATACCGGCACGTATGTGCTCAGATACACGTGCAGCTGTGTAGAGACCTAATGCAAAAACACCAATAACCGCAGGTTGCTGATTTAAAAGATTTTTCCACCATCCACCAGCAACAACATCCCCACTGCCTGCACTTATGCTATCCGGTAAAAATTCCGGAAAAACAAATGCCCAGAAGAATAGCTGCACAATAAGTGGAATATTACGGAAAATTTCAACGTAACAATTGCCAATAAATGCGAGAGGTTTGTTGGGTAATGTACGAATTACCCCTAGGAGAGAACCTAATAAAAATGCGATAAGAAAGGCTATAACAGCTGTCCAAACCATAGTAAAGACGCCTGAACCTAACATTTGTAACCATGTGGGCGCTTCAGCATGAGCATTGTAGCTTGAGCTACCAATTACTCTACAGACTGATTCTGCCCATGCGGCTTTATCGACACCATATTCATTAGACTCCGCACAGAATATAGTCCAGTTTAGCGAGCCGACTGACATGTTTGCCCCTTAAATGAATATCTTTAGGAAAATAGACCGCTTAAGCAAGTGAGTCTCACTTGCTTAAGTAAATTTAGGACAAAAAGATCTTGTTAGATCCCTGCATCTGTTGGGTGAGCTTTTAGTTTTTTATAAGATGAACTTTGTGGCATGTTCAAATTTGTATTTTTTGGTGGAATTGGCGATAAGAACCACTTCTTATATAAAGCGTCCATTTGACCAGTTTTCCATAGATTATTTACAGTACGGTCAGCAATCGCTTTAAATTTTGTATCACCTTTAGCAAGCATAATGCCATAAGGCTCTGATGAAAGTACCGGACCAACAATTGCGAAAGCTTTAGGTGTAGAAGACTTAGCAACTAAGCCAGCTAAAATATTATCATCCATGACAAATGCAGCAGCACGGCCTGATGCCATCATTGCAAAAGAGTCAGAGTGATCTTTACCATAGATGTTTTGGATAGTAAGCGCTTGGCCTTTTTCATTCATCTTGATGTATTTATCAGATGTTGTACCTTGAGTTGTTACAACAGCCTTGCCATTTAAATCTGCCAAACTCTTAATGCCAGAGTTCGCTTTAACTGCCATACGTACTTCAGTCGCATAGTAGTTTGTTGAGAAACCAACTTGCTCTTGGCGTTGCTTAGAGTTTGTGGTCGTACCACATTCCATATCGATATTGCCTGCTAAAAGTTCAGGAATACGAGTTGATGAAGTTACTGCCTTGTACTCAACTTTTAGCCCAGGCATTTTCAATTCTTTTTTAATGTCATTTGCAAACTGGTTACAGATATCGACTGCATAACCTACTGGTTTACCTGCAACAACATATGAAATTGGGTCAGAAGATTCTCGGTGGCCAATGACGATTTTTCCACTGCTTTTAATTTTAGCTAATGTATCTGCTGCCTGAATTTGAGAAGTAGCGCCAACCGTACAAAGCATAAATGTTGAAATAATGAGAGAGGTTGCAGAACGTTTCATAAGAACTCCTTGATGATCATTCTCTCTATTTATCTATAGAATCATTCATATAGAGAAATAGAGTGATTTATTATTAAATTGCAATTATCGCGCCAACTTTTCCAAGTAGGACACATCCATTTGCTTCACTTATTTTATTCAATCTGTTTTGCAGAATTAATACCTTTAAAACTGCTCACATGTTTCTACTTTAATCTATATTTTAATCTTCTGTCTATTATTAAGCTCACCTAATTACACTTAAATGTGGCAATTATTGATTACATTGTAAACACATGCACAATAAAGAGGCTTAACTTCTTCTAAAAACTGTTTTTAGAAAAATTATATTTTCTACAAAATTATAAAAATTAAACTTATTAGAGATTTAGCTAAACATTAAATTCACATTGTAAAAAGCAACTTAAGCATCAAAATAATATATACAAATGGTTTAATAAAAATCATTTAGAAAATTGATAGTAATATTTAGATAAATGAATGACCTTAGAAATATTACAAAAATGCCCTGAGAAAATCAGGGCATTTTATAAATTATAAAGTTTAAATTCCTCGCCAATCTACGCGCGCGTTTCTTTCGGTTTGATATATTCTTAAAACATATTGGCCTAGAGGCAAATCAAGTAAATATTTTTGATAGTTGCTCCATTCTGCAGAAACTTCTTCAGCCTCTTCACGCTCCCACGGCGTACCTTTTACCTCTAATAGTGGTGCAAGCATCGAACAGACAGAAATATCGGCAAGACTTAATCGGTCGCCCACCATATAGCGCGCTTGATTTTCTATTAGATACTGGTTTAGTTCATTTATGAGTTCGTCCATATGCTCTTTAGACTGGCTCACTAACTCCTCTTCAAGCTTATAGTTCTTCTTTACGAGTGTTTTGAGAAAAGGTTTTGATATTTTTTCAAACTGACGTAAATAACCTTGTTCACCCATCATAATTTCTAGAGCATGGTCCCCTTGGGCTAAATTATGTGCTAATGCCCAACGACGCACATGTACCCCAAGATCATCAGCCAAACTATCAATTTTCAGTGTTTGTTGCCTAAGTTGCTCGTCACGACGTAAAAGCACATGTTCTGGGTAGGTATCATCCAGATAAAGTGCAATTTTGGTTGATTCAGCAATCCATTGATGATCATCTTTCAAAATTGGCAGCAAATTTTGCCCTGTTTTGAGTTGTGCGAAAGCACGATGAAACCCTGGAATCAAGTTATGAGCCACATAATCAAGTTCTTTATGGTCTAACAACCAGCGAGCTTTTTCACAATAATGGGACAAAGGAAACTGATACAAAACCCGCATAAAATCTCCACGTTTATTTTTATTTGACTATTTGTACAAAAATGGTCGATGGTAAGTAGATACTTTAGAAGCTATTTTTAGTGAAAACAATGGATATTGTGCTCATTTTTGCTGACAGTTAAGTCTATTTTTTTTATATCTTTTTTTACCGTACTTATTGCTCTTTTTCATATTAAAACGAGTTTTGTTATTATTTTTTTGCATTAAAAATATAAATTGTTGATTAATATAAACTTTATATATCTTTATTTATCCTTTAAAAATCAAAAAAAATGCTTTGCACTTTATTTCATAAGCTGAGCATAAGTCCTCGTTTAGTGGAAAATTATTTCTTTTGTAAGGTAATGACAGCAATACAAGGTGTCATTATGTCTAATTCTCTATCTAAAACGACGGCATACGTCCAAGTCATTCAAAATGATCAACAAGCCATTAATGCCGCTTATCAAGTGGCAGATTATGCTTTAGAGGGTCGTAATACACGTGATCAACAACGCTTATTACCTCATGAGCAAATCGAAAGCTTTAGCCAAAAAGGCTTAGGCGGAATCCGAATTGCAAAAAAATATGGCGGAGCTTTTGTGTCCAATAAAACCTTGGCACAAGTTTTCCGTATTTTAAGTAAAGGCGATGCAAATGTTGGTCAGATTCCACAAAATCAGATTAGCCTTTTAAACCTGATCGAAATCTTGGGCACAGAACAACAAAAACAATTTATCTTTTCAGAAATACTAGCAGGAAAACGTCTTGCCAATGGTGGCCCAGAACGTAATACACATGACTCAAAAACACTAAAAACCACCCTCACCATTGAAAATGGCAAATATATATTAAACGGTGAAAAATTTTATTCGACTGGAACAAGTTTTGCTCACTGGCTTGCAATTAAGGCCGTTCATCCTGACGGCCATGTCGTTTTAGTGATTGTTAACCGAGATACTCAAGGCATTGAAGTCATTAATGACTGGAATGGCTTTGGTCAACGTACAACTGCGAGCGGTACAGTTAAATTAAATGATGTTGAAGTTAATCCTGAACTTATTTTTGATGAACGCTTATTAACACAAGTCCCAACTTATCGCGGTGCTTATTCGCAGTTATTACAAGTTGCAATTGATGTTGGAATTGCAGAAGCCGCTTTTGAAGATACCTTATCGACCATTCATAAAGCACGACCAATTATTGATGCAAATGTTGAAAAAGCCAGCTTTGAGCATTACACCCTGCAAGAGGTTGGTAAGTTAAATATTGTGCTCGATGCTGCAATTTTATTACTTGATGAAGCTGCTGAATATTTAGATGAACTAGACCAACTTGAAAATGTGACTGATGAACAAGTAGCGAAAGCTTCAATTTTAGTTGCTGAAGCGAAAGTCTATGCCAATGATGCCGCTCTACAAATCTCTGAAAAACTGTTGGAACTTGGCGGTAGCCGTTCAAGTTTAAGCCAGCACAATTTAGATCAACATTGGCGAAATGCCCGTGTACATACATTACACGACCCTGTTCGCTGGAAATTACATGCCATTGGCAATTATTACCTTAATGGTCATTTCCCTGCCCGCCATGCCTGGATTTAAGGAGAAATTGTCATGACTTCATATCAATCGGTTCAAACTAAACAAACATCGGCATCAAACCAAGCACACATTATTCAAAATGATGCTGAAGCTTTGGAAATTGCTAAACAATTTGCTGAGCAATTTAAAAAAACCGCAGTAGAACGCGATACCAAGCGAATTTTACCGTATACCGAAATTGATGCCTTAAGCCAGTCTGGGCTTTGGGCAATTACAGTACCAAAGCAATATGGTGGTGCCGAAGTTTCAAGCCATACGGTAGCTAAAGTAATTGCCCTTTTAAGTGGCGCAGATGGTTCAATCGGACAAATTCCACAAAACCATTTCTATGCCCTAGAAGTCTTACGCAATACAGGCACAGAAGCTCAAAAACAACGTTTATACGGCGAAGTTTTAAATGGCACTCGCTTTGGTAATGCACTTGCCGAGTTTAAAACTAAAACTTCAACTCATAAACAAACCAATATCCGCCCTCACGAAAATGGATATCTCATTCAGGGTGAAAAGTTTTACTGCACAGGAAGTTTATTTGCTCACCGTATTCCAACCTTAGTTTTAGATGATGCAGGCCGAGAATATCTAGCCTTTGTAAAAAGTGGTTCACAAGGATTAAAACTTGTGGACGACTGGTCTGGCTTTGGACAGAAAACCACAGGTAGCGGCACAGTTAAGTTTGATCAGGTTTTTGTAGATGCAGACGATGTTATTCCTTTTGATACTGCATTTTTACAACCAACTTTAGTGGGACCTTTTGCCCAAATTATGCATGCATCGATTGAGGTAGGTATTGCACGTGCAGCCTTTGAAGAAAGCTTGCAAAGAGTACATCAAGCTCGCCCATGGATTGATTCACAAGTAGAAACGGCAAGCCAAGATCCTTTAACAATTTATGAATTAGGACGCATTGCCGTAGATGTACGAGCAAGTGAAGTTCTATTAAAACAAGCTGCTCAATCAATTGATGCCGCAAAAATTGAAACCACACCTGAAAGGATTGCTAAGGCTTCAATTGATGTTGCCAAAGTACGTGCTCATAGTAGCGATATCGCATTAAAAGCCTCGTCGAAGCTGATTGAACTTGCTGGTAGCCGTGGTAGTCAAGCACAAGATGGCCTAGACCGTTTCTGGCGCAATGCACGCGTGCATACGTTGCATGATGCTGCACGCTGGAAATATTACTTTATCGGCAACTATGTTCTGAATGGTGTTCTACCACCTCGTCGGGGGACATTGTAATGACAGACTTTAAAGCGAAAGAGATTTTACTCAATGCTTTTGATATGAACTGTGTTGGGCATATTAATCATGGTCTATGGACACATCCACGTGATGAGTCACACCGTTTTAATGAGCTGAGCTATTGGACAGAACAAGCCAAAACCTTAGAAAGTGGTCTGTTTGATGGTTTATTTATTGCTGATATTACAGGTGTGTATGACGTCTATCAAAATGGCATTGATCTGACTTTAAAAGAGTCAATTCAGCTCCCGAGCCATGACCCTTCTACACTCATTTCAGCTATGGCAGCAGTCACTCAAAACTTGAGTTTTGGTGTGACTGTTAACTTAAGCTATGAGCATCCGTATCAGTTTGCTCGTCGCTTTGCGAGTCTTGACCATTTAACTCAAGGTCGTATTGGCTGGAATATCGTTACGGGTTATCTAGATAGTGCTGAACGCTTGATTGGTCAAAAAGGTTTAAAAGACCACGATGCTCGCTATGAACAAGCCGAAGAGTTTTTAGAGCTTTGCTATAAATATTGGGAAGGTTCATGGGAAAACGACGCAGTCAAAAAAGATAAAGTAAATCGTGTTTTTACAGACCCAACTAAAGTTCACACCATCTACCATCACGGAAAATATTACCAGAGTGAAGGTGTTTTTCAGGTGTCTCCTTCTGTGCAACGCACCCCAACATTATTTCAAGCTGGTGCTTCACCGAAAGGTATGCAGTTTGCGACTCGTCATGCCGAATGTGTATTTATTGGCGGCGACAAGCCCGAAAAAATTCGTGAACAAGTGAAAAAGATCCGCGCTCTTGCTGAACAGCAAGGACGTGCAGGTGATGACATCAAAATCTTTGTCGGCATAACCGTTGTCGTTGCTGAAACACATGATTTAGCTGTACAAAAACTTAATGAATATCGTCAGTACGCAAGTCCTGAAGCAGGCTTAGCTCATTATGCGAGTTCAACAGGTATTGACCTAAGTAAGTTTGACGATGATGAAGCGATTCCTTACCAAAAAAGTAACAGCATTGTTTCGATTACCGAAAAATTTAAAGAGCAACAAATCACGAAAAATGACTTAAAAGCTCAACATGTTTTGGGTGGTCGTTATCCACTCATTGTCGGTAGTGGCGAAGAAGTTGCTGAATATTTAATTCATCTTTTAGATGAGACTGATATTGATGGCTTTAATTTGACACGTACTGTTGCACCTGAGTCTCACCACGACTTTATTCGCTTGGTCATTCCTGAGCTGCAACAACGTGGTCGCTATAAAACTGCATATAAAACGGGTTCACTACGGAACAAAATCTTTAATCGGGGTGATCAATTACCGAAACAGCACCCTGTTCAAGCGTTCCGATGTAGTCCCTCTAACAACAGCAAAAACTTAACAAAAATTGAAGAAATAACTGCTTAAATTTGGAGATAGACATGGCTCAAACAGCCTCTAAAAAATGGCTAGGCGTAGGCTTAGTCGTTGTAGTCCTTTTTGTTGCTTTATTCTTTTGGAATAAGCACCGTCAAAGTGGCTCAAATGAACTTGTAATTGGCATTAGCCCACCATTTGCAAAAACTTTACAAGCTGCTGCCGATGAAGCAAAGCTACAGGGTTTAAATGTGAAACTGGTTGAATTTTCTGACTGGAATACACCAAACATTACTTTAAATCATGGGGATATTGATGCGAACTTTTTCCAGCATCAACCGTTCTTAGACAATGCAATTAAAGAAACTGGCTTTAAATTAAAAGCATTTGCAGTGGGTGCAGCATCACATGTGGGACTTTATTCAAAGAAATATAAAAGCCTTGATGAATTACCACAAAATGCACGTGTAGTCATTCCAAATGATCCAGTGAACCAAGGTCGTGCCCTACTACTTTTACAGCAAGCTAAATTAATTACGCTTAAAGATTCAAACAATCATTTATCTGCACTCAAAGATGTTGTTTCAAACCCTAAAAACTTGCAATTCATCGAGGTTGAAGGACCACAAACTGCTCGTGCAATTGATGATGTTGACTTAGCTTTTGGCTACCCACATTACTTACGCTTAGCAAAAACAGCTGACCCTGAAAGTGCACTTTTACTTGATGACAATACCAATAAACGTTATGCCATCTTGTTTGTAGTGCGTGATGACTATCAGGACAAGGGCGACAAATTGAAGAAATTTGTTGAGATTTATCAGAACTCGCCAAAAGTTAAAGCTGTCTTAGATGCTGAGATTGGACCAACGCTTTGGTTCCCGGGCTGGAAGTAATAACGGAAAGATTATGGCTATTCAGTTCAAACAATATAAGCCTTGGTTACTCGGAATTACGATTTTAATCGTGATTCTGGGTCTCATCGGTTATCGCTATATTAAAAATAAGCAAACCGATGATGTTTTAACGATTGGCATTAGCCCACCTTATGCTGAGCTATTACAAAGCGTTGCCAATGAAGTTGAAAAGCAAGGTGTTCACGTCAAGCTTGTTGAATTTTCTGACTGGCGAGCACCGAATGTTGCCGTACAAAACGGCGATATTGATGCAAACTTTTTCCAGCAAAGTGTATTTCTACGCAATGCCGTTAAAGAAACAGGATATGACTTACACGCATTTGCTGCGGGTTCAGGAAGTCACGTAGGTTTATATTCAAAAAAATATAAAACACTTGATGATTTACCGTTAAAAGCACGTGTTGCTATTCCAAACGATCCAGTCAATTTAGCTCGTGCCTTAATTTTGCTACATCGCGCTGGCTTAATTCAGCTAAAAGACAGCAACAATGAACTTTCGACCACCCAAGACATTATTGCTAATCCTAAACAGCTAAATTTTGTTGAGGTTGAAGGCCCGCAGACAGCACATGCATATAACGATGTCGATTTAATTTTCGGCTTCCCTCACTACTTAAAAATGGCAAAGGTAACCGACCCGCATAGCGCATTATTTTTAGATCCAATTGATAAAAAATATGCAATTTTGTTTGTGACCCGTCGCAATTACCAAGATAAAAACCAAAAACTAGCAACCTTTGTTAAAGCATTCCAGAACTCAAAACAAGCGCAGGATATTCTGGATAAAGACTTTGGCCAAGGTATGTGGTTTCAAGGCTGGAAATAAGGAGAATGACGATGGTGAGTTTTGGATCACAAGTTGATTTTTCTCTACCCCATATCAAAATTCGTGGTTTAAATAAGTTTTACCAATCACAAGGTCAAAAACTCCATGCTTTAAAAGAGATTAACCTTGATGTTCCCCAAGGTAAAATCTTAGGCATTATTGGTAAAAGCGGTGCAGGAAAATCTTCCTTGCTCCGTACTTTAAATGGCTTGGAACAAGTGAATACTGGCAGTATTCATATTCATCAACAAAACATTGCTGAATTGAGTCATGCCGAACTCATTCAAACCCGTCAACGCATTGGAATGATTTTTCAACATTTCAATTTAATGTCTGCAAAAACAGTTTGGGAAAATGTGGCATTGCCCTTAAAAGTTTCCAATTACAACAAAGCAGATATCGACCAACGTGTAAATGAAGTTTTGGCTTTAGTCGGGCTAGCAGATAAATCTAGCTATTATCCATCACAACTTTCTGGTGGGCAAAAGCAACGTGTCGGTATTGCACGTGCACTTGTTCATCACCCTGAAATTTTACTTTGTGATGAAGCAACTTCAGCGCTTGATCCAGAAAGTACAGCCACTATTTTGGCTCTGCTTAGAAAGATTAATCAGGAGCTTGGCTTAACTATTGTATTAATCACTCACGAAATGCAGGTCATTCGAGAAATTTGCGATCAAGTCGTAGTGATTGATCAAGGTGAGATTGTAGAGGCTGGACAAGTTTGGTCTGTATTTTCACGACCAGAGCAACAAATTACTCAAGAATTGCTGAATCTTGAACAGATCACCCTGCCTTTTAAGATCAGTCCGTTACCCGATGAAAATTCGACTCATATTATTATAAAACTTAAATATGAGGCTGAAGCTCATCAGGTTCCTGATATTCAAGAACTACTTGCTAGATTTAAAGCACCGGTCAATTTATATCAAAGTCAGGTCGATACTATTCAAGGACACACTATTGGTTCACTTTTAATCGGTATTCCTAATGTAGAAATTGATATTTCATCCATACGACAAGACGCATTAACAGCAATTGCACAATTTGAGGTACTTGGCTATGCCCGACCAGCTCATTGATCTATTAATTACTGGAACTGTAGATACCTTACTTATGGTGGGTGCATCTGCATTAATTGCTTTTTTAATTGGCTTACCCATTGCTGTTGTTCTAGTGAGTACTTCTGAGCATGGCATTCACCCATCACAAAAGATTAATCAGGCTTTGGGCTGGGTAATCAACATTACTCGCTCTGTACCTTTTCTTATTTTAATGGTTGCACTTATTCCGCTTACTCGCTGGATTGTGGGTACAAGTTACGGTGTATGGGCAGCCGTTGTTCCATTGACGATTGCTGCAATTCCTTTCTTTGCGCGTATTGCAGAAGTTAGCTTACGTGAAGTCGATCAAGGCTTAATTGAAGCTGCACAAGCGATGGGTTGTAACCGTAAACAAATTATTTGGCATGTACTTTTACCAGAGGCTTTGCCAGGTATTGTTGCGGGCTTTACTGTCACAATTGTTACCATGATTAACTCCTCTGCGATTGCTGGTGCTATTGGTGCAGGTGGCTTAGGAGACATCGCTTATCGTTATGGCTATCAACGTTTTGATATGCAAATTATGGTGGCTGTAATTTTAGTGTTGATTGTTTTAGTCATGTTAGTACAAGCAACTGGTGATGCATTAGCCCAGCAACTTGATAAACGTAAAGTTTAAACTCAACAGAACCCTGCTCTAGCCATGACTTTGTCATGGCTTTCATGTAAAATCAGCGACAATTTTTAATTTACACATTTGTGAGTGGTTTTCATGGGTTTTAATTGCGGTATTGTTGGTCTGCCAAACGTAGGGAAATCTACCCTTTTCAATGCATTAACGAAAGCAGCAATTGCAGCGGAAAACTTCCCTTTCTGTACCATTGAACCAAACACAGGTATTGTTCCTGTACCAGATCCACGTTTAGACAAACTTGCTGCGATTGTTAAACCGCAACGTATTTTGCCAACTACAATGGAATTTGTAGATATTGCAGGTCTTGTTGCTGGTGCATCAAAAGGTGAAGGCTTGGGTAACCAATTCCTTGCTAACATTCGTGAAACTGATGCAATTGCTCACGTGGTACGTTGTTTCGAAGATGAAAACGTGATTCACGTAAACGGTAAAATTGATCCGTTAGATGACATCGCAACCATCAATACTGAACTTGCACTTGCAGACCTTGAAACTGTTGCTAAAGCAATTTTACGTTTGACTAAAGTCGCTAAAGGTGGTGACAAAGAAGCTGTTGCAACTAAAGCAGTTTTAGAAAAAATCCAACCATTACTAGACGAAGGTAAACCAGCTCGTGCGGCTGATTTGTCTGATGACGAACGCAAATTAGTACGTGGTTTTGGTTTAATGACTTTAAAACCAACGATGTATATTGCAAACGTTGCTGAAGACGGTTTTGAAAATAACCCGCATTTAGATGCAGTAAAAAAACTTGCTGCGGAAGAAAACGCAATTGTTGTCCCTCTTTGCAACCAGATCGAAGCTGAAATTTCATTATTAGAAGATGAAGATCGTGCTGAGTTCCTAGAAGCAATGGGCATGGAAGAACCAGGCTTAAATGTGGTTATTCGTGCAGGTTATGCGCTTTTAGGTTTACAGACTTATTTCACTGCTGGTGTACAAGAAGTACGTGCATGGACTGTAAAAGTTGGTGCTACCGCTCCTCAAGCAGCTGGTGTTATTCACACTGACTTCGAAAAAGGCTTTATCCGTGCTGAAGTTGTTGCATATGATGACTTCGTACAATACAACGGTGAAAACGGCGCTAAAGAAGCTGGTAAATGGCGTTTAGAAGGTAAAACTTACATCGTTCAAGATGGCGATGTAATGCACTTCCGTTTTAACGTATAAGTTAAAGCTCAAAAAAAGCCCCAATATGTTGGGGCTTTTTTTTATGTTTAATGACTTAAATCCATCATCTCTCGTTTACTACGTGCCTCTTGTAAAATACGCGCATGCAATGGCTTTCTAAAACCCAGCATAAATATAAATTCTGCCAATACAAATAACGGCCCTATCGCAAGTCCAATCACGTCATCAACAAAAGCCGGTTTTTTCTTTTCGAAATAATGCCCAACAAACTGAAAGACCCACCCCACCACAAAGAAGCCAATACTTGCTGCTAACCATTCTCCCCAAGATAATTGAGCAATTTGGCTCGCCAGTGGATAAACAGCGACTAAAAGAATCAGCATGAGTAAACCAAATACTTTATCTAAAGTGAAATAATAGATCGTACTAGCTGCAATCAACACTATAGCTAAAGTAAATTTAAAACTACCAATATCTATCCCAGCTCTTGCTGTTAAACATAAAATTGAAAACACGATGAGTGGAATACCAATAAAATGCGTCAAAATATTTTTATGATTTAAGTGGTAAGCCGCATATTTGCTAAGCTGTTGCTCCAGATTTGACATGAGTTATTCCCTATTAATCAACATATAGTCATACTGTACAAATAAGGAAAACTTAAAGTTGTCAGCTATTTGACAAAGTAATGATTTTTTTCATGGATGGCCCCAATATTGGACATTATTTATATTAACCGATTAAAAGAAAACACATGGTTTAGTGCGCTTCCAGAAGCATTCCAAAACTTTATTCTAGAACATGGTAAGCAAAGAACCTTTGAAAAAAATAGTTATGTTTTCCGTGCCCAAGATGTGTTTGATGGCATTTATACCGTGCTTGAAGGCTCAATTAGCTTAGGTTATGTCGACGTAAATGGTAATGAAGCACTTTCTGCTATTGCTGAGCCAATTATGTGGTTTGGTGAAATATCCCTCATTGACCATGAACCGCGCTCGCACGATGCGATTGCTTTGAAAAAAAGTACGGTTCTACATATTCCTGCGAAGCCCTTAAATAAGCTACTCAAAGAAAATCCCTATTACTGGTACTATTTTGCTCGTTTAACCAGTCAAAAACTTAGGTATGTTTTCTTAGAGCAGATTGCGATACAAACACGCAGTATTTCTCAAAGGCTTGCTCAGCGTCTTCTATTTATTTTAGAGGGTTATGGTAATCATATTCTCATTCAAGATCATCACATTCATATTTCTCAAGAACAATTGGCAAATATGCTAACGACATCTAGACAGACCATCAATCATGAACTAAGCCTGCTCGAAAAACAAAAGATCATCAAAATTGCTTTTAAAAAAATTGAGATTTTAGATATTGAAAAATTGAAAGTAATTGCTCATGCCCATTCGTGATTCTTACTAAGGCAGCTATATAACAAAAACTTAAAATTAAATTAAAAAATTAGATAACGCTGCAAAACAAAACATTGTTCAAACTCTATTTCACAAAATAAATGTTTTAAAGCAGATATTTTCATTTTACACTCAGGCTGAGCAATAATACTCAACAAGGCGCTGATTAACATGAAAAAATTATCAACAATTCTTACAGCAGGCGTATTGGCTATGCTAAGTGTTTCGGCATTTGCATGTCCAAAAGGAACTCAATTACAAGGCGGTACAGGACCAAATCATAAAGGCGGAAAATGTGTTGCTGCACACGGCAAAGCAACTGCTAAGAAAGAAGTAGCAAAAGCAAAACAAGATGTTAAAAAAGATATGACTGAACAAAAGCATGAAGCCATGACGAAATCTATGCATGCTCAGCATGATGCAAATCAAATGAAACATGACGCAATGAAACCAGCAACAAAACCTTAATTAACATTCACTCATTATCGTTTAAAAGCAAAAAAGCGAGATTGATCATCTCGCTTTTTATATGTGTCTGCTTTATTTTGGAGAAGTATTTCCAAGACTTGGCTTCTCAATTGCATCCTTACATTGAGCTTTATCTCGCTCATAATCTGCCTGCTTCTTAGCAACCGAATCATTATTTTCAAGCGTTTCACGAGCCCACACATCTAGACTAGTGAGAGCTTTACGACAAAGCGCGTATTTCCCTTCTGTCACTGAGTCAGTCATTTTCACATTGATACGCCAGTCTGTACTCAATTGACGTAAAGGTTTACGAACTTTGTCATCGATTTGACTTAGTTGCTTTTCATAAACCAAATGCTCAACCGTATTAATTAATGTCCATGCTTTTTGAGCATAAACAGTTGCATCATTGGTTAGTTTCGGTGCTGGTTTAATTTCTACTTTTTTTTCTGCACCCTGATTACCATTGTCACAGCCCTGCAATGTAAAAATACCTGCACTCAACATGGCGATATAAACTAAACGAATCTTTGCGTTGAACATATCAAACTGCCGATTAAACATTTCGGCACTATGCTATTAAATTCGGCTACAATACTCAATCTTTCAAGTATTTTTATCATTTGGTTTATTGCCAAGGTGCATTGTGTCCAAACAACAATTGATGGCTGATCAAACGGCAACTTTTTGGCAAGGTGCCAAAGATAGTCAAGCTATCGTACTCACCTATTTACCCGTTTCTTTTGCCTTCGGTGTTTCTGCATCTCAGTTTGGTTTTACACCATGGGAAGCTTTTTTCCTATCTTGCTCAATGTATGCTGGAGCCAGTCAGTTCTTGGTTGTCGCACTTTTGGCTAGTGGTTCATCTATCTGGTTAACTGCATTAACAGTCATTGCACTAGATATTCGTCATGTGCTTTATGGGCCAGCCCTATATAACCTTATTCCAAGTAAACTCAATCTTAAGAAAACAGCACTTTGGGCTTGGGGATTAACCGATGAAGTTTTTGCAAGTGGCATGATCCAACTTTCACAACGTCGTCAGCAATGGTCTGAGTCTTGGATGTTAGGACTTAGCTTATTTAGTTGGATGGCTTGGGCAACTGGCTCATTGTTAGGGGGATTATTTGCAGATCAGGTCACTCATCTTCCAAAATTTTTACAAGCAGCATTAGACTTTTTACTTCCTGCTTTATTTTTGAGTTTCTTGTTAGCGGCTTTTGAGCGAAAACATAGCCTTGTAGTCGCTGTATCTTTAGTCGTTTCAGCTTTAGCCTGCTATTGGATTAACTTATCTGCTGCCATTTTTATTGGCATTCTTTCAGGCATTTTAGCAGGCCTGTTTAAACATTATGTTTTAAGACAACAAGAAGAGGTCGAAGTTTAAAATGAACCTAGAGATTATTCTGGTCGGCATAATTGTGGGTATTGCTAATTTCGCCTCACGTTTTGGACCATTCTTTGTTATACAAAAGCTACAAGGTACACAGCAAAGACGCGGTTCAGTCTGGTTAAAAATTGCTTTGGGAAGCATTGGTATATCTGCAATTAGCGCCATGCTTGTGGTTGCGACCCTTCCACCACTTCTTGAAAATCCAGATAAGAGCTTCGCCATGCTTATCGGCTTTTTGGTTTTAGCGGGACTTTATTTTAAATTTAAGAAAATTGTTCCAGCAACTTTAACTGCCGCTATTGTTTATGGCCTGATCTATACTTATTTACCTTTATAAATAGATAAACTCATCTTCCTTATATAAACTAAAACCTAGCCAGAAGCGTTTAAGATTGAAACTTCTGGCGTAAAAACTAATTTTTTAAATTGATTAAAAAGATAACTTCATCTACCTATTAGAGATAAAAATGTCACAAGTTAAAATTTACGCAAATGAACAAACGATTATGCAATATCGAGAATTACTTTCTCATGCCATACATCAAGCACTCATTGAAGAATTGAAATATCCGGTTGAGAAAAGATTTCAACGTTTTATTAGCCTTAAACCAGGAAACTTTATTTATCCTTCAGACCGTAGCCAACACTACATCATCATTGAGCTTTCAATGTTTATAGGTCGCAGTACAGAAACAAAAAAGAGACTCATCCAAACGTTATTTCGCAATATTGAAGAACAATGCAAAATAGCGCCTCAAGATATCGAAATTACGATTTTTGAAACACCTAAAGAAAATTGGGGTATTCGTGGTAAAAATGCCGATGAGCTACTTTTAAACTATCAAGTTAATGTCTAAATAAAGTACATTCTTAATTGTCCGACAAAATTCATTTTTTATGCGTTATAAGGCTTAACTCCACCATAAGTTCTGCTATGCTTAAAAAAATAATTTTGTCAGGATGATTCGCATGAGCGTGACACTCGGTACCCCACTTCAATCTTCTGCATTTAAAGTTTTATTGTTAGGTTCAGGAGAGCTTGGCAAAGAAGTTGTAATTTCACTACAACGCCTTGGTGTAGAAGTACATGCAGCCGACCGTTATGATCATGCGCCAGCCATGCAAGTTGCACATTTTTCTTATGTGTTAAATATGGCTGATCCTACTCAATTAAAACAACTCATCGAAAAAATTAAACCGAATTTAATTGTTCCAGAAATTGAAGCCATCGCTACAGAAGTTCTCGTTGAAATTGAAGCGAGCCAAACTGCAACCGTTATTCCTTCTGCTAAAGCTGTAAACCTGACAATGAACCGTGAAGGTATTCGTCGTCTTGCTGCTGAAGAACTTGGTTTACCTACCTCTGCTTATCGCTTTGCTGATTCACTAGAAAGCTTCCGCGCCGCTTCTGATGATATTGGTTATCCAAATTTTGTAAAACCAGTGATGTCATCTTCAGGTAAAGGCCAATCTCGTGTAAAAAGTTTCGATGAAGTCGATGCTGCTTGGGAATATGCGATGCAAGGTGGTCGTGTTAACCAAGGTACGGTCATCATTGAATCTCAAATTGATTTTGATTTTGAAATTACATTACTTACCGTTCGCGCTAAAAACCCTGAAACTGGTGAAATCGAAACTCACTACTGCGACCCAATTGGTCACCGTCAAGATGCAGGTGATTATGTAGAAAGCTGGCAGCCTCAACCAATGACACCAGCTGCACTTGAAGAAGCAAAACGTATTGCAAATAAAGTGACAACAGCACTGGGTGGCTGTGGTATTTTTGGTGTAGAACTGTTTATTAAAGGCGATAAAGTCTGGTTCAGTGAAGTATCACCTCGCCCACATGATACAGGTCTAGTGACTCTAGCATCGCAGTTTCAAAGCGAATTTGAACTGCATGCTCGTGCAATTTTAGGATTACCAGTGAACACAGCTCGCCATAGTGTTGCCGCTAGTGCAGTCATTTATGCGGGGGTAGATGCCAACAACTTAAGCTACAGTGGCTTAAATACGGCGTTAGCCAATCCAAATACTGACCTACGCCTGTTTGGTAAACCAGAAGGTTTCAAACGACGTCGTATGGGTGTGGCAACTGCTCGTGCAGAAAATACTGATCTTGCTCGTACTTTAGTGAAAGAAACCGCTGATCAAGTAAGCGTAAAAACCAACTCTTAATATTTACTTATTGGTAGACCCATTTTCATGATCAATACATCGCCATTGCTGAACTACGTTACAAGCCATCATGATATTAAAGCCATTAATCAATGGCGAACGGATGTAGAAAAGCAATTGCAGGATTCATATGAAAATGGGCAATCGATTCGAGAAGTCATTAAAGCGCGCTCAGACCTCGTTGATGAAGCACTGATCTTTTTATGGAAACATGCTGAACTCGACCAGACAGGATTAGGTCTTTTTGCAGTAGGTGGTTATGGGCGCCGTGAAATGTTGCCCTATTCCGACGTTGATATCATGATTTTGTCAGAACATGAAATTAACGAAGAAAACGAAAAGCGTATTTCTACATTTATTTCCTCTTTATGGGACGTTGGTAATTTTAAACCCGGCATTAGCGTTCGTACCATCCAAAGCTGTGTTGAACAAGCTGCGACAGATCTAACCGTTGCAACGACTTTAATTGAAGCTCGTTTAATTACTGGTAATAGTCAACTTGCAAAATGGCCGCGTCGTATTGTTTCGCAAACGTGGACAGACAAAACCTTTTTTGATGCAAAAATGGCTGAACAAGCCAAGCGTTACCACCAACACAACAATACTGAAAGCAATTTAGAACCCGATATTAAAAATGCACCGGGTGGCATTCGTGACATTAACCAGATTGGCTGGATAGCCAAGCGTCATTTCCGTGTGAACCGCATTTATGACTTAGTACATTTAGGTTTTATTTCAGAGTTTGAATTAACAGTTTTAGAAGAAGCTGAAAGTTTTCTTTGGGAAATTCGCCACCACTTACACCGCTTAGCGAAACGTGATGAAAACCGTCTTCTGTTCGATCATCAAAGAGAAATTGCGGCTCAATTTGGTTATGTCCGTCAAGAAGGTCAGCCTGTAAATTACGGTGTCGAGCAGTTCATGAAACGCTACTACCGTACCGCACAACAGGTTTCTACCCTCAATGAAATGTTGTTGGCCTATTTTAGCGAATCAGTCATTACTCCGCGCTTACCAAATTACGAACGTAAAATTGAAGAAGTTAATAATCATTTTAAAATCGTTGATGACAAGCTTGCAGTACAGCACCACAAAATATTCGCAGAACACCCAAGTGCTATTTTAGAATTATTCTATATTTTGGCTAATCGACCAGATATTGAAGGGATCCGCGCTCGCACTCTACGCTTACTTATTCTTGCTGCAAAACGCATTAATCAAAATTATCGAGATAATCCTGAACATCAAGCGCTATTTATGTCGATTATTCGCTCACCCTATCGTCTATACGATACTTTGGTTGCGATGAAGCGCTATGGTGTTTTAGGAAACTATATTCCAGCATTTGGCCAAATTATGGGTCTTATGCAATATGACCTATTCCACATCTATACAGTCGATGCTCACACATTATTATTGCTGCGCAACTTAAACCGTTTTAAAGAACCTGAGTTTGCTAAAGAGTTTCCAGTTGTAAGCTCTGTTTTCCAACGTCTCGCACGTCAAGATATTGTATTTATCGCTGCATTATTTCATGACATTGCTAAAGGCCGCGGTGGAGACCATAGTGAACTCGGTGCAGAAGATGCAATCGAATTTGGACGTGCACACGGCTTTACAGAGCGTGAATGCAAACTAATTGCATGGCTCATCCACAACCATTTACTCATGTCACTGACTGCTCAGAAAAAGGATATTTCCGATCCAGATGTTGTTAAAGATTTTGCTGAAAAACTTGGCGATATGGAACATCTTGATTATCTATATACCTTAACGGTTGCCGATATTAATGCGACGAATCCAAAACTGTGGAACACATGGCGTGCTTCACTTATGCGTCAACTTTATACGCATGCCCGTGATGTAATTCGTACAGGTTTAAGTCGTCCTGTTGACTATCAAATGCTGATTGAAGACACCAAATTTGCAGCAAGTGAATTACTGGTGAATAACTTCTCATTAGCAGACGTCGAAAAAGTATGGCAAGAGCTAGGTGATGAATACTTCATTAAAGAATCAGCAGATGAAATTGCATGGCACACTCAAGCAATTTTGAAGCACGGTGATAATCCAGAGCCATTAGTACTGTTGCGTGCTCACCGTAAAGCTGCCCAAGATGCAGTGCAAATCTTTATATATACACGTGACCAACCCAACCTTTTTGCCACCACTGTTGCAGTTTTGGACAAAATGAATTTAGACGTTCAAGATGCAAAGATTATCACGGCAAGTACGGCATTTAGCTTGGACACCTATGTTGTACTTGATCGTTTCGGTACATTGCTGACCGACCCTGAACGCGAAGAAACCGTTAAAACTGCATTAGTAAAAGCGCTTAGTCAGCCAGATCAATATCCAGGACTCATGCAACGCCGAATTCCACGTCAACTACGTCATTTTGATATTGAAAATACAGTTGACGTTACATTGAATGAAGCGTTACAGCAAAACATGGTCGAAATTTCAACACTTGATCACCCTGGCCTACTTGCACGCGTAGGTGGCTTATTTATGATGCAAGGTTTAGACATCCATTCAGCTAGAATTGCAACTTTAGGTGAACGTGCCGAAGATATTTTCTTTGTCACGAAAAAAGATGGAAAACCGTTAAATAACGAAGAGGTCAAACTCTTCTCGGAAAAGCTTAAAGCTGCATTAGATGAAGCATCTAATCAAATTTGTCAGCACTGAAACTCAACTAATTGGTAACTGTTTAATGAACTCTAGCTTGTCGTTATTGCACCCGTATCCATTTGAAAAGTTAAACCAGCTTTTTAAGGATATCACTCCTGCTAATCTTCCATTGATTCCACTATCAATTGGTGAACCTAAGCACCCAGCACCAGAGTTTGTTAAACAGGCAATCATTGACAACTTTAATCATCTATCAACTTATCCGAATAGTAAGGGTTTGCCAGAGCTTCGCCAAAGTATTGCAGAGTGGTTAACCAAACGCTTCAAACTGAATAGCATTAGTGCAGAAAATCATATTTTACCCGTATCAGGTACTCGTGAAGGGATTTTCTCATTTGTTCAGGCGCTCATTAACCGTGAAGACGCGCCGTATGTAGTAATGCCGAATCCGTTTTATCAAATTTATGAAGGTGCAGCTCTACTCGCTGGTGCAAAACCTTATTTCATCAATTGCACCGAAGAAAATGGTTATTTAGGTGATTTTGATGCTGTACCAGCAGAAGTATGGGAAAAAACAGCCCTGCTTTTTGTATGTACACCAGGTAACCCAACAGGTACGGTGCTTTCTAAAGAGCAATTCAAAAAGTTAATTGCCTTATCTGATCAATATAATTTTGTTATTGCTTCTGACGAATGCTATTCAGAACTTTGGTTCGATCAAGCACCTACAGGCTTATTAGAAGTTTGTGCAGAACTTGGTCGCGATGATTATAAAAACTGTGTCGTATTCCATTCACTTTCTAAACGCTCAAACTTACCGGGTTTACGCTCAGGTTTTGTTGCTGGTGATGCAGAATTATTAAAACCATATTTGCAGTATCGTACTTATCATGGTGCAGCAATGCCTGTTCAACATCAGCTTGCATCAATTGCAGCATGGAATGATGAAAACCATGTTGAAGAAAACCGTAAGCAATATCGTGCAAAATTTGATTTATTCCAAAACGAATTAGGTCACTTATTACCTCTGCAAAAGCCAGATGCTGGTTTTTATTATTGGTTAAAAGTTGATAATGATGAAACTTTTGCCAAGATGTTAATGGAAAAAGCACATATTAAGGTTTTACCTGGCCGTTATTTATCTCGTGACACAGATCAAGGTAACCCTGGGGAAAATCATGTGCGTATGGCTTTAGTTGCCGATTTAGCGCAATGCGAAGAAGTGGTTAAGCGTTTAAAAGCAATTCTCTAAGCATAAGTAAATTGTACAGCCTTTAGTAATATTAAAGGCTGTACACTACATTAACTATAAATAAACAGCAGTAGTGCGAAAAATATAAAAGCCAAACTAGAGCAATAATATAGGCCCTTAGCAGAACGTTTAATCTGTTCTAGAACCCGATTTTGAAGCAATAAGCGAACCAATAATAAGTTCCAAGCAAGAACCACTCCAGTCATCCACGTACTCATCAGTAATTTTTGAAGCAAATTAAAGTCATGCTGAATGAGCAACATTAAGCTACTATAAAACATAATATTTTTCGGATTAAGAAGACTAGATTGTATTCCTAACACTAAGCTCTTAACTTTATCCTGCTGTTGATGCCCTTGATCCATCAAACCATTTTTTTCAATAGCAAAAGTTAAGGTGCCAGACCGAGCAGCACTAAAACAAAGGTAGCTCAAATAAACCAAATACCCCGCCCCAAGCCATTTAAGTACTAAAAGAATGTTCGTACTCAAATTTCCAAGCACCATAAATCCAAACATACACGCCATCAAAATCAAGGCATTACCAAAAGTAATTCCCACAATGACACCATATGTATAGCGCAAACCTTTTTGCAAAAGGCTGGTGAGAATCAGAAAGAAGTCAGGTCCCGGAGATAACAAAGCTAAAAAATGGGTAAAGGCAATAACTAAAAAAACTTCCATAACGGCTTCATCTGTAAAACAGTATGGAATAGCTTAAAAATAGAGAAAAATAATTTCTTGTAAGTTATTGCGCGGCAACGAGTTGGAACTGACGAGGAGTGATTCCTGTATGGGCTTTGAAAGCTTTATGAAAATGGCTCTGATCACTAAAGCCTAAATTTACAGCTAGCTCTGCGAGTGGAATGCCTTGTTTTAATTGTGCTCTGGCCTGATTAACCTTTAAATTAATTTGAAATGCATGGGGTGTTAAGCCCACATTGGCTTTAAATAGGCGAATGATTGCATATCGACTAAGGCCTACCTGTTGGGCAAGCTCTTCTAAAGAAATAAATCGTTCGGATGATTTAATAATATGAATCAAGTCCAAAAAGCTTTCATACAAATATTGAGTTTTCTTTATTTCCTCTAATATAAAATGAGGTAATAACAACTGTGTAAGGCAATAGATCAGCGACTGTTCTTTTTCGAGAATTAATTTTTGAGAATCAAATAAAGTTTCATTCATATCAGAAAAAGCCTGATATAAATTTTCATCTTTAATAATGAGAGGTCTATGCTGGGGCAAATTTAAATCAAAGCCCTCTTTTTGAAACTCGGCGTACCATTGATTAAGCCAAGATATATCCAGATGCAGCATCTGGTAACTCCAAGCCTGATCAGGCAACGGGTTACAAGAATGTTCAATATGGGCAGGCACAATGACTAATGTGCCGGCAGAAATCTTTTGTGCTGTACCAAATGAGCTTTGAAAAACGCTATTCCCTTCGTCTATAGCTCCAATTGAAAATGTTGGATGACTATGAGACTTATAACATGTTCGGCTAAGACAAGACCTTCTGGTTTCAACATAAGGCATTCGCCCATCTTGCCAAAACTCAAAATCTTGGGGAATAGCGTTCATTGAATTCATTAACTTGCTAATGCTTTTTCAATATCAGCTTCTAAAGCTTCTGGTTTAGTCGTAGGAGCATAGCGATTTAACACAGCGCCATCTCTTCCCACCAAAAATTTGGTAAAGTTCCATTTAATCGTGCTACTCCCTAAAATACCTTTAGCTTCACGTGTTAAATATCTAAAAATCACATGAGCTTCCGGTCCTTTTACATCAACTTTTGCAAACATCGGGAATTTCACCCCATAGTTGCGCTGACAGAACGTACCGATTTCTTTATTGTTACCTGGATCTTGCCCCCCAAACTGGTTGCAGGGAAAACCTAAAACTTCCAAACCTTGATCTTTATATTTCTCATAAAGTTTTTCAAGGCCAGCAAATTGTGGTGTAAAACCACATTTACTCGCAGTATTTACAATTAGTAAAACTTTACCTTTGTAATCAGCTAATTGCTTAACTTCACCCTCTAACAGTTCAGCTTCAAACTGATAAATATTACTCATGGATAGGTTTCCTCATCATTTTTTTCTTGTGATTTCAGTTGTAATGATGCCGAGTTTACACAATAGCGCAAACCAGTCGGCTGTGGTCCATCTTCAAAAACATGCCCTAAATGGGCTTCGCAATCATGACAAACAATTTCAGTTCTGACCATACCATGCGATAAATCGTCATGTTCTTCAATTGCAGTTGGCTCAATCGGTTTAAAGAAGCTAGGCCAACCACAACCACTGTCATATTTAGTATCTGATGAGAACAATTCTGCGCCGCAGCAACGGCAAACATAGGTACCATGTTGCTTAGTATTCCAGTATTGCCCCGTAAATGCAGGTTCGGTGCCCTTTTGTCGTGTAATCCGATACTCTTCTGGTGATAACTCTCTTTGCCATTCCCGGTCTGTTTTATTGACTTTTCCCATGACATGCACCTTTATTCTGATGTAAACATTTCTGATGATTGAGTTTTTATATTTACGCCATTCATCACAAAAACACTAGTCTCTGAACGTAAAATTTGTTGGAATTTAATCATCTAAGCAATAGAAAGCAAAAAGTAAGCAAAACTCAAAAACAAAAGTAAGCAAATTTATGTTTTATTTCCTTCCAAGGAAGCAAAGATGGTGCTATTCTTGTTTGGCACGGTTGTATAGGACAAAACATGTCTCAGAAAAAAAGTGTGCTTTTCCAGCAACTATTACCAGTTATCAAACAGTATCAGCAATCGGGCTTTACCCATGAAAAAATTGTTGAATTACTAAAAGATCAACACGATCTAAATTTGGTAACAGTTAAAACATTTAAAAGTTATTTATACCGATATGCAAAAGTGAATCCAGTTATGTCTAAAAATACTGCTACCATCCATTCCATGCCCTCCACTCGAGAAATTAAAAAATCATCAAAACTTGAGCATGTTTGTTATGACATTCGTGGGCCGGTATTGCGAGCCGCCAATGAAATGGAAGAGCAAGGACATAAAATTATCAAATTAAATATTGGTAACCCTGCTCCATTTGGTTTTGAAGCACCACAAGAAATTATTAATGACGTTGCTTTAAATCTGCCAAATGCAATTGGTTATGTTGATTCAAAAGGTATCTTTCCAGCACGTAAAGCAATTTGTCAGTATTACCAACAAAAAGGCATTCTAAATATGCACGTGAATGACGTGTATATTGGCAATGGCGTATCTGAACTTATTGTCATGGCGATGCAAGGCCTACTTGATGATGGCGATGAAATGTTGATTCCAATGCCAGATTATCCACTTTGGACAGCAGCTGTTAATCTTTCAGGTGGTACTGCAATCCACTATAAATGTGATGAAGAAAATAGCTGGTATCCAGATATTGCTGATATTGAAAGTAAAATTACGCCGAACACACGCGGCATTGTCATTATTAACCCGAACAACCCGACTGGTTCAGTATATCCACGTCATGTGCTTGAACAAATTGTCGCAGTTGCAAAGAAACATGACTTAATTTTATTTGCTGATGAAATTTACGACAAAATTATTTATGACGGCATTGAACATGTTTCAGTGGCATCATTAGCTGGTGACCAGCTATGCGTATCTTTTAATGGCTTGTCAAAAGCTTATCGTATTGCAGGTTTCCGTTCAGGATGGA
This sequence comes from Acinetobacter sp. AOR14_HL, assembly GCF_027855175.1. Classification (NCBI taxonomy): domain Bacteria; kingdom Pseudomonadati; phylum Pseudomonadota; class Gammaproteobacteria; order Moraxellales; family Moraxellaceae; genus Acinetobacter; species Acinetobacter sp. AOR14_HL. Next base: position 155,283 of record NZ_JAKTII010000003.1, on the reverse strand, counting down.
TGGCAATTACTGGTGACAAAAGCCGTGCTGCTGACTATATCGAAGGTTTAGATATGTTGGCATCTATGCGCCTATGTGCAAACGTTCAAGCTCAATATGCGATTCAAACCGCCCTCGGAGGATATCAATCAATCAATGACTTGATTCGCCCAGGTGGCCGTTTATACGAACAGCGTAATATTGCTTGGGAAATGCTAAACGAGATTCCAGGGGTAAGCTGCGTGAAACCAGAGGGAGCAATGTACTGTTTCCCTCGCCTCGATCCGAACATCTATCCAATTGAAGATGATGAAAAGTTAATGCTTGATTTGTTACGTGCAGAAAAAGTGTTATTGGTGCAAGGTACGGGCTTTAATTGGCCAACTCCAGATCATTTCCGCGTGGTTTTCTTACCTGCTGAAAATGAATTACGAGAAGCAATTACTCGTTTAGGTCGTTTCTTAGCCAACCGTCGCTAAAAAAATGCATATCAAAAAAGGCATCTTAAATTGGATGCCTTTTTTGATAATTCTATTTTATTATTTAAAAAAAATAATTATCGCAAATACTTTCACCTTTCTACCCCTTAAAGAACAACACTTTGAAGTTAAATGTTTTTCATTGGAAATTTAGTTCTTTTTATCTTTCAATTCACTTTAATAATTCATTTATATATTTTTTACCATACGTTTAAATTTGTGTGTAATTTCGCATTTCTCTCAATATTCATTATGCAAAAAATGCATGGTTCAATATATTTTTGCATTTCACACTGCTTCAAAATCGAGCAACAATCCCCTTCCATAACAACATCACCATATTCGATTCGGTTAAACAGATACAGATATCTAGGAAGATAAAATCGTTAAAACGACCGGACTGAACTAACAAGGAAAGCTTTCAATTATCCAAATCCCATCAAAGGATGATTGAATCAAATGGATAGAGGTTCATATGAAGCAAAAGAAATTGCTCAAGTATATTGTTGTTGCTATTTTACTTGGCATACTGACAGGTTGGATTTGTCACCACTTCTTTAATGAAGGTGAACAACTGAAGCAAATCGCTTCTTATTTCAGCATTATTTCAGACATCTTTTTACGCTTAATCAAAATGATTATTGCTCCACTGGTATTTGCCACAATTGTTGCAGGCATTGTATCAATGGGGAAATCTACATCAATTGGAAGTATTACACTCAAGTCAATGACTTGGTTTATTACTGCTTCGTTTGTATCGCTTGCAATCGGCATGGGATTAGCTAACTTCTTCCAACCTGGTGCAGCTTTAGATTTAGCATTACCAACAGCACAGCAAATTAGTAGCTCTTCTCTCCCAACTACTACTGGTTTCACCCTACAATCATTCTTAAGTCATGTTTTCCCACGCAGCATTGCAGAAGCAATGGCCAATAATGACATCCTACAAGTACTCGTTTTTTCAATTTTCTTTGGTTCAGCTCTTGCTTTTGTTAATCAAGGCAACGAAAAAGACTCAGTTATTGTTCGTTTGACTGAAGAACTCAGTAAAATCATGTTCCGCATTACCGATTACGTCATGATGTTCGCCCCTTTTGCAGTATTTGCAGCAATGGCTTCTGCAATTACAGTACAAGGTTTAGGCTTAATCGTTGACTACGGTATTTTAATTGCAGAATTCTATTTCGGTCTTCTATTACTTTGGATCATTTTATTCTCTGTCGGTGCGATCGTACTGAAAAAAGATATTTTCCGCTTAGGCAAATTAATTCGTGAACCTGTAACGCTTGCTTTTGCTACAGCTTCAAGTGAATCTGCGTACCCAAAAGTAATGGATGCATTAAATAAATTTGGTGTACCTAAAAAAGTGACTAGCTTTGTATTACCTTTAGGTTATTCATTTAACTTAGATGGTTCAATGATGTATACCACTTTTGCAGTACTGTTTATTGCTCAAGCTTACAACATCGATCTTAGCTTCACTCAACAAATCTTAATTCTGTTAACGCTTATGGTGACAAGTAAAGGTATTGCGGGTGTATCACGAGCTTCTATCGTCGTTATTTCAGCAACACTCACCATGTTCAATTTACCTGAAGCAGGTATTCTATTATTGCTTGGTATCGATCAGTTCCTTGACATGGGTCGTACTGCAACAAACGTAGTAGGCAACAGTATTGCTACTGCCGTAGTTGCTAAACTTGAAGGTGATAAAGTAGCTGATACTGAAGAACTATCAGAGCCTGTATTAATTAAATCAACTCAAGAACAAACGACCGCTTAAGTTTCTCTTTTCTCCCACTCTCCCAACTTAAGAGCAATTTTATATGACCTTATAAAATTGCTCTTCTTTTTATTCTAAAATTAAACAATCAAAATTTATCTGTATTTTTATATTAAATAATGAGCCAAAAAATGCACTTTAACTCCTATTAAATTTTCTTAAAGCAAACCTTAAAAAGAGAATAAAAATCACCCAAACAGAATTTATACTCTGTAGAAATAAACCTCAAGTGGTTAAATTTTAATTCATTTTATTATAACTTAATTATATTAAACTATTCTAACTACTATTTAGTTTCTCTACTAAAAAATTTATATTATTTTATTTGTAAATAATAAATTTTAAAATCAACATTTTATAAATACCAAATGGTAAATAAAACCCCACCCACTCATTATTTTTTAATTTTATAAAGATAAAAAAATCATTTACTTTCTTTATATTAAAAAGTAAACAAATCAAGATAAATTAGAAAAACTTAATAGATTTTTTATTTTATTCATGATATTTATTAACGCTGAATAAAAGCAATGACTAAGTAATTGTTGGTGAAACAAAATGCTATTCAGGGATGCTTCTTATTCAGCAAGTTACGAGTATGTTTTACATGGTATGTATTTTGCTTAGGAAAAGCAGACATATTCGACAAACTTTTTTTACTTTCGTCACTTCATAAGGATATTTTCGATGTTGACTAAAACTGTTAAATCTTTAGGTTTAGCGATGGGCTTATTGGCCTGCTCTCTCCCACTTTACGCAAAAAACAATGTAGTTGTTGTTGCCACTGGCGGTACTATCGCAGGTGCTGGCGCAAGTTCAGCAAATAGCGCAACTTACACTGCTGCAAAAGTTCCAGTTGATACTTTAATCAATGCAGTTCCACAAATTAAAGATTTGGCAAATGTAACTGGTATTCAGGCATTACAGGTCGCTTCTGAAAGTATTACTGACAAGGAATTATTACAAATTGCTCGTCAAGTAAATGAACTTGTTAAAAAGCCTTCTGTAAATGGCGTTGTGATTACTCACGGTACTGATACTTTAGAAGAAACAGCATTTTTCTTAAATCTGGTTGTTCACACTGATAAACCAATTGTGCTTGTTGGTTCAATGCGCCCTTCAACTGCTCTTTCAGCAGATGGCCCACTTAACCTTTATAGTGCAGTTGCTTTAGCAGCTTCTGATGATGCAAAAAATAAAGGCGTTATGGTTCTTATGAACGACTCTATTTTTGCTGCGCGTGATGTAACTAAAGGCATTAACATTCATACAAATGCTTTTGTTAGCCAATGGGGTGCTTTAGGTACTCTTGTTGAAGGCAAGCCATACTGGTTCAGACAGTCTGTAAAACGTTTTACAAATGCTTCTGAATTTAATATCGAGAATATTAAAGGCGATGCACTTCCAACTGTACAGATTGTTTACGGTTCAGGCTCTATGCTTCCAGATGCTTATGAAGCATATGCAAAAGCAGGTGCTAAAGCGATTATCAATGCAGGCACTGGTAACGGTTCGGTACCAAAATATATCGTCCCAACTTTACAAAATCTTCACGACAAGAACGGTATTCAAATTATCCGTTCATCACGTGTTGCACAAGGTTTTGTAGTGCGTGATGCAGAACAACCTGACTCTAAATATGGTTGGGTAGCAGCACATGATTTGAATCCTCAAAAAGCTCGTCTTCTTGCTGCATTAGCGCTTACTAAGACTAATGATACTCAAGAAATTCAGCGTATGTTCTGGCAGTACTAAGTTTTTCAACCAGCTCAAACCTAGATGTTTGGGCTGGTCATATTTTATAAAAATAATGTCTTTTATATTAAATCTGTACAATAGATGTTCAACTCATTCTTCTTAAATAATAAAATCCTTAACAGTTTGCCAAAATATTAACCATTTCCTTTTAACTTTGCGTGTTAAACTATGCTGCGGTCGCATTAAGGATTGGTTTATGCAGTTTGTTCATCTAGGTATTTATACAGAATTTTCGATTACAGAGTCGATAGTTCGCATACCTGACTTGGTCAATGCTGCGGTTAAAGACCAAATGCCTGCGCTGGCATTAACTGACCTCTCTAACCTCCATGCGGCGGTAAAGTTTTATAATTCTTGTTTAAAAAAAGGAATTAAGCCGCTTTTAGGTAGCACAATTCGCCTTGATGATGCTCAACATCGTGTCACCTTACTTGCAATGAGTGATGTTGGGTGGAAAAGTCTTACCGAAATCGTTTCACGCGGCTTTATTGAAGGACAACAGCTCAGTATTCCATGTGTACAAAAAGAATGGGTACTTGAACAGCATCAAGATATTATCGTTTTACTTGGCCAGCATAGTGATGTTGGTCAGATGCTTTGCTCGTCTAACCCTCAAAAAGCTGCTCCCCTTTTAGAAGCATGGCTCGAAAAGTTTGGTAACCGTGTTTATCTTGCTTTAACACGTACTGACCGTCCCGGTGAAGAAGACTTTATTCAAGAAGCAGCTAAGCTTGCTGCACAATATAATGTTGGTGTAGTTGCACATAATGATGTGCACTTTGTCGAAAAAGAAGATTTCGAGGCACACGAAGCTCGTGTTTGTATCGCTGATGGTTATGTATTAGCAGATAATCGCCGTCCACGGACATATAGTCCTGAGCAGCACTTTAAAACCTCAGATGAAATGATCGAATTGTTTTCCGATATTCCTAGTGCTATCGAGAACACCTATCATATTGCCAAACGCTGCAACGTTAAACTACAACTCGGTACTTACTTTTTACCTGACTATCCAATTCCAGATGGTTTTACCATCGACACTTATTTTGAACATTTATCAAAAGTAGGTTTGGAAGAGCGCTTAAATTATCTTTACCCTGTTGAAAAACGTGGCGAGGACTGGGCAGAGATTCGTAAGCCTTACGATGAACGAATTGATTATGAAGTCGGTATTATCCTGAAGATGGGTTTCCCAGGATACTTCCTCATCGTCATGGACTTTATTCAATGGGCAAAAAATAATGGTGTTCCTGTAGGACCAGGTCGTGGTTCAGGTGCGGGTTCATTAGTTGCATATAGCTTAAAAATTACAGACCTTGATCCACTTCGTTACGATCTACTCTTTGAACGTTTCTTAAACCCAGAACGTGTATCGATGCCAGACTTTGATGTCGATTTCTGTATTGCTGGACGTGACCGCGTCATTGATTACGTATCGCGTACTTATGGTCGCGAAGCCGTTTCACAAATTGCAACTTTCGGAACCATGGCTGCAAAAGGTGCAATCCGTGACGTTGCGCGTGTATTAGGTAAATCTTACGGGTTAGCTGACCGTATTTCAAAAATGGTGCCTACCAAACCGCTCGGTGTGGACTTAGCTACCGCTATTGATATGGAACCTCAGCTTAAAGATATTGTGACCAACCCATCAAACCCAGATAACGACGATGCAAGCGAAATCTGGGAAATGGCATTAAAATTAGAAGGCATAACCCGAAATACTGGTAAACATGCCGGAGGTGTAGTCATTGCACCAGGTAAAATTACCGATTTCTCGGCTGTTCTTTGCGATGCAGATGGAACAAACCGTGTTGCTCAATATGATAAAGACGATGTAGAAGCAGCAGGTCTGGTCAAGTTCGACTTCTTGGGTTTACGTAACTTAACCGTTATTGAAGACGCGATCCAAAATATTAATAAAAACCGCGACAGTAATGATCAGCTGAATATCTTGCATGTTCCTCTAGACGACGCTAAAGCATATTCTGTCTTTGCCGATGCAAATACAACAGCGGTATTCCAGTTTGAATCCGTCGGCATGAAACGGATGCTTAAAGAAGCACGCCCAAGTAAATTCGAAGAAATTATTGCGTTCGTATCATTGTATCGTCCAGGTCCAATGGATCTGATCCCTGACTTTATTCACCGTATGCATGGTGGAGATTTTGAATATCTTCACCCCCTTCTTGAAGGTGTATTAGAGCCAACATACGGGATTATGGTTTATCAGGAACAGGTGATGCAGGCTGCACAGATCTGTGCAGGTTACACGTTAGGCGGCGCAGATTTATTACGCCGTGCAATGGGTAAAAAGAAACCTGAGGAAATGGTTAAGCAACGCCAAATTTTCCTAGAAGGTGCTGCTGAAAAAGGTATTGATGAAAGCACAGCCAACCATATCTTTGACTATATGGAAAAGTTTGCAGGCTATGGTTTTAACAAATCTCACGCTGCTGCTTATGCACTCGTTGCCTACCATACAGCATGGTTGAAAGCTCATTACCCTGCTGAGTTTATGGCAGCCGTCATGACATCGGAAATGCAAAACACGGACAGTGTTGTATTCTTGATTGATGACTGTCGAAATAATAATCTTGATGTCTTACCACCATCGGTCAACATGTCGACTTATCACTTCCATGCAAGTAATGATAAAACGATTGTTTACGGCTTAGGTGCAATTAAAGGCGTCGGCGAACAAGCAATGCAGTCAGTTATTGACTCTCGTCGACAATATGGCCCTTATACAGATCTATTCGATTTTTGCCACCGTATTGATTTAAAGAAAATCAATAAGCGTACTCTTGAAGCTTTAATTCGTGCGGGTGCACTCGATTGCTTAGGTATTGAACGTGCAAGCTTAATGGCTCAATTGCCTGAAGCTGTTCAAGCTGCTGAACAAGCTCGAAGTAACCGTGAAAGCGGTATTATGGATTTATTTGGTGAAGTTGAAGAAGTTCAGCGTAAGCCAGCTAAACCTGTAAAACCGTGGAGCGATGAAGTTCGTCTCAAAGGCGAAAAAGATACGCTTGGTTTATATCTAACAGGCCATCCAATTGATGTTTATCGACAAGAACTCAAAGCTTTTATTCCTGTAAAACTAAATGAAATTACAGCTACGCGTCGTGGCGTTACTACGGTTTATGCAGGTTTAGTCATTGATGTCGCAAACTTCCCGAACCGTGTGGTTATTGTACTTGATGATGGTACGGCACGTTTTGAAGTCAGCTGTAATCATGAGCGCTTCCAACGTTTTAAAGATATCGTTCAAGTGGAACGTGTTGTAGTTTTCGAAGGCGAAATCTATGAGCGAGAAGGCTTTGATCGTCCAATGGGACGTTTAACCAAAGCTTTCACCTTAAATGAAATAAGACAAAAACGTGCTAATAGCATTCAAATCAAATTAACAGAAGAGTTCATGCAACCAACATTGGCAAAAGATCTGCAAAACATGATCTTGCCATTTTGCAATGTTGATATGCATCAACATATCGCTCTACAGTTACAGATTGATCAACCCTATGCTCAAGCCGAGCTTCAGTTTGGTCCGCAATGGAAAGTCGCTCCTCTAGATGAATTACTTGCTAAACTTAGAGATTATTTTGGTAAAGATAATATTTATATTGAATATCAAGTAAAGTCGAAAGCGGCTAAAGCAGCAGACCCTGTTCGTCCACATGCTGTTGCCTCTCCTCCTGCAGGTATGTCTATGGACGATGCATTGGATTTATACCAAAGCGAAGTTTCTCAATATTCGTAATTTCTGGAAATCTTATGAGTTCGTTTGACCACACCACCGTGTCAAAACAATTAGCACAAGTGCGTATTGTCATGGTAAATACAACTTTGCCTGCTAATATTGGCAGTGCTTTACGTGCCATGAAAACAATGGGACTAATTAAATTAGTTCTCGTAGCACCCAAAACATATCCTCATCCAGATATACAAGCACTTGCTGCTGGTGCCCAAGATTTATTTGAGCACCTTGAGATTGTAGACACCTTAGAAGATGCGATTAAAGATTGCCATTTGGTTTTTGGAACAAGTGCACGTAGTCGCACCATTCCTTGGCCTTTACTGGATGTGCGACCTGCGGCTAAAGAAGCCATTAAAGCAACTGCTCAAGGACAACAAATTGCGATTGTTTTTGGTCGCGAAGATCGTGGTTTAACTAACGAAGAATTAGCACTGGCAAATTACCATTTAACGATTCCTGTAAATCCGGACTATGGTGTATTAAATGTTGCGCAAGCGATTCAAGTCGTATGTTATGAGCTTCGCATGTCTGCTCTGGAACAAGACAAAGTCGACCAGAATGTAGATGAAATGCCATTAGTGCAAGGCCAAAGCATGCAATGGGATGAACCTTTGGTTACTCAGCAACAAATGGAAGAGTTTTATCCTCATCTAGAAAAAATGCTGACTGAAATTGAATTTTTAGATCCAGAGAATCCACGTTTATTGCCTTTACGCTTGCGTCGTCTGTTTGGTCGTATACAATTAGATCGTATGGAATATCATTTACTTCGCGGTATTTTTAGTCGTGTGCAAGCCCTAACAAGTGGTAAATGGAAAAAAGCATTATCTGACAAGGAGGATCAACCCAATGCTTAAGCAGCTTAAAGAAGATATAAAGGCTGTATTTGCGCGAGATCCTGCTGCCCGCAATACACTCGAAGTTCTTACGACTTATCCTGGCATTCATGCAATTATGATGCATCGTGTTGCACATGAATTATGGCAAAAAGATTGTAAAGGTGCAGCTCGCCTACTTTCTTCATTTAGCCGTTTTGCCACAGGAATCGAAATTCATCCGGGTGCTAAAATCGGTAAGCGTTTTTTTATTGATCATGGCATGGGTGTTGTGATTGGTGAAACTGCTGAAATTGGTGATGATGTTACGCTTTATCATGGTGTTACCTTAGGTGGTACAACATGGAAGACTGGCAAGCGCCATCCAACGTTAGAAGACGGTGTGGTAGTTGGTGCTGGTGCAAAAATTTTGGGGCCATTTACGGTAGGTAAAGGTGCTAAAGTCGGTTCAAATGCTGTAGTGACTAAAGCTGTTCCAGCTGGTGTGACTGCTGTAGGAAACCCTGCTCGCTATATTTATAAAGATGCCGACAAAAATAAAGATGAAGAACGTCGCCGTGATTATGCACAAAGTATTGGATTTGCCCCATATGCGACAACTGCTGATCAGTCAGACCCTATTTTAGAAGGTATGCGCGTTTTGCTTGATCGTATTCAGCACAATGAAACTCGTATGAATAATTTATGTCAGCGTTTATCAGAGCTAGATCCTAGCTTCAAAAAAGAAAGCCAAGATGAACAACCTTTTAGTGATGAAGAGCTAAAAATTCTTGAAGAAGTGCGCCGAGAATGTAGCGCACAAAACGAGATATCAAAAACGTAATATTCTTGATTCATAATGTAACACGCTTACCCTTGCATGTCGGTTTAGCTTTTCCTAGACTTACCAGTACCAAATCTGACTTTACTAAAATGAACGGAAGATCCTATGAATTTTAAGCCTTTGGCATATATCATCCTTGCGACCTCAAGTTTAACAGCTTGTACAATGGCACCTGTAAAACAACAAAAAATTGAGCCTTTTGTTTTCAAGGAACCAGAGCTTACTCCTCCTTTTTACGCACTAAATCCTTTTAACTATGATCAACCGCCAGCATTTGAAGTTGCGTTAAAAGAAGCTGCTGCACAGCCGGTAACGAAAATGGTGGTTAATCGTCAAGATGACCCAACCAAACAGCTTACTCTCGACACCAACAAACTGATTGTTCCGACTGTAAATAATTCACAGCGTTCAATGAAATATGCAGTTTTAGCTGGTGAGAATGAAATTGATGTTACGAGCATTGATGACTTCTTACAGTTAGTGGAAGGCAAAGCACGTCACTATCCACCTCGCTTTACTGACCGCCAAGAACGTAAAGGCTTTGAAAGTAAACTTAAAGAAGTAACTCAGCAACTTGATACACTTGCTGCAAACCCAAATGCATCATTTGATATTTTGCTTCGCGCTTTTAAAGCAAGTGTTCTTGCACGTAACCTTGATTTAGGTACTGCTCATACCACTAGATCTTTAGAATATGCTCAAAGACTTTTAAAAATTAGCCCAGATGATGCGGAAGCAAACTTCTGGTTCGGTTTTGGCTTATCTGAAGGTGGTGGTCAACGCGAAGCGATTCCATATTTAGATAAAGCAATTAAAGGTAATGTTCAAGAAGCATATTTAGCTGCTGCAAATAATTATATTGCGATGGAGCAAAAGAAAAATGCGATCCAGACGCTTAAGAATTATAAAGTTAAATATCCAGATGAATCGGAAATTGCTGATCGTTTAATTCAAGAAATTGAAAAACAAGGTCGTTGGAATGTATGGCAAGTTTTAACTAACCCTGCAATGTCTGCTACTCCCTCTAGCACAACACCTAAAAAATAAGTCTAATTAGATAAAAAAGGCTGTTTTGACAGCCCTTTTTTTTATTTGATCATTTGAAAAATATTTTAAAATTTGTATGATCTACCTACCATTGAGCCACTAAATTTTGACCATAATGTTTTCAATAAAAAGAAGCAAAACAGTATTGACGGTCATACTACTCGGTTCAATTCTGAGTGGTTGTCAGGTCGTTAATGTTAAACAGCAAGCTTTGAATGTAACTATTGCAAATGAACGTAATAGTATTCTTACGCAAGATAAACTCAGCGAAGCAAGTCTGAATGTTTTATCAATGTCTGGTCAGGAAGCTAAAGTTTGTACTGACACACCTGATAACTGTGTAAATCAACTCAAAAAATTACCTCAAATTTTAGATGAACAGTTCTTATCAGCTGCAAGTGAAATGTATCTGGCAAAAGCAATGGCTTTGTCAGATTCATCTAATTGTAAAATTAGTAGATTTACTAAACATAAGTCTGAAGAAGAACAAACCAATATTCAAAGTAAATACGATGATTGTTTAGACCAGCAATTAAATTTACTGGATAAAAGTATTCGTTATAGTTACGCCTATTTGTTTTCAACGAAGCGTCAGCCTACTGACCGTATTTTTGATAATAGACAAGTTCAGATTCGTGACTTCTATAATCAGGCAATTGCCAAAATGGTCGGTGCTTATGATTTACGCTATCCTAAAAAAAATGGTGTTGAGCCCCAAATACATATTGGTAAAAGTGTCTATTCGATTGATTTCGAATTTCACCAGCAGCTTGCTGGGCAAAAATTAGAGAAGTTAATTTCTAGTTATAATTTAAATTTTTCGGGTTTAAGAACAATTAACCGTCGTGATGGTTTTGGATCTGAATTTGTAGCGGTTTTTCCGAGTTCAGGAAAAGAGGATATTAATGAATATATTTTAGACCCACTTAAATACAATTATAAAAATGGCGTTAATCCAAATATTCATCATGCACGCTATTTGGCTGCAACTATTGTAGCTGAACCAAAACATGCGACCACTGTTGAAGAAATTATTAATAATCCTGAATTCGTGATTCGGGTTTACGATCCATACCGGACCGACAATATTAGTGTAGCAGGCAAACAATATCCTCTAGCAGCCAACTTTTCCGCGCCTTACGGCCTATGGTTAGCCGAGAACAATTTAGGTGTCGCGGCTTATTTAAGTCTGATTGATCGTGATCAGCACTTGACCATGCCACACCTATATATGCTTGAACCATACAATCCAAATAAAAAAATTATTGTATTAGTCCATGGGCTAGCAAGTAGTCCTGAGGCATGGATTGCTTTAACTAATGATGTTATGGGTGACACGGTTTTAAGAGATAATTATCAAGTTTGGCAAGTTTTCTATTCGACTAATATGCCGATTCTGGAAAGCCGTTTCCAAACTTATGCCCTTCTTAAGCAAGCTTTTGGTTCTTTGAACCCTAATGATCCTGCTGCACATGATGCTGTACTGGTTGGACATAGTATGGGAGGTATTATTAGCCGTTTACTGGTAAGTGATGGCGATATTACCAAGCCTGCTTTAGAGCTAATGACGACACGTCAGCAAAATCGCTTTAAGAAACATCCAATGGTTACTGAACGATTGCAAATGCATTCAATCAATAATTTTGATCGTGCAATTTTCTTGGCTTCTCCTCATCGAGGTACAGATTATGCAGATCGCTGGTTTACATTAGCAGCGCGTAAAGTTATTCGTCTACCTGGTGCTTTTTTATCAGCTGTAGCAACTTCACTCACCACCGAAAATTTAGATGTTAAAGATTTCTTGAGTAATATTGATAGTGGTTTGATTCAAAATGGTCCAAGCGATTTGAGTCATCAATCTAAATTTATGGAGCTCACAGAAAATATTAATCCTCATAAAGGCTTGGTTTTCCACTCAATTATGGGAAATATCACCAAGAGCGATGATCCAAACGTAATTACAGATGGTATTGTTCCGTATAAAAGTGCTCACTTAGAAGGTGCCAAATCTGAGAAGGTTCTTCCAGGTGGGCATTCAATTCAGTTAACGCCGCAAGCCGTTTTAGAACTGCGTCGTATTTTACGAGAGCATTTAGTCGAACATGGTTTATATAAACCATAAAAAAATAAAAAGAGCCAAAGGATAACCTTTGGCTCTTTTGTTTCTGGATCTAAATTTTATTGCCCGGAACGGATGATGTAATCAAATGCAGAGAGTGATGCTTTAGCACCTTCACCTGTAGCAATAATGATTTGTTTGTACGGAACCGTAGTACAGTCACCCGCAGCAAATACACCCTTTACATTGGTTTCGTTGCGGTCATTTACAATGATCTCGCCACGATTGGTTAACTCAAGTTCACTGTCTTTCAAGAAATCAGTGTTTGGCAATAAACCAATCTGTACAAAGATCCCTGCAAGCTCTACCACATGCTCTTCATCAGTGGCACGGTCTTTATATTTAAGACCTGTCACTTGTGAACCATCGCCTAACACTTCAGTACTTAAGGCATTCATAATCACAGTGGTGTTTGGCAAGCTATGCAGTTTGTTTTGCAAAACTTGGTCAGCACGGAGTTTAGTGTCGAACTCTACCAAAGTGACATGCTCAACAATCCCTGCAAGGTCAATTGCAGCTTCAACACCTGAGTTACCGCCACCAATCACCGCAACACGTTTGCCTTTAAATAATGGACCATCACAGTGTGGGCAGTACGCGACACCACGGGTACGGTATTCAGCTTCACCCGGTACATTCATTTCTCTCCAACGTGCACCTGTTGAAAGGATTACTGTTTTTGATTCAAGCTTTGCACCGTTTTCAAGTTCAACTTCGACCAAGCCATTTGCGGTTTGATCTGCACCAACGATTTTGCTGACACGTTGCAGGTTCATGATATCAACATCGTATTCACGAACATGTGCTTCTATTTCGGCAGCAAACTTAGGACCTTGAGTCTTTTGCACAGAAGTGAAGTTTTCAATGTCCATGGTGTCCATGACCTGACCACCAAAGCGTTCAGCCACGATACCTGTGTTAATGCCTTTACGTGCCGCATAGATTGCAGCAGTTGCACCTGCAGGTCCACCACCAATCACCAATACATCAAACGCATCTTTGGCATTAAGCGCTGCTGCATCTTTTTCAGCAGAGTTGGTGTCGAGTTTTGCTACGATTTCTTCAAGGGTCATACGACCTTGACCAATGTGTTCATTGTTCTGGAATACCATTGGAACCGCCATGATTTTGCGTTGTTCGACTTCGTCTTGGAAGAATGAACCATCAATCATGGTTGCCGTTGTGTTCGGATTATAAATCGCAATCAGGTTAAGCGCCTGTACCACGTCCGGACAGTTATGACAGCTTAGTGATACAAACACATCAAAGTCAGCTTTAAGGTTTAAACCTTTAATCTGGTTCAATACTTCATCAGACACTTTAGGAGCATAGCCAGACACCTGTAACAGTGCCAAGATCAAAGATGTAAACTCATGGCCCATCGGTAAGCCGGCAAAGAACACACGAGGTTGTTCGCCTGCTTTAGCCACACCAAAGCTTGGACGGCGTGTATTATTGCCATCAAAACGTGCAATGACCTTGTCAGAAAGCTCAGCAATTTCGGTAACCAGCTCTTTAATTTGGGCAGCTTTATCTGATTCATCCAAAGCAGCAACTAATTCGATTGGACTTTCTAAACGTTCTAAGTAAGCTTTTAATTGAGTTTTAATGTTTTGATCTAACATCTGTTTTTACTCCAATGCATCCAAATTCTTTCAATAGATGCATAGTACGTTAAAACATAAAATAGGTGAAACAGTATGTTTTTATAGATTCGATCGGTTTTTTAGATTTAATTATTATTCACTTCAATCAAAAAAAGCCAACCTGAACTCATCCAGCGCAGGTCGGCAAACTGGTTAAACTAGAGTAACACCACGCCAAATACAGCCCCAGCAATCAGGACATGTAAGGGATGAACCTTTTTAATTAAAGATAATAAAGTTGCAATGACTACCATAATGACAAGTAAAGTATTTATTGCAGCCGCCTCTGAAATAATCCACGCACTGGCAAGTACTGTTCCCACAGTGACGGGTTGTAAAGCAAGCTGTAAAACACGGCGCCATTTCTTATCTTTAAATTTTGACCAACCTCTCATTACAAATACAGTAATAATAGATGAAGGTAGAAATTTGGCGGTTGATGTCACAAGTAAACCCGATAGCCCTGCTACATGCCAACCAACGAGCGGTACAATCATCATGTTTGGACCAGGGGCAGCTTGGGCTATTGCGAATAAGGCACTAAATTCTTGTGCAGTCATCCAGTGATGAATATCAACGACTTGACGTTGCATTTCAGGCAAAATTGTATTGCCGCCACCAAAAGCAATAAGTGATAACTGAGTAAAAATGATGGCTAAAGTAAGTAGAACTGCGCCCATTACACACGTCTCCAAATAACAGCTGAATAAAATGACAACAAAACCAGCATGGTCAAAAGCAAGGAGATTTTCAGAAAAGCGATACTGATAATTGCCACTACAACTACACACATCGCTAATGGATTACGTAATAAAGGCTTGAGCATTTTCAACCCTGTTGCAACCAGTAGTCCAGCTGCTGCTGCCGCCAATCCTTCAAAAAGATGCTTAACCATGAGGTTGTCTTGGAACTGCTCATAGACATAATGTAAAAGTACAACAATTACCGTCGGTGCAAAGATTAAGCCAATCAGTGAGCTTACTGCACCGCGAATGCCACGAAACTCCATGCCAATCGCAACAGATAAATTAATAATATTGCCACCCGGTAAAAATTGACACAGACCAAGTAACTCAGTGAATTTTTCAGGACTTAGCCACTGTCTCTGCTCTACAACGACTTTTCGTGCTAAAGGCAACACGCCGCCAAATCCAATTAAACCTAATGTTAAAAAACCTAAAAATAGTTCTGTGCAGCTCGGTACACTCTCCTTCTGCACGGCAATCTCAACATGGTTCATTTTCGTTACTTTTCACTTTATCTGACCAAGATAGAATGATACTTTTATGACATATCTACAAATGCTTTTATTTTCTTTAACCATACCCTAAAGGTATTCCTATGCTAGATTTGCACAAGCTTCATGCCTTTGTTGTGGTTGTTGAAGAAAGAAACATTACCCACGCGGCAAACCGATTATTTATTCAACAGCCGCCATTAACACGTTTACTCAAAAAACTGGAAGAAGAACTCGGTACACAATTGCTTGTTCGTCAACCACGAGGGATTGAACCGACCGAAGCAGGTTTGGCATTATTTAAAGAAGCACAAATTTTATTAGAGCATGCCAAACATATTCCTAAATTAGTTCAAGATGTCAGCCAAGGTAAAACAGGACAACTCAATATTGGTTTTACAAGTTCGGCAGGCTTGCATCCACTGATTTCATTAGTATTGCGCTCCTATCGGGAAATATATCCAGGGGTACAAACCAAACTTGAAGAAGCAGGCAGCCAAAAGCAATTAGATCGGTTAATCTCGGAAAAACTTGATATCGCCTTTTTAAGAGCCCCGATTAGTCGTGATATTGGGTTAAAACATCTTCATATATTAGATGAGCCCATGATGGTGGCATTGCCTATAGGACATCCACTTACGCAAAAAGAAAAAATTAGTTCAAGTGACTTGTCAGATGAAAATTTTGTTTTATACCGTCGTTCTTCAGGACAAGGTTTATATGACAACATTTTATATAGCTGCTACCAAGCGGGTTTTAGCCCACGTATTATTCAGGAAGCGCCTCGACCTACCGCAACATTAAATTTAGTTGCTGCTGGAATTGGTATAACTATTGTACCAGCCTCAATGCATAACTTCTGGGACCATGAAATTATTTATCGCGAATTTGATAGTTCAATAAAACTTAATGCTCCTCTTTACTTGATTACAAGAGAAAATGAAAATTCAGCCAAAGTGGCAAATTTTATTGACCTCTTACAAACATTATTGCCTACCATCTAAATTCGCATTAAGTATCAATAAAAAGTGCTCTAATGTGAGCACTTTTTATTGAGTAAAACAGTCTATTTTTGGTTCACTCGTTTTGATAACTCTTCTGCCGATTCTTTACGTTCCGAATAGCGATCTGTCAGATATTGTTTTTGTCCACGTGTTAATAAAGTGAACTTATAGAGTTCCTCCATTACATCGACAATTCGGTCATAGTAAGAGGATGGTTTCATACTTCCATCTTCTTCAAACTCTAAAAAAGCTTTAGCAACCGAAGACTGATTCGGGATCGTAATCATACGCATCCAGCGCCCTAAAATGCGCATTTGATTCACAGCATTGAAAGATTGAGAACCTCCACTAACCTGCATAACGGCTAAGGTTTTACCTTGAGTTGCACGAATTGCTCCGCCAGCTAAGGGAATCCAATCAATCTGAGCTTTTAAAATCGAACTCATTGCACCATGACGTTCTGGTGAACACCAAACCATACCTTCTGCCCAAGCCAAAAGCTCATGCAACTCTTGCACTTTTGGATGATCTGTTTCTGCATCTTCTGGTAAAGGTAAACCTTTAGGATGAAAGATTTTGACCTCGGCGCCTAAATATTCAAGAATTCGTCCAGCCGTCAACACAGCAAAACGGCTATAAGAGCGCTCACGATTTGACCCATATAGCAATAAAATGCGTGGTGGATGTTCAAGTTGCTGTGCTTGCACTTGTTCAAAAGTAGGTTTATCAAGAAGATCTAATGCTACATTGGATAAATCATTGTTAAGACTGTTCATGGGAGAAATACTTTTTCTTGAGCCAAAGAGAAACTGAAACAAGTGAAATTAAAACAGGGACTTCAACCAATGGTCCAATCACTGTAGTAAATGCTACAGGTGACGCTAAACCAAATGTTGCAATCGCAACGGCTAAAGCGAGCTCAAAGTTGTTACCCGCAGCGGTAAATGAAATAGCAGTTGTACGTGGGTAGTTATTCCCCATACGTTTACTCATAAAGAAGCTAATGAAGAACATCACCACAAAGTAAATCGTCAGTGGAATCGCAATTCGCAGTACATCTAAAGGTAAGCTCACCACATCGCCACCTTTTAAGCTGAACATCGCCACAATGGTAAAAAGTAATGCAATCAAACTAATTGGACTAATTTTTGGCAAGAATTTAGTTTGATACCAATCTAATCCTTTTGCTTTCACTAAAATGAGTCGCGTGAGGAAACCCATTAAAAATGGAATACCTAAATACACCAATACAGCATGGGTAATGGTCCAGAAATTCACATCAATGACTTGACCAGCCACACCAAAATACGGCGGCAATAAAGTTAAGAAAAGCCATGCATAAGTACTAAAGAATAAAATTTGGAAAATACTGTTAAAAGCAACTAAAGCAGCAACATATTGGTTATCCCCACAGGCCAAACCGTTCCAGACCAATACCATTGCAATGCAACGTGCCAAGCCTATCAAGATTAGACCTGTCATATATTCCGGATAGTTATGCAGAAAAATAATCGCTAAAGCAAACATCAAAATTGGAGCAATTAACCAGTTTTGGACTAAAGACAAAGCCAACGTTTTTTTATCTTTAAATACTTCCGGTAAAGCTGCGTAATCCACCTTTGCCAAAGGTGGATACATCATTAAAATTAAACCAATTGCAATCGGAATATTGACGTTATCTACACTGAGTTGATTCAAAGAAACCGAGGCTTGAGGAAAGAAAACACCTATGGCCACCCCTAAACCCATGGCAATAAAAATCCATAGCGTCAGATTCCGGTCTAAAAAAGAAAGCTTTTGCTTAGTCATCTCGGCTCTCTTACTCAATATGAGAGATTTTATTAATCTCAGCAATCAAATGTGAACGGTTTAAGTTTGCAACATCAAGTGCAAACAATGCATCTAAACGACGGTTGATATGATCTACAGTCTCTTGGAAAGCTTTGAGTTTTTCTTCTTTTGGCAAGTCCAAATGAGATGGATCACTTAAGCCCCAGTGTGCTTTGATTGCACCACCTAAATAAAGTGGGCATGCTTCTTGTGCAGCAGAATCACAGACTGTAATCACAACATCTGGTTGATACTGCTCGCAGTCATCAATGGTTTTGCTCCATAGCCCATCTGTTGAAAGACCTAAGTTTTCAAGTGTTTCAATGGTTAATGGATGCACCTGCCCTGATGGTTTACTTCCTGCGCTATACGCTTTCCAATTTTCTGGTGCACGACTATTAAATAAAACTTCTGACAAAATGCTACGGCAACTGTTTCCAGTACATAAAAATAAGAATTTCATGGTGTTACTCACAATAGGTAGAAATAGAAGAAAACTGTGAAGATGATTGATTCACGAAACTTTCATCTTGGTTTCCTATAATTTTCAAAACTTCAACGGCCCAACTTGGTAAATCTGGGTTAACGCTGTAATACACCCATTGCCCTTGTCTTGAGTCAAGTAAAATGCCATGAGTACGTAATAGCGCTAAATGTCGGGAAATTTTCGGTTGGCTTAAGTCAAGTTGCTCGGTCAGTTCACAAACACATATGTTTTGTTTTCTTAAAACTAATTTAAGAATGCTTAACCGAGTAAGGTCCGAAAGACATTTAAAAAAATCGACTTGAGTGATCATGTCAGTAACAATTCATATTCGTTATTGCAAATATACGGATATCCATATATAAATGCAATATCTTAATTCGGCGATAAATTTGTCATGACTGAGCTAGTGAAGATTTACCATAACCCTGCTTGCGGCACCTCACGTAATACGCTTGCACTTATTCGTCACGCTGGGATTGAACCCATTGTTATTGAATATTTACAGACACCTCCTAGTAAAGATGAGCTTACTCAACTCATTTCACAAGCTGGATTAACTGTTCGTGATGCAATTCGAAAAAATGTTGATCCATATAAAGATTTAGATTTGGAACAAGACCGCTGGACAGATGAACAGTTAATTGATTTTATGGTTCAGTACCCAATTTTAATCAATCGTCCCTTTGTGGTGACTTCAAAAGGTACACGTCTGTGCCGCCCTTCGGAAATTGTTTTAGACATTTTAGATTTAGAAAACTTAGGCTTTTTTGCAAAAGAAGATGGTGAAGTAATCATTAATGAACAAGGTCAACGAGTAAAATAATTTAAGATCCTTATAGAGAAAAAGCTAAACGGCGCAATGCCATTTAGCTTTTTTGTTAAATGAAAACGGTTAAAAGTAGGACTTAATAAAAGGAAGGAGTTGTTCTCCTATCACCATGCCTAATAAACCAACTAATGCAACAAGAGGTGGAGCTGGCGACTTCACATTTAAAACGTAATATAAGACACCAACGAGCAACCCTACAGCCAAAGATAATAAGTACATTTTCATGGTACATACCTTAGAGAACCAAGCCATTTAAAGCGGCAGGTTCCCATACTGTTTTATTTAAAATGCAAAACACGAACAACCCAGTGCGCCCCAGAAAGATTTTTTATCTTTATCATTTACAGGAACATCAAGCATCCATGAGTGGCTATGTCCATGCATACCGCAACTGCTAGCACATGCACAAAGCGCACTTTCTGACTGTAAAGACTGATTTGAAGGTGCATTACGGTTTTCAGATAATCTCCATTGTCCACCAAAGCGTTTTACTGGCGACCATGTTGGTGATGCTGGTGGTAACGGTGGATCGTCTTGCTTAAACTCTGCACCTGCATATACCACTTTTCCGCCTAAAACAGTGAGCACAGACTCAATCCACTGAATATCATCTGCTTCAACTTTGAAGTAGTCATCAGACAATACAACTAAATCAGCAAGTTCCCCTGCTGTTAATGAGCCTTTGACATCTTTTTCACCTGAAAACCAAGCCGAACCTTTGGTCCAGAGCATAAGTGCTGTTTGGCGATCTAACAGATTTTTTTCATCATACAAAGGTAAACCACCCACTGTTTTACCTGTGCTCAACCAATATAAGCAAACCCAAGGGTTATAAGACGCAACACGTGTTGCATCTGTTCCCGCACCGACAGGAACACCGAGTTCTAGCATTTTCTTAACTGGTGGTGTTGCTTGAGCAGCTTCGGCTCCATAGCGTTTTACGAAAATCTCACCTTGATATGCCATACGGTGTTGAATGGCTATACCGCCACCCAATGCACCAATACGCTCAATATTACGTTCAGATACGGTTTCGGCATGGTCAATAATAAATCGGGTTGCAAATGGCTGTTTTGAATTTACTTTTTCAAATACATTGAGCAAACGATTAATACTTTCATCATAGGTTGCATGAATACGGAATGGCCATTTCTTTTCAGCCAAGTGCTCTACAATGGCTTCGAGTTCACCTTCCATCTTTTCTGGTAAATCCGGACGTGGCTCATAGAAATCTTCGAAGTCACCCGCCGACCATGTCAGGTTCTCACCTGCTCCATTCATTCTAAATAGTTCATCGCCATCGCCTGGGAATGTCATT
This sequence comes from Acinetobacter sp. AOR14_HL, assembly GCF_027855175.1. NCBI lineage: Bacteria > Pseudomonadati > Pseudomonadota > Gammaproteobacteria > Moraxellales > Moraxellaceae > Acinetobacter > Acinetobacter sp. AOR14_HL. The sequence goes on along the minus strand of NZ_JAKTII010000003.1, from coordinate 134,351 downwards.
TCTGTCCAACGGCGATAGTCATCAAGTTCTTGGCCTGCCTTTTGAGCAAATAGATTGTAAGCAATTCGCACTGTCATTTGGTTTTGGTCATGCAATTGCTTAATCACATCATAATCTTCAGGATAGTTTTGCCCGCCACCACCTGCATCAATTGCTGAAGTAATACCTAATCGGTTCAATTCACGCATGAAATGACGAGTTGAATTGACTTGATCTTCAACTGGCAATTTCGGCGCTTTACCTAAGGTCGAATATAAAATCATAGCGGATGGAGTTGCGAGCAATAGACCTGTTGGCTCACCCTTTTCATCTCGTACAATCTTGCCGCCGGGCGGGTCTGGCGTGTCTTTGTTAAAGCCCAATACATCAAGCGCAGCTCGGTTCAACAAGGCGCTAGCATATAAATGTAAAACAAATACTGGAGTATCAGGAGCGGCTTTATTAATTTCTTCTAAAGTCGGTAAACGCTTTTCGGCAAACTGGAATTCAGTCCAACCACCAACCACACGTACCCATTGTGGAGCTGGAGTATTATCGGCTTGTTCCTTGAGTAAGCGTAGTGCATCCGCTACAGATGGCACACCTTCCCAACGCAGTTCCATATTGTAATTTAGGCCACCACGAATAATATGCAGATGACTGTCATTTAGACCGGGGATAACGCGACGACCATTTAAATCTACAACTTTGCTCGTCGCTGATGCCAGCTTCATGATCTCATCATTTGTGCCGGTGCGTACGACTTTACCATCTGCTATGGCAATTGCTTGTACTTCTGGATTTTTAGGATCTAGTGTGGTGATTTTACCGTTTTTAAGTATGAGGTTTATTTCGGTCATTCTGAACTCCATTCTTGTGAATTATCGTTCTAAAAAATAAAGGCATATCCGTATTAATATCACTTCAATATTGAATACTAGATATGCCTTTACCTAAATAAGTACTATTTTATTTTGCAGGAACTGGTGCAAGTACTTCATGTTTTGATGTGGTACGTTCAGGTGCCTTATGTACCATCGTATAAGCATAATCAACGCCCATACCATAAGCACCAGAATGCTCACGTACAATTGCCATGACTGCATCATAAGTATCACGGTGTGCCCAATCACGTTGCCATTCAAGTAATACTTGTTGCCAAGTTACTGGAACAACACCTGCTTGAATCATACGTTGCATGGCATAGTCATGTGCTTCTTTCGATGTGCCACCAGAAGCATCCGCAACCATATAAATTTCATAATCACCTTCAAGCATGGCACCAAAAGCAAAAGTGTTATTGCACACTTCAGTCCACAAACCTGAAACAATCACTTTCTTACGATTATTTTTTGCAAGTGAATCACGTACTTTTTGGTCATCCCATGAATTCATTGAAGTACGTTCTAATAATGGAGCATCGGGAAATACATCTAAAAGCTCAGGATAGGTATGACCAGAGAAGCTTTCCGTTTCAACCGTAGTAATGGTGACAGGAATATTGAACGTTTTAGCTGCTTTTGCTAACCCTACAGTATTATTTTTTAATACTTGGCGGTCTATTGACTGTACACCAAAAGCCATTTGTGGCTGGTGATCAATAAAAATAACCTGACAATTCGTTGGTGATAGTTGTTCTAAAAGTGACTTATTCATGGGTAAACTCCATTATTCCTTATGAGTAATGCATTAAAATTGCTTACTGGTCATTATCAAAACAGATAAAAATGTAAAAGCATAGACAGCAAATCAGCACGAATCTGTATCCTGCACGAATACAATAAAAACAATGATTGCTTTTTAATTTTTATAGTTTAATCATTGATATATATTTTTTTTAACTTTCGCTTATCCATGGATCGATTAGACTGTATTTCCACTTTTGTAAGTGTCGTAGAACATGGTAATTTTAGTAGTGCAGCCAGAGCACTCGATATCTCTCGTGACTTGGTTGCTAAACGCGTTTGCTACCTCGAAAATGACCTAAAAACTACACTATTAACCAGAACCACAAGACAGATGAACCTCACCTCTTGTGGAGAAAAGTTTTATCAACATAGCAAAGTCATTTTAAGTGAGTTTGAATGGGCTGCCTATGAAATTAACTACAATCAGCAGTACCCTGAAGGTGAACTCAAGCTCAATACCCCCATGTCTTTTAGCAATATTTTTCTTCAAAATATAATTTCAGACTTTATTGAAAAATACCCTAGTATCAAAATTGATTTGTTCATGACAGATCAGTTATTAGACATGAATAATAATAAATTTGATTTAACAATTCGTGTTGATGGCTCTCCTCCAAATTTGGCAAATAGTAAAATATTAAATACTTATCAACGTTACTTATACGCAACGCCTGAGTATTTTAATCAGCATGGATTACCCGCCTCTTTAGAGGAACTCAAAGATCATAAATTTTTAATTTATTATCAAGATAGCCGTCATAAGAAGTTGATTTTCCAAAAAGATCAAAAAGAAGTGTCCTTTAATTGTTTCCCTGTGATGACCTGTAATAATGGTGAATTATTATTAGATATGTGTCTAAAAGATCACGGTATTGTCTTTCTTCCAGAGTTTATTGCAGAGCCTTACTACCAGGAAGGTAAATTACAGAAATGTTTGGAGGACTACACCAGTCAGCCACTTCATTTATATGTGACATGGCCAAACCGTAAAATTTTGTCGAAGAAAGTAAAACTCTTTATCGATTTTTTAACACATCAAATCGTTCCTATAAAATAAGTGGTCTGGGCCTTTCCTATAAGAATTGGCCCACTTTTTTAGTTGGTTTGAGTAGCTTCAATCTTCTTATTTTTAAATAAATTTAATAAATTTTGTTCTGCTGAAGTTGTGCTGTTTTCTTCAATAAATGTCGTCGCGTAGTGTTCTAAATGTTCTTCCATCAGTTGAGTGGCTCGTTTTTCATCACCCTGCTCAATTGCATCTAAAATCGCGCGATGTTCATCTGCCGAGCAATTATTATGTTTTGGAATTTCATACAAACCAATTAACAATGATGTTCTCGCAATAAGTGTCTGCAAATAGCTGGTCATAATCGTGTTTTGATTAGCTTCAACAAGCTTTAGATGAAATTTACCTGATAGCTTAATCCACTCGGCCCAATTCCCAGCTAAACGCTCATGAGACTCTTGATCGACTAAAGCTCTAAGCTCACTAAAATCTAAGCTTTGAGACTTTTGTGTTAGTTTTTTCACAGTGGCAATTTCAAGCATACTCCGTGCTTCAAAGACCTCTTTTGTTTCATCAAGGCTATGTTTTGCTATGAGTGCTCCACGATTGGGCTGAATTTCGATGACTCTATCATGGGCGAGTTTAACAAAAACGCGTCTTAAGACTCCCCGAGTCACACCAAATGCCTCGCATAATGGCGCTTCAACCAAGCGTGCTCCAGATGTAAGTTGCCTATTTAAAATGGCATCTACAATTGCGTTATATATATGGTCATCAATTTCATCATTGCTCATTTCTACGGCTTTTTTTGGTGCATTCGATGGCATTGATTTCTCCATTTTTATTAACGCCCCCTCTTTTTTAAAACATCATTTAATTTGAGCAGTGTAGTCCAACTTAACCAGTTGGAAATATTTCTCTCATAAGAACAATATCTATGCTGGAAGACCTATTCAAGATTTAACATTATAAGATTCTTTCATTCCTTTAAATTTACTCATTTTTTATAACAGATTAAGCAGACCAACTTTCATTAATTTACCTCTAAATACACAAACTATTAGTTGAACGGAAAAATTCACAAGCTTTGATTTCTGAATTTGGCATAACTTTTGCTCAATTAAGATTGTGCACAATTTAAATATCAAATTGCGCACAATCTTAATTTTATTCTTTTAGACAGAAGTCCAAAGCTGCTGAAAGTACCTACCATCTTAGGGAAGTGAGCGTTCAAGATGAATAATAGCGAAGCAATAATTAAACCTTCTTATGATGCAAAATTGACAAATCAAGACTTAGCCCCTTTAAAAAAGCAAACATGGGGTGCTTATAATATTTTTGCCTTCTGGATGTCTGACGTTCATAGTGTGGGCGGTTATGTTATGGCTGGAAGCCTTTTTGCACTAGGGCTGAATAGCTGGCAGGTACTTTTATCTTTACTCATCGGTATTGCAATTGTTCAGTTTTTTACAAATCTGATTGCCAAGTCTAGCCAACAAACTGGTACTCCCTATCCTGTTATTTGCCGTGCAACTTTCGGTGTGCTTGGTGCAAATATTCCTGCCATTATTCGTGGTCTGATTGCTGTCGCATGGTATGGCATTCAAACCTATTTGGCATCAAGTGCATTCTTATTAGTCATTTTAAAGTTCTTTCCAGAATGGTCGGTCTATGCCGATGTTTCAACTTATGGCTTTCTTGGGCTTTCCTTTTTAGGATGGATCGGCTTCATGCTGCTTTGGCTACTACAAGCTATTGTTTTTTGGTCTGGCATGGACAGCATTCGTAAGTTCATCGACTGGGCTGGCCCCGCAGTCTACGTTGTGATGTTTGTCATGGCAGTATGGCTCATCTGGAAAGCTGGATGGCAAAATATTGATTTAAACTTGAGTGGTGTTCAATATGACGGTTTTGCGGTTGTACCTGTCATGATCGGTGCTATTGCTCTTGTGGTCTCATATTTTTCAGGGCCTATGCTGAACTTTGGCGACTTCGCTCGTTACGGCAAAAGTTTTAGTGCCATTAAAATGGGCAACTTTCTTGGTTTACCCATTAACTTTCTAGGCTTTTCTTTACTTACCGTGGTTTGTATTGCAGCAACGCTACCTGTTTACGGCAAACTCATTACCGACCCAGTCGAAATGGTTGGCAAATTGGATAACACTTTTGTAGTCATTTTAGGGAGCCTAACCTTAATGATTGCGACCATCGGGATTAATATTGTCGCTAACTTTGTTTCGCCTGCCTTTGATTTTTCGAATGTTTCACCGAGCAAAATTAGCTGGCGTATGGGTGGAATGATTGCAGCAGTAGGTTCGATTTTCATCACACCATGGAATCTGTTTAATAATCCTCAAGTGATTCACTACACCATTGATATTTTAGGTGCATTTATCGGCCCACTTTTTGGCGTGCTTCTAGCTGATTTTTACCTCGTTAAAAAACAAAAAATTATGGTGGATGATTTATATACATTAGACCCTAAGGGTTTGTATTGGTACAGAAATGGTTATAACCGTTCTGCCTTCTATGCCTTAATTCCAGCTTCATTAATTCCTGTTTCATGCGTGCTTTTACCGCAATTGTCTGCCCTTGCTAATTTCACTTGGTTTATTGGTATGGGATTTGGTTTCGTGATCTACCGATTTCTTAACCAACCGCTTACTCATGCAAAATCTGTAATGACTAAGGTATAAGTACAATGAAAATTAAAATTATTAACCCCAATACCACTCAAAGCATGACAGACAAAATTGCTGCTTCTGCAAAGATAGTCGCGGGGGCTGGTAGTCAAATTATTGCAGTGAGTCCTCAAATGGGCCCTGCAACGATTGAAAGTTATTATGATGAATCCTTAAGTGCTGTAGGTGTGCTGGAGGAAATACAACAAGGCGAAAAGCTAAATGTAGATGCCTATATTATTGCCTGTTTTGGTGACCCTGCGCTTTATGCTGCCCGTGAAATTACGTCAGCACCTGTAATTGGAATTGCCGAAGCAGCCATGCGAACTGCAAGTTATGTAAGTACTGGGTTTACTGTAGTTACCACATTACAGCGGACAGTAAATATGAGCTGGCATCTGGCTCATCGCTATGGCGCTACACCATTTTGCAAAAATGTTCGAGCTTGTGATATCGCAGTTGAAGAGTTGGAGCTTCCTGACTCAAACGCTTATCGAACCATACGAGATGAATGCGCAAAAGCACTCGCTGAAGATAAAAGCGATGCGATTGTTTTGGGCTGTGCAGGTATGAGTGATTTGTGCCTAAAACTACAAAACGAGTTGGGAGTGATTGTTATTGACGGCGTTGCAGCAGCAGTTAAGCAAGCAGAACTGTTGGTTCAGTTAAATTTAAAAACCAGCAAAGTTGGTGATTGGGCCTTACCACCTGCAAAGAACTACACAGGCATATTGTCAGATTTTGGAACACACTAGAGATGAGTTACTGTTTCAATTCCAACTCAAAACACTGCGTTGGAATTGAAACAAAGAGAAATTAAAAGAATTAAACCTCGGCTAATTCTGGCTGTTGTTCCTTTTTATAAAATGGCACATCACCATTAATGGTTGCACGGTGCATGATGCGATGAGCATCGCCATAATCAAATAATGCTTTATGTTGCGTACAACGGTTATCCCAAATCGCGATATCACCATCTTGCCACTTCCAACGCAAATGAAATTGCTCTTGAGTCGCATGTTCAAACAAGGAATCAAGTAATTGCTCGCTTTCTTGCTCGGGTAACTCATTAATGCGAGTGGTAAAGCCCTCACTTACAAACAACAAAGGCTCACCTGTAACCGGATGGGTACGCACCACTGGGTGAACCACTGGTGGGTTACGCTTAAATGTTTGCAAAAGCTTTTCACGCTCTTCTTCGTTATGGGCAAAACGTTCAAGTGGAAAAGACTTACGAATATCGTGTGTTGCAGTTAAGCCACGTAATTTTTGCTGTAGTTCGAGCGGAAGGTCTTTAAAAGCTGCTGTATTACTTGACCACAAGGTGTCACCGCCTACAGGTGGAATTTTAATGGCTTGCAACACACAGCCCAATGGCGGATTTTTGCTAAAAGTTACGTCTGTGTGCCAAAGTTCATTGTCACGCAAATCTTGTTTCCAACTATCGAGCACCATCACTTCAGGTACATCTTCAATTGAAGGATAAATCGGGTGCACATGTAAGCTGCCAAAACTACGTGCCAAGTCTGCTTGTGCTTGCGGTGCTAATTGTTGCTTTCGAAAAAAAATGACCTGATGATCAAGCAAAGCCTGCTGGATTTGTTGCGTCGTCTGTTCATTTAACGCATTCAAATCAATATCGTGAATAATTGCGCCAATGGTAGGCTTGATCACTTCAATATTTAAGTTTGCTACTACTGTATTCATCTTCTTTACTACAACTGCTGACCATACCAAGGAGAAAACTGTTTTTGTAACCAACGTAAAAACAGCTCAAAACTAACTGCGACAATCGCAATCACAATAATGCCCAGAATCACCGTATCGGTAATTAAGAACTGTGCTGCCGATTGCACCATAAAACCAATACCACGGTCCGCTGCAACCAACTCCGCTGCAACCAATGTTGACCAACCTACCCCAAGACCAATACGAATACCGGTAATAATATGAGGTAAAGCTGTTGGTAAAATGACATGCCAAAATACTTGTGCCTGACTTGCCCCTAGCGACAGTGCAGCACGTTCACGATTAAGCTGATGGCTTAACACACCATGCGCACTACTAATAATGACAGGCGCCAAAATCGAGAAGAAAATCAAAAGTACTTTTGTGGTTTCGCCAATACCGAACCAAATTACGAGTAATGGCAAATAAGCTAACGGTGGGATTGGACGTAATAATTCAACCAAAGGATCTAGAACAGCACGAACCCATTTGTTTAGCCCCATCCATAAACCTAAGGGAACACCAATGACCACAGCAGCAATCAAAGCTAAAAATACACGAGAGATACTGGCTGCCAAGTGTTGCCACAAAGTAGCCTTCATAAAGCCTTCTTGGCTAACCGATATAAATTTCTGCCAGACAGCCTGTGGACTCGGTAAAAACAGTTCAGGTACGACATGCAAAGCAGTAATGAGAAACCAGAGTGCAATAACACTTCCCACACTGATTATGCTGACCGCCAAAGTTCGATGCTTCTCAAAAAATGACGATAGAAATGAAGCATTTTCTATTTTCACATTTAACTCAGGTTTAAGCTCTGCTTTGTCATATTCATAGACGTTATCTTTAGTACTCATGTGGTTAACGCCTCCTTACCGCTTTGTTTTTGTGCCCTTAAACTTTCAAATAGCTGTTCTCTAAGCTGAATAAATTGAGGGTCAGATTTAATTGAGCGAATAGACTCACCCTGACGATATCGCTTCGCAAAATCGAGATGTAGAGTTTCTACAATTTTGCCTGGATGAGCTGTCATCAGAACTAACTGATTGCTGAGCAACAATGCTTCTTCAATGTCATGAGTAATTAAAAAGAAGCTTTTATTTTGCTGAATCCATAAATCAAGCACTAACTGCTGCATGTTTTCACGGGTAAAAGCATCGAGTGCTGCAAAAGGTTCATCTAACAAAATAAATGGCGCGTGACTAATCAAAGCTCTCGCAATGCCAACACGTTGTTTCATACCACCGGAAAGCTCCCAGATATTGGCTTTTTCAACGTGACTTAAACCCACAATTTTTAAAATTGCGTTCACTTGTGCTTCGATATCTGCGCGCTTTAAACCTTTTAACTGCAAAGCGAAGCCAACATTATCTGCAACATTCAACCAAGGAAGTAATGCATGATCCTGAAACACGACTGCGCGGGTTACATCTGGTCCATTTACCACTTCATGATTTACAAGCACATCGCCTGAACTCGGCTTTTGAAAACCTGCCAAGATATTAAGCAAAGTTGTTTTACCACAACCCGACTCACCTAAAATGACAGTTAAAGAACCTTCTTCAATCGTTAGGTTAATGTCTTGTAAAACTGGCTTTTGCTGTTTAGGAAAAGTCAGATGAATATGTTTGGCTTCTAATACACTCATGACAACTCCTTAAGGCTGTAAAAATGAAGAGTTCACATTGCCTTTATAATCGGCTTTAAGTTGGTCGACTTTGCCCTGACCTTTTAAGAATTTCGCTGTATCAAAAATATTTTGCGCAAATTCACCATCTAAAGTTTGTTTTTGCTGAGCATGATCTAGGTAAATATTTCCACTTAATAAAAGCGGGATATCTTTTGGATCAGAACCTGTTAACTGAGCAATTTTCTCAACGTTATCGGCATTTTTAACGTAAGCAGCTGGGTCTTGATTATATTTTTCGAGTTGCTCAAGTGTGGTTTTAACAAAAGCTTTTAAGAAATCAGGATTTTTCTCTGCAAAGTCTTTACGTACCACCCATAAGTCGTAGGTTGGAGCACCCCATTCACCCACTTGTTTTGAATCAGTTAAAACCGTGCCAGATGCTTTAGCTTTACTTAAAGCTGGTTCCCATACATAGGCAGCATCAATATCACCACGTTCCCAAGCAGCTGAAATTTCAGGTGGACGCAAGTTAATAATTTTTACTTTGTCTTCTGGAATGTTCCAATGTTTAAGCGCAGACAATAGGCTGTAATGCGTAGTTGAAACAAAAGGTACTGCGATGGTTTTACCAATTAAATCTTGAGGGCTTTTAATGCCTGATTTATTACTTACTACCAATGCTTCAGATGCACCAAGTTTTGAGGTAATTAAAAATACTTCAATCGGTAAATCACGGCTTGCCGCAGCTGCAAGTGGGCTTGATCCAATATTGCCAAGCACAACATCACCTGAAGCCAGAGCGTTTACAACGTCTGAGCCGGCATCAAATTTTTTCCATTGAATATTACGTTGACTATGCTTTTCATATTCCCCATTTGCTTGCGCTACTTTGCTTGGGTCAACCCCTGTTTGATAAGCAATGATGACTGGTTTGCTGTCACCAACTGAAGCACTTGTATTATTGTCTTTCTTATTTTGCCATACGATAAATGCAACAATTGCTACAACCACAATTGCCGTGATAATCAACGGTTTGGTCTTTGTGCTCATAATTTCATGATCTTTCAATAATATAAGCTCATGGTATGCAGCCGGCTTTATAATGAAAAATAAAAAAATATGAGTTGCTTATCAGGTTTTTATAAATAACTTTTCCTTATAAGTTTTTATCTTTTGGTAAAAAGCAAATATCAAACAAACTTACAGATTAGAGGTAAAATTAAAATACTTATATATCAATAATTAAAAACGATATTCAAAAAATACATGATGATGAACACCTGACACACACCCTCTAATTATTTTATCCTACCCATTTCATCATTTTTGTTTTTGCTTATCGCAACCAGAGTTTTGCATCTAATTAATTTTCATTCTTTTATATAAAGTACAGATTTTATTATCTTTTTATCTTTAATCTTCTGCAAATATTGAGATTTGGACAAATCTTTTTCTGGTTTATACATGAGGCAAATTTAATTTTTATTTTTTAAGAGGAGAAAGAATCTTTTGTTTAAACATCCCAAAACTTTCAAAAAAATATTTATCGCGACAACTTTAATTACATTCAGCCTCTCAAGTCATGCAGCCCTTACCTTTGGTAATGCTGAAGAAGGCCAACTTAAAGTGAGTGGTACTGTTCGGGCTAAATATGTTTATGATTTTGACTCTGAACCTTCTACGAGTAAATTTTCCTTTAACGACGCAGTATTATGGTTAGATTACAACTCCCCGAAATGGATTGGCCGTTTAGATTATCGGGTTTATGAGTATTATGGACGTTTAGGCGATGCCAATTGGCTGACCGATGCATGGATGGGTTATAAAATTAATGACAACAGTAAAATTATTGCTGGCTTAAACCCCGTTCCTTTTGGCTTGGGTCGCTTTTGGGGAAATACTTATTATTTAGGGATTGCCAATAGTGCAGGTTGGGAAGATGTACACAACCTTGGGGTGAAATATGATTTCAATGATGGAATCAATGAAGCACAACTCGCCTTTTATCCTACCGATGGCGGTACCTATAGAGGTAAAAGCAAAGACTCAAGTCGATTTAGTATTAACCCTGTCAATGCGGATGACTCTGTACCGCAAGGCACCAATATCAAAGAAAAGAACTCCATTGTTGTTCGCGGTGCTCACACCTTTAAAAATGTTTTAGGGCAAGAAAATTTCTCTACCCAACTTGGTGCCTCTGCGTGGTATTCCACCATTGAAAACAAACGTTCAGGACAAGATGGCGATCGCCAAGTCTATTCAATTTTTAGCAATACCAATTATAACCAATGGAATTTACAGCTTTTGGCTGGTTATCAAGACATTGATAATGCCGACACTGAATATAAAGACCACCTGACTTTAGGCGGTTTCGATTATTCATTTAACTCTGCAACCAAAGGTCAGATTTATTCAGCCGAACTCAGCTATTTATTTCCTCAGCAGTTTGGCCCAATTACCTCTGTTCGTCCTTACCTAAACTATAGTTCTTATCGAAAAGAACAAGATGGCTTTAAAGACTCCACCCGTTTTATACCCGGCATTGCGTTTAACTATCAAAAATTGACGGTACAAGCCGAGTTGCTGATGGGCAAACATGACCCATACTTAGGAGATAGTGAAGGCCTTGCAGCTGGTGGAACCAATGATAAATGGAACAAAAAAGCGTTTGTGATTTTTGCTTATTACTTCTAATTCTTAAAACAAAGGCCAACAGGTGTTGGCCTTTGTTTTTATCTAAAAATTTAGATTTAACTAATCAATTACAGGTGAATTATTAAGTGGAAGTTCTGGACTGTTTTCATCAATCACATCGACATCTTGAGCGGTAGGCTCAAACTTAATCAGTAGTCCAATCACAATTAAAGGAATAAACGCAAAGATAGAAATAATCAGATAAACATCGGTTTTATATCCCGCCATCCAAATTGGTAAAACAAACAAAGCAATTGCTTGAGCCACTCCAGTTACGGCACGGTTAAATCCGACCCCTACGCCACGAATCGAAGCCGGATAAGCCATGGTCGGATAGACCATCATTTGCGCACCCGGTCCAAAACCTTCAGCAAAGAGCCACAAACCGAGCATGCCAATGGCAGTGTAGAGTAAAAAGCTATTACTAGGTTCACCAATTAATGCCAATGCAATGAGGGCAATAAACTGAAGTAAAAAACCTGTGAGAAGCACATGACGAGATTTGAATCTGCTGGCGACAAACACACCTAATAGCCCACCCGTAAATGCAAACAGTAAATTAAGCCCAAGTGTGGTGGTAATGGTCGTCAAAACATCTGTATGAAAGAACCGTGTCAAAATCGAAGGTAAAAAGAAGGCAATGGTGGTGTACTGAAATGCCACCGAAATGTGAATCACAATGGCCACAATCGTTCTTGGCAAATAAGTTTTATTAAATAAAACCGCAAAACCCTCACGCTTTTTCTTTTCAGCAGTTCTTTCTACTTTTTCGACTGTGGCGACTGCATTAATTGCATAGGACTCTTGTAAAACTTTAGCTGCCCCTTTTAAATCACCTTGGTTGGCAAGCCAGATTGGTGATTCAGTTAAATATTTACCGCGAATAAAAATAATGAGTAACGCTGGCACTGCTCCAAAAATTAAAGATGCTCGCCATAACCAATTGCTGTGCTCAGGTGGTAAAAGAAAATAAAGCGCCAGAACTAGACCAAAACAGACAGAAGAAGCCGCATACCACATTGGGCACCATGCCGCTAAACGGGCAGCTTTATTGCTATTGCCGTTAAATTTGGAAAATTCAGATAAGTAGGACATTGCAACGGGTAAATCGATCCCGACACTAATTCCCATAATAAATCTGGCTAAAATTAAAACCCAAACATTTGGTGCAAAGCCTGCGACAATTGCCGCAATGACAAAGAGCACCATGTCAGCCATAAATACTCGATAACGGCCGATTTTATCCGTTAGCCAACCGCCAATTAAATTACCAACAATGGTTCCACAGACAATTGCTGAAGCCACCACACCCGTCATAACGGGACTTAAAGAAAACTCTGATATGACTTGCTCAATACCAAATGAGAGCGTTGTTAAATCATAGGCATCAATAAACACACCAATGAGTGCCAACCAAATGACTTTATTAGACTTGCCCTTCCCTGCAAACTTGGAAATTAATTGTGAAACATCATCGGGAGATTTAATTTCATAACGCTGGTTATGATCGAGTTCTTGTGTGCTCACTTAATAATTCCTGTATTTTAATCACAGAAACAAAATAATGATTATTCACATAATACAAAAACAAATTAATCTGATGTTTTAATCTAAATTATAGAATTATCTTTTCATTATTAACTCAGCAATAAAACCGATATAAAAGATAAAATAAAAGCTGGTATTTAACCAGCTTTTATTTAAAGGTTTTCCAAAAGATTAACTCGCCTCAGCAAGTTTTAACTCTTTTAGATTACGATATTTTGCACCGCGGTGATTTTCAGGTAAATAAGGACCTGCACCAAATAATTTTTCTCTTAATGTCCCTTGTGCGTACGAAGTTTGATATACCCCTCGTTTTTGTAACTCTGGAACAATAAACTCAACTACATCGGCAAAGGTTTGATGAGCCAAAATATAGGCTAGATTAAAGCCATCAACATCGGTATCTTCAACCCACTGCTGTAGGGCATCGGAAACTGTTTCTGCCGAACCCACCAATACTGGGCCATTACCACCTAAGCTGTTCCAGTTTGCAATTTCCTCAATCGTCCATACACGCTCTGGATCTGCATTTACATAAGAGTCTAATAAAGATTGAATCGCATTGGTTTGAATATATTCAACTTTGTCAGTTGGTTGATATTGTGAAAAATCGACACCAGACCAGCCAGACAGCAATGTTAAAGCGCCATCATAGCTTCCATAGCTTTGATATTCTTTAAACTTAGCCTGTGCTTTTGCATCGGTTTCATCAGTGACAATCGACAAAAGTGCATAAATTTTGACAGAGTACGGGTCGCGACCTTCTTGAGCCAGTTTTTGACGAATGCCTTGCACGACTTTTTTAGTGGCAATTTTAGACGGCGCTGCAATAAATACACACTCAGCATTTTGACTAGCAAATTTCTGCCCGCGTGAGGAAGCACCTGCTTGGTAGAGTACTGGTGTTCGCTGCGGTGATGGCTCACAAATGTGGATGCCCGGTACAGTAAAGTATTTACCTTCATGCTGAATTGGATGCACTTTTTTATGGTCAGCAAAGATACCGCTTTCACGATCACGAAGTACCGAACCTTCTTCCCAAGAACCTTCCCAAAGTTTGTAAAGGACTTCTAAATATTCATCAGCAATATCATAACGATTGTCATGATTGACCTGAGTTTTTAGGCCTAAGTTTTTCGAGCCACTTTCCAAATAAGAAGTCACGATATTCCATCCAACCCGCCCTTTGGTTAAATGGTCTAGGGTACTAATACGTCTAGCAAAAGGATAAGGATGCTCAAAGGAAATGGAAGTCGTTACACCAAAGCCCAAGTGCTTTGTGACTGCCGCCATCGCTGGTACAATCTGCAAAGGATCATTGACCGGAACCTGCACTGCGCCTGTTAAGGCATGTTCAGCACTCTGATGGTAAACGTCATAAATCCCCAACACATCTGCAATAAAAATACCGTCAAAAAAACCGCGTTCCAAAATTTGTGCTAAATCTGTCCAATATTCTAAATCTTTATATTCAACAGAGCGATCTTGGGGATGTCGCCATAATCCAGGAGATTGATGCGCAATACAATTCATTTCAAAAGCATTAAAACTAATCTTCTTAGTCATAAAATATCAACCAGCATTTTAATTAATTTTATACTAAAACAATTTTTATCTATTCTTTATAATATAAACCCCAAACAAAATATGATTTTATTCTAATAGGTTTTTATAAATTATTTTAAAAACAAAAAATAATATTAAGCCGCTAAAACTAGCAGCTTAATATCTAAAATTTTAAATTATTGTTTAGCAACGTTACCAATTCGCCACTGATAAGGCGGTAATGTTCCATTCACACTAAAATCACCTACTATTCGATTTTTAAACACTCTTGGGTTATGTGAAGATAAAGTTCGTACATTTCGCCAGTATCGATCTAGACCTAAATCTTTGTCTGTCGCCGAGGCACCTAATGCATCAAATAAAATGGTAGATGCGTTTAAGATTAAATCGGTAATAACTGTTTGAGACTGTGCACTTTCAAGCTCGGCAAGTGCATTTTGCTCTTCTTCAAGCTGCTCATTATTTTGAAATGCAGCTAAGTAAGCACGTTGTAAGCTTTGTGCGACTTTTTCAACAATCGCCCCTGCACTGTAAGCCGCGCCACGGATTTGGCCTACTACTTGTAAAATTTGCGGGTCCTGTTTTACAAATTGAGCATTCGCATGAGTGTAGTTTCGGGTACGTTTAGCAACAGCTTGTGAAACCTCATATGTCGCAGCTCGTCCTAAACCAGTAATGATTGCCAGTTGCACAAGTTGATAATAAGCAGCCGAATATTTAAAACGATCATCATCAGGTAAGATTTCAGCTTCATCGACTAATACATTATGGAAATATGCTGTACCACTTGCAGTGAGTTGCTGACCAAAGCCATTCCAGTCATCAACAATTTCGACACCTTCATCTTCACGGCGCACAACGACTGAGCCAGATTCCCCATTTAAATCTGTCACACCAACGTCAACCCAGTCCGCATATAGGCTACCTGTGGTGTAGTATTTTTGACCTTTAACTCGAATTTTTCCGTCAGCATCCCGATACAAATGAGTTTCGAATTGGTCGATTGATTCTTTCCCACCTTCAGACCAAGCACTGCCAACGGTTTCACCATTTGCAATCCGACTTAACCAGCGCTGTTGAAACTCTTTATTTTTGCTGACTAACACATCTTCAGTGAAACCGAAGTGCACCCGCAACGCTTGCGGTAAATTTGAGTCTGCTTCTGCAAGTTCAATTAACAATGCAAATAATTCAGGAATAGTTGCCTCAAAGCCACCATGGGCTTTAGGAAGGCGTAACCGTGTAAAACCAATATCTTTGAGCCACTGAAGTTGTTCATATGGCAAAATATGCTGTTGCTCACGGATTAAAGCCCCTTCTTTAATACGGGCAAAAGTTGGTCTGAAATTTTTTGCCAATTCATCATAACGTTCAGAAGGCCCTTCACCCCATACCCGAGAAATGATTGAGGCCTGACTAAGTGCTGCATGCGTTAGTGAACCGAGATGATGCTCAAAATTTAGATTTGTCATGTAAGTAAAACCAATATTGCTTTGCTTTTACCATAAAATATTTATTTCACATGAAAACGATTATTTTTTTATAACAGTATTCATTCTTCATATAACGCCAGAAAATGCCTACCAACATTAAGCGATCTCTTTCTTTTGAAGACTATGCTGACTTTGCAATAAGGTTTGCATATATTCTGAATAGACAGATAACTTCTCAAAAATATGTTCCGAATAAAACATATCATCAATTAAATGGGTCATTTGAGAGGCGGTGAAAGTATCGCATAAGCCTACAAGCTGTGCATTTAGCTGGGCAAATTGGGCACACAATTTCACATAGGTTTCATCTTTATTTTTAAATAATAATTGACGCATATCTAAATCATTTAGATCGTTTAAACTAGTATTTTGTTGAGGATTAATCCAATAAATTTTGACTTTTAAAAACAATGCAAGCTCTTCTAAATGCTCTAGGTCTATATCTAAATTTGTAATTAAAAAAATGGTGGAGATATCACTTCGGCACAGCGCTTTGATTAAGCTTAAATAAATAAACCCAACTTCACTCAACTGTGATAATTCTAAATCTAGATATATTTTTAGACTTTCAAGAACTTCATCTACTTTAAACAAAACTTTCTTTTCGGCTTGATAATATTTAT
Organism: Acinetobacter sp. AOR14_HL; assembly: GCF_027855175.1. Classification (NCBI taxonomy): domain Bacteria; kingdom Pseudomonadati; phylum Pseudomonadota; class Gammaproteobacteria; order Moraxellales; family Moraxellaceae; genus Acinetobacter; species Acinetobacter sp. AOR14_HL. Next base: position 117,718 of record NZ_JAKTII010000003.1, on the reverse strand, counting down.
TGAGAATAGCAAGAACGGGCTTTGTCGCTGGTGTTGTATAAATAGCAGGCTTATTGAGGTTAGCAAAAACAAAAGGTGAAAATAGATAAGCCAAACTGCTTTGCTGTGGATGAATATGTGATTGAATTAAATAAACAGTTTGAGATTTAGAAAAGTCTCTTAAGACTTTTGCTCTTAATAAGGTTGCTTCAAGATTAACATAGGCCTGCTCTAATTGAGCCATTATAGGTGATGGAATAGCCTGATTTTTAATAATTTTATTTAGGATATTGAGTTGAGAAGTGATAAACATTTTTTAACATCCAAGCTATTTTAGAAGAGCTACACTTAAACCAAGGTCTTTAATAACCTACGTAACAACCAGACCTCATACAAAACAACAAGGGAATAGACAAGAAGAAATTTATCCTGTGCTCATATGTAACCCCAAAGTCGCATTCATAGTATTTTTGAAGATTGATTTTGGTTAGCCATAAATCTTGTTCATTTTTATTTTGGACTTTAGATGAATGGATATATAGCTACAGATAATTGAAAAAAAACTATAGCACCCATAATAATGACTTCGGACTGTTATAGTTTTATAAAAAATTTCTGTATCTACATATACAAAATGAGTGAGTGCATGATTAAGAAAACTTCTTAAGGTAGGTAGTTTTCATGAAACGATCTATGGTTCATCGTCAGATATTTCATCAATGTTTCAATGCAACATGCATTTTTACAAATGCAACATCAAGCATGAGCTTTGTTAACAGATTGAGAACAATCAATCGGTCTATTCTATTGAAATATCAAGCAATTATATTACTTCGCCCTTCTGGCATTTTACTTGCTAAGAACATTTATCACAGAAGTAAGTTCAATCGTCAGAATACTTTATTGCCTGAAAATAAGTATTTAACACAATCAATCATCATCAGCTAGTTCACAGGGGGAATGTATATGAGCCTCGGTCTAACCGCTTTAGAATTAGCACGAATACAATTTGCTTTCACAGTATCCTTTCATATTATTTTTCCAGCCACCTCCATTGGTCTTGCCTGCTTTTTAGCAGTTTTAGAGTGGAAGTGGTTAAGAACCCAAAACCCGATTTATAAAGATCTATTTAAATATTGGATCAAGATCTTTGCCGTTGCCTTTGGTATGGGTGTGGTCTCGGGCGTGGTCATGAGTTATCAGTTCGGTACCAACTGGAGTGAGTTTTCTCGTATTGCAGGAAGTATTACCGGTCCTTTACTTACCTATGAAGTCTTGAGTGCCTTCTTTTTAGAAGCTGGTTTCTTAGGCATTATGTTATTTGGTTGGGGACGTGTCGGTCCCAGAGCCCATTTCTTTGCCACACTTATGGTTGCGATTGGTACCTGTATTTCCATGTTCTGGATTTTATCATCCAATAGCTGGATGCAGACCCCTCAAGGCTTCGCTATAGAAAATGGCATTATTGTGCCAAAAGACTGGTTTGCAATTGTCTTTAACCCATCCTTCCCTTACCGCTTTGCCCATATGGGTGCAGCAGCCTTTTTAGTTTCTTCTTTATTAGTCGTAGGAACTTCTGCATGGCACTTAGTGAAAGGCCGTCGTGATGAATTGGTAAAAAAATCGTTCTCGATGGGTCTATGGATGGTGCTTGTGACTTCATGTTTGCAAGTCGTAATTGGTGATAATCATGGTTTAAATACCCGTGAGCATCAACCAGCCAAACTAGCAGCGATGGAAGGTCATTGGGAAACGAATCACAATGAACCTATGCCACTGTTACTCTTTGCAATTCCAGATATGAAAGAAGAACGAAACCATTTTGAAGTGGGTGTTCCATATTTAGGTAGTTTAATTTTAACTCACAGTTTAGATGGCCAAGTTACAGGTTTAAAAGATTTCGCCCCTGAAGATCGACCAAACTCAACTATCGTTTTCTGGAGCTTCCGTGTGATGGTCGGGCTTGGCGTACTCATGGTCACGCTGTCTTTAATAGCCCTTTGGTTACGTAAGCGTGGAAAACTCTATGAAACTTCATGGTTCCATAAGTTTGCTTTAGTGATGGGGCCATCTGGTTATATCGCCATGCTTGCAGGTTGGGTGACTACTGAAGTCGGCCGTCAACCATGGGTGGTATATGGCATCCTAAGAACTAAAGATGGTTTATCTCATACTGTATCGGCAGAACAAGTCGGCCTTAGCCTATTTATTTTTGTAGTGGTATATACCATCGTTTTTGGTAGCGGTATCTACTACACCTTAAAATTGATTAATAAAGGCCCTGTATTTATCGATACGCCAAATATGGAAGCAGGCGGTGTTGGACACTTTAAAACACCAATGCGCCCACTCAGTGCTGTCGATGAAAACATTGACAGTAAACAAAATTCTGGGGAGAACCGTCATGATTGATCTTTCTTTAATATGGGTCGGTATTATCGGTTTAGGTGTCCTGATTTATGTCGTAATGGATGGCTTTGACTTAGGAATCGGGATCATGTTCCCTTTCATTAAGAACAGCCAAGAACGTGACGTGATGATGAATACCGTAGCCCCTGTCTGGGATGGCAACGAGACATGGATGGTACTCGGCGGAGCTGGTCTATATGCTGCATTTCCACTAGTTTACTCAACGGTTTTATCGGCACTGTATTTACCTATTATTTTTATGGTAATTGCCTTAATTTTCCGTGGAGTCGCATTTGAATTCCGCTTTAAAGCTCATCGCACCAAATACCTTTGGGACTTAGCTTTTATTTGGGGTTCAGTTTTAACTAGCTTCCTTCAAGGCATCATCTTGGGTGCCTATATTCAAGGCATTAAAACCACCAATGGTATTTTTTCTGGCGGATCACTTGATTGGTTGACACCATTTACCTTCTTTACTGGTATTGGTGTAGTTGCCATGTATGCCACTTTAGGATGTGGATGGCTTATTTTAAAAACCGAAAAAGGCCTACAGCAACGTATGTATGAGCTTATGCCAAAGCTGATTATTGCATTGCTCATTATTTTTGGTGGAGTGAGTTTATATACTCCGTTGACTCATCCTGAAATCGCAGATCGCTGGTTCTCTTTACCGAATCTGTTCTATTTTAGTCCTGTACCTATTTTGGTTTTATTGTTTGTTGGCCTGATTTTATCGGCGTGTAAAAAGCAGCAACATGACCTTAAACCATTTATATATACGCTAGCCCTCGTTTTCCTTGCATTTACAGGTTTTGTGATTAGTTTGTGGCCTTATATTATTCCGCCATCAGTCACCATCTGGCAAGCCGCAGCTCCTCATTCAAGCCAACTGTTTGCTTTGGTCGGTGCGCTCATTCTGATTCCAATCATTATTGCTTACACTATTGTGTCTTACTGGGTATTCCGAGACAAAGTACGTGTAGGTGATGAAGGCTATCATTAAAGTTAGGAGGGTTTTATGAAAAATTTATCTTCTAAACTGTCTCAAACCCAATGGTTTATTTTGCTATGGCTAGGTGGTTTTTTAGCATTAGCTGTTATTGCTGGTTTGTTTAAAGTGATATTGATTTATGCAGCCCCTTACCTAAAGTAAACTTATTTTCATAAGCAAATGCCGTTTGTAGATTCTACAAACGGCATTTATTATTGATTAAGCGCATCTTTCATTTTGTCATTTCGTGCAGCCAATACATGTATAAATCAGAACAACTTGCCCATAGCATTCGCCAACTCATTGAGAGCGGCACTTTAAATGCACACGAGAAATTACCTTCTTTAAGAGATCAGGTGCAACGCTCTGGTTTTAGTTTAATGACGGTAATGAATGCTTACCAAGAGCTTGAATCACAAGGTTTGATCTATTCCAAAGAAAAATCGGGATACTTCGTTGCCGAGCAAATTACGCTTAAACCTTTAGAACAATATTCTGTTGTTTCACTCAATTCTAAAATTGAAATTAACTCTTTAGTTTTTAAATATCTTAAATCGATTCAACATGAGTCTGTCATCCCTTTTGGTTCGGCCTTTCCCGATAGTCAGCTTTTATATGCACCAAAACTCATTCAAATTATGGGGCAACTTGCCCGCCAGAAACAAAGTTATGACCAGACTACGAGCCTACCTCCGGGTAATTTAGCTTTACGAAAACTCATTGCTCAACGCTACTGTATGCAAGGGATTCAAACCGACCCAGATGACATTGTCATTACATCTGGAGGATTGGATGCGCTCAATCTTTCTTTACAAGCAGTTGCTCAGCCAGGCGACTATATTTTATTACAGCAAAACGTATTTTATGGCGCTTGGCAGGCAGCAGAACGTTTAGGGCTAAAAGTTATTACCATTCCTGAACATCCTCAACATGGTTTTGATCTAGAAGCTTTTGAACAGGTCATTAACAATTATCCAATTAAAGTATGTTGGCTCATGCTCAATAGCCATAATCCAATTGGGTTTACAGTCAGCGATGACATTAAATATAAAATTGCCAAATTGCTTCATGAGCACCAGATTTATTTAATTGAAGATGATGTCTACGAAGAGCTGTTTTATGGCGGACAAAAGCCTCTTTCAATGAAGTATTTTGATCAACAAAATCTGGTGCTTCACTGCTCTTCGTTTTCTAAAACTCTAGGTGCAGGTTTTCGGGTCGGTTGGGTCTATGCGGGGAAGTTTTCAGACCATATTCAACACTTACAACTCATGAGTACCATTTCAGTAAATGCACTCATTCAAAATGCATTGGTCGAGTTTTTGTCTCATCATCACTATGAAAAGCACTTACGTACTCTCAGGCTTTCACTTGAGCGTTATAAAAAGCAGTTTTATCATTATTTGAAACAACACTTACCTAGCTCTTGTGAAGTGTATTATTACCCAAGTGGTTATTTTCTTTGGGTAAAGCTGCCGAATAGTTTAGATAGTATGCAAATTTATGAAGAGTTAATTCAACAAAACATTGGGGTAGCTCCAAGCCCATTGTTTAGTGTTTTACCCGCGCAGCAGCATTATTTAAGAATCAACTGCTCTTTTGAATCAACACCAAAAATCCAAAGTGCGTTAGAACAAATCATTAAGACAATTCAACAACGGGGTGAAGCTGTTTCTTAAATAAAGTACTTCGACCTAAGCACAATTTTATAGTGGCGGTTTTGTGGTAACTTTATAGCTTAAATCTATATTTTTAAAGGAAACAGGTTCAAGGAATTAATATGGAAATTGATGAAGAACTCACCCTTAAAAAGATACAGATTTTTTTAGCATTTATGCGCTGTGGCAATTTATCTAAAACAGCGACAGAAATGGAGCTTAGTAATGTCAGTGTTCACAAAGCATTGCACTCTTTAGAAAGTGCTTTGCGTTGCCCACTTTTTAAAAATGAAGGACGTAATCTAATTCCTTTAAAAAGTGCCTATGTATTTGAAGAACGCGCACAAAAAATCGTACAGGACATTTTTATAACCGTTAATAAAACCAGAGAAGCTGCTGGCTTTGCGGCAAAAGTTTTACATTTAGGTTCTCTTTATTCTTTGACTGTCAAAACAATTCCAAATGTGATTAGTGGTCTTAAGCTCAGACGTAGTGAACTAGATATTCAACTGTTACTCAGCTCAAATCAGGATTTAGTTAAAAAGCTTAAAGCAACGGAACTTGATGCGATTATTGTGGCTTTAAATGAAACCACTCAAGATGATGACTTTGAAATTTTGCCGATGTTTTCAGATGATATTTTTCTGGCGGTAAACAAAGATTCTAAATATGCAGAGTTTAAAGACATTGATTTAAGTTTATTAAAAGAAGAGACCTTCCTCACTTTAACCAAAGGCTTTGCGACCCATAACGATAGCGATATTATTTTTAAGAAAGCAGGTTTTTCACCTAAAGTTGCTTTGCAAGTGAACGATATTTTTACCTTAATTAGTATGGTCAGTTCAGGTGTTGGCTTTGCCCTTTTACCGGGTCGTATTTCTGCGGTTTATGAAAGCTCAGTTAAGCTTATTCCCCTAAAACAGCAATATCATATGCAACAAGAAATTGGTTTGGTCTTTCTAAAAAGTAAAGAACGAGATCCAAACTTACTCGCACTGATTGCTGAGTGTCGTATGTTTGCTTCTAATTTTAAAAGATAAATATCGGCAACTTATTAAATCTAATAAGTTGCCAGTATATTGGACTCGCTTAACTATGCAAAGATTGCATTAACTGTTAAGAAAAATAGGGATGGCCCAAGTAAACAACCAAGTCCTGTGTAGAAGGTTGCAACTAAAGCACCATAAGGGACAAGTCTTACATCTGTTCCAGCTAAACCGGCTGCCGTACCGCTTGTTGTTCCAGCTAAACCGCCAAATACCATGGCTGAACGCGGGCTTTTTAGGTACATGAACTTTGCAAGAAGTGGTGTGCCAACCATAAAAAATACAGACTTGATTAATCCAATCGCAATAGAAAGTGCGATTACATCTGAACTTGCACCAATCGCTGTTCCTGTAATTGGACCAACAATATAAGTCATTGCGCCTGCACCAATAGTCGTCATTGATATTGGATCTCGATATCCCATCACCCATGCGACCATTACACCAATAGCAAATGGTACAACGCAACCAAGCACTAATGCGATTAAACCAATTTTTCCTGCTTTTTTAACCTCTTTTACATCAACTTCAAATGCAGTTGAAGCAATAGCTAAATCTCGGATCATTGCTCCACCAAGCAATGCAAACCCAGAAAAAATCGTGATGTCAGAAATGCCCTTCGTTCCTTGCGTATAAACTCCTGCAAAATAGGCAACAACCAAACCTAAAGTAATCGCAATTGCAGAGCTTTGCAGTTTTCCTTTCGTCAAATATTTTGAGAGTAAATGGGAAACAAACATCATTAAACCAGTGACTGCAAGTGCAGTGACTAATGCATTTTTAGATAACACAGCAATTATAGCGTCCATCATTTAAATCCTTTTTGATTGAACTTTTTATAGTTTATATATGCTTAGGCTATTTTCTCATTGGTTTCTATAGTCCATTCATAGGTTTCATAATCGCCACTAATTCTATTTAAATAACGGATGACTAGAACCGTACCAATTAAAGAAGCAATAGAAACAATTAGTCCTAGCATTCCTCCAGATAGGGCAGCAACGACATTTTGACCTGCCGACATCGCAACCACGATTGGAATATACATACCTGACCAATATAAAATGCCAAATTGTGTGACTTGAGGTAAGTAACCTTTTTTTGCCAATAATTCTTTAGATAAAATCAAAAAAATCATTGAAATAGCAACTCCACCCACATTGGCTTTCACACCTAATAAGATGCCTAAGGTATTACCCAGATAATCGCCTAGTAAGTGGCAGATCGCTAATATTGCTGTTCCATATATAATCATGACAATCCCTCATATCCTTGGATCATTTATGCTTTTGTAAAATCAGATTCAAAAAGAAAAACTATTGTCTTGTTCTTTTTGCATTGCCATCTGAATGCTATCTATGCGTGTTCCTTGAAAAGACAACACGGTTCCTTCTTTAAATGTTCGACGTGCAAGTGTAGTAAGTACCGTTCCCGGTAAAGCTTCGATCTGCAACCTCACACCTCGCTCCCATGCAGCTTGGATGGTACTTTCCCAATCTACAGTTCGACTCATATTAAAAGCTAAGTCATCACCAATCTGTTCTGGTCTGCTAAGCGTACGAGCCGTTGTACCACTTAAATAACGTATTTTAGGCTGCTTTAAAGTCACTCCCTCCATAGACACTGCAAGTTGCTCTGCTTGCTGACTTAATAATTCACAGTGCGATGGCACCGATACATCTAATTTTTTTGCCACCACGCCTTGTTGCTTTGCCAAAACAGCAACTTGATTCATGGCTTCAAAACTTCCTGAAATAACGATCTGGTTATGTGCATTAATATTGGCGACAAACACCTCTGGCGTTATTTCATAAATTTGTTTTACCCATGCTTCTACAGTTGAACGATCTGTACCAATTAAGGCAGTCATGCCATATCCAGTTGGATATGCGTTTTGCATGAGCTCCCCGCGATAGGCAACTAAGCGAATGGCATCTTCATAGGTTAAAACCCCTGCCACAACCGCTGCCGACCATGCGCCAATCGATAGACCCGCTACATAATCAGGTTTTAAGTTCTCGGCAGCTAATAAAGCTGAACTTACTACCCCTGAAATGAGTAAACAAAGCTGTACGGCTCGCGTCGATTGCAATGCAGCCGAACTGTCTAGCATCAAGACATCTTCTTTGAGTGCATCCGATGCACGCTCAAGATATTCTTTGACCAGAGCGCTTTGTGGTAGGTCGTGCAACATATTGCTTCGTTGCACACCTTGTCCCGGATATACCCAAAGTGAAGCCATGATATCTATTCCCTAATTCCATGGGTTTTCTACTAAAACCGCACCATCTGCACGTTTTAATAGAACTTTTCCGCTATTTCTAGCCCATTCTTTTAAAGCCAAACCACCTTGTGGTAGTTGTAGCTGTATATCCACATTCAGCCCCGCTTGCTGAAAATTTTCGAGTAGCTCGACTGCTTGCTTTTTGGCAAAAGGCTGCTCAGCTCGAATCAACAAATCTATGTCACTTTGTTGGGTGACTGTTTCAATACCAGTTGCCAGTTCAAACCCGAAACTTCCTGTATAACCCCAACATCCTGAAAAACTTTTCATGATGTTAGAAATGCTCTGCAAACGTTCTGCCAAATGCTCAAACTGCTGTGTATTAACGTAAGTTAGTGCTTCGGGTTTAAGTTGTTTGGTAATAGCAGATCGTGGCATTTGAGCTGCATATCGTTGATAACGTAATTGTCCTCTTACGCCCACAGCCACCTGATCTACAGGAGTGATTGCCCGCCGAACCACAACAGGATCGCCTCGTAGTAACACCTCTTTCACCCAATGCGGAGCATCATCAGCCAAGCAGTTGGCTGTCATGCCCCACAGTAAATCATGGGCTTCGAGCTTAAGTTTCATGACCATTGATCACGCAATAATTCACGGACCTTTTTAGACATCTGACGATTTTGGCCGTGAAGTCTTTGTTCCAGTCCTCTAGACTGCTCAGCATTAATTTCTTTAAATGCTTGAGCAACCACCTGCTTCGCTAATGAAAGATCAGCATTTGTCGGTTGTTCCGGATTTTCAACCGATAACAGTTCCGACAACAATCCAAGCGTTGCATAACTTTCGATGTCATAAGCCATTGGAGGAATGCTTGCAGCCAATTGCTCTAACTCATCAACCGACCGTTGGGTCACGCGTGCAGCAGATTCTTTGCCCATTGCATGCACCATAACACCTGAATCTTTTAAGGCAATAATACGATTGGCTTGGTAACCATGCGCTAAGAAAGCACCTGACATCGACTTACCGACCAATAAACTGACAATAGGATGGCCTGCCAATCTAGCTCTAGCGTAGCTGTCTACTGCACCCGCTAAAGCTTGATGAATACCTAGTAATTCTTCACGGCGACCATAGGCCTGACTAGGTACATCAACCAGACATAAAATGCCGCGTTTAGTTTCTGAATGAACATCGGCTTGAATCACGTCATCTACAGCCTTTGCCAAGCTCCAACCTTCCAAAAGGCCAACTTCACCTTGTCTCGCTCGCGGGAACAGATTATTGCTGTCTTGAACAACAGCAATCACGCGTACTGCTTGCTGATCAATCTGACCATCTGCCACCCAAACAGAAGCTGGAAAACCTTCAACTGTGTTAAAGCCCTTCGTGAGTGCTTTAAACCAGTGTGCACCTCGCGTAGATGCTTTTTCTGCAGTATCGACTTGTTGTAGCTGCGCTAAATAAAACGAGTAATTTGAACTACGATGCTGATTGGGCACGCCTTGGGCTAAATAGTCGATCACTTGCTGACGGATTTTCTGGCGATCATCGTCAACATAGGCATCTGCCAAACCACTGGCAAAACGCTGATTTCCCCCAGTTATGCTCCAAATAAATGGGCGATCTTTGGCGTCATATTCTTGTACACCAGCTTCTTGTTCAATCACTTGCGGGCCATTTAAGCCTAAACGTCCTTCTTGTGTCATTACAATATAGCTACATAGTCCAGCTGCAATTGACATACCGCCGAAGCACCCTACACTGCCTGCAACCACAGCAACGACGGGTTGATACTGACGTAAGTTCACAATTGCAGCCTGAATTTCAGCAATTGCAGCCAAACCCAGATTTGCTTCTTGTAAGCGAACCCCACCAGTTTCTAGTAATAAGATTGCAGCCGTTGGAATACCTTTAAGATTGTCTTCAACCGCAAGCTCTAATGCACCAGCAATTTTGGCACCACCAACCTCGCCTAAGCTTCCACCCTGAAATAAGCCTTCAATTGAAATCAAAACTACTGGTCGTTCTTCAATAGTTCCTTTTGCAATCACCACGCCATCATCTGCTTGCGGCACAATATTTTGCTTAACAAGCCAAGGCGACATGACACGTGCAAATGGATCGAGTAACTCGCGAAAAGTCCCTTCATCCAATAATGCCTTGGCACGTTCTCTTGCACTGAGTTCAATAAAATCTTGTTTATTTAATAAACTTTGGATATCAGTCATGGGCAATCTCCTCCAAGGCTTGTTCCAGACGTAAGCGAACAACACCTGGGGTTGCACCAAAGTCATGAATATCAATATTGACGGCTGGTGGTATTTGCGCTGTAAAAATCCTTTCAAAAAGATTTTTCCAACGTGCAACACTACCATCCACCGAAGTCACCACCTGAATAGTAGTTTTTCCCGCCTCGCCGGGTTCCATCAAAATTTCTAAATCACCTGAACCCACACATCCGACTAATGCCTTTTTTACAGGTGGCTCTGTCGCCAAAAACTCAAAATGAAGTGTTTCCATAATCAAGATCCCTCTTTATTTTTTGAAGATGACTGCTCAACACGATCTATAAACAATGTTGCTGCCAACAAATCTGCAGCACCACCAGCTGAAGCTTTCATCCGAAGCAGGTCAATCTCTAAAAGATGCAAAGCGCGACGGCCTTCTAAGCTTGAGCTGCCACCCAAATCCAGTACTTGCTGAGCACCTTGTTGCATACGCTTTAAACCAGATGTTCCAGAGCGATAAAGCACGCAGGTATCGGTCAGGTTCGTCATCAAGGCAAGCAAAGCATCTAAACGAGCGAACTCTTCTTTCATCGGTTTACTGCGACTTTGATAAAGCTGCTTTAAACCAAAATTCACAATGGTTGGGAAACCTTGTTGCGCCTGTTCTTTTGCACCTAAGACAGCTATTTTTTTCTGTACTTGCTGACCATGACTCAAAGCCTGTTTGGGAATAAAACGATCTTCTAGCTGGGCAATCTGACCTGCCAGCTGACACAACTCAACAGCCGATAAATATTGTTGATTTGCGTGTGCAAGTGCCGCTGCCGTGACCATTAAACCCAAGGCCCAAATTGCACCGCGGTGTGTGTTGACTCCATCTGTTGCCAACATCATGACCTTTTCACCTTGGCGACCAATTTCACCAATGTCTTCACGCAAGGCCTGACACACTGTTCCGTGCTGGATTGCTGCTTGCGCCATTGCATCAAACATTGGGCCTAGACTTTTCGCAGAACGCTCCATTAATTCCAAAGTCAGATCATCATGTGCGCCACTGCCACGACGGTCGACCAAGGCTGGCTTTGGTGTCAGATTCACTTCATCAATTAAAGCCTCGATCGACATGTCTGCCAAAAGCTGACTATGGCTGAGTGTTTGATATTTAATTTGAGCCATCATTACCAACTCCTGAATTTTGCAGGGGGTTGATATAAACCATCTGACCATGTCACCAAGTCGGCAATATTTTTTGCAGCTAAAAGTTCACGTGTAGCATCGGTACGGCGAATGCCTAAATCTTCTGGGAACACCACTAAACCTTCACGTCGTAAACGTGCTGTGGTTTTAGAATCTTGGCTTAAACCAATACTGGTCACTCCTGCCACTGCAGCAATCATGGCTTGACGCTCTTCTTGGCTACTTGCTTTATATAGATAAGCAATGCCTTCTTCGGTAAGTAAATGGGTAACGTCATCGCCATAAATCATGATCGGTGCTAAAGGCAGACCTGCTGTTTTAGCAACATCAATCGCATCAAGACGTTCTACAAAAGTCGGCTTACCACCTTCTTGAAAGGTTTCCACCATTTGCACAACTAGTTTTTTACCGCGGGCCAAATAGGTTTCTGTTTCATTGGCACCTTGCAAGCGCATATCCAGCCATGCTGGCGTATCATGGCGGCGTCCGCGCGGATCATGCCCCATGTTCGGTGCACCACCGAAACCCGCTAAACGGCCTTTGGTAACAGTCGAAGAATGCCCCATGCCATCAACTTGCAAAGTTGCACCAATAAACAGATCAACGGCGTACTGACCTGCAAGCTGACACATCATGCGGTTAGAACGTAGTGCCCCATCACGACCTGTAAAGAAAACATCAGGACGAGCTGCAACATATTTTTCCATACCGAGTTCAGTACCAAAACAATGCACACTTTCTACCCAACCTGTCTCAATGGCAGGAATTAAGGTTGGGTGTGGGTTAAGAGTCCAGTTTCTGCAAATTTTTCCTTTTAAACCTAAAGACTCGCCATAGGTCGGTAAAATCAACTCAATTGCCGCAGTATTAAAACCAATCCCATGGTTTAACGATTGCACATTATGCTTTTCATAAATTCCGCGAATTGCCATCATGGCCATAAGCACATGAACAGGTTTGATATGTTTCGGGTCGCGAGTAAATAAAGGTTCAATATAAAAAGGCTGGTCTGCCACAACCACAAAATCAACCCAAGAAGCAGGAATATCAACACGTGGTAAATCAGTTACGTCATCGACCAATTCATTAACCTGAACAATCACAATGCCGTCACTAAAAGCCGCAGGTTCAATAAGTGCAGGAGAATCTTCAGTACTTGGACCTGTATAGATATTGCCTTGGCGGTCTGCCATAAAACCGGCCGAAAGCACAACATTTGGAATAAGGTCGACCACCAAACGTGAATATAGTTCGATATAAGTATGAATAGCGCCAATTTCTAATAATCCATCTTCAATCAACTGGCTAATACGCAAACTTTGAGGGCCAGCAAAAGAGAAATCGAGTTTACGTGCAATGCCTTTTTCGAACAGATCAAGATGTTCTGAACGTCCTACACTCGGCATAATCATATGTAAATCATGCAAAACATCTGGATTGGTTTGTGCCAAAGATCGAGATAAGAAATCTGCTTGCTTTTGGTTATTCCCTTCGAGTACGACTCTGTCACCCGGTGTAATCAGCGTTTCTAAGACTTTAATAATGTCTTGAGTTGGAATGACTACACCATCGGTATATTGGTTTGCCATCTCCAGTTTTAGCTGTTTAGCTTGACGCCGCTTTGTCCATAATCGTTCTTTATTTTGAACTGATCCTTCCATGTGCTTACCTATATAGATCGCAGTTTTGTTCTGAATCTATAAAAACGCTTTATGGAATTTTGATCAATCAACCTACATCAGCAGTGATTAACCTGAAGTTAATGGTTGAAATAAAGAATAGCTATTGATGAAAGAGTTTTAGGACTTTTAACCTACGACTTATTTCTAACGCGGTTTTTTAACAGCCATTCCAAGTTTGACGAACCGCAGGCCATTCATGTTTTAAAATGCTATAAACATGGGTAACTCGCAAAATATCATCTTTGACAATTTGAAATTAACTGCCCTTAGAACCTTACCTTTTCATTCATGATTTGGAACTAAATAATAATTTCATACCCAATCCAACAAAACCTAAAGCAAAACTGCGCCTAAGCCACTTTAATACAACAGGTTTGCCTACTACATGTTGACGCATCATTGCCGCAAAAGTGCCGTAAAACATAAAAACCACTAGTGTAATGAGCATAAAGATTGCACCCAATAGCAACATATCCAATGTAGGTGTTGTCGTATCAGTTCTAACAAACTGAGGTAAGAAGGCCAAGAAAAACAATGGTAATTTGGGGTTAAATAAATTTATAAATACAGCATAATTTATAATTTCGAAGGCTGAATGTTCTTTATTTTCTTGTTCAAAATGAAATGTTCCATTCTCCTTAAGTGATGACCAAGCCATATACAATAAATAGGAAACTCCTAGAAATTTTAAAATAGTAAATAGATATGGACTAGTGACAAACACTAAAGCAAGACCGGCAATCGCCAGCACCATGTGTGGAATAATACCAAGAGTACAACCCACCGCCGCAAACAGACTGGCTTTTCCCCCTCGGGTTAAACCTGTGGCAATGGTATAAATTGCGCCTGAACCCGGCGAGATAACCACAATAAGTGATGTAACTAAAAATTCGATACTGATCTGCATAAGCCACTCCAAACATGGATTTTGGCTGAGTATTACAGAGATACAAAATAGTGGTCTTGAACAAAATTGCAGAAGTTTTTCTAAGATAAAATAGCTTTTTGATAACGACTCGGAGTAATGCCTAACTGGCGGACAAACGCTCTTGTCATATGGCTTTGATCAGCAAAACCTGCCCGCAAGGCTGCTTCAATTATAGTATTTCCCTCTAATAGATAACGGCGTGCATGGCATACTCGTCGTTGTAGTAAATATGCATGTGGTGTAATACCGATCTCACGAGAAAAGCTTCGCAATAACTGAAAGCGGCTCAGATCACATAAACTAGCCAACTCACCGAGTGTAACCGCGTGCTCCGACATATCATCAAGATATTCTTTGGCACGTTGAGCAGAAGAACAACGGGCGTGTTGATAACGTTCAGATAGCATGTGGTAACGACTTACATGCATCAAGCTAAATAAAAGCATTTCCTCCAATGCTGTATTTTCAGCAACGGGCAATGACATTTCATTAAATAATCGCAATAAGCACTGGCCTAAAAGCCTATCACGTACCAAAGGCTGCAATACGGCATCGGCACTACGCCCTTCAGCAGCCAATTCTTGTTTTAATATTTCTGGCTGAATATAAACCATTTGCCATGCACGAGGACCATCAAGCGGTATACCATCATGAATTTCACCAGGGTTTACAATAATGACATCACCCGGTCCTGCCTCAACATGACCAACCAAACTCCATGAACGTTGTGCACCGCTGGTAATGATTCCAATACCGAGATAATCATGTGAGTGACGTGGAAAACTATGCTCGGTCAATAATGATAGAGCCTCCGTTCCAACCATTCGAGAACACAGTGGATCAACCTGATGGACTAGTCTAGACAATGGACTCATCCTGTAATAATAGTTATTTATTCTAATGCTTTTTCAAGAGTAGTAGAAATTGTGATCAAAGCATTAATTTTGCATAATTCATCTCATTCAGCAATCCTCTCTCAGGTAGAGAGGATACTTTTAGAAGAAATGAATTGTTAAATCATTTTACTCTTGGCTTACATAGTAACCATTCCAAGTTTTGACGAACCGCAGGCCATTCATGTTTTAAAATGCTATAAACATGAGTGTCCCGTAAAATATCATCTTTGACAATTTGATGGCTTCTGAGCACGCCATCGAGCTTTGCACCTAAACGTACAATTGCGGCTTGGCTTTGCACATTTAAAGAAGATGTCCGTAACTCAACCGCAATGCAGTCTAAAGACTCAAATGCATGAGCCAACAATAGTTTTTTACACTCAGTGTTCACAGGCGTGCGCTGTGCAGATTTACGATACCAAGTCGAACCAATCTCTGCACGGCGATGAGCTGCTTCAATATGCATTAAGGTCGTCATACCCACCGCTTGCCCGGTTTTTCGGTCTTCAATATAAAATGGCAACATGCTTCCTGATTGCTGCAAACCAAGACGTCTTTCAATTTCAGCAGTCATCTGTTCAGGTCTTGGAACACGGGTATACCAAAGATTGTAGAGCTCACCATCGCAAACTGCTTCTGCGAGCGATTCAGCTTGAGTTACATCTAGCGGCTTTAAAATAACGTGTTCGCCTACCAACTCAACAGGTGTAGTCCAAGACATGTTTTTCTCCTTAATGAATACTAAAATTTTATATTTTCAAAACTATTTGTTTAACTCAGCCACACTGTACATAGCATCCGCTATAGTTTTATGACCAGATTTCGCTAGACCATCCGCCGCACCTAAAATATCTCGACGATCTTTGTTTTGCCCAAGTTTTGATTTTCCTTGAAGCTTGGTAATTTCAATTTCTATACCGACAATAGCTTTTAGCATGGGTTCTAGATAGTCTTTTGGTGCATCAGACATTTTCCATGGTTCAGGTTGAGATGCTTCATGTGTACGGGTTAAACGAGCCACCACACCGCGAACATAACGCTCATCATCTCGAATCGTCACTTTACCGTAAGCATGTACAACTCTATAGTTCCATGTTGGCACTTGTTTGTGCTGTTCATGTTTGGATGGATACCAGTTTGGAGAAATATAAGCATCACCCGCCTGAAACACGACTAGCACTTCATCTCCATTTTTAACGTCCTGCCAGACAGGATTAATTCTAGATACATGCGCATGCAATACCCCTAAGTTCCCTTCATTTGTCTGTAACTCAAACGGAAGATGATTTGCATCTAAACCATTGCCCCCATGAGTAAAAAGCACACCAAACGGATGCTCCAAAATAAGAGAATGCAATACGTCCAAACGGTTTTCTGCAAAATCATCAGGGATATACATGGCTAAGAACCTCGTTGTAAATATCAGGGTTATTTATATTTTGTGTTATAAATTTTCTGGTTTATGTGGTTTATTAAAAAGAACCACTTTGTATTTTTTTAAGTAGACCAGAATTATGGCAAGAATGGCAAAAGTTGTTGAACTTCCGTCTATTGCAAAGATTGATAAAAGCCAAGGAAAGATTAGTGCTCAATTGACCCAAGCCTTACGCGAAGCTGTGCAAAGTGGTGATTTGCAGCCGGGAGACCCTTTGCCATCTTCCCGAGAACTGGCTCAAACCCTTGATGTGGCTCGCGGAACCATTATTGAAGCTTACGACCAGCTTTTAGCTGAAGGTGTTTTTGATTCTCAAGCAAGAACTGGAACTTATGTATCTCATGCTTTGGTTAAAACATCTGCGCAGCAACATTTTAAAAAAGAATCGATTAAACCAAGCTCAATACCTTTAACCAAATCTGCACTTTCTTATGCCCAAGTGCTCAAGGAATTTAAACCACTTCCCCATGTTCCATTTGCTGTATCTGTACCCGTCGGTCGCACTCAACCGAGTGATATTTGGCGTAAGTTTGGTAATAAATTTAGATCACGCGGCGCAGGTGCACCTTCGGGATATAGCGAGCCTCAAGGTGTATTATCACTAAGAATTGCAATAGCAGACTACGTGCGTCGTTCGCGCTCTGTACACTGTGAACCTGAACAAATCGTGATTACACCTGGCATTCAACAAGCACTTTATATTTGCAGCCAGATCTTATTTGAAGCCAAACATGAGGTCTGGATTGAAGATCCAGCTTATCGTGGGACCACAGCTATTTTTGAACATACCGTACAAAACATTGGTATGGTGCGTGTTCCGGTTGATGAAGAAGGTATTCAGGTTGAAGCTGGAATTAAACTTTCTCCAAATGCCCGTGCAGCTTTTGTAACCCCTTCTCATCAATATCCACTTGGCATGCCTATGAGCTTGGCAAGACGGACTGCGTTATTAGCTTGGGCCAAGCAGCAAAATGCATGGATCATTGAAGATGACTATGACAGTGAACTCCGTTATAACGGACAGCCCTTTCCATCTTTGCAAGGCATGGCACCCGATCAAGTGATTTATCTCGGTACTTTCAGCAAAGTATTATTTCCGTCACTTAGACTTGGCTATGCAGTGTTACCTAAGGAACTGGTGGCACCTTTTTGTGGACTCAGGGTGTTAATTGATAGACATCCACCTACAGCCGACCAACATGTTTTGGCTGCTTTTATTCAAGAAGGCTATTTGGAGCGGCATATTCGACGTATTCGGAATGTTTACTCAGAAGTTCGAGAACACATTATTGGTTTGATTGAAAAATACATACCTCAAGAACTGGCTTGGTTACAACCGGGCGATCAAGGCATGCATATGGTGTTATGGCTTGATCAACATATTAATGACGTTGAAGTCGCAAGCACAGCAGTCAATGCAGGCATTGCCATTAAAGCAATTTCACCGACATTTTCAAAAGAACAGCAACGTTCGGGTTTAATTGTTGGCTTGGGTGACTTTGAGCCCGAACTGATGCAACAAGCTATCAAAAAATTATCAAAGATTATTCAACAACATGACAAATCAAGTTAGATAAAACCTACAACAGCAACCATAGATGAATCGCAAATGGTCCAATCAGTACCATTAAAATACCGGCAATAACCATGGTTAAACTGGCAATTACCCCTTCTTCACTATTGCGCTGCTGTGCTCTAACTGTACCAAAACCGTGGGCTGCATTACCAAAGGCCGCCCCATTTGCTACGTTAGAACGGATTTTAGTAATCGCTAAAATCGCATCGCCGCAAATCATACCGACCAAACCAGTAATAACGGTAAATAGTGAAACCAATGCTGCCGAACCGTGAATATCTTCCGCTAAAATCATGGCAAATGGTGTGGAAATAGAACGTGCCATCAAACTATTGGTCACTTCAGGACTAAAGTGGAACCACTGTGCCATTTCGTAGGCAGACATTACGCCCACACTCATGCCCACAATAATCGCAATCGAAAGGACTCCAAGGTTTTTACGAATCGTTTCCCGATAGCGATAAATCGGCACAGCAAAAGCAACCGTTGCTGGTCCTAATAAATTAACAATCCACTGCGTATCTTCAGCATAAGTTTGATATGAAATGCCAAAAATCGTCATCAAAATGATGGTGAGTACAGGCACACTAATGGCGGGAGACAACCAAAGTTTTGGATTTTTCTGATAGATTCGCTTTGCTACAATATAAGCGACCAAAGTCCAGATGAGACAAAGAATTGACCAAATATTCATGTCGTTTGCTCTTTAGATATGCTTATGTTGAAGACGTTTGCGGGCCTGTAAATAAGCTTTCAAACGATTGTAATAATGAATGGTCAAACACGTACTGAGCATGACCGAAATGGTCCCAACCGCAATGCTCAAGACAATTTGCCAACCTTCGGTCATAAACAAAGTTTTATACTGAACTACGGCAACTACAACAGGCACAAAGAACAGTAACAGCTCACCTAAAACAACGTTTGCTCCCATTGCCACCTGATCCATTTTGATAATTTTAAAGAACAGGCATAAAAGCAATAAAAACATACCTAAAATGCCTGCTGAGACAGGTACGCCAAGTTTTTGATGTAAAAGATATCCCACCCACCAAAATCCAGCCAAAATCAGAATTTGTTTAATTAAAGCTAAAAGCGAAGGTTGTGTTGGTGTTGCAGAAGCAGATTCAGTACTCATTTTGCGAAATTAAATGGTTAACTACACCATTATGCTATCTTGGTTAAACCTGCTAAATATGAATTATTCATGTTAATATTATTCCAAAATGGAATAATCTATTCTTCACTATGCTCTCTTTAAAATCATTACAGTGTTTCGTTACCTTGGTAAAAACAAAAAGCTTTACCCGTACCGCTGAAGAGTTGTATTTGACTCAACCCACCATTAGTAAAATCTTACAACAGCTTGAAGAGCAGCTTCAGGTACAGCTTTTAGTTAAACCGGATCATGGACGCAAAAGACAAATTGAATTAACTGCAATTGGAGAGCGTATTTATCAACATGCGATTGAACTTCTTCAGGCAGAACAGAACATATTTCTTGAAATTGAAAACTATCAACAATTAAAAACAGGTACTTTAAAACTTGGCGTACCGCCTTTAGGTTCGCAGCTCCTAACGACTGCCCTGTTTGATTATCATCAACAATGGCCAGATATTGAATTGGCTTTTATGGAGGTTGGTTCGCGTGGTATTGAACAAGCTTTACTCAACAACGAACTAGACGTTGGCGTTTTATTACAGCCCTTTGATGAGCAAATCTTTAATAGCATTGAGTTATGTAATTACCCTTTAATGGTTCTTTTACGTCGCGATGCGACTTGGGCAACTCGCAAAAAAATAAATCTAGAAGAACTACAACATCAGTCGTTTTTAATGTTTCCAGAAAACTTCTCTCTAAATAGTATTATTCTCGATGCTTGTAAACAGCGTGGATTTTATCCCTCTATCGCTTGTCGTACCAGTCAATGGCACCTCTTGGCAGATATGGTTTTACAACGTATGGGAATTGCTCTACTGCCACAATATTATACCGACATGCTGGACCCTACTTTATTTGCAGCAGTACCGCTTGAAAAACCAAATATTCAATGGCACTTAGTCATGGCTTGGAAAAAGAATCTTCCTGTCTCACCAGCGGTACAAGCGTGGCTGAGCATTGTTCGTCAGCATTTTCAGCACATTAAACCCTAATGAACAATGAAATTGCTTAATTCAGAAATCGATAAAGCTTTTCCACAAAAAAGCTACCCAATCTTGGAACAGCTCACTTAGACTAGATGCCATCCGTTTTATGACATGGACAATAACAATGAATAATGAACATTTTAAGCTGTACACAGATTCACAATTTCTAAGCCCCTACGCATTTACAGTTTTTGTCGGGCTACATGAAAAACAAATTCCATTTGAAATAGCGACCATCAACTTAGGCCAACAAGACCAGTTTGAGAAATCTTTTGTAGCAAAGTCATTAACAGCAAAAGTTCCTGTACTTGAACACAATGATTTTGCTCTATCAGAATCATCTGCCATTTTGGAATATTTAGAAGAGCTCTATCCAAACACACCAATTTATCCAACAGATATTCAGGCTCGGGCAAGAGCAAGACAACTACAAGCATGGCTCAGATCAGACTTGGTAGCATTAAGAACTGAACGCCCAACTGATGTTATTTTTATTGAACCCACATCTACCCCACTTTCAGAAGAAGGTCAAAAGGCAGCCGAGAAACTGTTTTTTGTTGCAGAAAAACTTTTAGCGCCTGATGCCGAATTTCTGTTTGATTCATGGAGCATTGTGGATGCTGAACTCGCACTAATGTTACAACGCCTCATCCAAAATGGTGACGCTGTACCAGATCGATTAAAAAATTATGCACTGCAACAATGGCAACGCCCGAGCGTTCAAAAATGGCTTGCCTTGCGACATAACTAAACCCTATATTTCAACCAAACATGAGATAAAAAAATGAGTGATTCAAACTATATTCCTCCACAAGTTTGGCAATGGACTGGAGAAAAAACCGATTTAAACCAGCCCACTTCAGGCGCTCGATACGAACACACACTCCCTGTTGGGAAACACCCGCTCCAACTCTATTCTTTAGCAACACCTAATGGTCAAAAAGTCACTATTTTGCTTGAAGAGCTTTTAGCATTAGGGCATCAAGATGCTGAATATGATGCTTGGCTCATTAAAATTGGTGAAGGCCAACAATTTGGCAGTGGCTTTGTAGAAGTTAACCCTAACTCTAAAATTCCAGCATTGGTTGACCATAGTCAAAATCCACCATTAAGAGTTTTCGAGTCTGGTTCAATTTTGCTTTATTTAGCTGAAAAGTTTAAAGCTTTCATTCCGACCGATATTGCTGCACGTACTGAATGTCTCAATTGGTTATTCTGGCAAATGGGCAGCGCGCCATATTTAGGTGGTGGTTTTGGACATTTTTATGCCTATGCGCCCGTTAAAATTGAATATGCGGTTAACCGCTTTGCTATGGAAACAAAACGATTACTTGATGTGTTAGATCAACATCTAGCAAAGCATGAATATTTAGCTGGTTCTGAATATACCATCGCTGATATTGCTGCATTTCCTTGGTATGGTGGTCTAGTTAAAAACTGGGTCTATAACGGCGCGGAGTTTTTAGGTGTTGATGAATATAAACACGTAAAACGCTGGGCAGATGCAATTTTGGCACGCCCTGCTGTTCAACGTGGTCGTATGGTCAACCGTACCTTTGGTGATTTAGAAACACAGTTACATGAACGTCATGACGCCAGTGATTTCGAGACTAAAACACAAGATAAAGTTTAATCGTTATTTTTTAAATAAAACCCACTTTTGCTCAAATAGTGGGTTTTATTAATCTTCAATATTAAAAATTATTTAACCTATTGATGTAATGAAAGTCCTTTAATTGCCTTATCAACTGCTTTTTTAGGTCCTCTTAACGCAACCCCAACCAAATTTAATTGATTTGCATCGTCGGCCAAAAAAGCCGCTCGATTATCCTCATCATTGCCTGTAGAAAACATGGCATGTACATATGGAATAATCGTTAGATCTTGCTCAATTCCCTTACGATGCGCTTTTTGTAGTCCTGATAAATCCCCCTCAAATACCAACATTGGCTGCCCTAGCATATTGCCATATTCATAACCATTTGCATCGATATAAGGTTTACCCAACATTTCAGGTACAGCCGACGCAACTCCCGTTGCCAAAAAAGCCACAACATTTAGTCTTTGCCAAGTCGCAAGATCATTACGGACAATCAACGCAATTTTTGTGTCAAACATAAACCTCTATCCTGAATCATTTATCTCAAGTCAGTCATCATGCCTAATCCAGATTTTTCTCGTCTTGTACGTTTGTGCAAGCGCAATCACAAACGTACAAGACCCTAAATTTACGAGTCAGTATGCTGGGTTGTTTTTGATTCAGTAGATGCATTATGGAAATCTTTCTTTATACCTTAAGTGTGATGTATAGCCCTGGCCCAGTAAATTTTATGGGTTTGAATGCGGGACTTACAGGACAGTTTAAAAAAACGATTTATTTTTTTATGGGTGTCGGCTGTGCGATGCTGATGTTATTCATGATTTTTGGATATGCAGGTGCGGCTATTATTCCACAAAATGCCCTGCACTATATTGCCTTGCTCGGCGCATGTTATACATTTTATCTTGCGTTTCAGATGTTAAAGGCGGATATCGATATTAATGATGAAACCACTGAAATTCAGACACTTTCTTTCTGGAATGGCTTTTGGATACAAACATTAAATCCAAAAGGGATTTTGGTTATTTTGCCTGTTACAACGATTATGTACCCGACAGCGCACATTACTGGCATTCAAATCTTCTTAGTATCGTTGCTCATTTCGATGGGTGCAGCAGGCGCACCCTGTCTTTATTCGTGGGCTGGTGCAGTGTTAGGCAAAAAAATTAAAAATAAAATTTGGTTTAATCGCTTAAATAAAACCATGGCAATGATGCTAATCATTTCTGGCATATTTATGCTTTACGACTTCTTGAAAGGCATGAATCTAATTTAAGACCAAGTTTATGTCAGTCTAAACAGGCTGACTTTTAAATAACCTGTTTAAGAAGATAACTTATTGATCATTCGCCATCTGGCTGGAGTCAATCCAAATGCTTTTAGAAAATGACGAGTCATGTGACTCTGATCAAAAAATCCTGCAATTAAGGAAGCTTGAGTCAATGACTCTCCATACATTAGACAAGACTTCACAACCTCTAACCTACGCATGGTCATATATCGATGTGGACTTGTACCAAATAGCAGTCGAAAGTCGCGTGAAAGACTCCAACGGTCACGCCCAATATTTTTTTCAATATCATCTAAAGAAATATTCTCAAATAAAGATGCATGTATAAACTCTCTGGCACGTTCCGCTGCGACATAGTCATAAGAATGAGAAGTTCGCTGTTTTTTATCAGAAATCTCGTAAAGAGTAGTTGCCAAATCATATAAAGCATCTTGCTTTTCTAAAGGGTCGATATGCTGGTCTATCCCTTGCAATAAAACATCTGTTGCTTTAAATAATCGGATATCTTGGCTTAGTCCATTCTCAAAAAATGGTAAAGGTTTACCCTTCATAATTTCCTGTAGGGTTGCAGGTTCTACATATGCCATCCGATATCTAAAACCATCTCGTGTACCGGACTCTCCATCATGTTTTTCATCAGGATGTAACACCATGGTCATTCCTGGCAAGCTATGTTTCATCTCTCCCCGATAATGAAAACTTTGAACACCAGTTAATGTCCGACCAATTGCAAATGTATCATGACGATGCGACTCATAAGCATGATCATTAAAAAATGCTTCGATTCGCTCCAGACTATTTGGATCAGAATTTCTAACAATCCAATCATTTGCATTGGGCAGTTCAATCACATAGTCACCAAAATCTTATATTTCTAAACAACATTGAGTATACAAGTTATGGCTTAAACTCTAAGCATTTATTTTACAAAGCAACCAGTTATTCTCTTTAGCAGTGAATTCTCTGATTGCTAAATATGATGTGACATTAAACAACGAGTTTATTTAATTTTTATACTTATCTAATTTTAATAATAGTTAATAAGATTAATTAATAATATTTCCAAAAAATACCTACATGCTCTATTTATAAAAAAATATATATAAATAGATATTCATTATTTCTGCTTATATTTAAATCAGCGTAAATTCAACAATAACAATCTAGATAGAAGATAAAGGATATTTTTAATGAATGCCAAATTAAATACAGAAAACCGTTCTGGTTTTATTTCATCGGGTTCAAATACATCCTTGTCAAATGAAGAGATTCTTTCTAAAGCACAACAATATGCCCAAGACCATGAGCTTAATTTTAGTGGAAGTTTATCACCCACCGATGCATGGCATCTCGTACAACAAGGACAGGCCGTTTTAGTTGATGTACGCACTAACGAAGAGCGCAAATTTGTAGGATATGTTCCTGAAAGTATTCATGTTGCATGGGCAACAGGCACCTCTTTCAATCGCAACCCACGTTTTTTAAAAGAACTCGAAACCAAGACGGGTAAAGATAAAACCATTCTTTTGTTATGTCGTAGCGGAAACCGCTCAGCATTAGCAGCCGAAGCCGCATTTAATGCGGGTTTTGAGCACATTTATAACGTTCTTGAAGGCTTCGAAGGTGACTTAGATGACAAACAGCAGCGCAATCAAAAAAATGGCTGGCGTATTCATCAACTCCCTTGGCAACAAGACTAAAACTTCAACACATTTTCAGTGAATCAAGGAAAGCTTGTGACTCAATGGAACATTAATGCTGTTGTACAGGGTTTACAACAAGCAAGGCATGACTGGCGTCAGCAACAGCACAGAATCAAAGAATTTGGGGGCCGTGAACTTCCATCTAAAGAAGCTTTAAAAGCCATTTTAGATGACCTCTGCGGCATTTTATTTCCAATGCGTTTAGGCCCTGCCGACTTACGTCAGGAAACTGAAGATTCTTATATTGCCTATACTTTAAATCGGGTACTCACAGCCTTACATGCTCAAGTACAACTGGCTTTAAATTATGAGGCAAAGCGTCATTTGGGTCATTCAAGCACAGCCCAACAGCCGCAAGAGCTTGCCCAAAATATTGTTCAGGATTTTGCTAATACCTTGCCTTCTATACGTCGTCTTTTAGATGGCGATGTGCGTGCGGCCTACGAAGGCGATCCGGCGGCACATAGTGTGGATGAGGTACTACTCTGCTATCCGGGCATATTTGCGATTATTCATCACCGAATTGCGCATCAGTTATATGCCCAAGTACCTCTACTGTCTCGCATTATTTCTGAGTTAGCCCACTCTGCAACGGGGATTGATATTCATCCGGGTGCACAAATTGGTAAAGGATTTTTTATCGATCATGGGACTGGCGTAGTGATTGGTGAAACCAGTGTCATTGGGGAACGTGTCCGTATTTATCAGGCAGTAACACTCGGAGCAAAACGCTTTGAAACCAATGATGATGGTGCTTTGAAAAAAGATTATACACGCCATCCAATTGTTGAAGATGACGTTGTGATCTATGCAGGTGCCACTATTTTAGGCCGTATTACGATTGGTCGAGGGTCCATTATTGGGGGAAATGTCTGGCTGACACATAGTATTGCCGCCGGTAGCCAGATTTTACAGTCACCAAATGAGTCTTATCAAAAAAATCATATTCCCGGTTAAAAACTATAGATGTGAAATAAATAGATAAGGAGACAAATAAATAGTAAGAGCTGAATTAAATTAATTTAATGCTTATTTCTCATTTAAATATATTTTTATTTTAAAGATAGATTTTTAATTAATAAGCCACCTATTCAAAGTTTATAAAACCTTTTTATTTTTTAAAACCAGAACTAATTCTAGTTTATAGCAATACTAGAGTTTTTAATTTTTTGATTTTACCAAGCCACTGTAATAAGGAAAAATGATTCATGGCGAAAAATACTGATAAAGCCCAACTTGCGCTTGGGGACCATGCTGCCCGCCAACTGGCCAATGCAACCAAGACAGCTCCTCAACTTTCTACAATTACTCCCCGATGGCTGACTCACTTACTTCAATGGCTTCCTGTTGAAGCAGGTATTTATCGCCTAAACCGTGTAAATAATACCGATGATATTCAGGTGGCTTGCACACAACGTGATGAAGCAACTTTACCCCAAACTTTTGTTGATTATGACCCAGAGCCACGCGAATACTTTTTGAATGGTGTATCGACTGTTCTGGATGTACATACACGTGTTGCTGACCTTTACAGCAGCCCCCACGATCAAATTAAGGAACAGCTACGTTTAACGATTGAAACCATTAAAGAACGTCAAGAAAGTGAGCTCATCAATAACCCTGAATATGGCTTATTGGCGAGTGTGACAGATGACCAACGTATACCAACTTTAAATGGCCCACCAACTCCAGATGATTTAGATGATTTGCTACGTAAAGTCTGGAAAGAACCAGGATTTTTCCTAGCACATCCAGATGCGATTGCAGCATTTGGCCGTGAATGTACACGTCGTGGTGTACCGCCTCCAACAGTGAGTTTATTCGGTTCGCAATTTATTACATGGCGCGGGATTCCCCTCATTCCATCTAATAAAATTCCAGTAGAAGATGGCAAAACTAAAATCTTGCTGCTTCGTGTAGGTGAAAAGCGTCAAGGGATTGTTGGTTTGTTCCAACCGGGTCTTGCTGGTGAACAGTCACCAGGGCTTTCAGTACGCTTTATGGGAATCAACCGTAACGCGATTGCGTCGTATCTCATCTCGTTATATTGCTCACTTGCAGTACTCACTGATGATGCGTTGGCAGTATTAGATGATGTGGAGGTGGACAAATATCATGACTACCCAGTTAACTACAAGTAATCTGCAAGGTAGTCCAACGGGGCCTGAAGTGACTGGTGTTAACCCACCAGCCAACTTCCCTGATGAGTCCACTATTGCTCGACTTGCTAATGAGTTTTTTTCAGCATTGCCAAGTTCAAGCAGTTCAGCTTCTCCATCGGGCCTTAACTTGGATTTACCTGTCGGAGCGCCACCGCACCCACCACAACCAGGTGAACCATTTTCTGCACTGAGTGGTCGTGCGCCCAATATCGCGTTTCAGAAAAGTCTCAATCCAGAATATCCTGAGCATATTCCAAATTTGCCAGACTACCCGGAACGCCGAATTGTAGCGTCTGCGCCTGTGGTTGGTGGAGCTAATTTACCACGCCCACCATTTGAACCACATTTGCCACAAGCTGTTCATAGTGAGCCGAATGTGCCTCGTATTGAACCAAACTTACCGACAGGTGCTGGTGAATCACCTTATTATTTTTTAAATGATTTTTCTGCTCCAAATGCAGCAGAACCTTCTGTTACTGGTGTTGAAGATAACTATTCAATTGCGCAGTCTTTTCAGTTACCACATGGCGACCAGTTGAAATCCTTGCTCGTTGAAGATCGTTTTGCAGCTGATACACCAGCAAAAACCTCACCAAGCTCTGGATTTTATTTCTTAGACTTACCACCAAGCGGGCAAAGTTATAGTCACTATCAACCATCTCAACCTACCTTTGTAGCAAGCAGTGCTCAGCCCTTAGATGTGCATGCCATTCGTCGTGATTTTCCAATTTTGCAGGAACGCGTCAATGGTCGCCCGCTAGTCTGGCTTGACAATGCTGCTACTACGCAAAAACCACAGCGTGTGATTGATCGAATTGCTTATTTTTATCAGCATGAAAACTCGAACATTCACCGTGCTGCACATGAGTTAGCAGCTCGTGCAACCGACGCCTATGAACATGCAAGAAATGTGGTTGCCCGTTTTATTGGTGCACCCTCTTCCAAAGAAATTATCTTTGTTCGAGGAACCACTGAAGGCATTAACCTAATTGCAAAAACATGGGGCGAACAAAATATTGGTGAAGGTGATGAAATTATTGTTTCTCACTTAGAACACCATGCCAATATTGTACCTTGGTATCAACTCACTAAAAAAACTGGAGCAAAATTACGAGTCATTCCTGTTGATGATACGGGTCAAATTATTTTAGAAGAGCTGCCAAAACTGATTAATGAACGCACTAAACTGCTGTCTATTACTCAAGTGTCTAATGCTTTGGGAACAGTTACCCCTGTTGCTGAAGTCATTAAAATTGCCCATGCCAAAGGGGTACGTGTATTGGTTGACGGCGCTCAATCTGTTTCGCATATACCAACCGATGTTCAAGCCCTCGATGCAGACTTTTTTGTGTTCTCTGGGCATAAAGTGTTTGGTCCAACAGGCATTGGTGCAGTCTATGCGAAACCAGAACTGTTAGATACCATGCCAGTTTGGGAAGGTGGCGGCAACATGATTCAGGACGTCACCTTCGAACAGGTGGTTTACCAACCTGCACCAAACAAGTTTGAAGCTGGAACTGGGAACATTGCCGATGCAGTCGGTTTAGGTGCGGCTCTTGAATATGTCGAAAGTTTAGGTATTCATAACATCGCGCGCTATGAACATGATTTACTTGAATATGGTCAAAATGCGCTTAGCAGTGTGTCTGGTTTACGTTTGATTGGAACTGCACATCACAAAGCCAGTGTTATGTCCTTTACCTTACAAGGCTATTCAACCGAACAGGTCGGTAAAGCTTTAAACCAACATGGCATTGCTGTACGTTCAGGTCACCATTGCGCACAGCCAATTTTACGTCGTTTTGGTGTGGAACAAACTGTGCGCCCGTCTTTAGCTTTTTATAATACGACTGAAGAAATTGATTTATTGGTGTCTGTTTTACACCAGTTAACACGTAACAAGCGTAGTGTTTAAATCTATTTTGGGAAAAGACTGCTTTCGAGTGGTCTTTTTTATAAATAGTTTTACTGAAATTTTTTGAGCTAAACGTCGTCTAGAACAAGAATAATTCAAAGTAGTTATCACAGCGGAGTCTTATTATTTTAAATTCAATTTCTGAATTAGCCTTCGGCTCGAGCTAAGAGTCATCTACAGCCTGCCCATAATTTATAAAAATAATGTTTTTGCAACATTTCCTCATAGATGGAAACAGTTAACAGGTTCTGTAGATGACAAAGTTTTTTGGTTACTTTTTCCAAAAAAAGTAACAGAATTAGCTACGTTCTTCTGATGTATAAACGGTAAGACTCCGTCGCGACAGTCCATCCACTTACAAATAAAACCAACTTAAACAAACAATCCCCAAATCAATCTCAATGCAATCCCAATTAACAACAGCCCCATCACCCTCTCAAAATAAACACCAAACTCCAAAAATCGTTTACGTACTATTGGATGAGCAAACATTACACTCACGACCATAAACCAGATCGCATTAACCATACACATCCATACGCCATAAAAGATCTGAACTTTCATGGGGGTTGTTACACTCACAATAGTTGTGAAAATTGCCAGAAAAAAGATTGTGGCTTTAGGATTCAATGCATTGGTGAGAAAACCCATCGTAAAAGCTTTAAATAAACTCGGAGTATCACTGTCTGCTTGGTCATTAATCTCAATATTGCTATTCGGCTGACTACGCAAACATTGCCATCCTAAATAAAGCAAATAAGCTGCTCCCGCTGTTCTGATGAGTGACATGAGCCATTCGCTTTGTTGAATCAAAAAGCCAATGCCAACAAGTGTATAAAACACATGAACCGAAATTCCAACACCAATACCAATCGCAGTCAGACATCCAATTAAGTAGCCATAACGTACACTTTGTCTTACCGTAACCACAAAATCTGGTCCCGGTAAAATGACTGCCAAAAAGTGAATGAGTGCCAGTGTTAAAAACTCATGCCCATACAACTGCCACATTTATTCAGCCTCCTTGGCAACGCTATAGCTGACACTGAGCTTTCCTTTCTTAATCTGATAGGACTGAATTTCTATAAAACCAATATCCCCTAATGCTGCAACATGAGTCCCGCCACAGGGAAATGCAGAAAACTCACCAAAACCGATTTCACGAAAACCATCTGCATGTTGCTGAAGATTGGCTGGTAAATTAGCCTGAATATATTGTAAACAATGCTGTTCAAGCATTTGAGCATCTAACTGCTGAGCTGTATCCAAAGCAATGAACTGAACTCGTGCATCATGTGGCCAGTGTTGTGCTTTTACAGCTTGCCAGCCAAATAGATGCATTACATGTCCAAGCAAATGCCCTGCTGAATGTAAGCGGCTATGATAACGACGTCCTGCTTCATCCACTTGTGCAAAAGCCACTCCCAACTCAACAGGTTGTGTGCAGTAATGAATGATTTCCCCTTGTTCAATCGCTACATGCACTACATCAACTTCTGCGATTTTGCCCGTATCACTCGGTTGACCGCCACCTTGAGGATGAAATGGTGTTGCCGATAAATGCACAGCAAAACGCCCATCTTCACAAGGATTACACGCTAGAACTTCAATCTCAGCGGCAAAAACACCTGTTAAATACAATGCTTGCGTCATACTTTTCTACATACACGTTAAGATGAAAAAGATTGTATTGCGATTTCTTAAACGCGATAATCCACTCAAAATCCAAATAACTTTTGCCTCATGAGCACAAATCAAAGTTTAGTTCTGTTAAATGAAATGGCGACTTTCGTTAAAGTAGTCGAGTCAGGAAGTTTTTCTGAAACGGCTCGACAACTCGGTACTACACCCTCTGCGATAAGCCGTGCAATTGCTCGCTTAGAACGTGCTTTAGGAACCCGCTTACTTTATCGAACCACACGAAAGCTTCGCTTGAGTGAAAGTGGTCAACAGGTCTATCAACGTTGTTTAGATATGGTCAATGCGGCACAGGCAGTGATGGAAAGTTCGGGCCAATTTCATGTTGAACCGCAAGGAATCATTCGCCTGAGTGTTCCAAAAGCCGTTGGACATTTTATGATTCACCCACATTTACCAGAGTTTTTAGAACGTTATCCAAAAATTGATATTCAAATGCTTTTAGAAGACCGTTACGTTGACTTAATTGATGATGAAGTTGATTTAGCACTTCGAATTACCGAGCAACCCTCTGGCGGCCTGATGGGACGAAAACTCATTGATATCGATCACTTGATTTGTGCTACACCTGAATATTTAGAAAAACATGGCATACCAACCCATCCTCATGACTTAAAACAGCATGAATGTATCTATTTGGGTGAACAAACCAGTGATTCAAAATGGAAATTTCAACAAGGGAATAAGTCGATTAGTGTTACTGTGCGGGGTCGTTATGCTGCAAATCATACAGGTGTACGTTTAAGCGCAGCCCTACAGCATTTAGGAGTAGCCAGCTTACCCTACTTTGTTGCGCGCCATGCTTTACAACAACAGACTTTGGTTCAAGTTTTACCCGACTGGGATTTTAAGACCTATTACAGTGGTGGGCTGTGGCTACTCTATCCGCCAACACGCCACGTACCGCCTAAATTAAGTGTGTTTATTCAATATTTGGCAGATAAATTGGCAGCAGAGCCGACTTTATTTAAGTTCAAATAATATAGAATCGAGGAATTAACACGATAGAATCCTACCTTTCTATCTCTAAAGCAATCAGCTAATTCTGTTACTTTTTTTGAAAAAAGTAACCAAAAAACTTTGTCATCTACAGAACCTGACCACTGTTTCCATCTATAAAAAATATTGCAAAAACATTATCTTTATAAATTATGGGCAGGCTGTAGATGAATACTAGCTCAAGCAAATACTATCTAGAGTCCTCTTTATTAGAATTATTCAACCAATAAATCTTTTGGATTAATCGTATCGCCATACACTGGTTTTAAAGTTTTTTCATAGGCCTGATGAATTACGCCTTCTTTTGCCAATTTTTCTAGATCTTGGTTCAACCAGTCCAATAACTCTTTATCACCCTTTTTCACAGCTGGGGCGATTAAGTCCTGCTCACCTAAGTTTGTGATGCCTACTGTGTAATTTGGATTTTCTTTAGCCCAAGCTAAAACCAGCAAGTTGTCATGTGCTAAAGCAGCACCACGGCCGTCTTTTAAAGCATCAAAGGTTTCAGTGTTTTGCTCATACTTTTGCAGTTTAATTTCAGGATGAGTCTTAGTGAAGAATGAATCAGCCGTAGTGCCTTTGTTCACCAACAAAGTTTTGTCTTTGAGTTGAGCAATATCTGTAATTGGATGAGTTTTAGGAGACACCACACCCAAAGCAACTTTTAAATAAGGTTTAGCAAAATCGACTACTTCTTTACGTTCTGGTGTAACTGTAAAGTTGGCAAAAATAATATCGACTTTATTGGCTTTTAAATATTCGACACGATTTGCAGCTTCAGTTAAAACAAACTCTACCTTGTTTTCATCACCCAATAAGTCTTTAGCAACATGCTTGGCAATCTCAACATCGAAGCCCTGATTTTTACCTTGAGCATCTAAATATCCAAACGGCGGTTTATCGCTAAATACACCAATACGCACGACTCCATTCTTTTTAATCTGCTCAATACTCGACACAGTTTGAGTGCTGTCAGCTGTTTTTTCATTAGATTGCGTGCCTTTATCACATGCAACCAAACCTAAACTCAGCAAAGATGCAGCGAGGACATGCTTTATATTTTGTAAAGTTAGTGTTGTCATTATTTCACCCTATCGTTCTTGTAAAAGTCTTATTTAAAATCACAGTGCCTACTTTTAGACACTGCTCTAGCGATATCGAAAATTATTGGCCTACATCTAAAAACACATTAGGATTAACCGATTCACCATAAATTGGTTTTAAGGTTTCATCATAAATTTTCTTAATTTCACCGCTTGTTCTTAGCTGCTTAATTTCAGTATTGAGCCAATTCAATAATTGGGTATTACCCTTTTTAACTGCTGGGGCAATAAACTCTTGATCACCAATAGACTGGATACCCGCCACATAACTTGGGTTCTTCGCGGCCCATGCCAAAGCGTATGTACTATCTTGTGAAATTGCGTCGCCGCGACCGTCGGTTAAGGCTTTGAAGGCATCCGAGTTTCTTTCAAACTTCAGTAAATTCACTTTCGGATAGTGCTTAGTAAAATAGGTATCCGAACTGGTGCCTTTATTTACAATTAACGTTTTACCTTCCAATTGAGCAATGTCAGTAATTGGTTTGGCTTTAGGAGAGACGATCCCGAAAGCACCTTTTAAATAAGGCTCGGCAAAATCTACAACTTCCTTACGTTCAGGCGTTACTGTAAATGTCGCAAATACAACATCAGCACGGTTTGATTTTAAAAACTCCACCCGATTGGAAGCTTCCGTCACAATAAACTCAACTTTCTTTTCATCGCCGAGCAGATCTTTAGTGACTCGTTTTGCTAAAGCCACATCAAAGCCCTGATTATTGCCAGCACTATCTACATAACCAAACGGTGGATCATCAGCAAAAACAGCAACTCGTAACACCCCATTTTTTTTGACTTGCTCTAAAGACTGGTCTTTTTGAGTATTACTTGCTTGCTCAGTTGATGGCGTTTTACTACATGCCGTTAATAACACCCCAGCAACAGCAATACTGCTTAATATTTTTATTGAATTACGTTTAAACATTCACTTCCTCATGATTCAAATAATAAAAGACTTAATACGACAAGATATTTAAAAAGGTTTTAGCTCGTTCTGTTTTGGGCTGTTCAAAAAATTCTTCAGGTGGTGCCTGTTCAATAATTTTGCCCTTATCCATAAAAATAATGCGGTCGGCAACCTTACGGGCAAAGGACATTTCATGAGTCACAATCAACATGGTCATTCCTTCATTCGCTAACTTGAGTACTACATCAAGCACCTCTCTGACCATTTCTGGGTCAAGCGCAGCGGTAATTTCATCGAGCAAAATGACTTTAGGTTGCATGACCAGTGAACGGACAATGGCGATACGCTGCTTTTGTCCACCGGAAAGTTGTCGCGGATAATCGAGTTTTCGTTCAAATAGCCCCACTCGCTTTAACAACTCATCTGCAACTTGTTCAGCTTCATCACGTCGGCGTTTTTGCACTTTGAGTGGTCCAAGCAAAATATTGTCAATGACATTCATATGCCCAAACAGCTCATAGTTTTGAAAAACCATGCCAATTTTTTGACGAGCATTAGTCCAGTCAACATCTTTACCCAACACACCCGAACCTGTTAATCGAATCTCACCACCTTGAATTGGTTCTAATCCATTAATACAGCGCAGTAAGGTACTTTTACCGCAGCCCGATGGGCCTAAAATAACAACCACCTCTCCTTGTTCTACATCCAGATCAATGCCCTGTAAAATATGACTTTGTGCAAATGATTTCTGTAATTGTTGTATCGATAACAAAGGCATAATTACTCCCAGACCTTTTCTAAATGTGCCGCCAAACGAGATAAGGGATAGCAAATCAGAAAATACAAAATAAAAATAAAGCCATAAATCCAAAGCGAGGCGCTCGGCACAGTCAGAAGCGAATTTTCAATAATTTGCTGGCCCACTTTAATGACCTCAACCACCCCAATCAGAACTGCCAAAGAGCTTGTTTTCACCATTCGGGTAAATAAATTAATCGCGCCTGGTGTTACTCGTTTTAGACTTTGTGGAAAAATAACGTAGACCAATGCTTGAACATGAGTCAGTCCAAGCGCATAGGCCGAATCGCGTTGATGCTGATCAATTGAGGTAATTGCCGCGCGAACCAAATCACCCATTTCAGCCGTACCCCATAAAACAAACACCACAACGCAAACCCACATTGCGGAAAACTGCCAGTTAAACCATGTGGCAAAACCGAAATAAAAGACAAACAGCAAAACTAAAATTGGAATGATTCGAATCGCTTCTAAATACAGGCGGCACAGCGCTTTCACGACTATGTTTTTAGAAGTCATAATGACACCTAAAACCGTGCCTAAAATTGCAGAAAAAAATACCGAAATAAACGCAATTTTTGCGGTTGCCCAGAGTCCCCACATTAATCGTTCGAGATGACTCGCCTGAAATAAATAATCAAGTTCCATGGCTCACCTTCCGACTTCTGTGTTCCAAATAACTGGTTAAAATAGACACGGGCAATAAAATAATCAGATAAGCCATGATTAATAAAAACAAAGCTTCCGTGGTTTTATAGTCCATGCCAATTAAGTCTTTGGTAACAAAAAGCAGCTCAACGACAGCAATCGCACTTACAACAGAACTTTCTTTAATTAAAAATAGACAATTTGCTCCAATTGCTGGAATTGAAATAGCAAGCGCTTGAGGAAAAATGACATATCTAAAAATTTGAATCGGTTGCAGACCAATACTTTTTGCAGAGTCAATCTGTCCTTTTGCAACAGACTGTAGACCCGCTCGAAAAGCTTCTGCCATATAGCTTCCGCCTAAAAATGTGAGTCCAATCACACCACAAGCAAAACCATCGATTTTGATGCCGAGCTTTGGCAAACCGTAATACAAAAAGAATAGTTGAATTAATAAAGGGGTATTTCGAGATAACTCAATATAGAACTGGGCAATTCTATTTAGTACCCGCACGCGATATGTGATTAAAATGCTGCAAATCAGTCCTACAATAATGGCCAGAATAATGCTGATGATTGAAATTTTCAGCGTGGTCAAAGTTGCAGAGAAAAATTGCGGCAACACACTATGGATATACTGCCAGTTCAAGGAAAATTCCAAAAAATAATATTAAAACGTTATAAATATTTAGCTCTAATCAGCGATCAAATATTTGTGTACCGAGTTTATTTTTTTCCCAATTGGTCTAAAACTATTTTTATTAGATAAGCTTTTCTATAACTTTGATAAATTCGATTTGGCAATCGAAAACATTCAAATCAGTTGAATACAACCGCTTAAAACATGTTCATCACAGTCCATATATAATAAAAACCCATAAAAAAAATCGGACACCAACGTCCGATTTTTATGAAATAACTCTCAGTGTATAGCTTATTTTCTGAGGACATCACCAATGCTTGGATCTTTATCAAATACCGATTTTGCATATGGACAAAGCGGAATCACTTTCACTTCTTTTTCGCGAACAAAAGCAACTAAAGCATCAAGTAATTGGCGACCTACACCTTGTCCCCGATAATTTTCATTCACATCTGTGGCATCAATAATCAGCATGCCTTCGCCTGCCCATGTATAAGTCATTTCACCTGCAACGGTTTCACCATCAAGTAAACTAAAGCTACCGTGTTTTGTATCATCTTTTTGTTGAATATTCACAATAAATTCCTCTTCTTACGACTCATATTTATTTAAAAATGACTTTGTATATCTTGAACTATAAGAACAAATCTAAGTGTAAAAAAATAGCCTGTTTTTAGCAGTGAGTCTGTATGCTTTTTAAAGACAATTCATGCATAAAAATCATAATTCTATTCGTAATTCTAGGCCTAATCCTTTCAAACCCTTGCTGATAAGCTCTGCAACCAGATTTGTTCATTTCTTTTATGAACATTTAACGGTTTTAAAGTCGGAACTTTTATGTCTTCTTTTCATCAAATTGAGCAAGATACACATCAGAATAGCACACCTGCATGGGGTGCTGTATTTGTAATGTCACTATGCTGTGCAGTATTAATTGCCTCAGAGTTCATGCCCGTAAGTTTACTCACACCAATCTCTTCAGATTTAAATATGAGTGAAGGCCAAGTCGGTCAAGCGATCGCAATTTCAGGCATTTTCGCTGTTATTACCAGCTTAACTATTAGCCGTGTATTTAAGACATGGGATCGCCGTCATATCATGCTGTTACTTACCTTACTCATGATCGTTTCTGGCATGCTGATTACATTTGCTCACTCTGCTGCTTTATTCATGGTGGGTCGTGCAATTTTAGGTGTAGTGATTGGTGGTTTTTGGGCCATGTCGACTTCGATTGTGATGAGACTTGTTCCACCTCTGTCAGTACCTAAAGCACTCGGTCTGTTGAATGGTGGCAATGCTCTAGCAACCACAATAGCCGCACCTTTAGGAAGTTTTCTAGGTTCAATCATTGGCTGGCGCGGTGCTTTTTTCTGTATCGTTCCTATCGCGATTATTGCGCTTGTATGGCAATTTAAAAGTATGCCCGCTCTTCCAGCAATGATGTCTGTTGAAAAGTCAAAAAATCCCTTTGGACTACTGAAACGTCCGATCGTGTTTTATGGCATGACAGGGATTTTATTGTTATTTATGGGGCAATTTGCGCTATTTACCTACTTACGCCCATTTCTAGAAACCGTCAGTCATGTCGATGCGGCCATGTTATCCATTTTATTACTCATATTAGGTATCGCGGGTTTAGTTGGCACATTCGTGATTAGTTTTATTCTTCATCAACATGTCTATCGCTACCTCATCCTTATTCCTTTAATGATGGCAAGCATTGCTTATGCCTTCGTGCTTGGTGGTCAGCACTTGTGGTTGGTCGCAATATTGATGGGTTTATGGGGATTCATTGGAACTTCGGCACCTGTCGCATGGAACACATGGCTTGCACAGACGTTGCATCAAGATACTGAGGTTGGCGGCGGTTTGATGGTGGCGATTATCCAATTTGCAATTACTTTAGGTGCAACTTTGGGAGGCTTGTTATATGACTCACAAGGCTATAGTGCTACGTTTTATATGAGCGCTATTGTGTTGTTATTGGGTGCTATTACTGCTTTTATTACTTGGCGAAGTGCTACTCACGCAACATATCAATAACCAACCTTAATGCAGGCGAAAGCTGTCTACGATGTGGATAGTACAGGTGGTATCCCGGAAACTGGATACTGTACTCTTCCAATACCTGAACAAGTTTGCCTTGATCGAGATCTTGTTGGATCAGTTCTTGCGGAATGTAAGCCAATCCAAATCCCGCTCTAACTGCCTCGACAATGTCGTAGCTTTCATTAAATATCCATTGTCCCTGAATTTTGATTTTTGTTTCTTGTCCATCCTTCAAAAATTCCCATGCATACACACTGCCTTGAGTGGTTAAACGAAAGCCAATACATTGATGATTGATTAAATCTTTGGGGGTTGCAGGAATTCCATATTTCTCAAAATATTGTGGCGTTGCAATCACTGCCATTTTGACATCTGCGCTAATACGTACCGCAATCATGCCATCTGCTACACGACTTCCAAAGCGAACTCCTGCATCAAATCGTTCCGCAACAATATCCACCATACCGCTATTGGCAGCTAGCTCAACTTGTACATCAGGATAATCACCAGCAATCTTTTCAAGTTTTGGAATCAGCACTTCCCGTATCGCATGGCTACTGGCATTAATACGAACCGTACCAGCGGGCTGATCCCGAAATGATGTTAAAAGCGATAATTCATTATCAATCTGGTCAAAGCTGGCGCTAATGGTTTGCTTTAATCTTTCACCCGCGGCTGTCGGTGAAACGCTTCGTGTGGTACGGGTCAGAAGTAGCATTC
This sequence comes from Acinetobacter sp. AOR14_HL, assembly GCF_027855175.1. NCBI lineage: Bacteria > Pseudomonadati > Pseudomonadota > Gammaproteobacteria > Moraxellales > Moraxellaceae > Acinetobacter > Acinetobacter sp. AOR14_HL. The sequence goes on along the minus strand of NZ_JAKTII010000003.1, from coordinate 79,079 downwards.
CTAAACGCTCTTCTAAACCGCGAATGGTATGGCTTAGCGCAGACTGCGAAATTCCCATTTTTCCTGCGGCCTTCGTAAAACTCCCTTCTCGAGCCACCATTAAAAAAGCATAAAGATCATTATAGTTTTCTTTGTTTATCATCTGCTTTTATCTCTTTTCACGGTTTAATTTAATTATAAATGATAAAACTATTTATGAATATTGCTCATAAGTCAATGTTTGTTTTTTAGGCTAATTATTATAAAGAAGATTCATTAAACTCTATATCAAGCAGTGAGCATCAAGATTTAGATGATCTCAAGCATAAAAAGTACCTGATTTTATTATTATCAAAAATTAATAAATTCAGCTCATACCTTTACGCTAGAAATTGAATAACTTCACTGTATTTAAGTTCATTCTCTTAAAGAAATGAGGTTCTTCGATATGGCTACTCAGAAGTTTTTTCTCGCTTTACTCAGCATCTTTTTCTCGTTTTCAGCCATATCTATCTCTTATGCCACAAGGCCTACGGGCGACAATCAACAAAGGTTATCGATGATGAAAATCCGTATTGATATTGAGGGATCAAAGCAACCACTATTTGCAACATTACCCATGACACCGACTGTTCAAGATTTTGCCAAGCAGCTTCCGTTGACATTAACCCTTAAAGATTATGACTCTACTGAAAAAATAGCCAACCTACATACCAAGCTAACTACACAGAATGCACCCAATGGCTATGCAGGACAAGCTGGTGATCTTACCTATTATGCTCCTTGGGGCAATCTGGCTTTTTTCTATAAAGACTCAACTGTTGGGTACGCAAATGGTCTTATTTTGCTTGGGAAACTTGAGGCTATTCCCCAAGAGTTCAAGCAAAAACAACCCATCAAAATTTCAATTTCCCAAATGAAATAAGCATGAGCAAATTCACCCATTCAAATTATTTAAATTGAGGTATCCATGACTACATCTCCCCTATTTAAAAAGCTTAAAACCCATACGGCGGCTGCAATTTGTGCAGCAACTATTGGATTATTTTCTTCAACTTCAGCTATGGCGGCCGATATGTCTAATGGCGCAAATAACTTTTATCAAAGTCAGCAAGTGACTATTCAGAAAGTCACTTTTAAAAATCAATACAACATGGATATAGTCGGTAATCTGGTTATTCCCAAGAACTTAAATAAAAAACTAAAAGCCCCCGCTATTGTAATTGGTCACCCAATGGGAGCCGTGAAAGAACAAAGCTCTATGCTTTATGCGCAGAAACTGGCTGAACAAGCTTTTGTAACATTGGCGATTGATCAATCATTTTGGGGTGAAAGCGCAGGCCAATCCAGAAATGTAGTTGCACCTGACATTTACGCAGAAGCATTTAGTGCGGCTGTAGATTATTTAGGAACACAATCCTTTATTAACCGTGAACGTATTGGCGTACTCGGCATTTGCGGAAGTGGAAGTTTCGTTATTAGCGCAGCAAAAATTGACCCTCGTATGAAGGCCATTGCCACTGTCAGCATGTATGATATGGGAGCTGCAAACCGTAATGGCTTACGTCACTCACAAACCTTAGAGCAAAGAAAGCAAATTATTGCTGAAGCGGCTGCGCAACGTTATGTCGAGTTCACAGGCGGTGAAACAAAATATACCAGCGGGACTACACATGAGTTAACGGCAGATACACATCCGATCCAACGTGAATTTTATGACTTTTATCGTACCCCACGCGGAGAATATACGCCGAAAAGTTCATCACAAGACCTTACAACGCATCCAACACTAACAAGTAATGTCAAATTTTTAAACTTCTATCCATTTAACGATATTGAAACCATCTCACCACGCCCAATGCTGTTTATTACAGGTGATCAAGCTCATTCAAAAGAGTTTAGTGAAGAAGCTTATAAACTCGCAGGCCAACCTAAAGAACTTTACTATGTTAAAGGTGCGGGACATGTTGATTTATACGATCGTGTCGATCTCATTCCATTTGATAAATTAACTAGTTTCTTTAAACAAAACTTGAAATAAGAGGCATGATAGAGGCTCCCAAGGCCTCTATTTTTTTAAATTTATTTAATGAAACTCTTGCACCAGACTATTAATATGCGCCACTGCCGCAGTTCGATTTTCAACACAAAGCTTTTCAAAAACATGTTCTAAATGTTTGTTTACCGTCCGCGGGCTCAGCTCCAAAATTTCCGCAATATCTTTATTGGTTTTACCTAACAATAACCAGTGCATGACTTCTGCTTCACGCTGAGTCAACTGTGGGCAATATTTTAAGATATCAGCGACATCTAATGCAGGCGTAGAGGTCTTAATCTGTATAAGATAATTTTTCGCCACACTTGTGTCAGATTGCCACGGCGTTAATAGTAAAAGCTGTAATTGCTGAGATGGCGTTGAATAAGAACAGCTGGTTAATTTTTTTGGGTCTTTTTCATGTTCTAAGTCTGAAAACCAAGCTTTTAAACCTGCCTCAAAACCATCAATTTCAGGCAAATATTGATTCAATAAATCACTGGCTTTTTGGGTTTTCCAAACAATTTTTCCTTGAACATCTAGAGCAAGAATGGCAGTTTCAGTTGCATCAATCACTTGTTTTTGTTGCTGCAATAGTTTGGCATGTGCCAAATGCGTTTTTACTCTTGCCAGTACTTCTTCAATATTCAGTGGCTTGGTTACATAGTCCACCCCACCGACCTGAAAACCACGCACAATATGCTCTGTCTCCGACAAACCTGTCATAAAAATGACGGGAATAAACTGAGTAATTGGACTTGCTTTAAGCTGTATACAACTTTCAAAACCGTCCATATGTGGCATATTGCCATCGAGCAAAATCATATCAGGTAAGCATCGATGTGCAATTTCAATTGCGCTTAATCCATCTGTCGTAACAAGCACACGATACCCTGCCTGATCCAGACTTTCATGTAACAAGCCCAAATTTTCCGGTACATCATCCACAATCAGAATAACAGCCTGCTCAGTTGTTGAAGCCTGCTGAAAAGAAACATGTTGCGTACTCATTGCTTATCCTGAATTAATCGTTGCGCGTGTTTTAAATCAAATTTTTGAATAGCCTGTTCAAGCTGTTCCCATAACTCGTCATGCTCCGGAAAATTTTGACAACAATGCGTTAAAGCATGTTGAATGCCTCGAATATAGCCTTGTCCAATCAAATCATTTAACTGCTGCAAGGCTTGCGTTAAATCTTGTGGACCATTGTTTTCTGGTTGTCTTGTTGGTGTATAAACAGTGACTTTTTCTTGCTTATACGTCTTTACATGAAGTGCTTGAACCACATTATTTTCTTCGGTTAATGTTGACTTAGAATCAGCCCACACTAGCCCTAACTTGTCTCCAATTTTACTCAGCAACAAATTGAGGTCGATTGGTTTTAGCATAAAGTCTTCACTTAACACCGCATCTTGTGGATTGACCTCACGTTCGCCTGCATTGGCTGAAATAATTAAGATGGGCACATTGGTAATATTATTTTGACGCAATAATCGTGCTGTTTCCCAGCCACCCATCAAGGGCATATTCAAATCCATTAAAATCAGGTTAGGTTGAAAAATAGGTACACGTCTTAAACAGTCAATGCCCGACTCGGCTTCTTCAATAATAAAACCCAAAGGTTTTAGAAAATTAGCAACTAAGCCGCGGTCAACCGCTTCATTATCGACAACCAAAATTCGTTTTCGCTCGCCTTGATAGCCCGTAATCTGGTTGGAATAAACATTAGAAATTGGATGAACCACCTCTTTTGAAGGCAAATAAAACTTAATTTTAAACTGTGAACCCTGATTGAGCTTGCTACTCACAGATAGCTGCCCGCCAAGTAAATCGACCAATAATTTTACAATCGGTAGTCCAAGCCCTGTGCCGGTAAATCCACCTTGAACCACATTACTGCCCCGTTCAAACGGATTAAAGATTCGCTCTAAATCTGCCTCAGCAATACCACAGCCCGTATCTCTAATTTCAAAATAAGCCGTTTGGAAACGATATTCGACTTTCAAAGTAATTGTGCCGCTCGTCGTAAATTTTAAAGCATTACCCAGCAAATTAATGAGTACCTGCTCTAAGCGCTTTTTGTCGGTACGGACATAGTGCGGCAGGTTATCTCCAATTTCATAGATAAACTGTAAATTCTTCTGTTCAAACTGTGGCTGAAACATTTGAATAATCTGTTCTATAAAATTTGGGAAGTGAACATCCACCACATTTAAAGAAATTTTACCTGTTTCAATTCGTGCTAAATCCAGTAAACCGTCAATCAGTGAAGTTAAATGCTGCCCGCTACGGCTAATCACCCCAAGCGCCATTTTGCCTTGTTCCGAAAGCTGCTCTTGTTTTTGAAGTAATTGGCTATAGCCCAAAATACTATTTAGAGGTGTTCGTAGTTCGTGACTAATCCCAATGACATAACGGCTTTTTGCATCATTTGCCCGTTCTGCTGAAATTCTGGCATATTGCAAGTCTTTTGAAGTGACTTCATGCGCAGCAATTTCATCAATCAATAAAGCTGTTTGTTGATGTGTCTCAATTTCAGCATTACGACGGCTTTCATCGTTTAGCACTAACCACCATGCTGCAACGCTCATTAATAAAAATAAGATGGTGTAAATTTTGACAAACAGCGTAAATAACTGAGGAACTCCTTCAGCATTAATCGTTTCTAAATAAGCTTTTTCTTGGATATAAACCAGACTTAAACTCACCGCCAAAACAATAGAAAGTCCTAAAGTCAGTAATAAATATAAACTGACCCGACTATTTAAACGACTGGCCCAACGCTCTGGTAAATAATGCCAGATGGCTTTTTTAAGCTGTACTGACCAACGTCCATCGGGTTTACACAAATCGTGACAGCGTGCTTCAAGTGAACAGCATAGTGAGCAAATCGTACCGTTATAGGCCGGGCAACCTGCCATATCAGCAAGTTCATAGTCCCTTTCACATACAACACAGTTTGCAACCGAAGTTGCCTGAATTTTTTCAGGCTGGCGTGCAATGTAATATTTGCCTTTGGTTAAGTAAGCAATGATAGGAACACATAACATCGCACTTCCCAGCGCAATAAAACTCGCCAAGCCTTTCGCCATTAATCCGAAAAAGCCCAAATAGCTAAGCATCGATAACACTGAAGCAATCAGTAAGGTACCCACACCTACGGGGTTAATGTCATATAAATAAGCACGGCGAAATTCAATTCCCTTCGGACTTAAACCTAAAGGTTTACAGATAATTAAATCGGCAACAACAGCACCAATCCATGCCAAAGCGACATTGCTATATAGCCCCAAAATGCGCTCTACCGCATGGCTAATACCCATTTCCATCAAAACAATGGCAATAAAAACGTTAAAAAGAAGCCAAACAATTCGCCCTGGATGGCTATGAGTCAAACGGGCAAAAAAGTTTGACCATGCCAATGAGCCAGCATAGGCATTGGTCATATTAATTTTAATTTGTGCCAAACAGACCAGTGCTAGAGTCAAAATTAAAGCAAGCTGCGGATTTGGAATAAATTGTTGATAGGCAACCCAATACAGATACGTCGGATTGTCTAGTTCAGAGACAGGAATCAACAGCTGAAAGGCTAAAACCATCAGCAACATGCCCATCAAAACTTTGAGAAAACCAAAAATAATCCAAGATGGACCACCTAAAAAAACGGCAAAACGCCACGCAGTTCTATTTTTTTCCTGTTGTGGTAAAAAGCGTAAATAGTCAGCTTGCTCACCAATTTGGATCACAAATGAAAAAATAAGGGTGCACGCCGCACCAAAGTAATACAGATTAAAATCGGTCGAGTTTGAAACCGCACCAACAAAATGCAGACTACTACTTAAAATTTGTGGCTGTTTCCAAAGTACAAAAAACCAAGGTAACAACAGCAACAAGAGCCAGATTGGCTGAGTAATTGCCTGAACTTTATTAATAAAACCAATACCTTTGACCACTAAAGGTAAAATCACCAATGCAGAAATCAAGTAACCAACAACTTGAGGAATGCCAAGGGCAAGCTCAAGTGCCATCGCCATAATTGCGGCTTCAAACGCAAGCAAAATAAAGGTAAAGCTGGCATAAATCAGTGAAGTAATGGTCGAGCCAATGTAGCCAAAACCTGCACCACGGGTGAGCAGATCGACATCTACATTATATTTTGCAGCGTAGTAACTAATCGGCCAACTGGTTAAGAATATGATGGTACATACGACAATTGCTGCCCACAGCGCGTTGCTAAAGCCATACTGCCAAAGCATGGTTGCCCCAATGGCTTCCATAGCCAAGAAGCTAACTGTCGAGATTGCGGTATTGGTAACGGTCCAAGGCGACCATTTACGTACTGATGTAGGCGCATAACGGAGCGCATAATCTTCGATACTTTCATCTGCCACCCAAATATTATATTCACGGCGCGTTTTAATCACACGTTGTGGCGCTTGTTGGGGGCGTGAAGAATCTGGCATAACACTCATGTTTGGCATGTGGCTGCATTAAACCCAGCAATCCTTATGCCAAAAGTCATTTATCATCGCGATTTTCTCGAATACGCACATATACGCAAAATAACGTATTTTCAATTTTCCCCAAAAATCACACACTCAAATTCATCAAAAACAATGATCAATATTTGTGTTGATTGACCGAAAACGATTGGGAGATTGATGTTATGAGTGTATCTGAACATCCAAATCTGGACACTGTGCAAGGTACAGATTCACAAAAAGCAGTGAATGAAACCTTAGAAGATTATACTTTACGTTATGCTCCACATAGCTTTCGGCGCTGGAGCCCCAAAGTTGTTGCTATTACTGCACTTGGTGGTATTGCCTATCTTGCTGACTTTTCTATTGGCGCCAGTATTGGTATGTCTTATGGAACAACCAATGCGGTTTTCTCCATTTTATTTGCAGCAATTATTATCTTCTTAACTGGAATTCCTTTAGCCTACTACGCGGCACGTTATAACATCGACCTTGACTTGATTACCCGTGGCGCAGGTTTCGGTTATATCGGCTCAGTCCTCACCAGTATCATTTTCGCCAGTTTCACATTTATTTTCTTTGCCCTTGAAGGTTCAATCATGGCGCAAGGCTTATTACTCGGTTTAGGTATTCCGCTTTGGGCAGGCTACCTCATCTCGACCGTTATGGTGATTCCGCTGGTGATTTACGGCATGAAAGCCTTAAGTAAATTACAAGTATGGACAACTCCGCTTTGGCTCATTCTCATGATTGGTCCTGTGGCCTATCTGATTTACCAAGAACCAACTTTAGTCAGCCAATTTGCTACTTTTACAGGCAAAGAAGGTTTTGCAACTGTAGATATGGCAGCCATCATGTTAGGTGCTGGTATATGCCTATCTTTGATTATGCAAATCGGTGAGCAAATTGACTACTTGCGCTTCATGCCTGCTAAAACAAAAGAAAATAGTAAAGCATGGTGGGCAGCCGTAATTTCAGCAGGTCCAGGTTGGGTAATTTTAGGGGCAATCAAACAAATTATTGGAGCATTTTTAGGTTTCTACTTATTAACAAAATTACCGGGTGTAAACAGTACTGAGCCTGTTCAACAATTTAATGCAGCGTTTCATGACATGCTTCCGGGCTGGGCTGCTCTAACACTTGCGGTTATTTTGGTGGTCATTTCTCAAATTAAAATTAACGTGACCAATGCTTACTCTGGTTCCCTTGCTTGGACAAGTGCCTACACTCGTATTAGCAAACATTATCCGGGCCGTATTGTCTTTGTGATGGTGAACTTGGCAATTGCCCTTGCCTTAATGGAAGGCAACATGTTTGCAGTACTCGGTAAAATCTTAGGGTTCTATTCAAACTTTGCGATTGCGTGGGTTGTGGTCGTTGCAACAGATATTTCAATCAACAAATATGTTTTAAAGCTTTCACCAAAAGAACCAGAATATCGTCGTGACATGCTATACAACGTAAATCCTGTGGGTATGGTTGCGTTCCTTGTATCAGCAGGACTATCGATTGCCGCATTCTTCGGATTACTTGGTAGCTTCTTGGCTCCTTACTCACCGCTTATCGCGCTTGTACTTGCCTTTGTATTAACACCAATCATGGGTTTATTAACCAAAGGAAAATACTACATCAAGTCACATGATGACGGCATTAAAGAACCACGTTTTGACGCTGAAGGTACACCAGTTGCAACAGTTTACCACTGCCGTGTATGTGAAGAAGGTTACGAGCGTCCAGATATTATGTTCTCTCATAAACATAACGGTACGATCTGCTCTTTGTGTAAAACACTAGATACCTAAACATCCTTAAGACTAAAAAAGAAGCTTTTTAAAGCTTCTTTTTTTATATCTAATGATTTTAGCCAATCGGAAATAAACGTTCAGGTACGACATCTTTCATCACAATGGTTGAGATGAGCCGTTGCACACTTGGAATAGCCGATAATTTTTCATCATATAGCCGCTGAAAAGCGGGTAAATCTTTTGCTACCACGTGCAGCAAATAATCTGGCTCACCAAATAAGCGCTGGGCCTGAATGATTTGCGGAATATCAATTACGGCATTTTCAAACTTCTCAACTGCCTGCTTATCACCTTCTTTAAGCGTAATAAAAACAATCGCTGAAAACTCAAAACCTACTAAATTCGGATCGAGTTCTGCCCGATAGCCTTTGATGGCTCCTGACTCTTCTAAAGCCTTCACTCGTCGATGACATGGTGAAATGCTTAAGCCTACTTTTTCTGCCAATTCAGTAATAGATAATCGGCCATTTAATTGCAATTCAGCAAGAATCTTTTTATCTGTGCGATCCATTTAGAAAAATTTACCCCAAATGAGTGTGATATGAGCAAACATTTAAAAGCACATTCTAAATACATGAGCATATTATTTTCAACAAGTTCGAATGAATAGGAATTTTTTCTAAAACACCGAACGAAACCTTTGGAAAATAGTTTGCCGAGATAAGCATATGGCTTTTAACATTTTTATTGCATTTTGGAGTGTCTCCATTCTTTTTATTATTACTCCAGGGGCAGATTGGGCGTATGCCATCTCGGCAGGAATTAAAGGCAAAGTCGTCGTACCTGCCGTTGCAGGTATGCTATTGGGGCACTTTATTACGATTTTATTGGTCGCGGCTGGTGTTGGTCTGCTTGTAGCAAATAACCCGACGGCTCTAATGATTCTGACTGTTGCTGGTTCTGCTTATTTATTATGGATGGGAATAAATTTATTACTTACCCCTCCTACTCCAAATCAGTCTGAGTCTGAAAAAGCGCAATCATGGTTGAACTGGGCAACAAAAGGCGTTTATGTGAGTGGCTTAAACCCGAAAGTTTTTTTACTCTTTTTAGCCTTGCTTCCTCAATTTATTGACACCACTGCTTCATGGTCGGTGACGACGCAAATTGTTGCTTTTGGTGTTGTCCACATGATTAGCTGTGCCATTATTTACTTAATGGTAGGTTATGGTTCACAAGCTATTCTAAAAAGCAGACCACAGGCAGCACGCTTAGTAGGACGGTTTTCAGGTGGTCTTATGGTAATTATCGCTACATGTTTATTGATTGGGCAAATTTAAAAATATTACTTGGCTTAGAGTTACTGGTCCCTATTTTGGATCAGTAACTAAAGCAAAGTAACGCCTTATCTCATTCGTTTGAGGTTATAAGTCACGACTCCCCAAATAACCAGTTCTTGCCCTTCTTCAATATAAATATTCTGATAATCAGAGTTTTCAGCTTTTAGCCAAATTTTAGGTGGGTGGTAATTATTATCAATCATTAAGCGCTTAACAGTGAAATCATTGTCAATAAGCGCAATTACGATATCCCCAGATTTAGCGGGAAGACTACGGTCCACAATAAGTGGATCATCAATATCAATTCCAGCGTCTAGCATTGACAAAGAATTTGCTTTGACAATAAACGTGGCATTTTCATTTCTAATTAAATATTCATTTAAATCGAGTGCTTGCTCAATATCATCTTGCGCTGGCGAAGGAAAACCCGCAGCAACACGTTCGGTAGCTAAAGGAATATGGTAAATTTTATCGTTGTTTGCATGAACCTGTTGAACCTTCAATTTTGAGCTAAAATCTGTCCGGTTGTCGGTTTTGACATTATTCAGTAACCAATTTTTGATAAAGTTCACTTGAGACTCAGGAACACGAATCACTTTTGTGGGTTCATTGAACTGTGCTTTACGACCAGCATTTTCACGGGCACCGCCATGCTCAAACTCGTTTTTCTTTGACATCTCGCCTCCATTTCACCGTTCAAATCCTACACAGACAATGTAACTTGAAAAAGTTACATTTTCAAGTTGACGAAATATTTTTTTTGCATAACAATAAATCCCATGATCAGATTTTAATCCATTTTGCTTTTAACAGGGATGTTTAAATCAAAATGGCAATTTGAAGAAAATCAAAACCTATTATGGGATAGTCCTGATTACTGACTGTTTTATGATTTTTATCAAATGAGATTCTGAACATTTAACATTCTGGTTAAATTCAGTTTTTTGGTATGGAGACATGCGAAATGAAAAATCAACGTGATGCAGTTTTAGGTTATGCAAATGAGCAACATGCTTACTATATCCGTCTCATTGAAAATGATGCGGTATTAGGCGAAAGCTATGGAATTTTCTGTGAAAATCCGGAAAGTGAAGCAGCAGAAAGTATTATGACCACCCTATTTTTAAAAAAATCTTTTTGGTTAAACGGTTCTGAATATCTTGATATTGTAAAAGGGCTACAACCTCTCCCCCAATAAAATATTAAAACAAAGGAGGCTAAACCTCCTTTGTTTTAAAGCGCGATGCTTAAGACGTAAACCGTCCAGAGGCACCGCGTTTCTGATCTCGAGAGTTTTATCCACGGTCATCATAATCATCGTCACGACTGCGGCCACGATATAAAAAAGCCCTGAAAGTTTTAACCTTCAGGACTTTTACTTTAAGCTGGAACGTGCTGAGCTATTTTCTCTCGCGACCAAACGCGATGAGCTTTAAGCAAGTTTTTAAGCTTCTCTGAAATATGCTTAAATTCATCTTCTATTAGTGTTCCTTCATCTGCAACCAAATTAAGTGGTTCAAGTAGGTCAGATTTATTACCTAAAAAGACGACTGGTTTTAAATGTTTATAGGCTTCTAATATGTAATGACGAGTTACCCCATCTTGTATCACCGCATTTAAATTATCACCATCGGGAATAATCACCGCATCATAAGCAATTGATGGTTCTGCCATTTGCATACCATCAGCCGCAATAACTTTGTCTTGATGATCTTTAACTGGTGCTAAACTCGGTGCTAATAAATGCACAATAGCCCCTTCCTTAATTGCCCAGTTTTTAATGGTTTCTAATGCATCAGACTTCACCAGATTATGGATGAGTACGGCTATTTTTCGGCCTTTAATATCGGCTGGCGGGAAAGCGAGCATGGATAACTTAGCCGATTTTTCAACAGTTTGAGGTTTAAAATCGAGGCTAAGATCAGGTACTTCTATTCCTAGATTTGCTCCCACTTGACGTGCTAAATCAAGGTCGATATTCGCCAAAATTTGTTGGACCTGACGTTCACGAATATGTTTTCTTTTTACCTTACTGAGCTCAAAGGTATACGCATCGACCACATGTTTTTGCTCATGAGGTGCAAGGCTCTTGTAGTAAAGACGCGGCTGAGAAAAATGATCTGAAAAAGATTCACTTCTTTCACGAATCTTTTGACCACTCACTCTTTCATAGTAACTTTCAAATCCACCATTTTCTGCCGCTGGAGGTGTTTCAACTGGCCAGTTCCCATCAATTGAATTGGGTTGATAAGAAGCTTGTCCTTTATGAATGGTATGCTGATGAATACCATCGCGTTGATTGTTATGGAATGGGCATACAGGTTTATTAATCGGTATTTGATGGAAATTCGGTCCGCCTAAACGACTTAACTGTGTATCGGTATATGAAAATAGTCGTGCCTGTAATAGTGGATCATTCGTAAAATCAATACCCGGTACAATATGCCCCGGACAGAAAGCAACCTGCTCTGTTTCAGCAAAGAAATTATCAACATTTCGATTTAAAACAAAACGGCCAATAGGTGTGACAGGAACTAATTCTTCAGGAATAATTTTTGTTGGGTCAAGTAAGTCGAAATCGAACTTCATTTCATCTTCTTCTGCGACAATTTGCACCCCTAATTCCCATTCAGGATATACGCCTTGCTCAATGGCTTCGTAAAGATCTCGACGATGGAAATCAGGATCTTTACCTGCAAGTTTTTGTGCCTCATCCCAAACCAGAGCACTTAAGCCTTGTTTAGGGGTCCAGTGAAACTTAACAAAATGAGCTTTACCTTCAGCATTAATTAAACGGAAGGTGTGCACACCAAAGCCTTGAATTGAACGTAAATTACGAGGAATAGCACGATCAGACATGGCCCAAATCACAGCATGTGCTGACTCTGGTACTAAAGACACAAAGTCCCAAAATGTATCATGGGCGCTCCCTCCCGTAGGCATTTCAGTATCTGGTTCAGGTTTTACCGCATGTACAAAATCAGGGAACTTAATACCATCTTGCACAAAGAAAACTGGAGCATTATTGCCGACCAAATCGAAGTTGCCTTCTTGCGTGTAAAATTTAATAGCAAATCCACGTATATCACGAACGGTGTCGGCTGAACCACGTGGCCCTTGTACGGTCGAGAAACGTACAAAAATTGGAGTCTGAATAGATGGGTCCGTCAAAAAACCTGCTTTCGTTAGACGCTCATTTCCTTCATAAGCTTGAAAATAACCGTGAGATCCTACGCCACGAGCATGCACAATACGCTCTGGAATTCGTTCATGGTCAAAATGGGTAATCTTTTCTCGTAAGATAAAATCTTCTAATAACGTTGATCCGCGCGTTCCTGCTTTTAGACTATTTTGGTTATCAGCAATTTTAACCCCCTGATTTGTGGTTAAAGCCTGATTTGTAGCATCATCTCTTACTGTGTCTAACTGTTCAGTTTTTTGAGTAGTATTGGCTTTGTTTGCCTCATCAGCGCCAGCCATTTCACTTGTTTTATTTGTTAATTTAACGTTATCAGTCATGTTCATTACCTATGTTTTAAAGTTAAACCTTGGGTGAAGTAGAAAAATTAAAGAACTAATTTTTGTTAAAGGAACTTAAATATGGAAAAAGAAGCTCGACATATTTGCGCGTGCTCCAAAGTCCAATACTCTTATGGTGTGAGTCGGGTGCTAAAAATGGGGTTAATTTGCATATTTTTATAGCAAGATCATGCGACTGACGTATGCGTTCTTGCAAAGCATCAAGTTCGCCATCAGAGATATAGCTAAATAGATAGTCTTGAATACGCTGGCTGCTGTTGAGTACCTTGCTGTAAGTCAAGAAATTAGAAGAATGGTCATCTCCTGCAATCCAATCATGAATGATCTGGCGCTCTACAGGAGTAAACACTCCAAACATTTTTCCATTCTCATCATTAATTAATCTCCAAAAAATACTTTGTTCAGGATTGCTATTAAATTTAATCCATTTATGGTCGATTAAATGCGATACCAGCCCTTCAACATCGTCTGGGTTAGATAACCATTGATTAATCGTTTTGCACCCAAATTCTCTGGTTTCGTTATGAATTAATTGCCCTACGAGCGCCTTTCTTTTTAAAATTTTAAGAACAAAATCTTCAAGATTTAAATTTTTTATAATGCTAGAAGAGCCTACGCCATGATTGTTTAGCGCAAAACCACGTTTTAATTTAGTAAGAAAAAGTTCTTTATCTTTGTATTTATCAAAAATATTTTCGATAACTTTGATTGCTTTATTTGCATGCCCATTATCAATGTTGTCAATGGTGATGTGCAGATTGAAATACTTAGAATCGATGCCCAGTTCAGCTAGTTCGTAATTGGTAATCAATAGATGAAGAGGCAGCTGTTCATAGCCCAGATTAAAACCAATAATCTCGGGAATAAACTCAGCTGGAGCATAACCCAGAGCCAACTGAACCACGGCATGATGATAGTATTCATCTTCTAAAAGCAGATCAAAACTATCGATTCCCAAACTACGTAGTAAATCATCATAAATACATACGTGGTTTGCTTTCGGTTCACCTAACCCGAGTTCTTCCAAATACGTAATAATTAGTTCATGAAAAACTGGATCATTCCAGTAGTGAACACAACTATATAGCCATGCACCATCTACTTTTTTTGTAGGAGAGACTTTAATTAAAAATTCAAATGCTTGACTGACATTTTTGAAATACTCTCTCTCACTACCCGCTTGCCGACGATTTAAATAAGCCTGAAATACCTCACAATTTTCTTTATTATTTTTCTGACACCATTCTTTAATCGTATTTATATTTGAAGGGAAATCAATTTCTATCTGATCTACCTTTTCTATTTCATGTGCAAGAAAATCTCTTGCTTTTTTTTCTTTCTCAAAACTAGAAATATCAGGATCAAGGAAAAAAACAAATAATTCGTAATAGTTCTGTTGATTATCTTGTAATAGGTCTAATAATCTTTCTTTCACTACAACAGGCATTTCTATTCTCCTTTTGTGAGATATAAAATACCATACTTTACTCACCATATTATCCCAGCTTATCTTTGTTATATTGCGTTATTAAAAACAATTATTTCCGTATAAATCCCTTCAAATTCAAATGTGTAACACCTAACACAAAATTACATTCTCATCTTTAGAATAACTTAACTGGCTATTTTTATAAAAAAATATAAAATTTAAATTACATTATAGTTACCTTTAAAATCATAAAGATTAAAAAATTAACATAAAGCAATTAAAAATAATTCTATAAATAACTTAAAAACATAGCCAAGGATAGAAAATGTTTAACTCATGTTGCAAATTATTAGCAGAAGAAAAAATTAAAATTGCATTTTTTGAAAGTGCTTCTGCGGGCTATTTAGCTTACCGCTTTTCTTTAAGCCTCTATTCTGGCGATATTTTTATTGGAAGCTTAGTCAGCTATGACTTACGGGTTAAAGAAAATACCCTTCATATTTCTTCATAACTTATTGAAAAATATACACCTAAATCCATGCAAGTCACTGTAGAGATGATCAAAAAAGGGAAAAACCTTATAAAAGCAGATCTTTATGTTGCTTGTACGGGATTATTAAAAAAGGCGGGTCAGAAACAAAAGAAAAACCAGTAGGCACCTTCTTTTATTCTATTTTTTATAATTTCCGTCGTATATTTAAGGGTTTTCCTTATTTTAAACTTAGACAACTTGTTTATTACATTACTCAAGATATAGAATTCATAATATTAGATAATAAAAAATAGGACCTCACTAATAAAAAAATAACAAATACACATTTAGAAATAATCATTGTGTTTCTTTAACACCAATGTACTTAAATGTAATTTTATCCATCTTCATATTAATTATGTTTATCAATAAAATCTTCATTATATAAAAATCAAGGTTTTAGTTAGTTTCTAAAGTTACAGTTAAATATAGGGTAACACCCTCAGACTACACATTTAAAATTTTCATGTTTAAATAAACCTATCTGAAGCTCTCAGATAAAACACACATCATAAATGATATGAGGTAATTAAAGATGAGCACTACTAATAATCAAAGCAATCAACCTAATAATCAGCAGCAACAACAGCAGCAAAATGACAACCGTAATAACCAGCAACAGCCAAATGGCAATCAACAGCAAAAAGATCAACAGCAACAAAACAATCAGCAACAACAGCAAAATGACAACCGCCGCCCACAACAAGGCTCTAATCAAAAAGATCCAAGCCAACAAAACCCAAATAACAATAATCAGCAACGTTAATTCATTGCCGATTTAATTGTTATTTGATGCGGTCATTCATTTTATTTAGGAAGGTGCACTCACCTTCCTAAATTCAACATAAGCATAAAATTTAATAATAGATGAGGAAAAACTGATGACAGATCAAAATAGCGATCACGCACGACTGCCAGCTGGCGACCATAACTATTCTGATACCTATTGGCGCGAAAGTTACGTTACTCGTCCTTATTATCAAGAAGCTCAACTTACTACTCCAGATCTAGATTATGATCGAGATTTCTCGACAGCCTATGAGTTAGGTCATCGTGCCCGCACCGAATCTGAAGAAGGTGCTCAATTTGAAGATGTCGAAGGTAGCCTTCAACAAAAATGGGAAGAGCTGAAAGCTGAATCCCGCTTAAAATGGGAACATGCTAAACAGGCAATTAAAGATGCATGGAACGATAGATAGTATTTGTAATGTAGTATCTTCTATTTATTTATTAATTTAAAAATATGAGCTTATTTCCTATTGGCCCCTGGAAATAAGCTCTTTTTATAGCATCTTATTTAATTATCTTTTTTCTTAAAATATTCAATAATTTCTTCACCGTTATTTACTGGATGTTGCACTGAACGATAATTTTCTTCGTAATCATATGAAGATAAAGTAACCTTAGCTCGGATTGGCGGTAATTTTTCTTGTCCACCCGTGGTAATCCGTTCAATAAAACTCGCAAGCCACAATACAAATTCTTGAGTATTCTTACTCTGCGGAATAATACTTAAATCCAATTTAATTTTAGATTCCTGTAGAGGTTTAATCAGTAATTCAGCAAAATCAATATAATTATATAAAAGCTTAAGCTTTGTCCCCTTCAGCTCATGTCTGAGTTCAATCATCAAATTGTTAAGATCTTCCATATGATCATCTGTAAAGCCTTTTTTTTCTTTAACATTTTGATATATTTTCTCAGCTATTCTTAAGTACTGGGGCATATCCTTACCTTTATAAAACTGTCATGACTACAATGAATTTAGGATGAATATAAGTAATTTATTGTGTTTATTTTATTAATTTTTTGAAACTATAACTCATTATAGAAACACTTCAGTAACAACAAATTTATAGAAAGATAATAACTTACTAATTTATTGATTAATTTTATATTTTCATATAATTATCATTTTTATTATGTTACATATTTTATAGAAAATAACGATAAGAAAACTCACCTAAAAATGAGTTTTCTTAGAAAAAATAGTTATGAGTTTTTATCCATTTTGTGAGGGGTTGTGGGGTCATTAACGCCATGAGTTCCGTCATCTCTTGAATTTCTATCTTGGCAAGCGCTCATACCCATTGCAATTGCAACGACCATGCTAACTGCACAAAAAACTCTTAACATTGAAGTCACCCTTATTAATTTTAAGATGTCGGCTTATGAATAGCATTATCTTCTGTTGGCCTACCACTGTGGTTCTCTTAACTTTTGTAGATTATGCAAGCTTTTGTAAAAATCTAAATTAAATAAATGATTAAAAAATACCATTCTTGCAATTGATATTTTAATTAAATTTTGGCATTAGCTAATTATTTAAGATTGCCATATTCATAAAACTAAAATTGCTCATCCTTTATGAGTTTGTGTCTTATTAAGCCAATGATTGCAAACAATATATAAATAAACAATTAATAAATCTTTGATATATAAACATTAAAACTCAATTATAGAAATTAGGTTTACTAATTATTCAATTGTTTAAATTCTAAATAACTTGTTATTTTATTAATGAAAATTTAAAAATATTAATATTTGTTTATATAAACCAATCTTTTATTTTTGCAATTGACCCGCTTTAAGGCTCAGCTTATGATGCTCCGGCTGACCTATTTTGTCAGTCGGTTTTAGCAGATCGTCTACCTAAGTGCACTAAAAACAAGTTTTTTGGTGTGGAGCCCCTCGTGCCTTTGACGGAGGAACGGGAGTGGGACACCTTCGGGTGTGCTGGTTTCTTAGGTATCAGTCTGCTAACCCCCTTTCGTTTCACCACCATAATTAATAGCAGTGATTGGGCACAACTTCTTTTATCAAGGAGTCTCTAATGACTATTATTTTATATCATTTTATTTTTATTACTCTTCATTATCTTATTGTTCAGCTTAAAACACGTTTAAAGAATTCTTCCCATCTTTTTACCTATCCCTACTTTTATCTTTTTAGGGAAAAGATCTCACTATTTAACGCCAGTTAAAGATGAACGCATCTATAAGCATAACTTAACGATAACAACAACCAACGAAGAGCAATAATGATGTTTTTTTCATATCGTATTGTTTTAGTGTGCACTCTATTAATAATTTCTATAAGTTTATTAGGGTGCAGACCTATCAGTAAAAATGAATTCAATACACATTGTGTGTGGTCAGGCCATGCGCTCTCACAATGCAATTGTATTTATAACGCTTTAGAAGAACATTATTCGCCACAATTTGTAGAAGATCTAGAAAAAGTAAGCTTACAAAATATTGATGCGAACATGAACTTTGTGGAAACAATGAATGAAACAATTCACCAGTGTCAGTTAAGTGCAAGAAAAGACCCAATTAACTGATATTTGCATGTTCCACCAAGAAATCTAGAAAGACTCTTACACGTTTAGGAACGTATTTATCATGCCCGATCCAGACAGCATGAAATTCTTCAGAAGCATTAACATTCCAGTCTTCAAGAATTTTAACTAACTGCTTTTGTTCTAGCGCTTTTCGAACTTGAAACTCATTGAGTTGTGCAATGCCTGCATCGGCAAGTGCTAACTGCAAAATCGCTTCCCCATGATTTACTCTTAAAACCTGAGTAGATACGAGCGTGATTTCTTGATTCTCTTTTTTAAATAACCATGTCTTATTCTGGCGTTGATAGCTGACGTCTAAAAGCTGATGTTCAGATAGTTCATCTGGATGCTGTGGACAACCACACTGTGTAATATATGCAGGTGAGCAGACATAATGTTTACGAGTGCTCCCCAATGAGCGAGCCACCAAATTTGAGCTTTTTAAAGGTCCAGTTCGAATCGCGACATCAATTCTTTGTTCAACTAAATTAATGACTTCATCACTTAAATGAGCCTCTAATTCAATTTGTGGATAGCGTTGATTAAATAAAGAAATACACGGCACCAAAAAATGGGTCCAATATGAAAAACTGGTATGTATTCTGATTCGGCCTTTAGGTGTGTGATTTGCAGTAACAGATTGTTCCAGTTCATCTAGCTCACTGAGTATTTGAAGACCTTGCTCATAGAACTGACAGCCTTCACTTGTGAGCTGAAACTGGCGTGTTGAACGATTCAGTAACCGGACTCCTAGTCGTTTTTCGAGCCGAGCAATTAATTTACTGACAGCAGACGGCGTCATGTCGCATGCTCTCGCTACTGCTGAAAAACTTCCTAATTCGACCACTCGAATAAAAATTGCCAGCTCGCCAGATCGATTAATATCAAAATATGACATAACGAAATCTATTTATGAATCTAATTCACAAATCTTATTCCGCTTAGACCGCTATAACAAGCCACTAATTTGTTTCAAGATGACTCTAATTCGTTTTAAGGATTCATGAGATGAAACTTTATAAATCTACCCTTTTCTCTTTAGTTTTATTGTCTACCGTAACGCAAGCAGAAGTACAAAAAAGCCAATGGATCACCAGTTGGTCTGCCAGCCCACAAAAGGTTTGGAATAAGGATTTTATTTTTCCAACCCATATTCCAGAGCAAATATCCGATCAAACGATCAGACAAGTTAGTCAAATTAGTTTAGGTGGTGAAGCAGTTCGACTCGTTTTCACCAATCAATATGGCGAACAGCCGCTTTACATTGATAAAACCACCGTAGGCTTAATTAATTCAAAAAGTCTTAAGTCTAAGAGTGCTTATCCTGTTTACTTTTCGGGTAAGCTCAAAGCACAAATTTTACCGGGTAAACAATTGATTAGTGACCCAATTCATCTCTTTGTTCCTGATCATGCACAATTAATGGTAAATAGTTTTATTCAAAAACCAACGACATTTAAAACTTTTCATTGGGATGCTAAACAAACCAGTTGGCTGATTACGGGTAACCAGACCACAAATTTAAATATTCCGACCAATGCCAAAACAACCACTGCAAGATTATTACTCTCTGCGATAGAGGTAAAACCAAAACATAAAGCCCATGTTGTTGCGGTTATTGGAGACTCAATTACTGATGGAGCAACTGCAACTCTAGATGCAAACACGAGATGGACCGACTTTTTAGCTAAGCGTTTATCGCCACATCAAGTAGCGGTGATTAATAGCGGAATTTCTGGAAATCGACTACTCACAGACGGTATGGGCGACAGTGCTTTAGAACGCTTGAAAAAAGAAGTATTCCAATATTCTGGGGTGAAAACGTTAATTGTTCTGGTGGGTATTAATGATATTTCATGGCCAGGTACAGCTTTTGCTCCTAAACAAGAAATACCGTCTTTTGAAGCATTAACTCAAGGTTATAAACGTGTCGTAGATGAAGCACATAAACAAGGCATTCAAGTGATTGGGGCAACCTTACCTCCATTTTCGGGTGCTTTACCCAATACCCCTTTAGATAACTACTACCAACCGAACAAAGATCAATTACGGAAAAAAATTAATGATTGGATAAGAACCAGTCAGACATTTGATGGAGTACTTGATCTTGATCAAGGTTTAAAAGATTCAAAACATCCCGAACGATTAAACCCGATTTATGACTCAGGTGATCATTTACATCCCAATGATCGCGGTAATCAACAAATGGCAAATCTGGTTCATTTAAACCAGTTACTCAAAAAATAAATGTGGGTACAGGTAGGAATTTTTCCCCTACCTGTATCAATATTGATTAGTTACCTTCTAATTCAGCGGTAAGTTTCGGTGCAATCGGCTGTTTTTCAACTGCAGGTCGTCGAAGCATCATGACTGCTAAAAAAGCAAGAATTGCAGGAATTGCGATCATTACGAAATTCATTTTATGAGGTAATTCCAAGCCTAATAACATGCCGGTTAAGATTGGCCCAACAATTGCTCCAATTCGACCAACACCGGAAGCACAGCCAATTCCAGTAGAACGTACACTTAATGGATAATATTGAGCAACGTAACTATAAAGAAGAATTGAAGTACCAATGGTTGCGGCTCCTGCCACAGTCACCAAACCATATAAAACATAGGCTGGTGAGTTAAAGCCTAAACCGACTAATGCCATAACACCCGCCAGCAGCATTGCCATAATTACAGGTTTTAAATGGAATTTATCAGAAAGAATACCACCACCGATTGAACCAATCATTGCGCCGACATTTAAGGCAAACAAGAATAAAATACTCTTTCCGAGTGAATACCCTGCTGCAAGCATGAGTTTTGGTAACCAGCTGCTTAAGGCATACACCATGAGTAAGCACATAAAGAACACTAACCAGAACATCAGTGTATTGAATGCGCGGCCTTGTTGAAATAATCCCTTTACAGAGCTGCCTGTTGGAACATTCTCGTCATTAAGCACTAACTGCGTATTGATCGTTAGGTTTTGTTCAGGTGAAATTTTTTGAATAATTCGCTGTGCTTGTTCAGTTTTACCAGTTTTAACCAAAAAGGTTAAAGACTCAGGTAAAAACTTCCATATAACAGGCAACAAAAATAAAGGAATGCCTGCAATCAGGAACATAATTTGCCATCCCTGACTTTCAACCAAATAACTGCCAATTAATGCTGAAAGAATCCCCCCAATCGCATAGCCACTAAACATGGTACCTACTAAGGTGCTGCGTATACGTTTAGGTGCATATTCTGATGTAAGTGCAACTAAATTTGGCATTACCCCACCAATACCTAGTCCCGCTAAGAATCGAAGCACCCCAAACTCAAGTGGACTTGATGCAAAAGCACCTAAAAAAGTAAAACCACTAAAAAGAGCGACACAAATTAAAATCACATTTTTACGGCCTATTTTGTCTGCCAAAGTTCCAAAGAACATTGCCCCAAACATCATTCCGCATAGTGCTGTACTTGCTAACATCCCCGCCTGTACAGCCGTCAACGACCACTCTTGCATCAGCAAAGGTAGCACTACACCATAAATAACCAGATCATACCCATCAAAGATAATAATTAATAAACACCAAAGTAAAATACTCCAGTGATAAGGTCTAAATTTGGCCTGATCAATAATTTCATTTACATTTAATTTAGATGTTGTCATTTACCCACCTCCTCTGTGAGATAAATTCATATTCAATTTTTTAAAACGATATACTGCACCCTAAAGAAAAAACAGATTATTCAAGGTTTTATTGAATTAATTAAAAATCGTAACTCGCCATCATGTTGAAGCGGTTATCGGTCCCGTTACGCCCATCAAAAGTTTCTCGTTCGCCATAAACATATTCGACGCCCAAAGTAATTGGTTTATATGGGTTATAAAGTGCATTCACCCAGCCCTGCCAAAGCTCTTTATTTTGAGTTGTGCTATTACGTTGTAATTCAGCAAAACGATTGTCATCTTTGGCTTTCATATAGCCATAAGCTAAGGTTGAACGAATTTGTGGTGTAAATTGATGGGTTATGCCCAATGAAACAGTGTCAAATTCATTGCTATGCATATTGTTTTGATCATCTATTGCATAGCCGCTGTTACTCCATAGTAGGAAACGTCCATCTCCCTTAACATGGTAATAATCAGCTTTGAGTAATGTATCTGGCGTAATCTGATATTTCCCCCCTAGGCCTACACCCCAAGCCACTTCTTCATCATTGTTGGTTCTCTTTTCAGCCACAAAACTACGACCTGATAGCAGCGAGCCATTTGTAAATTTATGATTTAGGCGCCCTACCAAAGCTGGTAAACGCATTTTGTTATCAGGGTCTGAGGTCGCTGTATATTTCGGATCTTCAACCGATATTGCAAAGCTTGTATTTGCAGTTAAGTTATCGCTATAGCGAACTAACGGCGATCTTAATAATGCTCCACCTACAAATGTGCCTGCATCAATCGTTTCCGGATAATATTCTGGTGCAATAAATGTTGACCACGTTTGACCTACAAGCCATTTATCAAAAGTTAAATAGGCATGGCGTATACGGAACTGATCACGAGTGGCTGCCCCAAAGAAGTCCATTTCTAACTTCCCCCCCACATCACCCACGGCTGTTGGGGTTTTAAAATTCAACCCAAAGCGTGTCACATTAACGGTACTGTGCAACTGATCTTTTTGTGCGCCCTCTTCAGGAGTATTTTCGAGTGGAACCCCACTAATGTTGTTATACATGGTAGATGCGCCCTTCATTTGATAAGAAGCATCTGCCCGTATATATCCATAAAGGTTAAATTCTGCACCAGACTTAGTTAACCCTTGCTGTATTGGCTGTGCAGCTTGAGGAGTTGCAGAAGTTACTAGTTCCACTCTTCCCTGCGATAAAGATTTTTGAGCTTGTATATTTGCTTGTAGCATAGCTCGTAGTTCTTTTACTTCTTGGCGAAGTTGTTCTATTTCAGGATCTGTTTTGCCTGCAAAAGCAGAAGACACAAACAGGGCCACAGAAACCGCCAATAGGCTTTTTTGAACCGTTGTATTTAAAGCATTTATCATAAAACTTTCCTTTTTTGATCTTTAAATAGACTTAAAGATCTCGACATCCTTTTTGTTATGTACCTATTTAGATAGGTCCTTGAAAATTTGACTTTCTTTCTTAAGAAAGACCTTCCATCATATTTTTTAGACAAAACCTCCCTAAAGCGGCATTAGGGCCACTTTTTAATTTGTTTTAAGTAAAGCTAAATCTTTTAATTTTTTTCAGTTTTCATATTCTCTTCCTCATTGAGAATATTTAAGTGTTAAGACAACATTCCTATGTCTCTACCGGCATTATTTTTTTGCAATAAAACCCTGATAAGTCAGAACCTGTGCATAGGACTGCACGCTTTCAAAGCCAGTCTTTTGCAAAAGTTTTATATAACCTTCTGTGGTTAGGCTAAAAAAGTCTTGAGCCATACGCTCTAACATTTTCTGGCATTGCTCCTCAGTTAAGCCTTGTGCCAAGCATAAGTAACGTAAAGCTTGAAGCTGCTGAGGGTTTATACACGTCATTAAATCGTAGGTGAGCAAGACAGCATTTTCTTTTAAGCGATTATAAATATCTTTAAAGAACGCAGGTTTCATATCATCAGCAATAAAATGCGCCACAAGAATAGACAGTGCAGCATCAAAGCAATTTTCAAGAGGCAAAGCTGAAGTTTCACCGTGAATAAAGGTTACTTGTGAGGATTTCCCTAAAAGTTCAACCTGTTCTTGGGCTTTTTGAAGCATCGTTAAAGATGGATCAACGGCTGTAAATTTCCAGTTCGGATGTCTTTTAAGTAAATATTCGAGTTCATAACCCGTGCCACATCCCACAATTAAGATATGAGCATTAGGTTTCAACACTGATTGCAAAATGGCATCCACCTGTTGATGGATCACTTCATAACCCGGAATTAATTTACGGATATGTTCATCATAACCATCGACTACTTTTGGGCTATTAAAGTCTTTTGCCATTTTGTTTTATCCTCTATTTGAACTGCCTTTCAATTTATAGTTTGCTGCACTTTGACCACGCTTTTGGCTTTATTTAATCAAAGACATTTCCTGTTAAATTAAGCTCAGCACGCATAATTTCTTGTAACTTAAACTTTTGTGCTTTGCCTGAAGCAGTCATTGGAAATTCGTTAAAGAATCGAACATAGCGCGGCACTTTATTATGGGAAATATGCTCTTTACAGAATTGGCGAATACTATTTTCATCAATTTGGTGGTGTTCATGCAAAATAATACAAGCACAAAGTTCTTCGCCATATCTCGCATCTGGCAGGCCTATCACCTGTACATCGCTCACATCGGGATGGGTATATAAAAAGTCTTCAATTTCTTTAGGAAAGAGATTTTCCCCACCACGAATCACGACATCTTTAATACGGCCTTTAATTTTAATAAAACCGTCTTGATCCATTTCTGCAATATCACCCGTATGCATCCAGCCAGCCGCATCAATCACTTCACGGGTCTTTTCTTCTTCGCCCCAATAACCAGCCATGACTGAATAACCACGAACACATAGCTCGCCTAAAGTCCCTTGCGGAACAATCTGACCTTCTAAATCGACAATTTTAATTTCAACATGCGGATGAACATGCCCAACTGTGCTTACTCGCTTATCAATCGAATCATTTACCGAACTTTGTACACTTACTGGTGAGGTTTCAGTCATGCCATAACAAATCGTGATTTCAGACATATGCATGCGGTCTATAACACGCTGCATAATTTCACGTGGACAAGGACTGCCTGCCATGATGCCCGTTCTTAAGCTCGATAGATCAAACTCATTAAATTGTTCATGTTCTAAAGTTGCAATAAACATGGTTGGTACGCCATATGCTGCCGTACAACGTTCTTGATGAATCGCTTTTAACGTTTCTAAAGGATTAAATACAGCCGATGGATAGACCATCGTTGCCCCATGTGTAACACACGCTAAATTCCCCATCACCATGCCAAAACAATGAAACAACGGCACAGAAATACAGACTTTATCTTGAGGCGTTAAACGAATGCCTTCGCCAACAAAATAGCCATTATTTAAAATATTATGGTGGGTCAACATGGTCCCTTTTGGGTTACCTGTTGTACCTGAAGTAAATTGGATATTAATGGTTTCATCAAATTGATGTTGCTTAGTTAACTGTTTTAATTGTTCAAGCTGCTCAGAGTTTGGTGTTGTAACTAAATCACTAAAACGATGAATACCGATATGTTGCTGGTCATCAATTTTAATCACGAATTTTAAATGTGGCAGTCGTTCTGAACTGAGTACTTTATCAGGACTGTTTGTTAACTCAGGGGCAATTTTTGTGAGTAATTCTTGGTAATCGGTGGTTTTGAATTGAGAAGCAATAATCAATCCTTTGCATGAGACTTTATTCAACACATATTCAAGTTCATGGCTTTTATAAGCTGTATTTAGATTGACTAAAATAATGCCTGCTTTAAAAGCTGCAAATTGGGTAACTGTCCATTCCACACAGTTTGGTGACCAAATCGCTAACCGGTCGCCTTTTTTTAAACCCAATTTCAACAAGCTACAAGCAAAAGCATTTACTTCATCCTGTAAAGCTTTATAGGTTAACCGTCTGTTTTGATGAAAACTGACAATTGCTTCCTTTTCTGCATATTGCCGACAGGCCTGATCAAATTGTTCACCAATGGTCATACCCAATAAGGGCTGTGTGCTTGGTCCCGAGGCGTAGCTTAACCGTTCTTGTTGCATTGAATCATTCTCCTTGATTCTTTGTAATTCTCTTCATACCTGATCTAATTGTTGTTACTGCAACTACTTTTCCAAATCGCCTACTTTGTAATGTTTATCCTTTATATGCCCTATTTCTTCTGCACAGCATCTACACAAAAGTCAGCAATCTGTTTTGAAAAATAGTCTCTGTGTGCTTGATCAAACTTTGTATTTTGAGCTGGATCTAGGGGTTCAACGACCACATAGGTCATGGCACCAACAACACAAAGTGCTGCTGTATTTAAATCATCCAAGACAAACTCACCACTTGCATTTCCATCCGCAAGTATTTTTTTCATACTTTGTTTAATCAATTGCTTCACACGAAAACGCTCATGTTCAACCGTTGAATCGACGGGTTCAAACATGAGTGAATATGCAAGCTGAGGACTATTCAGTGCCCGTTTTACAAAAGTTGCCACAGCCTTATGTAATTTCTGTTTTGCCGATAAATCACTTTCGGTAATCGAATCAATCACCAATAGTTCTGTGTTAATGGCCTCAGACAAAACTTCAATGAGCACTTGGCTTTTATTATCGAAGTAGCGATAAACCAGACCACTTGATACACCCGCTTGCTCTGCAATTGTTTGTATTTGTGCGTCTTTAAACCCTCCCTCTGAAATTAACTTTCTGGCTGAACTCAAAATCGACTTACGATTTTGCTCCATCCGCTCTTGCATTAAAGATGATCGTTTATAGCTCATAATTTATTCTCTAACAAATAAAATGAATTGTAAATCATTTTATGAATCTGTATTCACTTTTTTAAAAAATCATTGTATGGTACATCTCAAATACCCACAAAATATTTTATGGACAACAAATATAACCAATAGGATGAAAATATCATGAACCTACGCAGCTTGAATTTCGGTCTAGATGAAACTTTAATTGCGCTTCAAGATTCGGTAGCCGCTTTTTGTGCAAAGGAAATTGCACCAATTGCTCAACAAGTTGATCAAGACAACAAATTCCCTGCACATCTCTGGAAAAAATTCGGAGATATGGGTCTTTTAGGCATGACCGTTTCTGAAGAATATGGCGGTGCCAATATGGGTTATTTAGCTCATATTATTGCCATGCAAGAAATTTCTCGCGCTTCGGCAGCCATTGGCCTCTCTTACGGTGCTCATTCTAATTTATGTGTAAACCAAATTAACCGAAACGGTAACGAGCAGCAAAAGCAGAAATATTTACCCAAACTGATTTCTGGCGAATATGTAGGTGCCCTTGCGATGTCTGAACCAAATGCTGGTTCTGATGTGGTTAGCATGAAATTACGTGCTGAGCAAAAAGGTGATCATTTCGTTTTAAATGGTTCAAAAATGTGGATCACCAACGGCGGTGATGCAGATGTACTTGTGGTTTATGCAAAAACTGACCCTAAAGCTGGTGCGAAAGGCATGACTGCTTTTTTAGTTGAAAAAGGCATGAAAGGCTTCAGTCACGGCAACCATTTAGACAAACTTGGTATGCGTGGCTCTAACACTTACCCACTGTTTTTTGACAATGTGGAAGTGCCTGCTGAAAACGTACTTGGTGGCGTGGGTAATGGTACAAAAGTACTCATGAGCGGCCTAGACTATGAACGTGCAGTTTTAAGTGCTGGACCTTTAGGAATTATGGATGCCTGTTTAGATGTGGTAATTCCTTATTTACATCAACGCGAACAGTTTGGTCAGGCTTTAGGTGAATTCCAGCTCATGCAGGGCAAACTTGCTGATATGTATTCAACGTGGTTGGCATGTAAAGCACTCGTTTATGCGGTTGGTGCTGCTTGTGACAAAGCCGACCATGACCGCAGCCTACGTAAAGATGCTGCAAGTGCCATTTTATATTCTGCTGAAAAAGCCACATGGATGGCAGGCGAAGCAATCCAAACTCTGGGCGGTAATGGTTACATCAATGAATTCCCTGCTGGTCGTTTATGGCGCGATGCAAAACTTTATGAAATTGGTGCCGGAACTTCTGAAATTCGCCGCATGCTGATTGGCCGCGAACTCTTCAATGAAACCAAATAATAATTATAAATAAGGACGCATCTTATGAACCAATTACAAAGCAAGATTAATGTTCGAAGTGAAGACTTCAAAACAAACCAGCAAGCCATGCAAACATTGGTCACAGATCTAAAACAAGTTGCCCAACTTATCGCTTTAGGTGGTGGTGAAAATGCCCGTCAAAAACATTTGGCTAGAGGGAAACTTTTACCTCGCGAACGTATTGATCAACTGATTGATGTCGGAACCGCATTTTTAGAAATTGGTCAATTGGCAGCGTACAACGTTTATGAAGATGATGTTCCTGCTGCGGGTGTGATTGCAGGTATTGGTCAAATAAACGGCATAACTTGCATGATCGTTGCCAACGATGCAACGGTTAAAGGTGGAACGTATTATCCCCTTACGGTTAAAAAACATTTACGTGCCCAAGAAATTGCCGAACAAAATCACTTGCCTTGTATTTATTTGGTAGACTCAGGCGGTGCTTATTTACCAATGCAAGATGAGGTTTTCCCTGACCGCGATCACTTCGGGCGCATTTTCTATAATCAGGCACGCATGTCGAGTCTGGGTATTGCCCAAATTGCTGTCGTAATGGGTAGCTGTACAGCAGGTGGCGCTTATGTACCTGCCATGTCTGATGAAACGATTATTGTACGTAACCAAGGTACGATTTTCTTAGGCGGTCCTCCTTTGGTAAAAGCTGCAACTGGCGAAGTGGTGAGCAGTGAAGATTTAGGTGGTGGTGATGTACACACACGTCTTTCGGGTGTGGCTGACCATTTAGCTGAAAATGATGAACATGCAATTGCCATTGCACGGAACATTGTTGCTAACTTAAATAAAAAGCCAAACGACTTAAATAAACAAGTTGATGAACCATTGTTTGATGCATCTGAACTCTACGGCGTGGTGCCAAGTGATGCACGTAAGCCTTTTGATATTCGTGAAGTGATTGCACGCATTGTAGATGGTTCTCGTTTTGATGAGTTTAAAGCACGTTTTGGCTCAACCCTCATTACTGGTTTTGCTTCGCTTTATGGTATGCCAGTCGGAATTATTGCCAATAACGGGATTTTATTTTCAGAGTCTGCACAAAAAGGTGCACACTTTATTGAACTGTGTACTCAGCGCAATATTCCTTTGTTATTCCTACAAAACATTACGGGCTTTATGGTCGGTCGCCAGTATGAAAACGAAGGGATTGCAAAAAATGGCGCTAAACTGGTCATGGCAGTTGCAACCGCCAATGTGCCCAAACTCACCCTGATTATTGGTGGTTCGTTTGGTGCGGGGAACTACGGTATGTGCGGACGCGCTTATTCACCACGCTTTTTATGGACATGGCCAAACTCTCGTATTTCAGTGATGGGCGGCGAACAAGCAGCCAGCGTACTTTCAACCTTAAAACGCGATCAAATTGAGCAAAAAGGTGCCGAGTGGTCAGCTCAACAAGAAGATGAGTTTAAACAACCCATTCGTGAACAATACGAACGCCAAGGCCATCCATATTATGCTTCTGCCCGCCTTTGGGATGACGGTGTAATTGACCCAGCTCAAACCCGTCAAGTACTTGGTTTAAGCCTTGCTACTGCAATGAATGCCCCTATCCAGCCAACCAAATTTGGCGTGTTCCGCATGTAAGAGGTGTATATGAGCTATCAATTTTTACAACTCGAACAACAAGGTCAAGTTGCCTATGTTTGGCTGAATCGCCCTGAACTACACAATGCCTTCAATACAACAGTGATTGAAGAATTGCATGCTTGCTTTAAGCAAATTAATACACGTGATGATATTCGTGTTGTGGTTTTAGCTGGTCGTGGCAAAAGCTTTTCGGCAGGCGCTGACCTGAATTGGATGAAACAGGCAGGTCAGGCATCTTCAGCAGAAAATGAAGCAGATGCTCTAAAACTCGCGCAAATGTTAGATGCACTTGCAACGCTGAGACAACCGACTATTGCCCGCGTTCATGGCATTGCCTTTGGTGGAGGTATGGGCTTGGCATCGGCATGTGACATTTGTATTGCCAGTACAGATGCCAAGTTTGCAACCTCTGAAGTACGTTTAGGACTTGCCCCATCTACGATTAGTCCCTATGTGATTCGTGCGATTGGTGCAAGACAAGCCTCTCGTTACTTCTTAACTGCTGAGCGTATTTCGGCACGTGACGCCAAACAAATTGGCTTGGCACATGAAGTCGCAGATGCGGAAGACTTAGACAGAAAAGTTCAAGAAATTAT
The DNA here is from genome assembly GCF_027855175.1 of Acinetobacter sp. AOR14_HL. Classification (NCBI taxonomy): domain Bacteria; kingdom Pseudomonadati; phylum Pseudomonadota; class Gammaproteobacteria; order Moraxellales; family Moraxellaceae; genus Acinetobacter; species Acinetobacter sp. AOR14_HL. The sequence continues at coordinate 48,633 of NZ_JAKTII010000003.1, read as the reverse complement.
TGATGCTCTATTACTCGGTGGCCCGCACGCTCAAGCTGCATCAAAACAACTCATTCAAATGGTGAGTAATCAAACCATGAGCAATGACTTGCTACAACAGACGGCGCATCATATTGCTCAAGTTCGCCAAGGTAGTGAGGCAAAAGAAGGTCTGAGTGCCTTTTTAAATAAACAACAGCCTGCTTGGGTTTCTAACTCGAATAACAACAATTAAGGACGATCATCATGTTTGAAAAGATTTTAATTGCGAACCGTGGTGAAATTGCCTGCCGTGTGATTCGTACAGCTAAAAAATTAGGTATTGCAACGGTTGCTGTTTACTCTGATGCAGACGCAAATGCACAACATGTCAAACTTGCAGATGAAGCCATCTATATTGGCCAGTCGCCTGCGACTCAAAGTTATTTACAAGCTGACCGCATTATTCAAGCTGCCATTGATACAGGTAGCCAAGCGATCCATCCGGGCTATGGTTTTTTATCCGAAAATGACCAGTTTGCACTTGCTTGCCAACAACACAATATTTGCTTTATTGGCCCGCCAGTCGATGCCATTTTAGCTATGGGTTTAAAAGCCACGTCTAAAGCTTTAATGGAAAAAGCAGGCGTCCCTTTAACACCGGGTTATCACGGAACCAACCAAGACGCTGAATTTTTAAAACAACAGGCAGACAAAATTGGCTATCCAGTTTTAATCAAAGCTAGTGCTGGCGGTGGCGGTAAAGGCATGAGCTTGGTTGAGCGCAGTGAAGATTTTCTGCATGCATTAGCTTCTTGTAAGCGCGAAGCTAAATCGAGCTTTGGTAATGATGATGTCTTGATTGAACGCTATGTGATTCAACCACGTCACATCGAAGTACAAGTGTTTGGCGACACACATGGTAATTATGTTCATTTATTTGAACGCGACTGTTCCGTACAACGTCGCCACCAAAAAGTATTAGAAGAAGCTCCAGCTCCACAAATGCCAAGCGAAAAGCTTGATGCGATGCGTCAGGCTGCTATTGATGCTGCACGTGCAGTAGACTATGTCGGTGCCGGTACGGTCGAGTTTATTGTGGAACAAGACGGCACGGCGTATTTCATGGAAATGAATACCCGCTTACAAGTCGAACACCCAGTGACTGAAATGATTACCGGTGAAGACTTGGTTGAATGGCAACTTCGTGTAGCTTATGGTGAATCTTTACCTAAACTACAAAACGAATTGCAAATTCACGGGCATGCGCTCGAAGCACGTATTTACGCCGAAGAACCTGAAAAAGGCTTTTTACCTGCGATTGGTAAAATTGACTATTTGCACTACCCAACTCAAAACCAATATGTGCGTGTAGACAGCGGTATTGTTGAAGGCGATGAAATCACGACGTATTACGACCCAATGATTGCCAAACTGATCGTATGGGGTAAAAACCGTGAAGCTGCACTCATTCAAATGCAACATGCCTTAAGTCAATTCCATGTAGATGGCTTAGGCAATAACATTGCCTTTCTTGAAAAGATTGTTCGCAGCGACTCGTTCAAACAAGCCAAACTTGATACCAACCTGATTCAACGCGAACAAAACTTCTTGTTTAGCCCTGAAGACATCAAGCCAGAACTTGTAGTCGCAGCAGCATTTATTGAGTTTTTAAGTAAACTCGAAAACAATCGCTCAAGCCAAAAACAGCTTTGGCAGGCTCAGCCACTTTGGCGCCTAAATATTGCCTATCAGCACAGCATTAAACTGAATTATTTAAACCAAAATATTCAGATCAAATTTGCTTCAAATGAACAAGGCTTCACCGCAGAATATAACGGACAAAGCTATCCTATTTCTGGTCAATTAATTGATGCGCATACTGCCTCTGTTCAAATTGGTGGATCTAAGCAAAAGCTATCTTTTAACCAAAGTCAGCAAGGCATTACGCTATTCCAAAATGGGCAAAGCTATAAATTTGCTTATATTCGTCAAGACTTTAATCAAGCAGATAGCCAAGCCGATGAAGGTCACCTGAAAGCCCCAATGCCGGGTGTCGTCACGCAAGTGCTGGTGAGTGCAAATCATAGCGTTAAGAAAGACGATATTTTAATGACGCTTGAAGCAATGAAAATGGAATACACCATCCGTGCCCCTAAAGACGGCTTGATTGTAGACTCCTATTTCCAAGTCGGTGATCAAGTCAAAGCTGGCGATGAACTTGTGGAATTTCAGCCTGCTCAGGAGGAAGTTGCATGAGTGAGTTTGTCAAAATTGTGGAGGTCGGTCCGAGAGATGGCCTCCAAAATGAAAAGCAGGCTTTAACGGTTGAACAACGCTTAAACTTTATTAATGACCTGATAAATGCAGGCCTAAAATCTATTGAAGTGGGTTCATGCGTTTCGGCAAAATGGGTACCTCAAATGGCTCAAAGTGACGAGCTATTTAAACTGTTACCGCAGACCACAGATATGCAATTTAGCCTGCTCACTCCAAATATCAAAGGTTTTGAGACGGCTCAAGCGGTAGGATGCAAAGAGGTTGCGGTGTTTACCGCAGCTTCTGAAAGCTTTACCCGTAAAAATATTAACTGCTCTATCGATGAAAGCTTTGAAAAATTTAGCGATGTCATGAGCGCAGCGAAAGCACATAACATACGTGTACGTGGCTATGTCTCTTGTATTGTCGATTGCCCTTATGAAGGCGCGATTGCACCTGAGCAAGTAGTGAAAGTCGTTAAACGGCTCTATGACATGGGATGCTATGAAGTGTCTTTAGGTGAAACCATTGGCACCGCAACACCAGATCGAGTTCAAAAGGTTTGGCAAGCATGCCTTTCTGAACTAGACAGCAAGGTTTTAGCTGGGCATTTCCACAATACCTATGGCATGGCGATTGCCAATATTTATCAGTCCCTACAACAAGGCATTCGTGTTTTTGATTCGTCTCTTGCAGGACTTGGTGGTTGCCCTTATGCCAAAGGAGCTTCGGGTAATGTATCAACTGAAGATTTGTTCTATTTGCTTTCCCACATGGGATTTGAGACTGGCATTGACTTAGAAAAACTGATGCAAGCCAGCCAAAATATTAGCAATGTATTAAACCGAAAAAGCTTGTCGAATTATGCAAATGCTTATTGGCAAACCAAGTGTGCCTAATAATAAATTAAAATAACTCAACTTCTGGTATAAGGCTTAATCTATTAGGCTAAGTACCAGATCATGGCGTTTAATCTTTATCTCATTCTGATCAGGAATTGGGACTAAATCCCTCATGCAATTTATTTAAAATCTATCATTCATCTCTGTATTAAATGCCCCTCTCAACAGAAGCATTCTCTACCCTATTTTTATTCTAATCCGTATTATTGTTCATCCTTTTCTATCTTAGTCCTTAAAAAATTTATCTCATTATTTATAAAAATAAGATGCATCCATTTCAATTCTTGGCGAAATATATTCTTCCACCCAATCCAACCATGCACGCGTTTTGGCGTCAATAAAATGACGTGAAGGCAATAACGTATAAACCCCAATATCGGGCGAACGCCACTCAGGCAAGATATGGCATAATCTTCCATTCTGAACCGCGTCTAAAGCCGAAAACATCGGCAATAACGCCACGCCCATATCTTGTTGCACCACATCTAATAATAATTCTGGGTTATCTGCAATGAGTTGCCCACCAATATCAATTTGGTAAGACTCACCATTTGCATTTAACAAATGCCAATCTGCTGTAATCGATGGATTAACTAATCTTAAACAAGCATGATTTTTTAAGTCTTCTGGTGACTTAGGAACACCATGTTTTTCTAGGTACGCAGGTGAAGCACATAAAACAGAAAAAATAGTGCCAATTCTGCGAGCGACAAAGCGGGAGTCTGTTAAAGACTCAGTGAGATAGAGACTCACATCTACCCCTTTTGCCAACAGGTCCGGAACGTACTGCGATGTCGTATATTCCACCGTTAACTCGGGGTAATTTTTGCAAAACTCGGCCATGACTGGAAAAACATAGTGATGCCCAAAGCTTCCCATGCTTAATACACGTAAACGTCCTTTCGGTTTAGATGCCGTTCCTGTTACTTCTGATTCTGCTTCATCCACTATTGAAATGACTTGGCGACAGCGCTCTGCATAAGTTGCACCAATATCGGTCAGTGCCTGCTGGCGCGTTGAGCGTTGTATTAATTTTGTACCTAAGCGTGTTTCTAGCTCGCTGATAAGACGTGAAACCTGTGCTGTGGTCAGATCCATCTGCTCAGCTGCTGCTGTGAAACTCCCGCTATCAATCACTTTCAGGAATGCATGCATCGCATGCAATAGTCCACCATCGAGATTTTTGCGCATAACGTAAATATGTTTTCCTAAATTACGGATTGTTGCACCAGTTTAGATCAACCACAATGACTAAATGTACATACATTGGCACTAATTCTTTTTAAGAAGAGGAACCGATCTTTTTTTATTTCGTATGTCACTTGCTCCAAATATTCAACTGGATGTTGAAAAAAGAAAGTAGTCCGAGCTACTAAAAATTCTAAGGAGATATAAATGAACATAGCTACAAAAGTCACTCCAAATATTATTGCAACAAAGGATGTGTCACTTGAAGATAAATATATAAGTGATAACGGTACAGCATATATGACCGGCATTCAGGCACTTGTTCGATTGCCTCTTGCCCAAACTCGCCGTGACGCGATTAATGGTTATCATACTGCTGGTTTTATTTCTGGTTATCGCGGTTCTCCTGTTGGTAACTATGATAGTTTCCTTTGGCAAGTTCAAGGATTACTTAAATCCCATAATGTTGTATTTCAACCTGGTGTAAATGAAGACTTGGCTGCTACCGCAATTTGGGGTACGCAACAAGTTAATCTTTCAGGCCAAGGCAAATATGATGGAGTGTCTTCTTGGTGGTATGGTAAAGGCCCTGGTGTTGACCGTTCAGGCGATGTACTCCGCCATGCTAACTTAGCTGGTACCTCTGAACGTGGTGGTGTGGTTGCTTTATTTGGTGATGACCACTCTTGTAAATCTTCTACAATCCCTCACCAGTCTGAACATGTCATGATTGGTTGTGGTATTCCAATTTTCTACCCAACATCCGTTCAACAAATTTTAGACTTTGGTGTACACGCTATTGCCGTTTCACGTTTTTCTGGCCTATGGTCTTCAATGAAGCTGGTCAGTGAAATTGTAGAAACTTCTGCTTCAGTTCATGTTGATCTAGACCGTGTTACTCCAGTTATACCAGAAGATGTCAATTTCCCAGAGGGCGGCGTTAATATTCGTTGGCCAGATCACGGCATTCAGCAAGAAGAACGTCTTTATAAATATCGCTTACCTGCTGTTTTGGCTTATGCCCGCGCGAATAAAATCAATACCGTAACATGGCCTTGTGAAAATGCTCGTATTGGTATTGCCGCAAGTGGTAAAGGTTATTTAGATACGATTGAAGCCTTACGCATTTTAGGTATTGAAGATGAAACTGCCCAACAGCTTGGGCTACGTGTTTATCAAGTTGGTCTAATTTGGCCTTTAGAACCTCAAGGCGTTCGTGAATTTGCTGAAGGTTTACAAGAACTGATCGTTATTGAAGAAAAACGTCCAATTATTGAAACACAAATTAAAGATGAGCTGTATTCACTTCCTGATGGCAAACGCCCACATGTGATTGGTAAAGCCACCGATGGTAAAGGTGAATGGAGTACCTCTATTGAGGAAGCACCGCTCATTGGTCATTATGAGTATCAGCCTGAACCTATTGCAAAAATGCTGGCTGCTCGCTTCTTAAAACTAGATATTCCAGAAAGCCTAAAAGTACTAATCCAAAGCAGAATCGACTTACTGCTAAAAGCAGAGCAAGAATCAAAACGTGTTATTGATCTTGCTGAGCGTAAACCATATTTCTGTAGTGGTTGCCCACATAACTCTTCAACAGTAGTTCCTGAAGGTAGCCGTGCGCTAGGTGGTATTGGTTGCCACTATATTGCTGTTTCACTTGACCGTGGTACCGAAACGTTCTCTCAAATGGGTGGTGAAGGTGTAAGCTGGGTCGGTGCATCGCCATTTACCAATGAAAAACACATTTTTGCTAACCTTGGTGACGGAACTTACTTCCACTCAGGTTACTTAGCAATTCGTCAGTCCATCGCTGCAAAAACTAATATTACCTACAAAATCCTCTACAACGATGCGGTCGCTATGACAGGTGGTCAGCATGTAGATGGACATTTGAGCGTTGCGCAGTTAACTCGTCAGCTTGCTGCTGAAGGTATTAAAAAACAAGTCATTGTGACTGATGAAGTTAAACTATTAAACGAAGAAGACGGCATTGCACCAGGTGTCGAAATTCGCCACCGCAATGAACTCGACACAGTTCAACGTGAATTGCGTGAAGTTTCAGGTGTGACCGCTTTAATTTATGTACAAACCTGTGCAAGTGAAAAACGCCGTCGCCGTAAACGTGATGCCTACCCTGACCCAGCTGAGCGTTTATACATTAACAGTGATATTTGCGAAGGCTGTGGCGACTGTTCGAAAAAATCAAACTGCTTATCTATTGAGCCAGTAGAGACTGCTTTAGGGACTAAACGTCAAATTAACCAAAGTAGCTGTAATAAAGACTTCACTTGTGCCGAAGGGTTCTGCCCTAGCTTTGTGACTGTACATACACGTGATATGAAACGTCCAGCTAAATTTGAAGGTATTGGCGCAGGCTGGCCAACATCACCAATTATTCCTCAGTTATATGATGTTCCAAGTCGTATTATGGTCGGTGGTATTGGCGGTACAGGTGTTGTGACTATTGGTGCACTCCTTGGTATGGCTGCGCACCTAGAAGGTAAAGCAACACGTGTTATGGACATGGCAGGTCTTGCGCAAAAAGGTGGTACGGTTTACTCATACGTACAACTTGCAGCAAGTGATGAACAAATTTCTTCTACCAAAATTCCAGCAGGACAATGTGAGTTATTGATTGGTGCAGATGCCGTAGTCGCTGGCGGTAGTGCCGCACTTTCTCGCTTAAGAGATGATGCTTTAGTCATTGTTAATGAAGACAGCACGCCGACTTCTGACTTTATTAAATCTCGTGACTGGTATGCCCCTATTACCGATTTAGTTGATCGTCTTCGTGGTCGTGTTCGTCAAGGTCAATTGGTTTCATTACCAGCAGCTCGCATTGCAACACAACTATTGGGCGATGCAATCTATACCAATCAGTTATTACTCGGTATGGCATGGCAATCTGGCCGCATTCCGCTCTTACGTGAAAGCATTGAAAAAGCAATTCGCTTAAATGGTACTGCTGTTGAAAAGAACATCGAAGCTTTCCGTGTGGGTTGTCACCTTGCAAGTGACCCAACTTTAGCTGCGCGTTTACTTGCAGCAATGCCAAAAACCAAAACGCCGCAAACGTTGGCTGAACTTGTTGAAGACCGCTCTGCTCGTCTTACAGACTATTGGAATGACGCTTATGCAACTAAATACCGTACACTGGTAGAACTGGCTGCTAAAAAGTTACCAGAAGAATTAACTGGTACGATTGCAACCCAGCTTTATAGAGTCATGGCGTACAAAGATGAATATGAAGTTGCACGTCTGTTAACAGGCAAAAGCTTCAAAGAATCGATTGAAACACAGTTCGGTCAAGGCTTACGTTTAACTTACCATCTTGCTCCGCCAGCGTTACTTGGTGGTCTTCAAAATGTTCGTAAACGTGCATTTGGTTACTGGATGCGCTTCCCAATGATGATGCTTGCTCGCCTACAATGGCTACGTGAGACTTTCCTCGACCCATTTGCTCGCCAAGAAGAACGTCAACACGAACAAGCATGGCGTGACCGTTACATCGCATTTGTTGAAGCACTTGTTGAAGCTCCAGAAAATCATAACTTGGCTGTTGCTGAACAAATTGCAAAATTACCAGCAGAAGTTCGTGGTTATGGACATATCAAAATGAAAGCAATGGATGCTGCAAAACAGCGTTGGGATGAACTTACACCAACACTGCTAAAAGTCCGTAACTAAAAATTAAATCTCAAAATAAAAAAGTCATCCTCAGGGATGACTTTTTTATGGGTTCAAATATTTATTTGACCATCTTACGTAAAGTTAAAATCTGCTCGCTTCTTCCAAATGGGCCATAGAGGTCATGTAAAACCGCACTGGTTAAGCCAATGCCATCCGATCCATATTGCTGAACAGTTTCCAAACCTAACCATTTACCTTGCGGATAACGATGCATGTGAATTTGCAAATCAAGATTTGGAAAGCCCCACGTAAACTCACCCTCTTGTCTTGGCACAATTCCGTTTGCGGTATCCACCATGCCAATCAAATGTGCAAAATCTGTGGTCGGTTGCCCTTCAACAATTTCTTTATGATTATTTAGCCAAACAATGCCTTTACCTGCGCGATGCTGATCATCAATTTTTGTCACTAGTGTTTGAATAAAACCACCCGGCCATCTTTTCATACCCTTCCATTCTGTAAACGTATCAGGATGATGAACTGGCTGATCTTCAAGCCCAGCAATATCGGAACTGTCTTGAGTACACATTCGCCATGCTCTGGCAACAATACAGGTTTTACCTTGTGCTTGCATTTCAGCTTCTATTAGCTCAATTGTTTTTCCGGCACGAATCACATGCGTCTTAATCGTAAATTCACCAAAAGCAATAAGACCAAAAATATCAAAACTAATTCGACCAATTCGCATATCTTGTCGTGGCGAAAATTGCTCTAACTCAGCTGCTATTAAGCCACTTGCTGGTGCCATATGCTGTTCATGAGGGTTCCATGCCCCTTGTGCATGAACAGTTGAGCAATAATGAGCAATAACTTCGCCTTTAGGACCAATTGATCTATTCAGTAATTGATAATAAGCATTCATGATTTTCTTTCCGTAGTCCTTATCGAACATCAATATTTAATGAAAGTTCAAGTTTTAATGCTTATATTAGTGATCTATTCCTTTGGCTAAATTGGTTTTTCCTACCAAAAACTCATGAGTCTAAAGTTATAAAGTTATAAAGTTATAAAGTTAATCAATGGGTAAAATTCCACATGAAAGTTTCACCCATTGATTCTAAAAATTACGATTAACTAAAATGCAAAAGCCTCTTGATCAAGCTCCATGACAGATTCAGCTCCTGACTCAATTGCGGCTGCATGGCTTTGTGTACGATGCAAAAGTTTTTGATAGAAAAACTTAGCTGTTGTTAACTTCGCTTTATAAAAAGCTTCCTCTTGTGTACCTACTGCCAATTTTTCATGGGCAACTTGAGCCATTCGAGCCCAAAGATAGGCAAACACGACGTAACTAGAAAAATAAAGATAATCTACAGAGGCCGCGCCAATTTCTTCTGGATTGTGCTTCGCTTTTTCGGCAATTGTTGTGGTGAGCGATAACCATTGTTGCTTGAGTTCACCTAATTTTTCTAAATAAGGTTTCAGTGCTACATTTGCTTGATGTTGAAGAATGAATTGATCAATTAAATCCGTCATATTCTTTAAGAGCTTGCCTTCTGAATTTAAGACTTTACGTGCAAGCAAATCTAAGGACTGGATTTCGGTTGTTCCTTCATACAATGTTGAAATGCGTGCATCGCGTACAATTTGCTCCATTCCATGCTCAACAATAAACCCATGCCCACCAAACACCTGAACACCATGTTTTGCAGACTCATTACCAGACTCAGTTAAAAAGGCTTTAGCAATAGGCGTTAAAAAAGCCAGTAAATTATCGGACTGTTTTTGCTGTTCTTGATCGGCTGAACTTTCAACAATGTCTACATGTTGAGCTAGAAAATAAGCCAGCGCACGTCCACCTTCAGCAAATGCTTTTTGTGTCATTAACATTGAACGCACGGCAGGATGCACAATAATCGGATCGGCATTCTTTTCTGGATATTTTGGACCAGATAATGAACGCATGGCGAGGCGTTCTTTGGCATAACTCAATGCGCCTTGAAATGAAATTTCTGAGGCAGCAAGCCCTTGTACTGCCGTGCCAATACGTGCCGTATTCATAAAGGTAAACATACAATTAAGCCCACGATTTTCCGGACCAATCAAATAACCTTGAGCACCATCAAAATTAAGAACACAGGTGGCATTTCCATGAATACCCATTTTATGTTCAATCGCACTACAGACAACCTGATTGCGATCTTGCAAATTACCTTCATCATCTACATTAAATTTAGGCACGATAAACAAAGAAATACCTTTTGTACCTGCGGGCGCCTGAGGTAATCGAGCTAAAACAATATGAATAATATTTTCAGAAAGATCGTGTTCACCTGCCGATATAAAAATCTTTTCCCCAGTAATTGAGTAACTACCATCCAGATTTGGTTCAGCCTTGGTTCTAATTAACCCAAGGTCCGAGCCCGCATGTGATTCGGTTAAACACATGGTTCCAGTCCAGATTCCACTAATTAACTTGGCTAAAAACTGCTGCTTTTGCTGTTCTGTTCCGTGGTGTTCAATTGTTCTCATCGCACCATGAGATAACCCTTGATACATTGCCCAAGCCCAGTTAGAACCACACAACATTTCAGAAATCGCGATGCGTAATAGTGTTGGTAAGCCCTGCCCACCATATTCAGGGTCTGCGGTTAGTGAGGTAAACCCAAGTTCGGCATATTTTTGGTAGGCTTCTTTAAAACCTTTCGGTGTAGTCACTACGCCTTGATTTAAATGACACCCTTCTTGATCGCCATTTTGATTAATAGGTGCCAATTCATTTTCACAGAAATCTGCTGCTGCCTCTAAATATTGATCAATTAATTCTCGATTTACGCTTTCTTGATATTTGCTTAAACGTTGGTAGTTCTCTTCTGTTTGAAGCATTTCATGCAGAACAAATTGCATATCACGTAATGGAGCTTTGTATAAAGGCATAATTTTTTCCCTTTCACTTCACTGCCTGGGTCATACAGGCAGATATGTTTTTTCCTTGAATAGACTTTTATTTTTCAACTCAACCAAAATATCAAAAAATTTCTTATAGCAAAACTAATTTTCACTATTTTTATAAAATCCAACCAGTAAAACATTCATCAAATATTTAAGATATTGTAGTTAAATAAAATTATTAAATATATAGATATAAAAATAAAAAATTAATTACTATTTTAATTTTGTACTGCAAAATATTATTCCGTAAAAAATCATTTTATAGTATTGTGATTACATTGCTTAATCATCCAAGGACGATTTATGGATAGCCCGAAATACACAGGTCTTGAATTTTTAACAGCTTTAAAAAATGGTGAAGTTTCTCCATCACCTATGGCTCACACCATCCCCATGCAATTAGTAGAAGTTTCCGAAGGTAAAGCCACTTATAAAGTTACACCTAAGCAAGAACATCGAAATATACAAGGCGGTGTACACGGCGGCTTTTGTGCCACAGCTTTAGATACAGCTACCGGAAGTGCTGCGCATACCTTACTCGAACATGGAGTTGGTTATGGGACTATTGATTTAAATGTAAAAATGATTCGTCCCATGCAAGTTGATACGTCTTACTATGCGACAGCCGAGTTGATTAACGCAGGCCGTAACATTATTAGTACTGAAGGTAAAATCGTGGATGAAAACGGAAAAGTATATGCTTTTGCCACAGCCACATTAATGATTATTCGAAAATAAAAGCCCTGTTAAGCTCCTCCTTATGGAGCTTTTTCTTGTTTTGCGATTTTGTCCATCTCATAGAAATCTAAGCGATCAATCATAAAACTCACAATAGCCAGACTTATACCTAAGGCTACACAGGCTTCCCATCCCCAGTGTTTCCATGCATAAACTGCAATAAAAGAACCCAACGCCGCCCCCCCAAAATAGAGCGTCATATAAATTGAGTTAATACGGGAACGCGCCTGCGCGGAAATTCGATAAACCAGATTTTGATTGAGTACATGAAATGCAGACAGCCCGAAGTAAGCCATAATCACACCAACTGCATAGGCTACTAAAGATTGCTGTGCAAAAAATAGTGGTATCCATGCTGTAATTAATAAAACCATGCTAACCAGTGCAACTTTATTCTCAAGTCCCGCTGCAATTTTCTTACCCGCCCACGGTGTGGCAAATACCCCAGCTAACCCGACAATTCCAAATAGACCAATTTGGAAATCGTTAAAATGATAAGGAGCATTGGCTAAAAGGAATGTCATGGTTGTAAAAATAAGAGCCAAAATACCAAAGCCAATTCCTCCAGCAAAACCACGGCGAAGCAGATGAGGTTGATTTACCGCTAATGAAAATAATGAACTGTAAATTTGTAGAATATTGAGTTGATGGGATTTATGCGCAATCGGCAATTTTGACCACATGATCCAAGCAAAAAACAGAATGACGATGCCACTAATTAAATAAACGGCATGCCAAGACCAAACCGTAGAAAGTAAACCCGCAATAGAGCGCGCCAATAAAATTCCCAAGAACAAACCACTCATGAGAGTCCCAACAACTTGCGGGCTTTTTTTCGGACCTGCCAAACCTGCGGCGAAAGGAACCAAAACTTGAGTTGCAATAGAAAAGAATGTCGCTAAAAAGGTAAAGCCATACAAGACTGGCAAGGTTTGGCTAAAAGAAAGCCCCACTTGTGCAAGCCCCGTACAACACATGAGCAAACAAATATAACTACGCTTTTCAAAGAAATCACCGAGTGGTACCAATAGAAACAGACCTACCGCATAAGATAGTTGTCCAATCACAATGGTTAAAGCCACTTGCTCGGCATTAGCCTGCAAGGCTTTGGCAATTGAATAAATTAAAGGCTGGTTATAATAGTTCGAGCCCGCACAAATCCCGCATGTCATCGCCATGATAAAAATAAAGCTTTTTGACAAAATATTGTCTGCATCGGGTCGAACTATTTTTTCCATTTTTTAATTACGCCCTATTTTAAAATTTATACATCGACACAAAGTTTACACGTGACACATCGGCTGTTCTGCCATCAAAGACTTCTCGCTTACCTTGATGGTATTCCATACCGATATCCATTTGTTCAATAGGCGAATAAAAGACGTTAGCAGCATAGTCGGTTAAACGCTTATTGGCATCAGGGTTGAGTTTTGCATAAGCCGTATCGTCATCATAATCAAACATTGAAGCCGATAAGTTTGCACGCCATTGCTCATTGAATTTATATGAATAACCAATATTTACGCTATTGAGTTTATTCATAACTAAATCTGTTTTTTCTTCATTTAAAGAAAAATCACCCGCTGCATTTAAACTTGTTGAATTAGTCAAGCCGCTTTGCGTGGTGTACGGCATAAATTTTTGATCACCAACAATATATTGATAATTAGCCTGCACCGATTGCTGTGGCGTTAATTGGTATTTTAACCCGCCCCCTGCGCCCCAACTTACCTTCTTAACTGTTGCGGTGGCTACATCTGCTGACTTCTCGTTAATAAAACCTTGAGCAAGTGCAGTTAAAGGACCTTGTTTAAAGGTATAGCGTCCCGTTAATGATGGAAAAGCTGAGACTCGGGAACCTGTATATTCTAGAGCCACTTTTAAATCATTATTGGCATCAATTTTCCAGTCATAGCGAATTTGAGGAGTCCGTGTATAGGAAGTTCCTACAAATTGCGTGTAGTCCACAGATTCTGTACGTGTTTCCATGTTGGACATGAGTGACCATGTTTGACCGAATGTCCAATCCTTATAAGTGAAAAATGCATGGCGAATACGGAATTTACCATCACCCGTTCCCATGTTAGAGCTATCAAAAAAATCGGCTTCAATATTTCCCGTAACCGCTTTATTGGGACTATTAAAATAGACCCCTAAGCGGCTTGCATTTACGCTTACATCTGAGCGCGCATGATTAGAACGTTTATCGCTCTCAAAAGGTGTGCGGTTTAAGCTACTTGTCGTTCTCCCCCCCGAATCAGGTGAGGATTTAAAATCGACCGCCGCATCTATACGGGCAATACCGTAAACCTTAACATTATCGGTCCAAGTCACCCATGACGGAGCAATCGGCTTAGCTGCTTCAATGCTCTTATTCTTTTCGACATTTTCTTCAATTTGGGCCTGTTTGACCTGTAAATTACTTTGACTTTGTTTTTGAGCTACAAGTTCTGCTTTTAACTTTTGTAGCTCACTTTCTAGCAAATTAATTCGCTGTTCTGTTGTATCTGAAGAATTTGCAAAAACAGTCCCTGAAGCCGCAGCGCAAGCTGCAGCTAAAATTAATTTTTTCATCTTTTAATCCTTAAAGAAGCTTTTTTTCCATGTGTATAAATTAGGCTACACGTGCATCTATGAGCGGACAGTCGGTCACTGCCTGTAATTCATCAAAACTTAGACCTTCCACCATTTCCTTGACATAGGCTTTCTGATCTTTCAGTTCAATAATGCATAAATCGGTATAGATACGATTTACGCATTGCTCACCTGTGAGTGGATATGTGAGCTCTTTTACAATTTTGGACTCACCCTTTTTAGTGACATGTTCCATATAGACATAAATGGTCTTTGCTCCCACAGCCAAATCCATCGCACCGCCTACAGCAGGTACATCATCTGGTTTGCCTGTGTGCCAGTTTGCCAAATCACCATTTACCGCAACTTGGAATGCACCAATAACGCAAATGTCTAAATGTCCTCCACGCATAATGTCAAACGAGTCACCATGGTGCATAAAGCATCCACCTTCTAATAAAGTGACAAGTTCTTTTCCGGCATTGACTAAGTCTTCATCTTCTTCACCTGGTTGTGGTGGCGGGCCAAAAGCCAAAACACCATTTTCCGAATGTAAAAAGATTTCTTTGTCTTTTGGCAAAAATTTGGCAACGTTAGTAGGAAGTCCAATTCCCAAATTGACATAAGAACCTTCAGGAATGTCATTGGCAATCAGTCTAGCAATATCTTCACGAGAACGTTTTTGAACTGACATTAGATATCTCCTACTTTTACAACGTGCTGAACAAAAATTCCCGGTGTGATAATGCACTCAGGGTCAAGCGTTCCTAGCTCTACCGTGTCATTAACTTGAACAATGGTATTTTTTGCGGCTTTTGCCATAATCGGGCCAAAATTACGGGCCGCTTTGCGATAAGTTAAATTACCCCAACGATCCGCCTTATCTGCATAAATCAATGCAAAATCAGCTTCAAGTGGATATTCAAGTACATAATTTTTGCCATTAATAGTTCGGGTTTCTTTACCCTCGGCAACTTTGGTGCCATAGCCAGTTGGAGTAAAAACAGCTCCTAATCCTGCACCTGCAGCCTGAATACGACATGCCAAATTCCCTTGTGGAACCAGCTCTAGCTCGATCTTTCCAGCTCGATATAAATCTTGAAAAACTGTTGACCCAGCCGATTTAGGGAATGAACAAATCATTTTCTTAACACAACCGGCAATAATCAGATTCGTTAAACCCCGATCACCAGAAGCCGCATTGTTATTAATAATGGTAAGTTCTTTCTTGCCTAAATCAATTAAGGCCTCAATTAATTCAGCTGGTTGTCCAGTAACACCGAACCCACCTGTCATGATGGTTGCCCCATCAGGAATAGCTTTTAAAATCGGTTCAATATCACTGGTCACTTTATTAATCATTTCTTCACTCTCCTTAGTTATTCAGCTTTTTGAGGATCGTATAAACGATCTTTAATAAATAAGGTTGGGATAAGCCCACAGACAAAATATGCAATACCCATCAGTAATAAACCTGCACCAATGGAACCATGCATTGCCAAATAACCAATGGTCAGTGGTGCAAAGATCGCTCCGATACGTCCAATATTAAATGCACCACCCACTGCTGTACCTCGAATAGAGGTTGGGAAGCTTTCGGTTAAATAAGTTGCGTTAATAGCGTACGGAATACCATAAAGGAAACCAAAAACCAGCATCAGCCAACCAATGTTTTCAGGCGTATGCATATACACCACCACTGGTATAAACAGTGCAGTTCCAATCGTACCGAAGGCAAAAACAACTCGGCGTCCAATACGGTCTGCTACAAAACCAGCAAGCACTTTGGCAAACATCATGGTCAAAAATGTTCCAATCATATAGATTGCCATTTCTTTAAATTTAATCCCTAACTCGGACTCTAGATAAGCAGGCAACCAGTTACTCACGCCCAAATAACCAAACATCAGGAACCCAGAACTAAATGACCAAAGCATGAGCATCTTGCCGTGTTTTTTATCTTTAAATAGGGCGATATACGGATTCTCAGCTTTTTTGGCAGTGCCAACAGCAGGGTTAGCAAGTTTTAAATCACGGGCTTTTCTCCATGACTCAGGTTCAGGCACAAAGAAGAACATGAGAACAGCCAAAACAATCGGGATAATCGTAATGAAATACAGCATCCGCCAGCCAAATTCAGGAATAATCCAACCTGATAGACCTGTAATCGTTAAAGAACCGAGGGTATAACCAGTCATCAGTGTTGCTAACACCGTTGTACGATATTTGGTCGGCACCATTTCAGACATTAAAGTATTGCAGCCGATGTAGAGACAACCCAACCCCATACAGGTAATAATTCTTAAGATCGCGAGTTGCCCATAGGATTGTGCGAACCCCGTCATACAAGAAAGTATGGCAAATGCTGCTGTTGAAATGACAATAATACGGACTCGTCCAAAACGGTCACTTGCCCAGCCACCAATCAGTCCACCAATCGCCATACCAAAAATTGACCAACTGCCTAATGCACCTGCCTGAATCGTGGTCAAACCAAATTCGGCCTTAATACTGGTCAGAGTAAAAGCTAGAATGCCAACATCAGCACCATCACAAAGTAAAGTGAGAAATGAAAATATAAAGGCTAGAACCCAGACTTTTTTAGGTGTCTGAGTGACCTCATTATCTTGGAATGTACTTACAGCTTCCATTTTCATATTTTTACCTATCCATTACATAAAAGTGAGTATTCCTAAGCTTATTTATTTGAAAGAGAATATTTTTATAAAAATCATCCATCTTTCTATTTATCATTTTTTTCATGCAATAAATTAACTGGTAACCGTGCATGATTTAGGTTCAGACCTGATCATGATCAAGTCTGAAACGCTGCTGAATTAATCAGCTTTTTGTGGGTTAAATAATCGGTCTTTAATAAATAACAGTGGAATCACACCGCAGATAAAATAAGCAGCTGCCATCACCAATAGCCCTAAACCAATAGAACCACTTTGCGATAAATAACCAATTGTAAGTGGAGAGAAAATCGACAGAACCTTACCAATATTATAGGCACCACCAACCGCAGAACCACGAATCGAAGTCGGGAAGCTTTCAGTCATATAGGTGGCATTAATGGCGTATGGAATGCCATATAAGAAACCGAAGAACAGCATCATCCATAAAATATTGGTTGGTGTATTTAGATAAACAATGACAGGAATAAACAGTGCTGTACCAATGGTTCCAAAAGCAAACACAGCACGGCGACCCAATTTATCAGCAACAATGCCGGCAATTACTTTGGCAAACATCATAATCAGGAAGGTACCGACCATATACATCGCCATTTCTTTAAATTTGATCCCCAGATCAGATTCAAGATAAGCAGGTAACCAGTTACTTACCCCGTAATAACCGAACTGTAATGCACCTGTACTGATAATCCACAATACAAACATGGTGCCGTGTTTTTTATCTTTTAAAATTTCAAGATAAGGATTCTGACGTTTCACTTTTTGGGTTGGATCGACTGTCGTTGCCGCCAACGCTTTCAATTCACGTGATTTTTTCCAAGATGCAGGTTCAGGCACACAAAAGTGCATCAAAATCGACAACACCACAGGAGTAATTGCAATCCAGTACAGAAAACGCCAACCATGCTCAGGAATAATATGACCTGCTAACAAGGTTGCAAGTAATGAACCCAAGGTATAACCCGTCATTAAGGTTGCCAATACGGTGGTACGATGTTTAGTCGGCACCATTTCTGACATTAAAATATTACAGGCAATATATAATGCACCCAGCCCCATCGAGCCAAAGACTCGTACAATGGCAAACTGCATATAAGAATCAGTAAAACCAAGCGCACAGGTTAAAACTGAAGAATAAGCAATAAAAAACACAATAATGCGCACGCGTCCAAAACGGTCACATGCCCAACCACCAATCAGACCGCCAATTGCTGAACCTAAAAGTGTTAAACTTCCTAAAGTACCTGCCTGTACACCCGTTAAATGAAATTCCGTTTTTAAACTGGTTAAGCTGAGCGCGAGAAAACCCAAATCTGCGCCATCACATAACAAGGTAAGAAAGGCAAAGATAAATGCAGTAATCCAAATCTTTTTGGGGGTTTGAATCCCTTCAGGGCTTGCTTCCTGCTTCAGTGTTTCTGTGGTCATATCCATATCCTTAGAGGAACATGAGGCATCCGATGCCTCATGGCATTTAATTTTTTATTAGGCTGTAGCTTCCCTAATCATGTTTTTAGCAATAATAATTTGTTGAACTTGCGTGGTTCCTTCATATAAACGGAACAAACGCACATCACGATAAAAACGTTCAATGGCATATTCACTGATATAACCTGCCCCACCGTGAATTTGTACGCAGCGATCTGCCACTCGACCACACATTTCGGTCGCAAACATTTTTGCGCAAGATGCTTCTGTACTAATGTTTTCGCCATTGTCACGACGACGAGCTGCATCTAAAACCATACATTTAGCAGCGTAAATCTCGGCTTTTGAGTCAGCGAGCATGGCCTGAATAAGCTGAAAGTTAGCAATAGGTTGACCAAATTGTTTGCGTTCAATGGCATAGTGAAGAGCATCATTTAACATACGCTCAGAAACACCCACACTATATGCCCCAATGTGCAAACGGCCTTTATCAAGCACTTTCATGGCCGTTTTAAAACCAACACCTTCTACACCACCAATCAGCGCAGATGCGGGTACTCGGCAATTTTCAAAAATGACATCACAGGTATGAGAACCCTTTTGTCCCATTTTTTGATCAATTTTCCCTAAAGTAATGCCTGGTGTGTTGGCTTCTACTAAAAAGGCTGAAATACCCCCCGATCCTTTAATTTCAGGATTGGTTCGTGCCATTACTGTAAAAGTTGCAGCATGTGGCGCATTGGTAATAAAACGTTTAGTGCCGTTTAATACATAGAAATCACCATCTTTTACTGCACTGGTTTTTAAAGAAGCTGCATCCGACCCTGACTCAGGTTCAGTTAAACAAAATGAACCAATAATTTCGCCACTTGCATAACGTGGTAAATATTTTTGCTTTTGCTCTTCTGTGCCATCAATCAAAATTGCACTTGAACCAATTCCGTTATTGGTACCAATTAAAGAACGGAAAGCTGGTGAGGTTTGCCCAAGTTCAAATGCGACTCTTACTTCTTCTTCCATGGTGATGCCTAAGCCACCATATTCTTCTGGAATTGTGAGTCCGAACAAACCGAGTTCACGCATTTGCTGCACAATGTCATCCGGAATTTTATCTTTCTCCACCACTTCGTTTTCACGAGGGATCAATTCATTTTTTACAAAATCTCGAATTGTTGAAAGTAATTGTTCCAACATCCCTTCATCACGGATCATCTGTGATCTCCCTTCTTATGTATTTTCATCGTACCCATCAGCCAATTCCAGCTTGTCTGGATAACATGTTTTAAATCTTGTTTACTGCGGATTTGTTTCATAGTACGAGAACGAAAACACAAATTTCAAGCTTTTTTGAAAATTAATTTCGTTAAACGAAATTTAAAAACAGACCAATACACAATATCAATCACTTACACTATTTAAGAGATCACAATTGCTCTATTTAAATAAATAAGACTTGAAATAAATTCCAAAATAAGCATCATAAAAGGAATATAGTTTTGATATGCGAAACAAGGAATGCAAAAATGAACAAAGAAATAGGGAATAATTTCGTAGATGTTGATTACACCATTCAAAAAATAGCGATTGTAAAAATTAACCGCCCAGAAGCTAAAAATGCCTTAAACGGTGAAGTTCGTAAGCAATTAGCACAAATTTTTTCCGAATTAAGTTTTAACGATGAAATCAATGCGGTTGTACTCACTGGTGGTGATGAAGTCTTTGCCGCGGGTGCAGATTTAAAAGAAATGGCAACAGCAACTTCAACGGAAATGCTATTACGTCACACTGAACGTTATTGGAACGCAATTTCCCAGTGCCCTAAACCAGTGATTGCGGCTGTAAATGGCTATGCATTAGGTGGTGGCTGTGAATTGGCAATGCATGCCGACATTATTATTGCCGGTAAAAGTGCAGTTTTTGGACAACCAGAAATTAAAGTTGGTTTAATGCCAGGTGCTGGTGGCACACAGCGTTTGTTTCGTGCAGTCGGTAAATTTCATGCTATGCGCATGATTATGACAGGTGCAATGGTGAAGGCTGAAGAAGCTTATATCATTGGGCTTGTTTCACAAGTGACAGAAGACGACCAAACTATTCCCACCGCTATTCAAATGGCGCAAAGCCTAGCAAAAATGCCACCTATCGCCTTGCAGCAAATTAAAGAAGTTGCACTCATGAGTGAAGATGTTCCATTAAATGCTGGCTTAACCCTAGAGCGTAAAGCATTCCAACTGCTGTTCTCTACCGAAGATAAAAATGAAGGTGTTCAAGCTTTTATTGAAAAACGCAAACCCTCGTATCAAGGTAAATAATTTAAATAGATAACAACAAAGGAATGAAAATGGCTAAAAAAGTATTTATTAGTGCAGGTGGTTCAGGGATTGGACGCTGCATTGCTGAGGCATTTTTAAACAACGATGATGAGGTTTTCGTTTGTGATATCAATGGTAAAAGCCTAGAACAGTTTCAGAAAGATTATCCAAAATTGCACATATATGCATGTGATTTAGCAGAGCCTGAGCAAATTAAGCTTATGTTTACCGAAGCGATCAAAAAACTTGGCCATCTTGATGTTTTAGTTAACAACACAGGCATTTCAGGCCCAACCATTGCCGCAGATGAACTGAGTTTTGATGACTGGAATACGGTTATTAATTTGAATCTAAATAGCACTTTTTTAATTACTCAATTAGCGATTCCCTTGTTAAAGCAATCAGGCGCCGGTGTCATTATTAATATGTCATCAATTGCAGGTCGCTTAGGCTATCCATATCGTTTGGCGTATTCCACTTCAAAATGGGGGCTCATTGGTTTTACTAAAACGCTTTCTATGGAACTCGGTGCAGATAATATTCGAGTTAACGCGATTCTTCCGGGTGCTGTTGATGGTGACCGTGTCCAACGCGTTCTACAGGCCCGCGCAGATGTAGCCCAAAGTTCTCTTGAGAAGGTCACACAAAATGCACTTAAAAATCAGTCGCTCAAATATTTTGTAAATCCAAAACATATCGCAGATTTATGCCTATTTTTAGCCTCAGATAGTGGTCGTTCTATTTCAGGCCAGATCTTACCAATTGATGGTGATAAACAATGCTTAAGTTAAATCACCAACCCTTATTTATCCGCTTAATTTCAAATACAGATCAATAATCAGGATGATCGACATGACTTATGATATTAAAAGCATGGCTGTGATTGGTGTAGGTATTATGGGCAGTGGTATTGCTCAAATTGCTGCACAATCAGGACATACCACTTATTTATATGATGCTAAGGCAGGTGCAGCAGAACAAGCAAAAGAACAACTTGCTGCTACATTTCAAAAGTTAGTCGACAAAAATAAAATTACGGCTGAACAAGCTGCAGCGGCAAATAGTCATTTAATTGTTGCTCACCAAATTGAAGATTTAAAAGATTGCGACTTGATTATTGAAGCTATTGTTGAACGTCTGGATATCAAACAAAGTTTGATGCAACAACTTGAAGAGGTTGTTTCCGAAAATACCATCCTAGCTTCCAACACATCTTCTCTTTCTATTACAGCCATTGCGGCAAACTGCAAAAAACCGGAACGTGTGGTGGGCTACCATTTCTTTAACCCTGTTCCACTCATGAAAGTTGTTGAGGTCATTCGAGGTTTAAAAACAGATCCACTTATTATCGACGCTTTAAATAGCTTGTCTCGTGCATTCGGCCACCGCCCTGTGGTTGCGAAGGACACACCAGGATTTATTATTAATCATGCTGGACGAGCTTACGGAACCGAAGCTTTAAAAATTTTAAATGAAAATGTCTGCGACATTAGTGAAATTGACCGAATTTTACGTGACGGTGTTGGTTTTAGAATGGGACCTTTCGAGCTAATGGATTTAACTGGGCTTGACGTTTCTCATCCTGTCATGGAGTCGATTTACCATCAATATTATGAAGAAGCACGCTACAAACCTAACCCGTTAACCAAACAAATGTTGGAGGCTAAACAACTCGGACGCAAGGTTAATCAAGGTTTTTATAATTATGAAACCGGTTCAAAAACAGGTGAACAACCCGCCAAGTTTGTAGACCGTTTAGCGCAATATCCAAAAGTTTGGGTAGCAGCAGATTTCTCTGAAGATAAAACACAGCTTGAAGATTATTTAACTCAGCAAAATATTGCCTTAGATACTGGCTCTGCACCGCAATCAGACAGTTTATGTTTACTCGCTTGTTACGGCGAAGACACAACTCAAGCAGCTACACGCCTAGGCGTTAATCCTGAGCAAGCTGTTGCTATAGACATGTTATATGGCATTGCAAAACATCGCACATTAATGCCTTCACTTGTCACAAAAGCTGACTACCGTGAGGCAGCTCACTCTATTTTCAATTTAGATGGAAATACGGTCAGCATGATTAATGAAAGTATTGGTTTTGTTGCTCAGCGTGTTTTAGCCATGGTCATTAATTTAGGCTGTGATATTGCCCAGCAAAATATTGCAACAGTAGATGATATTAATGCGGCAGTGCGTCTTGGTTTAGGCTACCCATTTGGCCCAATTGAGTGGGGCGACCAAGTAGGTCGTCAAAAAATCTTACTCATTCTAAATCGTATAACATCACTTACCCATGACCCACGTTACCGCCCTAGCCCGTGGTTACAGCGCCGCGTCGCACTTCATTTACCTCTCACTTTTACTCATGAGTCTTGAAAAGGAACTTCTCAATGTTAAATGCTTATATTTATGATGGTTTACGTAGCCCAATTGGTCGCCATGCAGGTGAACTTGCCTCAATTCGTCCAGATGATTTAGCAGCGACAGTCATTCAAAAGTTACTTGAAAAAACTGGTGTTCCGGGTGCTGATATTGAAGATGTAATTTTGGGTGATACCAACCAAGCAGGTGAAGATAGCCGTAATGTTGCGAGAAACGCGCTTTTGCTTGCAGGTTTACCAGTCACTGTACCTGGTCAAACCGTAAACCGTTTATGTGCCAGTGGTTTAGGTGCAGTAATTGACTCTGCGCGTGCCATTACTTGTGGTGAAGGTGAGTTATATATTGCAGGTGGCGTAGAAAGTATGTCACGTGCACCCTTTGTGATGGGTAAAGCCGAAAGTGCTTATAGCCGTGATGCTAAAATTTATGACACCACGATTGGCTCTCGTTTTCCGAATAAAAAAATTATTGCCCAGTACGGCGGTCATTCAATGCCTGAAACGGGCGATAATGTTGCTGCCGACTTTGGTATTACACGAGAGCAAGCCGATTTATTTGCAGCTCAGTCACAAGCCAAATATCAAAAAGCCAAAGAAGAAGGTTTCTTTGCGGGTGAAATCACCCCAATTGAGGTTTTCCAAGGCAAAAAGCTACCACCAAAACTGGTTTCTGAAGATGAACACCCTCGCCCAAGCTCGACTGTTGAAGCACTTACGAAATTAAAACCATTGTTTGAAGGTGGTGTAGTGACTGCTGGGAACGCTTCAGGCATTAATGACGGCGCTGCGGCACTCCTGATTGGTTCAGAAGCTGCAGGTCAAAAATATGACTTAAAGCCTATGGCAAAAATATTGTCAGCAGCAGCAGCGGGTATTGAACCCCGTATTATGGGGGCCGGCCCTATTGAAGCCATTAAAAAGGCAGTTGCACGTGCAGGGCTGACTTTAGATGACATGGATATTATTGAAATTAATGAAGCTTTTGCCTCACAAGTGTTGTCTTGCTTAAAAGGCTTAAATGTTGATTTTAATGACTCTCGCGTAAATCCAAATGGCGGTGCAATTGCTATTGGTCATCCACTTGGTGCTTCCGGTGCCCGTCTTGCTTTAACTGTGGCACGCGAACTCATTCGTCGTAAAAAGAAATATGCTGTCGTAAGCCTATGTATTGGTGTCGGTCAAGGCCTCGCTATGGTGATTGAAAACGTTTCATAATTACCAAACCAGATATCCATTCATCACAACAGCGCAGTGATGAATGGATTTATTTTGCAGAGCGAAATATAATAGCAAAACTTTGCTTTATTATATTTGAGGATCGAATGTCTCAGAATTCAAAAACTGAACAACCAATAAATTTTGATGAGATACGCCTAGATCCTATTTCACATATTCATCGGGAAAATAACCCTCAATTTATCGCTTCCTTAGCGCGTGGCTTAGAACTTTTACGCTGCTTTTCTGCAAATAATCAGGTACTTGGAAATCAAGAACTCGCAAAAATGACAGGTTTACCTAAACCGACTATTGCACGTATTACCAATACCCTTGTGTCATTAGGTTATTTAAAACAATTGCCTAATTCGACCAAATATACCCTAGACATTGGTGTCTTATCTTTAGGATATGCAGCATTGTCGAATATTTCTATCCGTACTATTGCTCATCAATATATGGAAGAGATGAGTCAACATG
Organism: Acinetobacter sp. AOR14_HL; assembly: GCF_027855175.1. NCBI lineage: Bacteria > Pseudomonadati > Pseudomonadota > Gammaproteobacteria > Moraxellales > Moraxellaceae > Acinetobacter > Acinetobacter sp. AOR14_HL. Next base: position 23,917 of record NZ_JAKTII010000003.1, on the reverse strand, counting down.
TGCAAGCCCCTGTGGCAATGGCAACACGTGACCGATTAAATATGGTTTATATCGATGTGGTACAAATTGAAACTGCATTAAATATGCGCCGTCCAATTGGCTCAACTTTGCCACTTCATAGCAGTTCAATGGGAAGAGCATGCTTAGCGGCGACTCCTGAACGTGAACGTAATTTTTTACTTGATGCACTTAAGCAAAAGAACGCTGAAAACTGGCCTGCCATCAAACGCTCTTTAGAACGAGCTTTCCGAGATTATCAAGATTACGGATATTGTTTGTCTTTAGGTGAATGGCATAAAGAAGTGAACTCGGTCGCTGTACCATTAGTCAGCTCTAAACACGGTCTTTATGTCTTTAACTGTGGTGCGCCAAGTTTTCATTTAAATCCGGAAAAACTTGAAGGTGAAATTGGACCACGTTTAATCCATATGGTGCACAATATTCAAGATGCTTTGAATGAAACGCACTGACAACCGTACTTAGAAAAGTAATGGTTGTGATGGTTAAAGTTCCTCTTTCATTATGACAATAGGCATGATGAAAAACGCACTCTATACCCCAACCATTATTTTAATGGCTATTGCAGCAGGCATCTGTACAGGCGGAAATTATTTTAGCCAACCACTTATTCATTCGATTAGTTTGAGCTTAAATTTAACCGAAACCACCACGGCATGGGTGCCTACTTTAGCCCAGATTACATATGCTTGTGGCTTACTCTTTTTAATGCCATTAGGAGACATTTTAGAAAAGCGCAAACTGCTCTTCATCTTTATGTTACTGGCTGCAAGTGGATTAATTATTAGTGGTTTTTCACATAATATTTATCTGCTCTTACTAGGTACAATCATTACCGGTCTATTTTCCAGTTCAGCTCAGCTTCTATTACCTCTCGCCGCAAGTCTGGTTCCAATTCAACAAAGTGGTCGTGTTGTTGGTTTTTTACTGAGTGGTCTCATGATGGGGGTTTTACTCGCTCGCTCCCTATCAGGTCTAATGTCTACGCTTTTTGCATGGAATGTGATTTATCTGGTCAGTGGCTTTTTATTACTAGTCATCGCCATTATTTTGCACCGTAGTATTGGATTGTTCCCACCCACCAAATCTGAAAACTATGCGAAAACCATCCGCTCACTTCCACAAATTTTTATCCAAAATCGACGTTTAAGAATTAGAACTTATATTGGTGGTTTTACATTTGCTTGCGTGAGCTTAACCTTTACCACCATGTCATTACTATTGGCCCCCGCTCCCTATTTTTTTAGTGACTTTACGATTGGTCTTTTCGGTTTTGTTGGTGTTTTAGGAACGTTCGTTGCCAATTTTTCAGGTAAATTTATTGACCAAGGATATATCCACAAAATTTCAATTTATTGCGGCGTGGGGCTTATTCTAAGTTGGATTCTTTTTTCACTTTTACCCTACCATTTCATTTTTTATATTATTGCCTTACTCATTCTATATGCTTCACTTTCCGCAGTTCATGTCACCAATCAAAGTATTGTATTTAAGCTCAATCAAGAATTGCGTTCGCGTTTTAATGCGATTTATATGACTGGTTATTTTGCAGGTGGAGCTTTAGGCACCACAGCTGGAAGCTACGCCTGGAAACATTTTGGTTGGACGGGTGTCTGTATTTTAGGTTTAATTTTTGCCGTATTGTGTCTTTATTATTGTATCGCCGATGCAAAAGATCAGCACAACTTGAAAAAAGGCTAAGCTAAAATAGGCCTTTTAATAAAAATAGAGCCTATTCAAATACAAAATTTAATGATCTAAATCAAACTTTGTATTTATTTTCTAAAGAGTAAATAATCCGCTACCTTTATTATTTATTCAATATTTCTAACCACCTAAAACATTTAAAATATTGCTCAGATGACTTATTTCACATAAAATATATTATTAAGCTTTTAATAATTAAATATATTTTCAAGAAGGAAGTAATGTTTTTCTTACCAATTAAAATAGATAATGAAAAAGTCTATGCAGGTTTTTGGAAACGTCTTAGTGCCGGTATTATTGATATGGTAGTGATGATTCCTTTTATGGTAATAACTCATTTTACTCAAAGTATATCTATAGTCAGCTCAATGATAACTCTAGTTATTATGGCTATAATGGGTATCACTTATACAATTTACTTTCACTATCGTTTTGGTGCAACGATAGGAAAAATGGTCGTTGGAATAAAAATTACACGTCCTGATGGTAGTAAAATCACTCTTATACAAGCTGTGTTAAGATCTTCAGTTGATATTGGTTTTTGTATTATTATGGTTATATCCCAATTAATCGCATTAAACTATGCTGATCCTGAAATATACCTAAATGCAGGGCCAATTGATCGAGCAAAATATATTCTAATTTTATATCCAGCTTGGTATAGTGTAGTTAGTTCAGCGAGTGAATTATGGACTTGGAGTGAGTTTATCGTTTTACTTTTTAATAAAAGGAAAAGAGCGATTCATGACTTTATTGCTGGAACTATTGTAATTAAGAAACAATATTCAAAACACTAATGTAAGAAAAAATTCTATTTAGGAGCCCAAATTTAGTCTAGTAGTACTGAACAAATATTAGATTAAATTTGGGCTAACATATTTTTTAAGTTAAAATCTTTCTCAATTATTAAGCTTAAATAGCTAATAACCCACTTTATAAAAGCCCTAATAAACGTCCACGAATAATATCTTCTGCATCTTTGACAATTCGGCTGACCAATTCATCACAGGTCGGAATATCATGAATTAAACTTGCAACTAACCCACATGACCATGCTCCGGCATTTACATCGCCATCTATCATGACTTTAGGATAAACCCCTGCAACCTCTTCAATAATATCTTCAAATTTAATGTTGTCGCCAAGCGCTTTTTCTTTGGCTACAATTTTTTCAACGGCCACATTATTCAGCACGCGCTCGGTATTGCGTAAAGCTCGCATAATTAAACGGGTATCTCTTTCAGTTGCATTCAGAATTGCCTGTTTCACATTTGCATGTACTGGGGCTTCTTGAGTTGCAATAAAACGCGTTCCCATATTAATTCCATCTGCCCCCATGGCTAAAGCTGCCGCGAGTGAACGTCCATCCGCCATCCCGCCTGAAGCAACAAATGGAATTTCTAATGCATCAGCTGCTAAAAGCAATAGAATCATATTCGGTACATCATCTTCACCAGGGTGCCCACCACACTCAAAACCATCTACAGAAACTGCATCGCATCCAATTTGTTGGGCTTTTAGGCTATGTCGAACAGAGGTACATTTATGAATAACTTTAATTCCAGCAGCCTTTAAATAAGGCATGACCTGTTCAGGATTACGACCCGCTGTTTCTACAACTTTCACTCCGCCCTTAATAATTGCTTCTACAAAACCCGGATAATCTGGTGTATTTACGGTAGGCAAGAAAGTTAAATTTACGCCAAAAGGTTTATCAGTCATTTCTCGACAGCGCGCAATTTCTTTTGCTAGATTTTCAGGCGTTCTTTGCGTCAGGCCAGTAATAATGCCTAATCCACCTGCATTTGAAACCGCAGCAGCAAGCTCCGCAAAACCGACATAATGCATACCGCCTTGAATAATCGGGTGCTCGATTTCAAATAATTCTGTAATTTTCGTCTTCATATTATTTCCACTCACTTTTTATATACCTAGCTTCTGATTTCCTTAGCATCTCTAGGTACTTTATTACCAATAAATCCTGTAAACATTTCTAAACTTACAAATCTTAAAATTTCGCATTACAAAATTTTATACCACAATATAAAACAAATTAATTGATAATGGAATTTATTTTCGATAGGATCATCCTATTAATTTAAAGTTTTAATTTCAGATCTGTCTAAGAATATTTGGTTTGAATCAACAATAAAGCAAATATTTTTCAAATAGTTAAACAAAAGGAATGAATGATGCAGCAGGATGATAAGAGTCAACATAAATTGACAGTAGGTGTGATTAAGCAACATTTAGATAAAAATATACTCACACTAACGATGAGCAATCCCAGCAAAAAGAATGCGATTAATTATGAAATGTATTCTGCACTCAGTCAGGCATTAGATGAGGCAGCAATCAATGAAGAAGTTCATGTTGTTATACTCACAGGCGAAGGATCTGCATTTACCAGTGGCAATGACGTAAATGCATTCGAAACGCGTAATACAACCAGTACCGAACCACCCTCTTCAATTGTGTTTCTAAAAAGCTTAGCAACGTTTCCAAAGCCGATTATTGCTAAAGTAAATGGTGTGGCAATTGGCATTGGCAGCACCATGCTTTTACATTGTGACCTCGTATATGCAAGTCAAAACTCTATTTTTCAGTTTCCTTTTGTGAATCTCGGACTTGTGCCTGAAGCAGGTTCTAGTTACATGTTACCGAGATTATTAGGTTTCGCTCGAGCTTCTGAAATTATTTTACTGGGCGAGAAATTTTCGGCGCAACAAGCTAAAAATTATGGTTTAGCAAATAACGTATGCGAAGAAAACGAGCTTGATCAATTTGTTGAAGATACGGCAACCAAACTCGCAAATAAACCAACTCAAGCTTTACAGCTCAGCAAAAAATTATTAAGAGATATGCCTATTGATGATCTATTAAATCGTATTGATCATGAGTCGACTATTTTTTCTCATTGTTTGCAAGGTGAAGAATTTAAAGAAGCCCTAAGCGCCTTCAAAGAAAAAAGAAAGCCGAATTTTCATAAGCACGTCATTTGAAATACAACTTATGAAAAAGGCCAGCAATCAATATCTTTGCTGGCCTTTTTTGATTTTTTAATTCAGTACAATTAACTAATCTCAGTACGAATGTTATTCACCATATGTAAGAGACGTGGTGCAATATCTTCTTCAAGTTTTTCTCGGTTCATAATAAAACTTGGACCGCCACAGTTAAACACCAGTAAACCATGTTGTTCATGAATCAGTGGAACTGCAACTGAGTTTACATCTTTATGCCATTCGCCAATTGAAAAACAATATCCAAAATCTTGGTAGTCTTTAAAAGCTTTGTCTAAATCACGATTAATTTTGATCCAGTCTTCTTTGTGCTTGGTACGAATCGCATCAAGCAAAAACTCTCTTTCATCTTCAGGCATTGCAGCTAAACATGCACGTCCCATCGAACTTAAATGAATGGGTAAATAAGTTCCGACCTGACGGCGCATAGTCATATTTCCTTTACCTTGTACCACGTCAAGATAAATCATATTGAGTCGATCACGTGTTGCCATTGCAACCGCAGCGCCAGCATAGTCTGCCAGATTTTTCATATATGGATGAGCAATAGAACGAATCGACACGTTAGAAAGCATCGAGTAACCAAAAGCAAGAACCCCAACTGAAAGTTGAAATTTGCTCGAATTTGGGACTTGTTTGATATAACCCAAACGAGACAAAGTGTGCGTTAGACGAGTAATGGTTGGCTTAGGTAAACCCGTCATTTGTGCGAGCTCTTGGTTTCCTAAATGCTGATGTTTTGGGGTAAAACAACGCAATAGCTCTAAACCACGGGCTAATGCAGTAATAAATTGGCGATCATTTTCATCCTGCATGTCTTGAATCGGATGTAATAATTCATGTCTTAAAGGCGCTAATAATTTTTCTGTTTGCTCTGCATCTACTGCATCATTCATATCTATACCAATCCACATTTTGTTTCGCACTGCGAAAATTATAATCTATTTTTTCTATAAATAGCAAAAAAGCAAACGTCCTAGTCTGCATCTAAAATATAACTTGATTTAAACCATTCAAGCGAAAGACTAAATATTTTATTTTCTAATTTTAAAAATAATTTTAACCCTTCGCTTTCAGGCCAGCTTATGCAATCACGCCTTTTTTCTTAAGCTCATCTAATTTTTCCACAGAAACGATTCGACCTAAAACCACTTGTGTATGTTCACCTAATAAAGGAGGAGCTGTTTTGTACTCAACAGGGGTTCTTGAAAGTTTGATTGGCGAACCAATTACCTTCAATTTTTCACGTTGCGGGTGATTCATCTCGACCAACATTTCTCGGGCAATCACTTGTGGCTCTTGAAAAGCTTGTTCCAAGTTATTGATTACACCTACCGGAACTTTAGCTGCATAAATCGCATCTACCCATTCATCTGCAGTTTTAGTTAAGAAATGGTTTGATAAAATTTCGATAATTTCATCACGATGTTTAATTCGGTCTGCATTTCGGGCAAAACGCGCATCATTGGGTAAATCGGGTAAGCCAATACTTCTACAGAGCTGAATAAACTGAGTATCATTTCCACATGCAATAATAAAATCACGGTCAGAAGCTTTAAATACTTGGTAAGGCACAATATTGGCGTGTGCATTGCCATAACGCTTAGGGATATTACCCGATGAAAGATAATTCATTCCCTGATTTGCCATAGTCGCAATTTGGACATCAAGCAAAGCCATGTCAATGTATTGTCCTAAACCCGTCACATGACGGTTAAGTAAAGCAGCTTGAATGGCTATCGTAGAATAAAGTCCTGTAGCTAAATCAGAAAAGGCCACCCCTACTTTTTGTGGACCGCCACCCGGTAAATCATCACGCTCACCTGTGACTGACATCAGTCCGCCCATTCCCTGAATAATAAAGTCGTAACCGGGTTCTTCAGCTCTTGGGCCATTTTGACCAAAACCTGTAATTGAGCAATACACCAATTTTGGGTTAATTGCAGATAAAGACTCGTAATCCAAACCGTATTTTTTCAAAGAACCCGCTTTATAGTTCTCAATCACCACATCTGTATCTTGAATTAAAGCTTTAATCAATTCTTGACCATCGGGACTGGCAATATCGATGGCAACCGATAATTTATTGCGGTTTGTAGACTGATAATAAGCAGCCTCTTGAGTATCAAACCCAGAGTCATCCTTCATCCAAGGTGGTCCCCACGAACGAGTATCGTCACCGACTTTGGGTCTTTCAATCTTGATGACCTCTGCACCTAAATCGGCCAGCGTCTGTCCACACCAAGGCCCAGCCAATACCCGACTTAAGTCAAGCACCCGAATTCCATTTAAAGCACCCATCTTCATCCCACTCTATCTGGTGATTCATTTCCTATAGGGAAATTTATCCATTTAAAATTTCGCATAGCGATATATATTTTTAATATACACACCTCATTTTAAAAATCAAACTTTAATTTTCCACTAAAAATGATGAATTTTTATAAGAAAATATAGCTTAAATAAATCAATAAATTAGACAATCAAATACTAATAACAACATATCGCATTGCGAAATTAATTTTCAAAATATATTGTTTTGCACTCATCCTTTGATTACTATCGCTTCAAATATTGATGATTTTACGAACATCACATTGATGTTCTTAGCATGTAGTAAAAGGATGAGACTATGATTCGAGATCAGGAAACCTTAGATCAACTTGTTGATATGATTCGACAATTTGTTGAAGGTGTATTAATTCCTCATGAGAATGAAGTCGCTGAAACGGATGAAATTCCTCAAGATATTATTGAGCAAATGAAAACGCTGGGCTTATTTGGTTTAACCATTCCAGAAGAGTACGAAGGCCTTGGACTTACAATGGAAGAAGAAGTCTATGTTGCTTTTGAATTAGGACGGACCTCTCCTGCTTTTCGTTCGCTTATTGGTACCAATAATGGCATTGGTTCAAGTGGTCTCATTATTGACGGTACTGAAACTCAAAAATCATTTTTCTTGCCACGTTTAGCTCGCGGTGAAGTAATCAGTTCTTTTTGCTTAACTGAACCCGATGCTGGTTCTGATGCTGCATCTATAAAGACTAGTGCCGTAAAAGATGGCGATTTTTATATTTTAAATGGCACCAAACGCTTTATTACCAATGCCCCTCATGCTGGCGTATTTACAGTAATGGCACGCACAAGTTCTGATATTAAGGGTGCTGGTGGTATTTCTGCTTTTATTGTCGACAGCCAAACCCCAGGTATTTCTCTTGGCAAACGCGATAAAAAAATGGGGCAAAAAGGTGCCCACACTTGTGATGTGATTTTTGAAAATTGTCGTATTCCTGCTTCAGCACTCATTGGTGGAGTTGAAGGCGTTGGTTTTAAAACCGCCATGAAAGTGCTTGATAAGGGCCGTTTGCATATCGCGGCGTTAAGTGTTGGGGCCGCGACAAGAATGCTAGACGATTCTTTAAAGTACGCCATCGAACGTAAGCAATTTGGGCAACCCATTGCCGAATTCCAACTCATTCAAGCCATGCTCGCCGACTCCAAAGCCGAGATTTATGCAGCCAGATGCATGGTTTTAGACGCTGCACGTCTACGTGATGCAGGACAAAACGTAAGTACCGAGGCCTCATGCTCAAAAATGTTTGCAACCGAAATGTGTGGTCGAGTCGCTGATCGCTGCGTACAGATCCATGGCGGTGCGGGCTATATCAGTGAATATGCGATTGAACGTTTTTATCGAGATGTTCGTTTGTTCCGCCTCTATGAAGGGACCACTCAAATTCAACAAATGATTATTGCCCGAAACATGATTCGCGCTGCGTCTTAATCAATTTTGAGCACTTTCAAACGACTTGAAGTGCTTTCAATCAAATGTAGGTAATGGATTATGGCTACAAATTACAAAGAAAGTCTTTCTCGTATACAGCCTCATACGTGGAAAATTGCATTTATTTTTGCATTTCTAGCGCTATTGGTTGATGGTGCAGATTTGATGCTGCTGTCTTATAGCTTAAATAGTATTAAGGCAGATTTCGGATTAAGTTCGGTACAAGCCGGTATGCTCGGTAGTTTTACTTTAGCAGGTATGGCTGTTGGTGGAATTTTTGGCGGTTGGGCATGCGATAAATTTGGTCGCGTCCGCATTGTTGTTATTTCTATTTTAATTTTCTCACTCCTCACCTGTGGCTTAGGTTTTACTCAGAGCTTTCTTCAATTTGGTATTTTAAGATTTTTTGCATCACTTGGACTTGGCTCGCTCTACATTGCGTGTAATACATTGATGGCCGAATATGTTCCGACACGTTATCGCACAACCGTACTCGGAACTTTACAAGCGGGTTGGACGGTTGGATATATTGTTGCAACATTACTTGCGGGTTGGATTATTCCAGATCATGGCTGGCGCATGCTGTTTTACGTTGCGATTATTCCCGTCATTATTGCCGTTTTAATGCATATTTTTGTACCAGAACCACAAGCATGGCAACAGGCTCGACTACAACAACCTACCGCTATACAAAACATTGAAAAAACCTCAGCGTTTAAACTTATTTTCCAAGATAAACAGAACCGTAATATGTTTATCCTTTGGGCATTAACCGCAGGTTTCTTACAGTTTGGTTATTATGGAGTAAACAACTGGATGCCTTCTTACCTAGAAAGTGAGTTAGGTATGAAGTTTAAAGAAATGACTGCCTATATGGTCGGTACTTATACCGCTATGATTTTAGGTAAAGTCCTTGCCGGCATGATGGCAGACAAACTAGGTCGTCGTTTTACCTATGCCTTTGGTGCCATTGGTACTGCTATTTTCTTACCACTTATTGTTTTTTATAACTCTCCAAGCAATATTTTATATTTACTCGTTACCTTCGGTTTCCTATACGGTATTCCTTACGGCGTAAATGCAACCTATATGACTGAAAGTTTTGCGACAGCCATCCGCGGTACAGCAATTGGCGGTGCTTATAATGTTGGTCGTCTTGGAGCAGCCCTTGCACCTGCCACAATTGGCTTCTTAGCATCTGGTGGTTCTATTGGTTTAGGTTTTGTTGTAATGGGCGCTGCCTATCTGATTTGTGGTGTGATCCCCGCCCTATTCATTAAAGAAAAATTATATGACCCTCAAAAGTCATAAAAAAGATCTATCACATAGGTCATATGCCTATCTGGTTGATGGTTCTAACGAACTAAACACATGGTTTGGATCGTTAGCAAGAAATAAGGAATTTACTCCTCAAAGTTACTCCTTATTTCCACATATGTAGAGTTTATTGCTCTTCATTTTAATTTTTTAGGTAAGCTTAGCTCCCAAGGGAGCTAAGCTTAAAAATATATTGACTTAAACATTTATTTAAGGTCGTTCACCCTGCCCTAAACGGCGTTCAATATCATCTAGTACATTTGGCAAATCAGCGACACTATCAATTACATAATGAGCGCCCGACGCATTCATTTTTCGGTATGCCTTATCTTTTAGAATAATCTGTTCATCAGCCGATAATGCGCTCCACTCTTCATAGCTTAAACCCACTTCATTACCACTAATCGCAAGCCCGACCGTCCAGCATCCCGCATTTAAACCTTCATCAATCCCCACCACAGTATCATCTACTTTTACAACAGTTTTAATATCAGACACGTCGAGTTGAATTAAGTTCTTCCATAGCATTTCAGGATACGGACGTCCAAATTTCACATCACTGGCTGTAACAATACAGTCTGGGCGGTAGCCCTGATCGGCAGCATCTTTGACCAAACGACCAATCATCATGGATGCATAACCCGTGTTACTGCCGATTTTTGCACCACGCTTTTTAATATTCTCAAACGTTTCTAATGCACCCGGAATTAAAGCAGAACATTTAGGAATAGAATTTAACTGATAAGGAATAAAGTCTTTATATAAACGGTTAATATCTGCTTCAGTTGCCGCCTGACCATATACTTCCTGCCATGCCGCCGCTACACGCGGCATTTTTAAAACTGCTGCAATATGGTCACGTTTTTCTAAGCCCATTGGCGCACGCGCTTCTTCAACAGTAATTTCAATGTTGTTGTCTTTAAATAACGCCATAAAAGCCAAAATTGGTGCGCGTGAGCCAAAATCTACTGTTGTGCCAGCCCAGTCAAAAACAACAGCCTGAATTTGTGTATTGTTGGTCGTCATGGTGTATTCCCTTTAATTCAAATGTTTTAATAAAAGTTATGCTGTTACAGCTTGATTGAGATGGCTTTCGCAGTAGCTGGCAATCGCAGCAAGAAGTCCGTCAATGTCATGAATATAAACTTCGCCAATATTGCCAATACGGAAGCAGTTGAGATCTGTGACTTTGCCCGGATAAATCACATAGCCTGATTTTTTCAGCGTTTCATAAAATGACTGGAAGCTAAATGACTTGGCTGTTGGGTAAAGAAAAGTGGTAATGATGGGTGATTGTGGACACTCTTCACCGAGTACCAATTTAAAGCCCAGTTGTTGCATACCTTGCGATAAGGTTTGCTGGTTTTGTAAATAACGTTGATAACGTGCAGCAACACCGCCTTCTGCCTCAAGTTCAAGCAATGCTTGATAAAAAGCACGCACCACATGGGTTGGCGAGGTAAAACGCCATTTGCCGTTATGCTGTTCCATCGTGTTCCACTGATCATACAAATCGAGGCTGACCGAACGAGCTAAACCTTTACATGCTTCTAGGCAATCACGCTTTGCCAAAATAAAACCAAAGCCCGGAACACCTTGAATACATTTATTTGCACTTGAAATCAGAAAATCAATTTCAAGCTTAGCCATATCCATAGGCACACCACCAAATGAACTCATGGCATCTACAATCCAGATTTTTCCTGCCGATTTAACTAAACGGCATATCTCTTGAATCGGGTTTAAAATACCTGTGGTGGTTTCACAGTGTACACAAGCAACATGGCTAATGGCTTTATCTTCTAAAACGTGTTCAATCTCTATTAGATCTGGTGTTTGGGTTTCTAAATAGTTCAGTTCTACAACTTCAATATTTAAGCAACGTGCCATTTGCACCATACGTGCACCGTATGCACCGTTATTAATAATTAAGATTTTGCCATCACGCGGAATAGCTGAACCAAGCACAGACTCCACTGCAAAACTACCACTGCCTTGCATTAACACAGCCGTATATTTTTCAGGTTGACTGGTTGCCAAGTTGACTAGACGAGAGCGGATATCTTGTACCAGCGAATTATATTCTTGGTCCCAAGTACACCAGTCTTTTTGCATGGCACGGCGTACTGTTGCCGATGTTGATAATGGTCCTGGTGTGAGAAGCAAATACTTGTTCTCTAAATCCATATCGAGTTGGGGTTGCATGTTCATAATGGTACTCATTTCTTTCACGTTCATTTCAATATACATCAATCTGGTTTAAACCAGATGACAAACTAGTAAATATTTTGTTCTAATACTTCTTTCATAAACCCAGCCCCTGTGGTCATGCCTTTGCCAGCAATTGCACTTACCAGAAAGATGTTTTTTCCGGCTTCAGTGACACAGGCCAACTCATCTTCATGAGTCAGGTAATAACCATTCCAACGTTTTTGAATTGGAGGTAAAGTCAGCCCTAATTTTTCATGGCAGTAAGCTTGAATAAATTCATTAATCTCTTCACGCTGCTCGAACTGAGGCGCTTCATTAATCGAATGATATTCGTGGCTATCACCTACGATCAGTTCGCCAAATTCGTTTTGTTTAATCAGAATATGAATACCGAATTCTTTAATGAAACCTTGTTGTGATGCTTTAACCAACTCCGCATGACTTGGGCAAATTTCAAAAGCCGGATAACGTGAAATAGATAAGCCTGAATAAAGAGAAGCATTTAATTTTTGGTAAAACCGTTGAGTTAGGGCCATTTGTAAGCCACACCGTTTCAAGTTCAAACTTTGTAAGAGATCTGGATATAAAACATCGATGATTTGACCGTGACAGATCAAAACTTTATTTGCCCGATAAGTCTCGCCATTTGCCAAGCGAACCTGACAACTTTCATGCTGATATTGGGTTTGAACAACACAGGCATTGGTATAAATCTCCACACCGTTTTTTTCGGCATATGCCAATAGTCTCTGCCCAATCACATGCGGTTCAACCGAATAATCTTCTTCAAAAACTAAGCCGCCTTGAAAATACTGCGAAGGATTTAAATAGGAAAATTGGGTGACCAGCTCATCATGACTTCGTAAATGCACAGGTATTTGATAATTATTTGCACGCTCGGCAAACTCATTTAAAACCTGCCATTCAAGTGCAGTGTTCGCCAGATAGACACCTTGGCGTTGAGCAAACGAAATATCGGTTTCAGTCTGAATGCGTTGATAAAAAGAACGCGTTTCAAGAGCGTACTTTCGCCACTCTTGTTCAGGATGCGTTAAAGTCGATGTTCCGACCATCCCGAAATTACGGCGAGTTGCGCCCACAGGCTTGGCATTTTTCTCAAAGATACAGACTTTTAAGCCTTGTTCTTGTGCCTGTATGGCAGCGGATAAACCTAAAATACCAGCTCCGACAACAATTAAATCAAACTTTGCGTTATTCATAAGACTTCCAATTTTCGAAATTTAGGATGAATAAACCCTTGCCTTGTTAAACAAAGCGTTTCGTTTCAGTCGGTTAAATAAAAATTGTGTTTAGCTAAAACTTAATGAGCGCTTTCACGCCATTGCTGACTTTTTGCCATAATTTTTCGGGTAAATAACCAGTGAATGAGTTTTACAACACATGAGGTTGTCAAAATCAAAATGCTCATCGCAACAGCAGCAACCGTGTCTCCTGCATCATCCATATTTAAAACAGCTACCGCAGCTAAACTGGTGTCTGGTGAATAGAGGAAAATCGCAGCCGACACAGTCGTCATGGCATTCACAAAAATATAGACCGATACATCACATAGCGCTGGAAAACACATTGGCAAATACACTTTCCAAAAGGTTTTCCACTTCGATGTTCCTAAAGTTTGTGCTGCCTGATCGAGCTGTAAAGGAATTTGTTTAATGGCATTGCTTAAAGTGAGATGCGGCACAGTGTAATAATGCATGATGGTTGAAATCACCAAAATGGTCATGGTTCCATACAGCACATTTAAAGGGTTGCTTTGATGGTTAAAAAACAAAATATAAGCAATACCTAGCACTAACCCCGGTACAGCAAGGGGTAATAAAATTAAAGCCTGTACATAGTTTTTAATAAATGGATGTGCCTTAAAACGTTCGGTTAATAACGCTACTATAAAAATGAGTGCTGTTCCAAAAACCGTACTAAAGAGTGCCATACGAACCGAGTTAAAGTACGCTGCCCAACCGCCGCCATCGACATATTCAAAACTGTAATGTGCTAAGGTTAAAGACAAATCATAAGGCCAAGACTGAATGAATGAAGCCAGCACTGCCGTAAAGATAATGAGTAAAATCGCACCTGAAACCAACCCACAAAATAAGCTCAGAACGACTTCAAGTTTTTTGTTCGATGTTGAGATATAAGGTTTAGCCTGAAAAGCTTGAAAACGTGCATGGCGTTTGCTTTGAATACGATCGAAAATGAATACAAAAACTGCTGGTAACAACAATAAGATGGAAATTACCGCACCCATGCTCATATTTTGCTGACCAATAATCTGTTTATAGACATCAAGCGCCATCATATTAAATGAACCACCAATGACTTTCGGAATCCCAAAATCGGTTATCACATAAATAAAAGCCACCAGACTTGCGCTGATGAGTCCATACCGAATTGCAGGTAGCGTGACGTGGTAATGCGTCTTCCAGATATTTTTGCCGAGCGACAAAGATGCCTCAATTAAACGCTGATCGACACTGCGAAAAGACACCATCATCAACATCAAAATTGCTGGAAATAGCCAAAAGCAATAACTGATTAAAATACCGATTGGACCATAAATTTGTATATCGCCCAGTAAAGGTTTAAACACACCTTGCTTACCAAACAAATAAACCAATGCCAAAGATGGCAAAAGTGATGGCGCTAAAATGGGTAAAAAAGCGACCAGTTTAAAGAAGCCTTTGCCTTTTATATTTACATTGGTGAGTGCAAAAGCATAAATACTGGCAAGAAATACTGTAATGACAGTAGCAGCACAAGCAACCCACATCGAGTTAAATATAGAGCTGAGTAAAGCTGGACTTGCAAAATAATTATAAAAATTTTCAAGGCCAACAAAATTTTGATTTTCATCAAAAAAAGCTGTTTCAAACAACATCATTAAAGGAGCAATAATCGCTAAAGTCAAAGCGATTGCGACGGCAGCTAAAGCAATATTTGATCTTAATGAATATTCAGTTTTTCGACGCGGCTGTGTTTTTAAAACCGCTGAAGCAGCTTCATTTAACATAGTGCGTACCCTTGTTCGTCAAAGACATGAATGAGCTGATTAGGCACTTTTATAAACATGAGTTCTTGCAAAGATTTGAACTTGGTATTTTCAATTTCAATTTGCAAAAGGTGTTTGGACTGCTCAATTCCATCAATATGAATAGTGCAAAACAAACGGCGTTTTGCGCCTAAAAACTCAGTGCTTAATACTTTAACTGGTAAATACAACGATTCTTTATCACTACCAAAATCATCAACCAACTCGACAGCTTCCGGTCTAAAACCAATGTTGTAGTTTTGCCCTGCTTTAAGTTTTTGCTGTTCCAAATTTAGAAGAATAAAACCTAAAACCTCGAGCTGATTGGCGACTGAACAAGTGGCAGTTAAAAAGTTCATGGTGCCAATAAACTTTGCAACGAATTGGGTTTGTGGCTTGTAGTAAATATTATGCGGTGTATCAATTTGCTCAATGACACCATGATTCATGACTACAACACGGTCAGAAATGCTTAATGCTTCTTCTTGATCGTGTGTGACCATAATGGTTGGCAGATTAAGCTGCGATTGAATCGAACGGATCTTTTGTCTTAGGTTTAGACGTACCTGAGCATCGAGTGCAGACAATGGTTCATCTAACAGTAAAATATCAGGCTTCGGTGCAATTGCTCGAGCAAGCGCAACACGTTGCTGCTGCCCACCCGACAATTGATTTGGATATTTTTTAGCAATATCGGGTAATTCAATCAGTTCTAATAATTGCTGAACTCGTTGACTACGTTGTGCCTTATCCCATTTCTTTTTGTCTAAGCCAAAAGCAATATTTTCTTCAACGTTTAAGTTTGGAAATAACGCATAGTTCTGAAACACAATGCCACAGTGACGCTTTTCAGCACTCAACAACGTAATGTCTGCGCCCTTTTTTATAACCTTTCCATAATCAGGTTTTTCTAGACCCGCAATTATGCGTAGCAATGTGGTTTTACCGCATCCAGAAGGTCCCAAAAAGCTCACGAACTCGCCAGCTTTCAGGTCTAAATTAATATGCGTTAGGGCCTGAAAGTGTTGGAACTTTTTTTGTATATCTATCACTTCTAAAACTGAGGGGCCATGTTCAGGATATTTATAGGTCGTTAATGTCGACAATAAATGCCCTGCTAACTCGGCCTTTTGGTTTTGACCTAGCAGCGATGACTGCAATGACGAAGGTATTTGCATAATAAGGCCCTTATCCAAAAGATCACTTTTCAAAATGCTTTGACCATTCAGCCAAAATACGTTCACGCTGCTCGGCCACCCAATAAAAATCATTTTTTACGAGCATTTGGGGAAGGTTTTTCGGGAAGTCCATAGTGGTATTTTCAATGCCTTTGTAGGCCACCATTGAAAAGTTATGGGCATAGGCTTCATTTGCCGCTTTGCTTACCGACCAATTTATAAATTTCTGTGCGCTACTTAATTTCTTAGTTCCTTTCACAATTGCTGAGGCTTCCATTTCCCAGCCTAAACCTTCAGTTGGATAAACCACTTCTAAAGGTGCACCCTCTGCTTTTAATTTAAAGGCTGGATAACCGAAAGAAATTCCAATTGGGATTTCGCCTTGTGCAGCCATCTTGCAAGGTTTTGAGCCCGAATGAGGATATTGTGAAATGTTTTTATCTAAAGCCTGCATATAGTCCCATGCCTGCTTTTCGCCCCAAATTTGCATCCAAGCCGTGACATCTAAATAGCCTGTGCCACTCGAAGCTGGATTTGGCATCACAATCAGGTTTTTATAAATCGGGTTGGTTAAATCTTTCCAAGTTTTTGGAATTGGTAACTTACGTTTTTCTAATTCGACTTTATTTACACAAATTGCAGATTCCCATGCATCCATACCCGTCCAAGTCGGTACAGGTTTTTGACTTACAAATTCTGGTTTTAAATTTTGAACACCTTCAGGTTTGAAAGGCTCAAGCATGTCTTTCTTTTCCATGACCAGCAAACTGGTTAAAGCCACACCAAAAACCACATCCGCTTGAGGATTCTTCTGCTCTGCCAAAAGTTTAGCGGTGATCACACCTGTTGAATCACGTACCCATTTTACTTTTAGCTCTGGATAGGCTTTGTGTAATTCTTTTTGGTATTGCTTAAGCTGATCGGCTTCCACTGCCGTATAGACTGTAATTTCTTCTGAGTTTTTTGATGTTGCTGATGAACATCCCATTTGAATAGCGACCACTACACCTAAAACTGATGCAGTGCCGAGTTTAATTGTCTGTTGAACATACTGTTTCATCTGCAAACCATCGAATGCAATTATTTGATGATCGTATTTCAACAGCTTTATATGACAGTTTAATTAATCTGGTTTAAACCAGATTGTATTTTTATGCTCGCGCTTCGAAATGTAAATCTAAAACATCATGTAGCCAATATTCTTGGTCGACATCAGTAATCACGCCTTCTTCATTTCTGTTACTACGACGAATATATAAACCGAGCGCGCCCACATTGACATGAAGTGCTTTGGCCTGCTGTTCCGATAAAGCGGTTGGATAGAGGTTAATGTCAGCTCTGGTGATATGGCAGTTATATTGATTTGCCATCAGTAAAGTAATCGATTGCTTAAGATCATGAGTTAAAAACTCAGGGAAAAACTCGGCGTTGACACGTAAATGCTCCACCAAAACAGGTCGACCATTAATACAACGACGTCGCCAAACTGAATAAATCGGATGCCCTTTTTCAACTTTTAAATGCTTGGCATCCCAAGAAGTAGCCTGAGTCAGTTCACTCGAAATCACTTCTGTCGAAGGTTCATAGCCTTGTTCAATCACAAACTGATTAAAGTTTTTTGTAGATTGCGGGTGGTAAATAATACGAGGCGAACGAACATACCAACCACGGCGATCTAAGCGATAAATCAGACCATCAGTTTCCAAAGCCAGTAAAGCTTCACGCGCAGCTACTCGAGTGGTTTGGAATTGTTCAGAAAGCACCCTTTCCGAAGGGAGTTTTGCGTGGGCTTCTAATACACCAGATTCAATGTCATGGGCAATTGCATCGCGGATAGGAATATATTTAGGTATGCGTGCTTGGTCCTGTTCCATACAAACTTAGAATTTATAAATAAAGAAATTAATAGCAATATACTGAAAAAATGTGACAAAAGCTTTTATTAATGCTGATCTTTTAAGCAAAATAATCTCTTAAGCTATTACGTCCCACTTAAGTTTTTATATAAAAAAGAGCATTTGCATGCCCTTTTTATTTCTTATCTAGCCCTTAACTTGCGTGCTTAAAACTATCAATTTGCTTGATCTCATAAGGCAAACCGACATAGTTTTCAGCCAATGTTGTTCTACCTGCAATCGACCCAAGTACATAACTTAGTTCGGCTTGTTTAATTTTATGGTCAAACTCACTTTCAGTTTCAAAGCGATGCAATAAATGAGTCATCCACCAAGAAAAACGCTCCGCTTTCCATACACGTTGTAGGCATTTCTCTGAGTATTCATCAATACCCTGTTCTGAACCTTCAACATAATATTGAACAAGTGCACTTGATAAATAAGCAATATCGGAAGCCGCGAGATTGAGGCCTTTTGCTCCTGTCGGTGGAACAATATGCGCAGCATCACCTGCTAAGAATAGTTTTCCGAAGCGCATTGGCTCAGTCACAAAACTACGTAACGGCGCAATACTTTTTTCAATAGAGGCCCCAGTTACTAGCTTTTCACGGCTTTCAGGGTCTAGGCGGTTTTTTAACTCATCCCAGAACTTTTCATCCGACCAGTCTTCTACGTGATCGGTTAAAGGGACTTGTAAATAATAACGGCTACGCGTTTCAGAACGCATACTGCATAAAGCAAATCCACGTTCAGACTGTACGTAAATTAGTTCATCGGCTACAGGTGGAACATCTGCCAACACACCTAACCAGCCAAACGGATAAACCTTTTCAAAGGTTTTAATTTTATCTTCAGGTACGCTGGCACGGCAGACACCATGGTAGCCATCACAACCTGCAATGAAGTCACACTCAATTTGAAAGGCTTTACCTTGGTACTCAAACTCAACTTTGGGCGCAGTGTAGAAATCTTTAACCTGCACATTTTGAGCTTCATAAAATGAAGTCAGCTTCTCTGCTTCGCGCGCAGTCATCAAGTCTTTAGTGACTTCGGTCTGACCATATACGGTCACTTGTTTTCCACCTGTTAGTGCCGCCAAATCAACCCGATGTTTTACACCATTAGTTAAGATTTCAATGCCTGAATGCGGTAATCCTTTGTCTTTTAAATTTTGGTCAACGCCTGCTTGTTTAAGTAAGTCGACCGAAACTTGCTCTAAAATTCCTGCACGAATCCGTGAAGCCACATATTCAGCACTGCGTTGCTCAACAATAATATGATCGATTCCAGCTTTATATAGAAGTTGCCCAAGCAATAACCCTGCTGGTCCAGAACCAATAATTGCAACCTGTGTCTTTAAAATATCCATAACTTCATCCTTGTTTCATCCTGACTTTTAAATTACTGGCTTTAAGTTTTGTGCACTATGTATCCAAGACGAAAATAACCGTTTATCATTTAGTTTGTCCGAATAGCGGACAGAAACAACCAAAATAACAGGAATGAAAGGATGCCTTCTCTCGATGCTTTTTTAGAGCACCCAAACTCGCATGAGAAAATTCGTCAAGAAGACTACATTGCAGGATTAGCAAAAGGCTTAGCTTTACTGGAAGCTTTTGGAACAGATCGGCAACGGCTCAATGTCACTCAAGTGGCTGAGCGAACCGGTATTAGCCGAACAGCGGCAAGGCGTTATCTAAAAACTTTAAAATACTTAGGCTATCTAGAAACAGATGAACATTACTTTTGGCTCACCCATCGCGTGCTGCGCTTTTCGAGTTCTTATTTAAGCTCTGCGCATTTACCTAAAGTTGCTCAATCATTTTTAAATCTTTTGTGTGCACAGACGTCTCTTACTTTTTCGATTGTAGTTCTGGACGATAATGAAGTGGTGCCGATTGCCCGTAGTTATTTACCGCAGCAAGATAATTTACGCGTAAGCCCTTACGGCATGCATTTAGGAAATCGACTCCCTGCCCATGCAACTTCCACAGGTAAAGTATTGCTTGCAGCATTGTCTGAAGAGGCTCAACACACATGGGTAAAAACTTACGGTTTAAAACGCTTAACCCCTTTTACCGTTGTAGATGAGTCAAAGTTTTTTGAGGTGCTTAAGGGCATTTCATTATCGGATTATTGTCTTTCTAAAGAAGAACATGAGCTTGGTGTGATTGCGATTGCCGTACCCGTTTTTAATGCACAAGGTCAAGCCGTGGCAGCACTTAACTGCATGTCTCAAACTAACCGTGTACAAGAAGATTATTTGGTTCAGCAAATTTTGCCATTGCTACGTAACACGGCAAATGAACTTAGAAATGTTATTTAAATAGACATAGAAACTCTTGTTATCTCATTCGAGGTACAAGAGTTTCAGCTCATGATTTTAAATGGCGAAGTCTTTAACTCGCTGGTTTGCCAGAACTCATGAAAGAACGAATACGAGCCAATTGAGCAGCTAAACAATATTGAAAAAATTACTTACAGCAATTTTAGGCATTGATTCGGTGATGAAGATTTTGTTCTATAGACATGGCTTTTTGCCAGCTTTCTAAGCTTTCTAGACTTCTTACATAATTTTCAATATTAAGATATTTTGATCGAATATTTAAAGAATTAATTAGACCATAGACTACGAAACCAATCATAAAATCTGCACCCGTTAAGCAATTGCCTACTAAGAATTTTTTGCCTACTAATTGTTGATCTAAATATGAAAATACTTTATCCAACTCAGCATGCGCATATTGATCCAAGAACTTTAATTGAGTGCCATTTTTTAACTCAACCGAATTAAAAATATTTAATAAATATGGAACCATAGCCGAACTTTCTGAAAAATGAATCCATTGTAAATAATCAAGATAACTGTCTGAATTTTTCGCGGGCATAAGTTGAGGAGCAAACTTTTCAATCAAAATTTCTACAATGGCACCTGATTCAGCAATTACTTTTCCATCGAGCTCAATCACAGGTGATTTTCCTAAAGGATGAATATTTTTTAATTCTTGAGGTGCAAGATTTGTAGTTTTATCTCGGAAATAACTTTTTAACTCATAAGGTTGATTAATTTCTTCAAGTAACCACAGAATGCGAAATGAGCGTGAAGCATTTAAATGATGAAGAATAATAGACATTAATTTTCTCTTTTAAACTAGAAGGTCAACAAAGTGAGGCCTAACTATATAGATCTATAGACGACCGGTCTAATACTTTTTGTTATCAGCTCAGCATTTGTCTAATTAAGTAATAAAGTAAATGTGTTAAAAACATAAAAAACCACATCCGTAGATATGGTGACAAATTGGCTTTTAATTTTATCGATTTTCTAGCGCATTCTGAGGCCTCAAATTACATTAACTACCTAAACTGCGTAAAAAACAATCCAGTGCCTTTTCCCGATCATCCGCCCCATCTGAGCTTAGATGCTGAATAATTGCGCCTTCAATCATATATAAAAATAGTTTTGCATCCTGAAAAGTCGCATCGGTTTTAAGTCCTCTAAGCTGGCTATAGATTTCATTCATTAGCCAAGTTCTATATTTAATTGCGACTTGATAGGCTTTTGCATAGCTCAGTTTTATCTCAAAAATGGCTTTAAATAATAGAAAGTAAAGTCCCTCTAAGTCGGTATGTAAAAGATAAAGTGCCTTGAGTTTATCCCTAGCGCTTGGGTGGCTAGTGTACTCAGCAATTGAAACCACTTTTTCTTTTAAACGCTCTTTTTGTACGATCAAACAGATTTCAACAAACCGCTCTTTCGAGTGAAAGTAGTTATAAAAAGTCGCTTTTGGAATTCCACACTCTTTCACAATTCTGTCGATTCCAACGGTATGAAAGCCGTGATGGTGAAATAAATAAATCGACGTATTAATAACTTGTATAGCACGTGTTGGAAGAACTAACTTTGGCATAATTTTACCGTTATAAATTCTTGTTGTTTCTAAATGAGATACTTTTTTGGGAGAAAAAAGGCATAGCAAAGCCTATAAAGACTGTGCTTGGCACATCTCAAGTTTTATTGTTGATTAAGTTTTTTTGAGCCGTAATGACTTAAAGCCTGAAAACCTTAAGGCAATCAAGCTGCTTTAATTTTTAAGCTGTGTCGTTATAACTTTTGGCATCGAGAGCCAAGAAATAATGGATGTGCAAAGCCAACTCCTTTTTATTGGGAGTTCTGCCAGACATTAATAGGAATTATGGTGGCAGAACGAGAAAGGGTTCGCGGACTGGTACAACAACCAGCACACCCGAAGGTGTCCCTCTCCCGTTCTGAACTGCACCCCATAAGTTAGACTTTTTAAACTTATAAGGTGTGACCTATGCCAGTTCCAAAGCATTCAAAAGAGTTAAAACTCAAAGTAATTCAGGCTTATTTAGATGGTAGTAAAGGCTATAAAATTCTTTCCAAAGAGTTTAATGTAGATCTCCAAACCATTCGGTTATGGATTGAAAACTATAAGGCACATGGTACTGATGGGCTTAATATTAAAATTCAAAAAACTTATTATTCTTCAGAATTTAAAATCAATGCAATACAAATGCTTCTTGATAAGATACCCGTAAGAGAAGTAAGAAGACGGTTAAATCTGAGCGGGACGTCAATTTTAAGAAGATGGCTAGCTCTGTATCATAAAGAAGGGATTGCTGGGTTTAATACTAAACGGACTTATACCAATATGACTAAGCAAGATAAAACTAAAACAGTGAAACCAACAAGAGATGATAAAGACAAGTCTCAGCAAGAGCTCATTGATGAGCTTACAGCTTTACGCGCAGAGGTCGCTTTTTTAAAAAAGCTAAAAGCCTTAAAACTGAAGCAACGTACTTAAATTCAATTTGTACTGCAGACAGTGTTCAAATTATTTCAGAATTAAGGCAAATTTATCCATTAAAGCTCTTACTCAGTATTGCCAAGATAGCCCGTAGTACTTATTTCTACCACATGAAAGCTATACGCTCTAATGATAAATATACTGAGTTAAAACAGCAGATTAAGTCCATATACCATAAGCATAAGGGATGCTATGGCTATCGTAGAATTACTCTTGCTCTGAAAAGTACAGGAATAATGATTAACCATAAATGTGTATATCGACTCATGAAAACTATGGGACTTAAATCACGTATCAGAGCACTAAAATATCGCTCATATAAAAGTGGTTGTGTCGGGATAGTGGCTGATAACGTTTTACAACGGCAATTTAAAGCAAATCGACCAAATCAGAAATGGGCAACTGATGTAACGGAATTTAATGTGAACGGTGAAAAACTTTACCTATCCCCGATTATAGATTTATTTAATGGGGAAATTATTACATTCCGAATCCAACGCAAACTCAATTATGAGTTAGTAAAAGATATGCTCATTCATGCTTTGGCTAAACTTAAACGACATGAAAAACCAATTCTCCATTCCGATCAAGGATGGCAATATCAAATGGCTCATTACCAACAGCAATTAAAACAACAGGGTTTAATTCAAAGTATGTCTCGTAAGGGAAATTGTTTGGATAATGCTGTAATAGAAAGCTTCTTCGGAATATTAAAATCGGAGTGCTTTCATGGTGAAAAATTTCAATCAATTGATGAATTAGAGAAAACCATACAAGAGTACATTCATTATTATAATCATGAGAGAATCAAGGTGAAGTTACAAGGTTTATCCCCTGTACAATATAGAAATCAGTTTTTAAAAACTGCTTAATTAGCTGTCCAACTTTATGGGGTCAGATTAT